>NZ_CP023276.1:1330352-1995529 GCF_003065365.1 Polynucleobacter difficilis | reverse complement strand
CAAGCCTTAAGTGGGTGGAAAACCTGTGGATAACTTGTGACCAAACAATAAAAAACCTTAAAAATCAATCAATAATGAAATAAACACCAAATAAAATAAGGGAAAAACCCAATAAGAGCACAACTTAGGTTGACCTTTTGGGCGCCACAAAGGAAAATACTTGGCTTTCCCGAGGTCAATCATGAAAAGAACATATCAACCATCCGTAACCCGCCGTAAACGCACCCATGGATTCCGTGTGCGCATGAAAACGCGTGGCGGCCGTACCGTTTTAAACGCACGTCGTGCCAAGGGCCGTAAACGCCTGGCAGTGTAAGCGCACTCGCTTGAATAGCGCACGCATATCCGAATTACTTAAAACAAATCCCAAAACATCAAAACACTGGGGTTTGTATTTAGGGTCTCGCAGTCAAGGCATGGATGGCGCCCTAGGCATTGCTGTTGCCAAGAAGTTGGCTAAAAGGGCGGTAGATCGAAACAAGCTTAAGCGATTCATACGCGAAAGCACACGCCAACCGCACAGTGCAATATTAGAGGCTCACGATATTGTCATTCGACTTAAAAAGCCGATTGGTCAAGCAACACGGGGTCGCTTACGCTCCATGGAATTTGGCGCACTTAAAGCGCAATTAGCGGAGCTAATTTAAGTGCAGATCATTAACCGCGCAGCAATAGCAGTGATCCGAATTTACCAAATCGCATTGAGCCCATTTTTTGGCTCTCAATGCAAGTTCGAGCCGAGCTGTTCTCAATACGCATGCGATTGTTTTAAAGCCCACGGCAGCGCCAAAAGTGCCGGACTAATCGTCTGGCGGCTATTGCGATGCAACCCTTGGAGTCATGGTGGCTATGACCCAGCAATTAACCCACGCAAGATAAAAGAATAAATACATGGATACGAAAAGAACCATCCTCTGGGCTGTTTTCTCAATTGCAGGACTGCTCCTTTACAACAACTGGTTAGCGTACGAAGGCAAAACCCCGCTGTTCGGACCACAAAGCATGAGCAAGCAAGAAGTTGCGCCAGTGAGTGGAGATGAAAAGAAAAGTGACGTCCCCGTATCGACGGCCACCAACACAAACACTGCACCAGTGCTTGCGCCCAAAGCAATTCCAGCGAGCATGGCACAGCTGGCAAGCAAAGAGCGCTTCACTTTACAAAACGATGTTCTCGTAGTTGAGGTCAGCGCAGACGGCGCTAACGTCGTGGGCGCAACCTTATTAAAAGAGTTAGAGGCCGACAAGAAACCCATCAAACTAATGCAGGTAACGCCTGGCCATCAGTATTTTGCACGTTCTGGTTTGATTGCTGCAGGCAACGCAGAACTACCGAACCATACGAGTGAATTCAAATTGCAGGCGAGCGGTAAAGATGGGTCCGGCCGACCTTTTCTGGTTGTTGCGAGTGAGCGCAATGGCGTCACCCTTGAAAAAACCTTCATCTTGAATACCGGGAGCTACGTCATTGATGTGATGCACCGTGTCACTAAAAATAATGCGGCAGTAGGCCCGTTGGTTTTATATACCGAATTAGTGCGCGACGGCAGCAAGCTGGAAGAGAGTCAGTTCTACAGCACATTTACAGGCCCAGCGGTTTACACCAATAAAGAAAAGTTTAATAAGCTCGAATTTACCGATATTGAGAAAAACAAAATCGCCATACCAAAGCAAGTTCCTGCTGGTGACCCTGCATGGGTGGCGATGGTGCAGCATTACTATGCGAGCGCATGGATTCCCAGCGATAAATTAAATCGCGACATCTATGCTGGAAAAATCGACACCAACGTTTATCGTGTTGGCATACAAACCCCGATCGACGATATTGCTCCTGGCAAAACAACCGTCGAGACAGCACGCTTGTTTATTGGCCCACAACAAGAAAGCACCCTGGAAGCAATTGCACCTGGACTAGAGCTGCTCAAAGACTACGGGTATTTAACCATCCTGGCAAAGCCCATTTTTTGGACCTTAGAGCGTATTTATGAATACGTAAACAACTGGGGCTGGTCCATCGTCATATTGACCTTCCTAATTAAGCTCTTGTTCTATCCCCTGTCTGCCGCAAGTTACAAGTCAATGGCGCGCATGAAAGAAGTGCAGCCAAAAGTAATGGCAATG
The DNA here is from genome assembly GCF_003065365.1 of Polynucleobacter difficilis. Taxonomy (NCBI): domain Bacteria; kingdom Pseudomonadati; phylum Pseudomonadota; class Betaproteobacteria; order Burkholderiales; family Burkholderiaceae; genus Polynucleobacter; species Polynucleobacter difficilis. The sequence continues at coordinate 1,993,411 of NZ_CP023276.1, read as the reverse complement.
CGCGAGGCCAATAAAGGCAATCCGCAAAAAATGAATCAAGAAATGATGGCCCTTTACAAGAAGGAAAAGATCAATCCGCTGGGTGGCTGCTTGCCCATGCTGATTCAGATACCTGTATTTATTTCTTTGTATTGGGTATTGTTGTCCTCAGTGGAAATCCGCAATGCACCTTGGATTCTCTGGATTCATGATTTGGCCGTGCCAGATCCTTATTACATTTTGCCGGTAATCATGGCGGTATCGATGTGGGTTCAAACCAAACTGAACCCAACTCCACCAGACCCAATTCAGGCAAAAGTGATGCTCTACATGCCCATCATTTTTTCCATCATGTTCTTTTTCTTCCCCGCCGGATTGGTGTTGTACTGGGTAGTGAACAACATATTGTCGATTGCGCAGCAGTGGCAGATCAACAAGATGATTATTAAACGAGCAATGTAATACTGCATTCAGTATCACTATGTTAGCAATGGGGCCTGCATCCAGAAAAATCCCCATTGTTGCTATTGCTACCGCGCCTGGCAAAGCTGGCGTAGGCATTATTCGAATCAGTGGCGAAGGTTTGCAAGAGCTTGCCTTCGCCATTACCAATACACGACTGCAGCCCCGCAAAGCTACCCTGGTTGATTTACGCAACCACGACGGCCGCATTATTGATTCGTGTCTTGCAATTTATTTTTCGGCGCCCCACTCGTTTACGGGCGAGGACGTTTTGGAGCTGCAGTGCCACGGCGGACCACAACTCCTCGATTTGGTTGTGCAGCGCTGCCTGCAATTAGGCCAACAGGCTGGTTTAGCAATAGCCGAGCCGGGCGAGTTCTCACTGCGCGCTTTTTTAAATGAAAAAATTGACTTAGCCCAAGCAGAAGCCATTGCCGATCTAATTGATGCGCAATCGCACGCTGCCGTCATGGGCGCGGCGCGCTCGCTGCAGGGCGCGTTCTCCGATGACATTCATCGTTTGGTTCAGGCTCTAACGCAATTGCGTATTTTGGTCGAGTCGACCCTCGACTTCCCCGAAGAGGAAATTGAATTTTTAGAAAACGCCCAAGCGCGCCAACAGCTAACCGAAATTCAGGAACAGCTTCAGCGCTTGCTTGGTGCTGCCAAGCAGGGACAGATATTGCGTGATGGCGTACAGCTGGTCTTGGTGGGCGCCCCCAATGTGGGTAAAAGCTCTTTATTAAATTGCTTGGCGGGCGAAGAGGTTGCGATTGTGACTGCCGTAGCCGGAACAACGCGGGACAGGGTAAAGCAAAGCATCACTCTCGATGGCGTTCCAATACACATTATTGATACGGCTGGTCTGCGGCAGACGAGTGATGAGGTTGAGGCAATTGGAATTGAGCGTACTTGGGCGTCGATACGTACAGCTGATTTGCTTATTTACATAGAGGCTCCGGATGCGCAAATGGCCGACGAGACGCTTTATGCCGAGGTAGTGGCAGCACTGCCTGTAGGCTGTACGTCTTTGCGATTGGTTAATAAGGCCGACTTACTGGGCGCAGTTAACGGCGCCACAGAACCAGAGACGCTTTTTATCTCTGCCAAAACGGGCGCCGGTATTCCTGAGTTAAAGAATGCCATTTTGACCCGCGTTGGTTGGCAGGCTGGGCAAGAGGATGTACTCATTTCCCGCCAACGCCACATCGATTGTTTGAGGCATGCTGAGGCAGCATTACACAAGGCCAGCCTTTATGCGCTTCAAGGAAATCGTGCATTGGAGCTGTTTGCGGAAGAGCTCCGTTTGGCACAAGAACAGCTTGGCCAAATTACCGGCCGCCTAATGCCAGACGATTTGCTCGGAAAAATATTTAGCCAATTTTGCATCGGAAAATAACAGCGGTATTGTCCATTATTTTTTCCGGGGATCTCTTCTTCCGCTAGTAAAAACAAGGGCTTGTAGCTTCTCAGGCAATGAAAAGCCCCTGCAGGAAAATGCTAAAATCATCTCATCCAAAATATTAAAAATGCGAGGGCTTTACATGAACCAACCATTAACGCACGATGCCATTTCAGTTGCTGCACCAGAGTATGTGAAGAACCAAAAACTCATAGAGTGGGTTGCCGAAGTTGCTGCGCTAACCAAGCCGGACAATATTCATTGGTGCGATGGTTCGCAGGCCGAATACGATCGACTCTGCGATCTCATGGTGGTTGCTGGTTCTTTCAAACGCTTAAATCCTGCGAAGCGTAAAAATTCATTTCTAGCAATATCGGATCCTCAAGACGTCGCCCGCGTAGAAGACCGCACCTTTATTTGTTCACATAACAAAGATGACGCCGGCCCTACCAATAACTGGGTAGCCCCCGACGAAATGCGCGCAACACTGAAGCCCTTGTTTGCGGGCTGCATGCGCGGCAGAACCATGTACGTGGTTCCTTTTTCTATGGGCCCCATTGGTTCACCGATTGCACACATTGGCGTAGAGCTATCGGACAGCCCCTATGTGGCGATCAATATGCGCATCATGACCCGTATGGGCCGTGCCGTTATTGATCAGCTCGGCAGCAACGGGGAGTTTGTGCCTTGCATTCATACCGTAGGTAAGCCATTAGAGGCTGGCGAAAAAGATGTTGTCTGGCCCAATAACCCAACTAAATACATTGTTCATTACCCTGAGACTCGCGAAATTTGGTCCTTCGGTTCGGGTTATGGCGGCAATGCCTTGCTAGGTAAAAAATGCTTTGCCTTGCGCATTGCTTCGACCATGGGACGAGATCAGGGCTGGTTTGCAGAGCACATGCTCATTCTCGGCGTTACCTCGCCAGAAGGAAGGAAATACCACATCGCCGCCGCATTCCCCTCGGCCTGTGGCAAAACCAACTTCTCCATGATGATTCCACCGAAAGGATTTGAGGGCTGGAAAGTGACCACCATCGGTGACGACATCGCCTGGATTAAGCCGCGGAAAGATGCCGCTACCGGCAAGACCCGTTTTCATGCGATTAATCCAGAGTCCGGTTACTTTGGTGTTGCGCCAGGCACCAATCGCAAAACAAATCCCAATTGCATTGATTCGCTCAACCAAGATGTTATCTTTACCAACGTGGCACTGACCGATGATGGTGATGTGTGGTGGGAAGGTTTGACCGAAACGCCACCAGCGCATTTAATTGACTGGCAAGGAAAAGACTGGACTCCGGCGGACGGAGCGGCCGGCAGAAAAGCGGCCCACCCCAATTCGCGTTTCACCATGGCAGCAACCAATAATCCAGCGGTTGATCCCAACTGGAATGATCCGGATGGCGTGCCCATTGATGCCTTCTTGTTTGGTGGTCGCCGCTCTACCACTGTACCGCTGGTGAGTGAAGCCCGAGATTGGGAAGAGGGTGTTTATATGGCCGCCACAATGGGTTCGGAAACCACCGCTGCCATCACCGGCCAAGTCGGCGTTGTGCGCCGCGACCCCTTTGCGATGCTTGCATTTGCGGGTTACAACATGAGCGATTATTTTCAGCATTGGCTCAGCCTTGGCAAAAAACTAATGGCGTCGGGCGCAGAGCTACCTAAGATTTATTGCGTCAACTGGTTCCGTAAAGACGAAGCTGGCCAATTTGTGTGGCCCGGTTTTGGGGAAAACATGCGCGTATTGGCTTGGATCCTTGAGCGCGTAGACGGTAAAGCAAAAGGCAAAGAAACCATTTTTGGTATTTGCCCTGAGTACAAAGACCTGCATTGGGATGGCCTTGATTTTTCAGCCGAGCAATTCAATGACGTGATATCCGTCAGCAAGTCAGACTGGCAGGCTGAAGTGCAATTGCATTCAGAGTTATTCGAGCAGTTAAAACACCGCTTGCCAGCCGAGCTCTTGGCAACGCGTAGCAAAATTGAGCAACGCTTAGGAAGCTAATTCCTGCTCATCCAATGATCGCCCCCCAGCACCATGGCATCGTGGTGATTGGGGCCGGCATCGCAGGCGCAAGCATTGCGCACGAAATCATTTCTCGCGGCCATGCAGTATGCGTTGTCGAGTCTGAAGACGCTCCCGCGACAGGATGCTCAAGTCATGCCTATGCCATTGCCCATCCCCATATCACCAGGGGTTCTGCAAAATTACTCCAGCTAACCCGTATTGCATTTGAGCTCGCGGTGGCGCGGTGGCGCGATCAATGGGTGCACCGCGGCGCATTGCAGCCGATAAAAAATGGTATTGATTTTGATCGTGATGCCATCGCCTTGCAATTAAATGAACTTGGCCTAAGGCCCGAAATAGCACTTCCTGTCACTGCAGAACAAGCAAGTGAGTTGGCAGGGGTGGCGCGGGCAGGCGTTTGGTTTCCCAATGCCGGAATGCTAAGCCTAGAAAAAACAACACAACAGTTATTGCAACCCTGCGCGCAGTTAACGCAGATGAACAAGGTGCAGATAGATACATTGACGCGCGAAGGCAATCACTGGTTGCTAGCCGACACAGCAAAAAAAATCACCATACGCGCAGACAATGTCATTATTGCTGCTGGCCTGTCTTCCAAAAAATTACTGAGTGGCATCCAAATCAAATTACCGCTGAAGCCAGTGCGTGGTCAATTGAGCTTTTTTAAGGTTGACTCCAAGAGCGACTGGCTTACTCGCCTACCTCGCGCAATTATCTGTGGCGACGGTTACTGCATACCGGCGAGTCGATTAGAAAATGGCGATATGCGCTGGATTGTGGGCTCTAGTTTTGATGAAAAAGAAAGTGACCATCATCCGCGTTATGAAAGCGATCGTTTTAATCAAGAGCAGGCAGCCGGCCTACTTAACTACCCCGAAGGCGACCAAGAAGAGCTAATGCCAGATGGACAATTCGTTGGCATTCGTTGCGTTGCCGGGGATCGACTGCCCATCATTGGCGCACTACCGCAGCGACCCGGTATTTTTGTGGCTACTGCACTTGGATCGCGCGGTATTTTGTGGTCTGCGTTGGCAGCAAAATTAATTGCAGATCAGGTTTTGGCGGGCGACTTTGCTTTGCTGACGCGCTTGGGCTTTGCCTCTGCCTTGGCTGCGGCACTCGCACCTGACCGTTTTTTAGCAGGCGCCGTACCGCCTGCCTTAGGCGCCTTCGCTTCAAATTCAAAGCCAATTTTGCCGCCCTCGCCAAGAGCCAAATAAGCTTTAAAGCCACGCCCAGTTCGATTGGATTTAAAGTTGGTTAACAAATCCGTTTTGCCGGTAGTTAGTAACTTCTGGACTTGCTCTGTTGATATTTCTTGTTGCAATACAACCTTACCCGTTTTGAAATCACAGGTTTTGCTGGGTCCTGTATTGCGCTCACAAACATAGCGCATGCCATCTTCATAGACTGCGCCAGAACATTTTGGACAAACACCTAAGGCAGCGCGACCAGTAAAGTCGATGGCCTCCGCATCATCATCTTCAGTGTTACCGAAATCGAACTCCAATTTGAAGCCGGCGTTGGGATAGTCTTTGTCGTCTTCCGGAATTTCAGTCAGCTGAATGATGGCAGCAAACGGACGGCCGATTTTGCTGCGAAATCCTTGCAATGGACCGATGGTCTTGTCACGTAATAGTGTTTCGACTTCATCGTATTCAAATGCTCGCCCACCTGGTGTTTTGCTAATCGTAAAGCCGCATTTTTCACACGCAAAGCGCCGGTAGTTTTCTTTAACCGACCCCTTGCAATGTGGACAGGGTGTGGCGAGGGTGGCGTAATCACCCGGAATGGTATCGCTGTCGTATTCTTTGGCGCGCTTCACGATGCGCTGCGTCATCTGCGCAATTTCTTGCATAAATGCATCGCGCTTCATTTTCCCTTGCTCAATCAGCGAGAGCTTGTTTTCCCAATTGCCGGTAAGGTCTGGGCGTGTGAGCTCTTCCACATCAAGGCCGCGCAATAGCGTCATCAATTGGAATGCTTTGGCAGTGGGTATGAGCTCCCTCGCCTCACGCACTATGTACTTCTCTGCTAGAAGTCCTTCGATGATGGCGGCGCGGGTTGCGGGAGTGCCAAGACCCTTTTCAGCCATTGCCTCACGCATATCGTCGTCATCAACCCACTTGCCGGCGCTTTCCATCGCCGAGAGCAGTGTTGCTTCGCTATAGCGGGCCGGCGGTTTTGTTTTTAAAGCAACTGCATCGATGGTGTCGCTCTGTACCGTTTCATTTTCTTGTACGGCAACCAGTTCGTCGTCTGCTTGATTGCTGCGGCCATAGACCGCCAACCAGCCTGGGTGAACCAAAACGCGCCCTTCGGTTTTAAAGTGGTGCCCCGAACATTCGGTAATGCGGGTCGTGACACGGAATTCTGCGGCAGGGAAAAACACCGCCAAGAATCGACGCACAACCAAATCGTAGAGTTTTTGCTCTGGCTCGCTGAGGGTCTTGGGAGACTCCAGCGTTGGAATAATGGCGAAGTGATCGGATATTTTGGAGTTATCAAAAATCCGCTTATTGGGTTTGATCCAGCCATACCCTTTTGTTTTGGCAGCGCTCTCTTTACCATCGCCCTTCAGTATTGCGTTGGCATGGGGGCGGTATTCATTGGAATTTGCGGCTAGATTTTCAACGGTCTGCTTTACGGTTTCCAAGTAGTCTTCGGGCAGCGCTCTTGAATCGGTTCTTGGGTAGGTGAGCACCTTATGGCGTTCGTATAAAGCCTGGGCAAGCCCCAAGGTATTCTTTGCCGAAAAACCAAAGCGCGCATTCGCCTCGCGCTGCAAGCTAGTTAAATCAAATAGCTGGGGCGCTAACTGCGTTGCGGGTTTCGCTTCTTCCCGAACAGTAGCCTTTTTGTTGCGGCACGCCGCCACAATGCTGTTGGCTGCAGCCTCACTCCACAGTCGGTTCTCACGTAAATCTGGCTCTGCGGCGTCTTTCTTAAACTTCGGATCAAACCAGCGCCCTTCATAAACGCCGGCCGAAGCCAGAAAATCTGCCTTCACTTCCCAGTAATCTTTAGAAATAAACTTACGAATGAGCTCTTCGCGCTCAACCACAATCGATAGGGTTGGTGTTTGTACGCGCCCCACCGTCGTCAGAAAGAAGCCGCCACTTTTGCTGTTAAACGCCGTCATGGCGCGAGTTCCATTGATGCCAACCAACCAGTCGGCCTCGGAGCGGCAGCGGGCAGCATCCGCTAAGGGCTGCATGTCCGTATCGGAGCGCAGTGCGCTAAAGCCCTCGCGGATGGCGTTGGGCGTCATTGATTGCAGCCATAAGCGCTTGATGGGCTGGCTCGCTTTGGCGTGCTGTGCAATCAAGCGAAAAATCAGCTCACCCTCGCGACCCGCATCACATGCGTTGACGAGTTCGGCGATGTCTTTGCGCTTGATGAGCTTTTGTAACACCTTGAGCCGTGATTCGGTTTTTACAATTGGCCGCAGGTCAAAATGGGGCGGTACCACGGGCAAGTTAGCAAATGACCATTTTCCGCGCTTGACGTCATATTCCTCGGGGGCGGCAATTTCCAAAAGGTGACCCACGGCCGAAGAAACCACGTACTGGTCGTTTTCAAAGTAATCGTCGAATTTAGTAAAACCGCCTAGGGCCTTGGCAATGTCGCTGGCAACCGAGGGCTTTTCTGCAATGATCAGCGTTTTAGGCGTGCTGCCTGCAGTCGATTTGGATGCGGTTTTGGTAGTTGCTTTAGCCACGCGTGAACCTAAATTAAGTACAGATTAGTCAAATTAAAGCCATCTATGCGGCGCTGATTTGCGGCGCACTTCCTTTTTTATTATTAACCGATAAATCAAGAGCTGTCCAAAATACCGACTTTTCCCTGCATTTACAGCTGATTTACACCGTTTTTATTTGGCAGCACGCCCTCTAAATTAAGGCCTCGGGGCAATTCAGCCAGAATATCCCCCAAGGTATGGACTAGCTTGGCGCCGTTTTGAATCAGGCTGTGGCACCCCTCCGAGTAGCCCCCAAGGATCGAGCCCGGCACCGCAAAAACCTCTCGGCCCAGCTCTGCGGCAAGGCATGCGGTGATGAGCGACCCCGATCGTTTGCTTGCCTCCACAACCACTACGCCTAGGGCAAGGGCGGCAATCAGGCGGTTGCGCCTCGGGAAATGAAAGGGCCGCGGGCCAACTCCAGGAGGGAATTCCGACACGACCAGCCCGGAATGGGCCACGGCCTGTGCGAGTGCAAGGTGTTCGTAGGGATAGACGCGATCGAGCCCAGTCCCACAAATAGCGCTGGTTTTGCCAAGGGGGGATTTCAGGGCGGCACGGTGTGCTGCCCCATCAATCCCCCGGGCCAGGCCAGAAACGACCAAAAAGCCAGCCTCTGCCAGCCCCTTTGACAGCTCGGATGCAATATACAGGCCTTGAAGGCTGGCATTGCGTGATCCCACAACGGCTATGGCCGGCCGTTTAAATAAAGCAGCATCACCGCATATATATAGAGGGCTGGGCGGATCCCTTAAATCAAGCAGGCGCTTGGGATAGTCTGGTGAGCTGGGGTAAAGCAATTGCATGGGTGGATGGTTTCGCATAAACCAATTTTTGAACACGGGCTTTTGTTTGCCAATCAGCCCGGCCTGATTAGTCTGTAAGATAATTCCCATATGAGTTTGTTAACCGTTCTCCATTACCCCGATCCGCGATTGCACAAGGTAGCAAAACCCGTTGCCGTCGTGGATGATCGTGTGCGCAAGATTGTTGCCGACATGGCGGAGACGATGTACGATGCCCCCGGCGTTGGTTTGGCGGCGACTCAGGTGGATATTCATGAGCGCATCATCGTGATTGACGTATCAGAGGAACAAAACCAGCTGATGGTCTTCATCAACCCAGAACTCGTCTGGGCAAGTGCGGAGAAAAAAGCATGGCGCGAAGGCTGCTTGTCGGTGCCTGAGTTCTACGACGAAGTAGAGCGGCCTGATCAGATTCAGGTAAAGGCGCTTGACGTTAACGGTAAGCCATTTGAAATCAAGGCGGACGGCCTGCTTTCCGTTTGCTTGCAACACGAGATGGATCACTTACTCGGAAAGGTGTTCGTGGAATACCTCTCTTTTTTAAAGCGCAATCGCATCTCCCTCAAAATGAAAAAGCGCGCCAAAGAGTTAGTAGGCCAACGCTGAGAAGGCGCCCACGATGAGGGTCGTTTTTGCTGGCACCCCCGATTTTGCAGCGCATGCCTTAGAAGCCATTGAGGCGGCGGGCCACACGATTGCATTGGTATTGACCCAGCCCGATCGACGCGCCGGCCGCGGCATGCATTTGCAAGCCAGCCCAGTTAAAGAATTTGCGCAGCGCAAAGGCATCCACTTGCTTCAGCCCGCATCCCTCAACACCAATAGTCTTGACGAGGCAAAAAGAGCCGAAGCAATCGCAGCCTTGCAGGCCATCAGCCAAACGCAGTTTGATGCCATGGTTGTCGTTGCCTACGGACTGATTATTCCGCAGGCAATACTGGACCTAGCGGAGCAGCCTGGTCGGCATGGCGCATTTAATATCCACGGCTCACTATTGCCACGTTGGCGTGGCGCCGCACCGATTCAGCGGGCAATTGCTGCAGGAGATGCACGAACGGGCATCACCATTATGCAAATGGATGCAGGGCTGGATACAGGCGATATGGTGATGAGCGAAGCAATTGATATTGCGCCCGATGAAACCAGCAGCAGTTTGCACGATCGCCTTGCCGATTTGGGAGCGAGGCTAATGGTGCGCTGTCTAGCGATGCTGGATGCATCAGAAAAACTGCCTCGCACTTCGCAAGGCGAAGAGGGGATGTGTTACGCCGAGAAGATACAAAAAACCGAAGCCGAAATTTATTTTTCCCAAACGGTATTCACCATTGATCGCCTCATTCGGGCATTTAACCCCTTTCCAGGTGCGAGCTCTACCCTCAATGGCCAAAGCCTCAAGTTTTGGCGCGCCCGTCCTTTGGCGAAGGTGTTATCGGACCAATACCAAGGACAAGCAAGCCATCACCCCGGATCGATTGTGGGCAAAAGCAAAGATGGCTTTGTAGTGTGGTGCGGGGATGGCGCATTGGAAGTATTGGAGATACAAAAGCCAGGCGGTAGACGTATATCCGCGGCGCAATGGATTCAAGCAGAAAAGCCAGCGGGCGTATTGCAATTTACTAAAGCGACTGCCTAAGCCGTGGATAAAAAAATGAGGAAGTGGTGATGGCATCAAAAGCGCCGCCCCAAAATCTGCCCTTATCGCAAGCGATCACGATTGCGGCACAAGCGATTGGTGAAGTCATATCGGGCAGGTCGTTGACTCAGGTTTTAGAAGAGCTTGAGCCGCAGGAGCGGCCCATCGTTCAAAGTATTACGTTTGACACCTTTCGTCGCTGGACGCGCTCCCATGCGCTCATAAAAGAGTTCGTGCCAAAGCCGCCAAGCAAACCAGTAGAGCATGTCTTGGCAGTAGCAATTACGCTTTTGCTAGATCGCACCGATGTGGCCAAAAAAGGCTATGCAACCCACACCATCGTCAATGAGTCTGTAAGTGCATGCGGTCAATACGATGAAACGATCTATGCCAAAGGCTTGATGAATGCCGTGCTGCGAAAAGTGAGCGCTGCCTTGGATGCTCAGGGCATAAACCGACCAGACCATAACAGCGTCGGTGAGTCCTACTTTCCGCCTTGGTGGATTGCTAATCTAAGAAAAAATTACCCAAAGGCGTGGCAATCCATTTGCTTACAACAATCGCAGCGACCACCGCTGACCCTGCGGGTCAATCGGCGCGCAATTTCCCTGATCGATTACGCCACCATATTGCAGGCTGCGCAAATCGAGGCTGAATCAATAGAGCAGGTTGCCAATGTTGGACTAGATGCCGCCTTGGTCATCAAAGAGCCAATACCAGTAGCGAGCATCCCGGGATTTTTTGATGGGCTGGTTTCGGTTCAGGATGCGGGGGCGCAGCTTGCGGCAGCCCTCCTTTGCCCGATGACAGGCGAGCGCGTGCTTGATATGTGTGCTGCACCCGGGGGCAAATCAGCCCACTTGCTAGAGTCTGCAGATATTGATCTAGTCGCAATTGACGTTGATCGAGAGCGATTAAAGCGTGTGAGTGAGACGTTCGGTCGCCTCAAGCTAAGCGCTGCGCCAGGGCAAACAATTGAATGCATTACCGCCGATGCTGCAGCCCTGGGCTGGTGGGATAAAAGACCCTTTGACAAAATACTGATCGATGCGCCGTGCTCGGCCTCCGGGATCGTGAGCCGGCATCCCGACATTCCTTTTTTGCGCCGCGCAGATGACATTGCCGAGTTGCAAGGGCGCCAGCGCTCTCTATTAGAGGCCGGTTGGCGTGTATTGAAGGAAGGTGGATTGTTGCTCTACATTACCTGCTCTATTTTTCCGGAAGAGGGCAAAGACCAGGCAGAATGGTTTATGGCAGGGCGCCAGAATGCGTTACGATTAGATGCGCCCGGACAAATACTGCCCGGCCACTTGCACGACGGCTTTTACTATGCTCTCTTTAAAAAGATTGGGCCATGACCCAGCGCCTTAAGCAACTCCTTCTATCGGCAATGCTGCTGATGGGCGTTGTGCTGGCGCCCGCCGCAAATGCAGAGGGTATTAAGGTCAAGTTTTTTGAGCTTGAGCGCGTAGAGTCTGAATGGTTTTTAAACGCAGCCTTTCAGATTGAGCTATCCCCCGGGCTCGAGGACGCCATTCAAAAAGGAGTGGTGCTGCACTTCCAAACCGAATTTGAGTTAACTCGATCACGCTGGTATTGGTTTGACGAGCGGCCCGTTTTGGCATTGCGGCAAACTCGGCTCTCCTATCAGCCCCTAACGAAGCAGTTCCGCATTGCCTCCGGCGGCCTTACTTTCAACGCGCAAACCATTGCAGAGGCATTGCAAGTCGTGGGGAGCATTGGCGGCTGGCGGGTGATTGATGGGCCAAGCGTAGATCCCAGCAAACCCTACTCTGCGGCTCTGCGCATGAGTCTTGATTTGAGTAAGTTGCCCAAGCCATTCCAAGTCAACGCACTCAACAATAAAACATGGAACGTGTCTAGCGATTGGACTCGCTTTACGTTTACACCCGATGCGCAATCTGTATTGAAGCGCCAAGAGTGAGCATCTTCAGATGAGCTTACTACGGTTTGATCGGCCTGCTTGGAAGCGCCGGGCACTGCCAATAGCAACGGCTATCACCGGCATTTTTGCCCTTGCCTTGCTGGTGTTGTTATCCACCGCCACTTCAAATACGACCTTTTTCGATAATTACTTTATTTGGCTTTACGCCGCGAATGTGGTGGTTGGTGTTTGCTTGCTTTTGGTTATTGTGACTTTGGTCGTTGTGATTACCATTCGCTGGAAAAAAGGCCGGTTCGGTACGCGCTTAATTGCTAAGCTTGCGATGATTTTTGGTCTTGTCGGCGTAGTCCCCGGTCTCATTCTCTATGGCGTGTCCTTGCAGTTCGTGTCGCGCAGTATTGATACCTGGTTCGATGTGAAGGTGGAGTCAGCCTTAGAGGCTGGACTCGAGCTTGGGCGCGCGACATTAAGCGCTTCCTTGCAAGAGCTACAGGATGAGGGCCGCATTGTTGCTGATCAAGTGCAGCGCATTCCAAATCAAGCTAGCCCGGCAGAATTAACACTCTTGCTTTCTCGCATGCGCGATCAGTTTGGAATTCAAGAAATTACGGTTTTTAATGCGCGGCAAGCCGTGGTTGCTACAGCATCATCCAGCGTGGCATCGAGCATGGCAGTGGCGCCCAGCGCAGAGATCATGAGTCAGGCCAATAAAGTCAATGGTGTTGGCTTTATAGAAGAGTTGCAGGGCACCCAAGACTATCGATTGAAAGCAGTCATTCCGCTTGTCAAAGAAAAGTCTAGTGGCCAGGGCTTTGGCCTTAGCCTGCAGTACCAACGCGAGCTCTGGTACTTGCAGCTGATTAAACGGGTTCCAGACGAGATTACAAAAAACACGCTCGCTGTGCAGGCGGCTTATAGCGATTACCAAGAAAAATCCCTGGGCCGAACAGGCCTGCGCCAAATGTACATTGGCACCCTTACGCTCACGCTCTTTTTTGCTTTATTTGTAGCGGTTACCTTGGCTCTGTTGCTGGGCAGGCAGTTGGCACGCCCGCTGCTCATGCTGCTGCGCGGCACGCAGGCGGTTGCGCAGGGCGATCTTTCTCCTAAGCCAGAGCTCGATACGGGCGATGAATTGGGCATGTTGACCCGTCAATTTAATGTCATGACGCGGCAGCTGGCCGATACCCGAGCCTCGTTGCAGGAATCGAAGGCGTTTTTGGAGACGGTGTTAAGCAATTTAACCGCCGGGGTCTGTATTTTTGACGATGCTTTTAAGTTGGTTTCGAGCAATGCTGGCGCCGATACTATTTTCAGGCACGACCTAACCCAGCTCACTGGTAAAGCGCTGAGCCAAATTCCGGCTTTAGCTGAATTTGAGGCGGCGGTAAAAGAGGGGTTTGCTGCCATGCAAATGACGATAGGGCCGGGAGCGAGCGCAGATCTACCCGCAACCAAGGCCCCAGACCAGATAAGTAATCGGGTATGGCAAAAGCAAATCCAGTTGCATGCCAGCAGTGAGTTTGACCAAGAGCTTGGCGTCACTATTTTTGTGCGCGGAACCGAGCTTGCCCCAGGCCTCAATATGATTGTGTTTGATGACATCACGGACGTGGTTACGGCGCAGCGCTCGATTGCGTGGAGTGAGGTTGCGCGTCGCCTAGCTCACGAGATTAAAAATCCACTGACTCCAATACAGCTCTCCGCTGAGCGGCTGCAGCAAAAGCTGGCAGGGAAGGTGAGCCCTGAGCAGGAAGAAATGATGAACCGAAGTACCGCCACCATCATTGGCCAGGTGGAGGCAATGAAGCAGATGGTGAATGATTTTCGGGATTTCGCAAAGACGCCGGCCCCACAGTTAAGAACGGTTTCCATTAATCAGTTAATTCAGGAAATTCTCGTCTTATATGAAGGCAGCCCTATGGAAGTATCGCTCGACCCAGCTTGCCCAGAGATATTGGGCGATCCCACGCAACTGCGCCAAGTGATTCATAATCTTTTACAGAATGCGCAAGACTCGACCTTAGAGGGTCAACGCACTGGGGCGTCGGTTGCCATTACAACCGAAGCAGTGCCCTACAAACAGGCGAATGGTGTGATGCAAAAAGCGGTGCGATTTAGTATTGCTGACTCGGGAACGGGATTTCCAGCTAAGATACTAGCAAGGGCTTTTGAACCTTATGTCACAACAAAAACAAAGGGCACGGGTTTAGGCCTGGCAGTAGTGAAGAAAATTGTGGATGATCATGGTGCAAAAATTGAGATTCGGAATCGAATGCAAGGGGATGCGGTAGTGGGCGCACAGGTGTCTATTTTGTTTATGAATCTAGCGAAAGAGGCGGCTTAGCCATGGCGAGTATTTTGGTAGTCGACGATGAAATGGGTATTCGTGAGCTTCTCAATGAGATTCTGACGGATGAGGGTCATACCGTGTATGCCGCAGAGAGTGCGATACAAGCCCGAACTGTACGGGAGCAAATGCGGCCTGATTTAGTTCTCTTGGATATTTGGATGCCCGATACGGATGGCATTACCCTGCTTAAAGAGTGGTCCAATAGCGGCCAACTCACCATGCCAGTAGTAATGATGTCGGGCCATGCCACGATTGATACCGCGGTAGAGGCAACCCGTATTGGCGCCCTTAATTTTTTAGAAAAACCAATCGCACTGCAAAAGCTGCTAAAGACAGTAAACAAGGCGCTTGAAAGTGCACCAAAACAAATGCAGGTTGAAGAGGCTGCGGCGGTATTGCCATCGTCAAGGCCTGCTGTTGAATTAAAACCAGTGGCCGCCGCAGTGGCGCCGCCACAAGGCGAATACATTAGCGGCATTGCCAAGATGTATTTTGATCTGCCCTTGCGCGAGGCGCGAGACCTCTTTGAAAAAGCCTACTTCGAGCATCAGATGCAAATCATGGGCGGAAGTATGACGCGTATCTCCGAATACACCGGGCTTGAGCGTACGCACCTGTACCGCAAACTCAAAGCGCTTGGTGTGGATGCTACTAAAAGTAAAGGTGAGTCAATTTCAGAGTCCACGCCAGTTAAGCAGTAAGTAGATTCAATTCAGGCGGCGAGGAAAGGCGGCGCTCTCGGGATGGAGCGCAATAAAAAGTCGGGCGATTAACGCCCTACATCAGCCCACTTTCAGCAAAATGACGCCAAGCAAGATCAAGGCAGCACCAAGCCAGCGTATCGGAATATTGGGGTCACCAAAAACGAGAACGCCAAGAGCAAAGGTGCCAACCGCTCCAATCGACGTCCATACGGCATAGGCAGTACCAATCGGAATGCCTTTTAATGAATACCAAAGCAAAAAACCACTCAATGCCATGCTGGTGCCAGCCAAAGCCAAGCCCCAGACTTTCATATTCGGGTTGCCCGACAACTTGAGGCCAAGCGGCCAGCCAATTTCGAAAGCGCCTGCAAGTAATAGAGATAACCAGTACATGTTGAGCCAAGAGTGAAAAGAAAAGCCCACTGTATCAAAGTATTTAAACCGCCAACAGGGAGCACCTACCCGATGCCAATAGGGTTTACGGGCTTATATCTAGGGAGCAGACGTTGCTGCACGCATTTCTCAAGCCCAAAAACAGTTCCGTTATAATTTCAACTCTTGGCCTGGTAGCTCAGTCGGTAGAGCAGAGGATTGAAAATCCTTGTGTCGGTGGTTCGATTCCGCCCCGGGCCACCAAGAAACACCAAAACCACCTTCGGGTGGTTTTTTCATGCCTAGCCCCTTAGTTTTAATCACGTCATACTTCAAACATAAATAACCAGTAGAGTGTTAACTTAACTTTTAAAGGGGATCTACATGAATCGTATTAAGGGCGTATTAATTAGTTTGATCGCTGCTGCTACATTAGCTGCATGTGCGTCGATGACGGGCGGAGCCATGGCGCCATATACCAAAGTAAATGATGGCATGTTAGTAGGTAGTAATAATATGACCCTGTATACCTTTGCCAAAGATGCGGCTGGTTCAGGTAAGTCTATGTGTAATGGCCCATGTGCCACCAACTGGCCACCACTATTAGTTGATGGTAGTCCAGCAGTGTCTGGCGATTATTCTGTAATCACTCGTGATGACGGCAAAAAGCAATTAGCATTCAAAGGAATGCCCCTGTATTTCTGGGTTAAAGATACCAAGCCAGGAGATAAGACTGGAGACGGCTTCTTAAATGGTGCTTGGAAAATTGTGAAGATGTAATAGTAGCAAGCAGGATTAAGCATCCTAGGCCCAGGCCGATTCCGCCCCGGGCCACCAAGAATCTCAATAGCCCACTTGTTGGGCTATTTTCTTTTATGGCTTGGTAGGCTTAGACGCCATTAGAGTCAGATATCCCCAGTATGACCTGTCCTTTAAAAGGACATGTCAATTATTCATCCCTGCGTCAGTCGATGTCGTTTAAAACGACATTACAAATATATACGCATAGACGTATGTATTGAACTACTTTCTTTGATTCAGATTGCTTGACCCCCATTGATCCAGTTGTCTCTGATTATGGGCGGCCACACCTTCAATAGAATCTTGAGGTAATTGTTTGAGGCACTCTGCTAATGCTTCAGGACTGAGCTTTTCGGCAGGCTTATTTTGTTTAATCTCTTGTGGCGATTTGCCATCCCAAGCAAAGGGATTATTAAATGATGGAGGATCAGGTAAGCAATCATCGCTGTAAATGGGTGTGTCATCAGTAGCAAATGGTGAAAATGAAATTGTCTTTTCAAAGATGAGTGGTTTACCAGTTGGCGTGGGTGGTGGCGGTGGCATTGAATAAATGGCTTTGCGAGCCAGCACCTCTGCTTTATCAGATGTCTTCCAAAGTGTTTCAACTCTAGTGATGCTGCCATTTGGAGCAATCTCGATTCTAAATCTCACTTGTCCTTGATCGACACCTTCAACAGCTGTTCCCATCATGCTACGCACTTGCTTACCCCAAGTGTGTCTGTAGCCTTTACTATTTTTTAATGTGTATGTTGAGGCAAAAGCCCACTCTTCTGCTGTTGGGGCATTTGGGGCGGCTTGTGTTGCCGGAGCTTTCGTTGTGAGCGTTTGATTCTTTTGAATGTTGACGGGCTCTTGCTTTTCTTGCGGCTCGTTCAGCTTGATAACAACGACATCATCTTTAATTTTTTTTAGCGGCTTTGCTGTTGATGGAGCCCATAAAAGTAGAAAGCAAACGTGTAAAGCCAAAGATAAAATAATTGCCGACTTAAAAGCAGACTGTGGCGTTTGAATAAGGCGATTAAGAGGGAGCAATCACTACTCGTCTTGTTTAGCTAGCTTCAAATTCATATTGAGCCAATTGGGTATGCCATCTTCTGCTCGTACTGCCTTAAATCCTTTTTCTCTGAGGCGCTTTACAGCTTCATAAGACAGTACGCAATAAGTGCCCCTACAGTAAGCAACAATCGTTTTAGATTTCGGGAAGTCGCCTAGGCGCTCTTCTAACTCTTCAAGGGTGATATTGAGCGCCCCTTCTAGATGAGAGTGAGCATACTCTTCACTAGGTCGCACATCTAAAAGCGTGATTTCTCCACGCTTAGCTAATTTAAGTACTTGATTAACTGGCATGCCTTCTAAGCTATCGCGCGAGGTGAGGTACTTATTAACGAGGCTATCAACTTCTTCAATGTGGCGTTGCCCAACACCTTGTAGCTTTAAGAACAAATCAATGACATCAGAGTCTGCTATTTCATAAACAATGGATTTACCTTGTCTGATCGTGTTCACAATGCCCACTTGTTTGAGTACTTGTAGGTGCTGAGAGACATTGGCAATCGGTAGTTTGACCTTCTTTGCTAAGTCTTCTACCGCTGTGGGGCACTGAATAATGAGCTCAATAAGCTCTAGGCGAACTTCAGAACCAAGGGCTTTGCCTAGTTTGGCGAACTGTTCGTAAAGTTTTTGCTTGAAAGTAGATTTTTGTTTAGGCATAATCATTCAATGATTTTATTGAATATAAGCGAGGGTGTAAATGCTTAAAAAGCTCGTGGGTGTCATTATCTCTTTGTTCTCATTAAGCGTTCTCGCTAACAGCCCTGTCCCGCTAGAGATTAACGGGCAAAAAGCCTTGGTATTCATTAATCAAGATCCTCCTGGGACTAGATGTAATACCAATGTTCAAATTGCCGCAGAGATAGCTAATGCCTATCGACTGCCTATTTTGATTCTGCCTCAAACAGCTGTTCCGCC
Organism: Polynucleobacter difficilis; assembly: GCF_003065365.1. Taxonomy (NCBI): domain Bacteria; kingdom Pseudomonadati; phylum Pseudomonadota; class Betaproteobacteria; order Burkholderiales; family Burkholderiaceae; genus Polynucleobacter; species Polynucleobacter difficilis. The sequence continues at coordinate 1,975,248 of NZ_CP023276.1, read as the reverse complement.
ATTGACGCCAGCTCCTTCAGTTTGGTACAACGGACAAAACATAGCGGCAAGTGGTGGTGCTCACAATGGCATGGTGAGCTACCAAATCATTGCGGACATTCTGGAGATAGAGGGAACTACTAAGCAGAAGAAGCAAGGTAAGTTATTCAACGATAGCGTGAGACCTGAATTCGATAAGTTCAAATCAACAATTAAGACTGGAAAATAAATGAGAAAACTATTCATTGCGCTTGCGCTCACATCATTCATAGCAAGCCCCACATTTGCTGATAATAAGGCTATTGCTGTTGATGAGATGGCGGGTTATCTTGAGTTTGTGGACTATGGCGGCGCCACGATATTTCCTGAGCAGATACCCGCAGAAGAATACAAGAAGATGATGGTGATTGATGCTAGAGATAAGGCTCAGTTCGATAAGAGTCATATTCCTGGAGCAGTCAACATTGAGTGGCGCCAAGTCTTGGCACAAAAAGATAAGATTCCTAAAAACAAGCCCGTCTTAATCTACTGTAATACCGGCAGTCTCTCAGCTCAGGCAGGCTTTGCTTTGCGTGTTGCTGGCTATGAGAATTTGCGCATTCTTCAGGGTGGGTATGAAGAATGGAAATCCAAGGGCGGAATGGACGCATATAAGAAGGCTGTAAATAAACAACCCAAGCACTAGCAAATGAACAAAAAAGATCACTGGGAAAAGGTTTATGGCGACAAGGCACCAGATGCGGTGAGTTGGTATGCGCCACACCTAGAAACCTCTTTAAATCTAATTGATCAAGCTAGTGCCAATAAGAGTGCTGCCGTTATTGATATTGGTGGTGGCGAATCTACACTAGTGGATGACCTTTTGTCTGAGGGTTATGAGGACATCAGTGTTTTAGATATTTCTCAAAAAGCAATTGATGTAGCTAGGGATCGCATTGGCAAGCAGGCTGATAAGGTTCACTGGTATTGCGCTGACATTACACAGGCAACATTACCTCAAGGCTATTTTGACGTTTGGCACGATAGAGCAGTCTTTCATTTTCTAACTGAAGAGGCTGATCGAGCAAAATATGTAGCGCAAGTCATGCGCTCAGTAAAGCATGGTGGCTATGTGATTATGTCCACCTTTGGACCCGAGGGTCCAGAAAAGTGTAGCGGCTTAGATGTGGTTCGCTATGACTCAGAAAATCTTCATGGACAGTTCGGTAAGACATTCAAGCTAATTGATAGCTCAACAGAGGTACATCAAACTCCAATGGGAACTACGCAACAGTTCTTATATTGCTTTTGTAGGATGGAATGATATTTGCGTTGTCGTTTAAAACGACATACAGTTCATTATCAATTTGAATAAGAGGCAGACATGACAACTTCAGCTTTTCAATTTGGCGAAATAAAGCCTGAATATCCAGTCGCAGTTTTGAATGAGCGAACAGTCAGAGCGGCCGCAGGTATTTTGTTTGTATTTGCTCTGATTTCATTTATGAATGCTTGGCTAATGGGAAACTTTTTCCCTACCAAGGTATTTGTTTGTGCCTTTCTCATTGAATTTACGATTAGGATTTTCATTAACCCCAAATATGCGCCTGTCATGATTTTGGCGCAGTGGTTGGTTAAGGGTCAGCAACCTGAATACACGGGGGCTCCACAGAAGCGTTTTGCTTGGTCAATTGGATTTATCTTGGCCGCCACAATGTTTTATTTGATCGTACTGAAAAGTGTGGTGGGCCCTATCAATATTATTGTTTGCGCTTCCTGCTTAGCGCTGATGTTTTTTGAAACCTCTTTTGGCATTTGTATCGGCTGTAAGATTTACAACCTTTTTAATAAAGCCCAAGCCCAGCTATGCCCGGGAAATTCTTGTGATATCAGCATAGAAAAACAAAACAATATATCCAAGGGTCAATTGCTAATACTGGTTTTATTTGCTGTCAGTGTGTTGGCTATCTTCAATTATTTCTCTGGCAGCTCGAATGAGCCCACATTATCAGCAGCCCCTAACGAGGTGATGAATAAGGAAGTAGACGCAAAAGAGGTTGAAAGATGTAAGGTACCTGATTTTGCTAAAGCCATGGGGCATGAAGAAAAGTGGAAATTACATAACAACTGTAAATAAAGAGTCAGGCATCCTCGGCCCTGGTCGATTCCGCCCCGGGCCACCAAGAAATACCTAAACCACCTTCGGGTGGTTTTTTCATTACGGTTTAATGAGCTTAACCTTAGCTTTAGTTTCTCTAATCATTTGGTTACGAAACACAATAAAAGCATCGTTTGAGTCAATTGCCACGACAGATTGCTTGTCGGTGAGGCCATTAGCTGTTCGATAGTTAATAACCCAGTGGTTAGCTAAATCAGTAGGCTCAATAGAGATAACTTCATATTTCTTCACACAACCATTATCGCTCACACCACAGGGTCAGTTATGTAGCCCTAGTCGATTTCGCTCTGGGGCACCAAGAAACACTAAAACCACCTTCTGGTGGCTTTTTCATTTGTTGATCTGTTATAAATTGATTAACCATTAATGGAGCCGATATGACGCAATTTTCCCGCCGTAATTTCTTGAAAACATCTGCCGCTGGTTCTCTTGCTATTGCTGGAGCTTCTGGGGTTGTGATTGATTCTGCTAATGCGCAATCAACGCCTCAAAAGCCAACCATTCAAAAGAAGGCCAATGAAATATCCGCTAAATTATTTGCCGATGATGGCTTAGCAATACCAATTGCCACCAAGCCGATGATGTCAAGCCTGGCGAAAGGCTTGGATCGTACGATGGTGCTCGGCGGCGGCGGGGAGTATTACATTGCTTGGTATTGTGGATTTTTTCATGGCCTGATTGAGGCTGGCCTCGATATGGCAAAGTTACCTGAAATGGTGGTTGGCACTTCCGCAGGGTCTTATATGGGCTCATCGCTACTTTCGGGCGAATTTACTCGCTTACGTACCGAGTTTGATTTTTTTGGAAAGTTCCCCGAGATTTTTGCCAAGATTGCACCTTTGGCTAAGCCCAATATAAGTCAGATAAGAGCCGATCAAATTAATATGAGCGCAACGGATGGCAGCATAGAGACGCGCAAGATAATCGGTAATGCTGCTTTGGCGGCAAACAATAAATTGAATGGCGATCAGGTTGAACGGGTGGCCGCATTACTAACAGGCGATAGCAAAAAAAATTGGCCGACCAGTCGGATGTACACAACAGGGATAGATTGCTATACAGGCGAACGTATTGTTGTGGGACAGCAAGCCGCCAGAAAGAATGGCATTCCATTAGCGCATGGTGCGGCGGCAAGTAGCTCCTTGCCAGGGGTCGCTGGACCCACACTATTGGGGCAGCGGTATGTGATGGATGGGGGCATTTGTTCAAATCCCGCCCATGTGGATTTGGTAGCTGGCTCCAAAAGAGCGCTCATCATCACATTGACGGACGGGGTGACGGGCGCAATTTTAACTACCATTCCGCATCCGATCGCTCAAAACATTGAAGACATTAAGGCGACCGGTACAAAGGTAAAGTGGATCGTTGCTGGCACTCCCAAAGGCGTTGACTTGCTTGATCCAAGGCAGATTGCCGGCGCATTGCGCACAGGCCATGATCGCGCAAAAGTAGAAGCGCCAAAAATCAAAGAATTCTGGGCCTAGAGGTGGCGTATTGGGCCCGGTCGATTTCGCCCCGGGCCGCTAAGAATCTCAATAGCCCATTTGCCGCGGAAGCAGATGTTGTTTAAAACAACATGCCACGACAATTAGCCCTAAGTAGTAGTATTCAAGTTAATGAAATACGCCAACGAGATATTCTTCTTTGTCTTTGCTCTGATTCTATGGGGGTTGCTTTACGGCTCACGATTTATATTAACGGCGGATAAAACGAGCCAGCCAAAAAAACTGTGGCTAACCGCGCTGACGCTTACTGCAACTTCATTTACGCTCTTCGCATTAGCATCAACAATTACCTTGTCCTTGCTTACATTAGCAAACACATGCTTTGTTGCAAGCTTTATTTACTTTGGATTATTTTGCCGCTCGCTTAGTGTTCCGATTCCAAAAAAAGTAAACATTCTTGTGCTAGTCGGCTTATTGGCCTTTGCTGTTTTATTTGAATATTTAAGGCAAAAGGGGTTGTTTATCGAAAGGGTTGGCTTGATCACCCTGATAGGAGGCGCCTGTTTTATCTGGGAACTAAGGGAGCTAAGGCAGTTCAGGGGAATTGGCTCTACCCAGCTCCGGTTTTTGTTTTACACCATTGTTATCGAGCTGGTTCTTACCGCTGCAAGGTTTATAGCTTTGTACATTGATGGTGGATTCACTACCCCTAACCTATATCAAGAGGGCGTAGTTAGTACCTCAATTAGATGGGCCTGGCTGGGCATCTCAATCCTGTCTTATGTTGTAGTCCTGGGCTATTGGCTGGAAAAGCTAAGCATTGAAAACGTGCAAGTCGCCAGCGAAAATGAAAAAATAACCGGACTCTTAAAAGAGAAAGAACGGCTCATCTACGGCCTGATGAAAGCCAATAAGACGGCTGCCACGGGCGCTTTATCCGCATCGATAGCCCATGAGCTTAATCAACCCCTTGGAGCCTCGAATCTAAACATCCAGTTTCTTAAAATGAAATTAGAAAAAGGGGTGTTGAATCCAGAGCTGGGTAAAGAGATTTTAGATTCGCTGGAGGAAGACAATAAAAGAGCGGCCACGATTGTTAAATCACTCCGGTCTATATTTGGCGATAGCAATTCGAATCCTGAAGAGGTTCGGGTGGATGACCTGATTACTAAAGTATTGAATATTGTTACGCCAGAGCTAAGGTCCAAGAATATCCAAATTCAACTTCGCGTTGATGAGGGCTTAAAAATTCGGGTCAATTCTGCAGAGATTGAACAAGTCGTATTAAATCTTCTGAATAATGCCGGACAGTCTTTGGCCAACTCCGGAACACTCCTGCGACGGATCACCATAGAGGCTACCAAAGTCGGCAAGTCAATTCGCCTAAGTATTGCGGACAATGGCGCGGGCGTTCCCGTTGAGTTTCAGCCCCAATTATTTGAATTGCTGAGTACCACCAAACAAACAGGTATGGGTTTAGGGCTGTGGCTTTGTAAGCATATCGTTACTCGATATGGCGGCTCTATTCACTATGAAGATGCTGTTGATGGTGGCGCTAGATTTATAGTGGAGCTACCATCGGCAGGCTAGGCGGCGGCGGGATATCGAGCCCCGCTTAATATAGAATGAGTGCATGACCAATCTAAACCAGCTCCCCACAGACTTACCTATTCCTCAAGATGATGGCTCAACCAATCATTTGAGGGGAATGAGACTGCCCCAAGTTTCCTTATATGCCACTAATGGCAAGACCGTTCATCTTGGAGACATTAAAGGCAAGCTAGTTATCTATTGTTATCCAATGACGGGGCAGCCCAATGTGGCACTACCAGATGGCTGGGATCAAATTCCGGGAGCAAGGGGCTGTACGCCACAAAGTTGCTCATACCGAGACCACTATCAAGAGCTTCAAGCATTGGGCGCAGAGGTTGTAGGTTTGAGTGTTCAGTCTACTGAATATCAAAAAGAGATGGCCGATCGACTTCATTTGCCATTTCCGGTTATCAGTGATGCGAACTATCAATTTCAGAAGGCATTGAATATGCCAACGTTTGAAGCAGCAGGGATGACTTTACTCAAGCGCGTAACGCTGATTGCCAATAATGGCGTGATCGAGGCAGTTCACTACCCCATCTTCCCAAGTGATAGCGATCCAGCCTGGGTAATGGATTATTTGAGGGCGCACCCGGGTTAAGCGAGCTGCACATTGTTGGCCCACCTCTGCTAACAAACTAGCAAGTCTGAAATTACGATGGGCGGCCTGTTCATTTATCTTTTGATAAGCGCAAATTGAATAATCGGTATATAAAGGATAGATCACTATCTAAAGGGGCTCAAATGAAAAAATTACTCCCAATCATTGTCTTGCTCTTTTCCATGGCGGGGCTATCTCAAGCCGCAGATCCGGAACCTGCTAAGTCAGACCCTACTTGGTTAACTGAGGCAAGGGCAAGCATTAAGTCTGAAAATTACGATCAAGCCGTCAAGCAACTACAGGCCGCTAACGAAACAAGCTCAGCCGATTGGAATAATTTACTAGGCTATAGTCTGCGCAAAAAACAGCCACCCGACTTGGTGGGCGCTGAAAAATATTATCAAGCTGCTTTGAAGATAGATCCGCGGCATCGTGGCGCCCTTGAGTATTACGGCAAGTTAAAGCTACTTAATAATGACTTACCAGGGGCAGAGGCTTTATTGGCCAGACTAGATAAGGCCTGTACTTTTGGATGCGAGGAATACTCTGACTTAAAAGAGGCTGTACGGAAATACAAGTCTAGAAAACAGAGCTAGGCAGCATGGACTTTAGCTAACGCCGCTATGCATCTTTAAGAAACACCAAAACCACCTTCGGGTGGTTTTTCATTTGATAGACTGTGCTTGCTGATTCCGGGGAGGCCTATATGTCTGCAGTTCGAAATATCCGAATGCTCACGCGCTATAACAAGTGGGCAAACACGATGCTGTTGGATGCAATTGCGAGCTTGCCGGCTGAAGAGATAATTAAAAAGCGTGCCGCCGCATTTGGCGGTATGTCGTTTGCTTTGGCGCACGTGGCAATTGTGGATCAAATCTGGCGCGCTCACTTGCTTGGGGAGGCTCATGGATTTACATCGCGCACTACAAATTCCCCAGGCTCATTGGAATTGCTATCGAACAAGTGGAATGAGATGGGTGACTGGTACATCCAATATGCCGACACCATGACCGAGGCGCAGCTGAATGAAAAGATTCACTTTGCTTTTGTTGACGGCGGTACTGGAGAAATGACGAGGGGCGATATATTGATTCATGTTTGCAATCACAAAGCCTTGCATCGTGGGCATATTGGCGACATGTTTTATCAGTCTGGCTTTAGACCGCCATCAATCGATTTGCCTGTGTATTTCAGAGACGCTTTTAATGAAGCAGAGCTTGGCTAGGCCATCCTTAGCGCCAGCATTGCTAAAGACTTAGACCCTTGTAAGAGCCTCGATAGCCTCTTTGTGAAGTGCTGTTGTGCCAAAAGTATCCAGCAGGGTTTGCCGCTTGCCCATTTCAAATTCAGTAAATGTAAATGCGGGCCCAACTACGCAGCTGACTAAACAAAAAGCATCTGCTCGTACTGGCCTTGCTGCAAACCAAGTGCCCGCCGGGATCGTCGTTTGAAACTGCATGGAGTCTAGGCCAAGCTGGGCTGTGGCAAGCGCATTCTGGGCATCAAAGTAATGGATGGCGATATCGCAGCCCATATGAAAGAACCAGGTTTCGTCGGATTGAATGCGATGCCATGCCGAAAAATCATTTCCCGATAAAAGGTAGTAAATGCTGGAATAGGCATTTTTGCGATTGCCATTAGCCTCCTTTACCAGGGAGCTTGCCCGATGCATTTCACGGTAGAAGCCGCCCTCTGGATGGGGTTCCAGTTGGAGGGCGTCAATCACAGCCTGGATGTCCTGCATAAAGGGATGCCTTTTCTATATACACAATTCGATAAAAGTACGATAAACTAGTTTTAAGCAGGAGAGTGAGGCCATGCCTCCACCGAAGGCGCAAACTCCCATGAACGCTCAGGTATCCACCCGGAAGGTACTGCTTATCCTAAATAGCCGTCTGGAGAGCCGCCATTTTGTGGCGCACCGAAGGAGCAAATACTAAGCTGGGCTTAGTGTGAATCTCTCAGGTATCAGGGACAGGGGGAGCGGCAAGCTTGCAATCAGCCAGTCTGATTGCATGGCGCTATTAGGAGCTCTGTAATGACACGTTATTCCGGTTAATTCAGTAATTGTTTTGAGTCCATTGGCTAACCATTTGGCCGCCACTACAACTTACTGAATGAAAGCAATTCCAATGTCAAATTCATATGCACACGAAGCCCCTTACCACCCAGGTTACGAGGACGCCTCGTTTAAAAACGAAGTATCTCCACAAATTACAGAGTTAATGGAGTATCGAAAGATGAATGCCCGGCACTTGCAGTTCTCCGAAACCATCGTACAGTTCTGCAAGTCTGATTTAAACCGCCACACCCAGCAAAGACAGGCAAGAAGGTAAGTAGTTAGCAAACCAGCAGCCGGATTGCAAACCACCTACGGGTGGTTTTTTCATGGCGATGTACTATAGCAGTTCATCATTCTTTAGGGCAAAGCATGCTTATCGTTACTACATTGATTGCCTGCATTTTGACAGCGCTCTTTATTCGGCTATCGTTTGGTGTAATTCGTCTGCGACGACACCATAAAGTCGGCCTGGGCAGCGGCGGCGTTGACGATTTAGAGCGTGCCATTCGTGCCCAAGCGAACTTTGCTGAATACGTACCGATCGCATTAATACTGATGGCTTGCCTTGAGCTCAATGGTGCGCCGCTATGGATCATCGCCATTCTTGGTATTGCCTTCGTGGCTGGCCGGGTGATTCATGCTAAAGGAATTAATCAGCCGCCACCGCACTTTAGCAATCGCGTCATCGGCATGAAATTTACGATCACGACCCTCATTATGCTGGTGATATTTAATCTCGCCTGGTTGCTGTTGCAGCTCTGGTCATAGGAAGATACATATGCAAATAAAGCGCCATTACTTTGCCATCGCGTGCTGTGTCGCGCTCCCGCTTTTATATGGATGTGCCACGATTAACTATGGTGATAATCAATTTAAGCTCAGTATGGCGAGCTCAGGTAAAGACGTCATGTGGATGCCAACCAAAGTCGAGATGGCCGATCAAATGCTCTCCCTCGCACAAGTACGCAAAGGGGATCTGGTATATGACTTGGGCTCAGGCGATGGCGTCATTCCGATTGAGGCCGCAAAAAAATACCAGGTGCGTGCAGTCGGCATTGAGTACAACCCTGATTTAGTCAAGTTATCCCAGCGCAATGCAGAACGGGCCAACGTCCAAAGCCTGGTGACATTTAAGCAAGGCGATATTTTTGTGGAAGATTTTTCACAGGCCACTGTGCTGACCTTGTATCTGGGCGAAAACCTTAACACCAAGCTGATTCCGACCATTTTAAAAATGCAAGCGGGTACGCGGGTAGTCTCCAACACATTTCGCATGGAGGGGTGGGTAGCGGATCAGGAGGTACGTATTTCCAATGGGGAAATGGCTTATCTTTGGATTGTCCCAGCCAATATCGATGGTGGCTGGCAGTGGAGTGGCCCGGCTGAACTGGGCGATCTTCGCCTTGTAATTCGTCAGAAGAAGCAATTCTTTGATGGCACCTTGTATCAGGGCAATAAGCGAATTGCGCACTTTGAAGACGGACGCATTCGAGGATCGGATTTGGAGTTTGCCTTTGCTTACCAAAATACAAGCTATGTTTTTAAGGGCAAGATCAATGGGCCAAGTATGACGGGCAATCTGAACAATAACCCAGCATTGACTGTTCGTGCGAGGCGCTAAGGACAAGCTTTAGAGACAAGCATTTTTCTCTACCATTACTAACTACACATGTTTAACTTCGCTCAATTAGCGCTGCCACTGATTCAGGCTCCAATGGCCGGCGGAATTACTACGCCCCAACTGGTGGCGGCAGTTGCTAATCATGGAGGGGTTGGCAGCTTTGGTTTTGCGTACAGTACGCCAGAAAAAATTCATACGGATTTGCTTGCGGCGCAGTCACTGACGAGTGGACCCATCAATGCAAACTTTTTTGTGTTCAGTCCGGTTCGCTTGCCAAGCGATCAGATACAAGCTAAAGCCCTACAGGCTTTGCGTTCGCTGGACGTAGGCGGAGTTCAATCGCTTTCCATTCCGGAAGAGCCCTTCTATCCCAGCCTGTTGGATCAGCTAGAACCCATTTGGAAGGCTCGACCAGCAATCCTCAGTTTTCATTTTGGCCTGCCACCGGAGGGTGTTATTGAAAAAGCCCATGCGCTCGGAATTGCCGTCGGCATTAGTGCCACGAGCCTTGCAGAAGCCTTAGCCATCGAGTCCGCGCATGCCGATTTTATTGTTGCCCAGGGAATCGAAGCCGGCGGCCATCGCGGGCAATTTGATTTACTGGCTAAAGATGAGGCGCTAAGCACTTTAGCGCTTACGACTCAACTGGCCAAGCATTGCCGCATTCCGATTGTTGCAGCAGGCGGCATCATGAATGGAGCGGATATACATGCAGCGCTTGCTAAGGGCGCGCAGGCGGCGCAATTGGGAACGGCATTTTTGTGTTGCGATGAGTCGGGGACGCCGCCCAGTTACCGCCACTATGTATTGCACAAACAAGACAGGTCAACAACACTGACTAAAGCATTTTCAGGACGGCTTGCGCGCGGCCTGGAAAATACCTTCACGCGCACCATGCAGGACCAAACAACACTACCCTTTCCGCTCCAAAACACCATGACAGGGCCGCTGCGCCAGTGGGCTGCGGCACAGCAAGATGCCGAGTATCAGAGTCTTTGGGCAGGAACAGCGTATACACAGGTTCGGAGCATGTCAACACAAGACTTGATGCAGGAATTGCGCAATGAGATCGAAGCACAATACCAAAACTCGAATGCATAAAACATGAAACAGATTATTGGAGTACACCATGCCCATGAGCAGCATTGGGTAGGTGATGGGTTCCCGGTGCGAACCTTGTTTTCATATCAATCTATGGGCGAAGAGCTGAGCCCATTTTTAATGTTGGATTATGCAAGCCCAACACGCTTTCCCCCGGCCACAACAGCAAAAGGCGTTGGTCCGCATCCGCACCGCGGCTTTGAAACGGTTACGATTGTTTACGAGGGAGAGCTTGCACATAAAGACTCGGCAGGCAATAGTGGCGCAATTGGTCCGGGCGATGTGCAGTGGATGACAGCAGGCGCTGGAATTTTGCACGAAGAAATGCACTCAGCGAAATTCACGCAGCAGGGCGGAATGCTAAGCATGGCGCAGCTCTGGGTTAATTTACCAGCAGCACAAAAGATGACCCCACCCGGCTACCAGGCAATTGAGGCTGAGCAGATACCAACCATTCAGTTAGAAAATGATCAGGGTACGGCCCGCCTCATTGCAGGTGATTATGCTGGACTTTCCGGGCCAGCAAACACCCGCACAGCCATGCAGGTTTGGGATCTGCAGATTAAAAAAGGGGCAGTGATTTCGCTACCCGCACCCAATCATTGGAATGCTGCACTGGCCGTATTGCAGGGCGAAGTTGAGACCGATAAAGGGCTTGCAGGAGACGCTAGTCTGATTGTCTTTAGTCGGGCGGGTAATGGTATTGAGGTCAGCACTAGCCAAGATAGCCATGCCCTCTTTTTGAGTGGAGAGCCAATTCCGGAGCCCATGGTGGGCTATGGCCCCTTTGTGATGAATACCAAAGCAGAAATTACGCAGGCGATTGATGATTTCAATGGCGGCCAGCTTGGCAGGCTTGACTAACCTAAAAGCTGGCGGCTAAGCCAATCGAGGTGCCGCGTACGTTTTGTCCAAATTGATAGCGAAACACAATTCGCATGCGACTAAAGAGCGGCTCTGATTGACTGCGATCAAACTCAATACCACCACCTAGCGATGACAAGGAATTAAAACCGAGTGCACCGCGCAGATCGCCTAAAAACTCTGTGTGTGCTGCTTCCATGACGGCACGAATCGGCATCGAAAAAAAGCTGAGTGGCGTAGGCACTCGATTGCGAGCCCACAGACTCAGGCTTTGGGAGTTGGCTGAACCCTGAACTGCCTTGGAGGTATCAAAGGTATTCATTTCAATATTGGTATAGCGCAATTCAAGATCAATTTCGCGTTCTGGTTTGTAGTTTTCGTAGTCGAGCATCAGCGATCCGCCCAGGCCATAGGCGTTCATGCGCCCTTTTTGTAAGAACTGCACATCGACGCCGGTTTGATTTTCAATCACCCGAGATGCAATCGACAGATCGCTTTCGAGGTGACCCAGCATAACGTTGGCAATCGGCCTGATGCGCAGTTCGTTGGTCAGTGGAAAATCCCAGCCGACACCACCAGTACCGGTGATGCTATTCCAATGCACTGGAATATCAATACTGGTATTGCCGACGTTGCCCACAAAGCTCGGGTTGTATCGATTGACTGCGAGTGTGCCCTCAAGATAAAGCGGCACATCTTTACTTAGGCGATCTCCGCCGCCCAAGGAAATCATTTGCAGGTTAGGGTTGTTGCCGCTGCGGTCGGTAATCGATAAAGATCCAGTGGTGACGTCAGGCGTTAAAGAATAGCCAGTAATTACCATGAAGGCATCTGCCCGTTTTTTTAAAAAGGCATTGAGGGCATCAGCACCTTGTGCGCGCGCGCCCGAAATCAATGCGCACCAAAACACAATTAGGCAAATCAGGCGGCTTCGAGTGGAACGCAGCATCGGTGTAGCGCTTAGCAGCAAGGCGGAGGGGTTATAGGCTTGTGCGGGCTGAATAATGAGCCCACAATATCCCTGAAATTATAAGACGGATAGGCCTTATGGCGACCCGTTATCATATGTATGTGAATAACTTCCTTGATCCCGCCATCCTCTTTTTTGTGTTTGGTGCTTTTGCTGGCCTGATTAAGTCCAATTTAGAGATTCCGCAGCCGATTGCGCGCTTTCTGTCGCTGTATTTGTTAATGGCCTTAGGGCTAAAAGGCGGCTTTGCACTCCAGAAATCCGGTTTTACTCAAGAGATTGGTTTGGCGCTGGGCCTCGCTATCTTTTTGGCCATCATTATTCCAATCATTGCGTATGCGTTACTGCGAACCCGGCTAAACAATTACGACTCCGCCGCTATCGCCGCAACGTATGGCTCTGTAAGTGCAGTTACTTTTATTACAGCAACCCAATTTCTGAGCAATCAAGATATTCCATACGGCGGACACATGGCTGCAGCGATGGCGCTCATGGAATCGCCCGCCATTATTTTGGCCATTGTATTAGCCAATAAAGCTCGTGTGAGCAGTACTAGCAAGGCTCAGTCGATTGGTTTGTCTAAGGTATTGCATGAATCATTTACCGACGGCGCGCAACTTTTATTGCTTGGATCCATGGCGGTGGGTATGCTCAGCGGTGAAGATGGTCAGCGCATCATGGCGCCATTTTCAATTGATTTGTTTAAGGGAATGTTGGCGTTCTTTCTCTTGGATATGGGCCTGATGGCAGCAAAAAATTTCAGCGGCATTAAAGGCAAGCCGCTGATCGTATTGCTGTATGCACTGGTTGCGCCTTTGGTGCACGCAGGCATTGCTTTGGTCCTCTGCACCCTATTGAAATTGCCATTGGGGGATACGATCCTATTAATGGTGCTTGCCGCTAGCGCGTCGTACATTGCAGTACCGGCGGTGTTACGCCATGCTCTGCCCGAAGTTAATCCAGCGCTCTATATGGGAATGTCCTTGGGCATCACCTTCCCCTTCAACATCATTCTTGGCATCCCGCTGTATTCATTTGCGGCTCAACTGTTGCGATAGCTCTATATTTATGCTTTGCCATAGCTACTTGGTATAGTGTGTTGATTCACTAACAAAAGGACCGATATGACCCACCACGAAAAACTCATTGCAGCGTTTGAGGCTTACAAAGAAGAAAATACTAAGTTTAAGGAAAAAGGCGTGAAAGCATCTGCTGCACGCGCACGCAAAGCACTTCAGGAAATTGCTGGGTCATGCAAAGAGCGCCGCAAAGAAATTACGACAGAAAAAGAAATGCTGGAAGGTAAAAAAGGCGAAGGCATGTCGCAAGATGCCGCTCGCCATGCCCATATTCGCAAGTAAGAAATCTGCACCTAATTGGTGCTATTTGCAGCAAGCGATTGGCTTTGGTCAATTAATATGTAAATGTAGTCGATTTATTTATTTTTTCCTCCATAAGCATTCTTTGGCCATCCTTCAGGATGGCCTTTTCTTTTGGCGATTGCTTATTTCATCGCGGTTGGCGTTGGGTTGGCCGAGACTTCCATGGCTAACTTCACTGCGCGCTTAGCCATGTCCTCAAATGAGGCAATTGAGCCCGAGCCAGTTCTGAAGGTCTCCCCTTCTAGCGTGATGACGCCGCCGCCAATAAATTCATTTGATTGGCTGTCGGTAATTTTGCTCTCGATGACCAATGCAGGTGTTTTAGAGTTAACGCCAGAGGCATACGCTGCCGCATTGGCAGCAAGGCCGATTGGCGTAAAGCTCCACGGCTTTAGACCGTCGGCTGAAACTTCAGCACCCGTAATACCGACCGATATGCGCGCTACACCAGGGCCAGGTTGCGTGACGATGCGCATGCCACGACGACCTTCAACGGCTTCACGCATCGACATTTCTAGGGCGCGCTTTGCCTGCGCAACTACTGCAGGTGTAATCTCGCTCGTAAATTGCGATTGATTCAAGTAAATGGGGTCCAAAATAACGGCAGTATAGGTATTGGGATTAACGCCCGCTTTGCGATAGCGCCAAATACGTGTTCCATCGGGGGTATTTGCAACGGGCTGCAATAGGCGATAGTTGGGTAAAAAACCAGACTCTGGCATGGCGGTCGTAGACATAATTTTGGGCCCGCTACTGCAGGCTACCAAAGCGCTTACAAGCGGCGCCATTACGAGGAGTGAAACTAATGTTCTGCGCTTCATGAAGAGATCCTTGTCGTGTCATGTGGCACATGATGTACATTCATTCTACGGCCAATGTGAATCAAGCGCCCGCGGTAGAAACATACAAGATAAATAAACAAAAAAGGTATAAAGATGGCAAAGAGCGATCGATTTGAAAAAGGAATGGTAGTGCGCCGCAAGGTATTGGGGGATGCCTATGTCGACCAAGCAATGCAGAAGGCAGATGATTTCTCAATGCCGCTGCAGGATTTTGTGACTGAAAATGCGTGGGGTACGGTGTGGGTGCGAGAGGGCTTAACGCTCAAGCAGCGCAGCTTAATTACGGTGTCCGCTATCATTGCCATGAATCGACCGCATGAGCTGAAGTTGCACATTCGCGGCGCCATCAACAATGGCGTAACCAAGGTAGAGCTGCGCGAAGTCTTTTTGCACTGTGGCGCCTACTGTGGCGCGCCCGCGGTAGTGGATGCGTTTCGGATTGCGCGCGAAGTATTTGCGGAAGACGCTACAGCAGCAGGCTAGAACGTGCCGGGATACAAAATATCTTTCGTCACATCTTGAATATCACGGTGACCTGTAAAGGCCATCGTGATATCGAGCTCTTTGTGAATAATCTCGAGGCATTTGGTTACGCCAGCCTCACCCATGGCGCCCAGGCCGTACAAGAATGGGCGACCAATCAAGGTGCCGCGCGCACCCAAAGCCCAGGCCTTTAAAACATCTTGGCCAGAGCGGATGCCGCCATCCATCCAGACCTCAATGTCTTTACCAACGGCATTAACGATGCCGGGCAAGGCCTGAATGCTCGAAATTGCCCCATCCAGTTGACGGCCGCCATGATTGGAGACGATCAGTGCATCTGCGCCGGAATCGGCTGCGAGGCGCGCATCGCCCTCATCCAATATTCCCTTAATGATGAGCTTTCCACCCCAGCGTTTTTTAATCCATTCGACATCACCCCAATTGAGGCCCGGATCAAACTGCTCAGCAGTCCACGAAGACAGGGATGACATATTGCCTACGCCAGTAGCATGACCCACAATATTGCGAAAGGTTCTACGTTGCGTCATGGCCATCCCAAGACACCAGCGCGGCTTGGTCATCATATTAAGAATGTTGGGAATGGTGAGTTTAGGAGGAGCGCTCAAACCATTTTTTAGATCTTTATGGCGCTGCCCCAGAATTTGCAAATCCAAAGTAAGAACAAGCGCAGAACATTTGGCGACGCGCGCACGCTCAATTAAGCGCTCGATGAAGGCCCTGTCTTTCATGACATAGAGCTGAAACCAAAATGGTTTTGTGGTGTGCTCGGCAACATCTTCAATCGAGCAAATACTCATGGTCGATAAGCAGAATGGCACGCCGAACTTCTCTGCTGCTTTGGCTGCCAAAATTTCGCCATCGGCGCATTGCATGCCGGTTAATCCAGTTGGAGCCAAAGCGACCGGCATGGTCACTTCTTCGCCGATCATGGTTGTTTTGGTGGTGCGGTTTACCATGTTCACGGCAACGCGCTGGCGCAATTTTATTTTCTGAAAATCCGATTCATTGGCGCGGTAGGTGGATTCTGTCCACGAGCCCGAATCCGCATAGTCATAAAACATCTTGGGCGTGCGTTTTTGGTGCAGTACGCGCAAGTCTTCAATATTGGTAATAACGGGCATGAATAATCCTTGTTAATTCGAGTCTGAATGACAGTATTGTATGGGCTCTAGTCTAGCTGCGAATATCGCTACGAACAAAGCGTAGTTACCCTTGGGGATCAGGCGCTAGGCAGCATGCTAAACAAGCTTAACTGCATGGCTTGATTGCGAATCGGCACCAAGGCTAGGTATTCTGGACTAGCGGCCCAGCGCTGGGCATCGATTGCGGTGGGAAACTCGAGCTGTACGTAAGCAGAGAAAGGCTTACATTCAAGCTCATTCCAAAAAACCTCGCCACGTACCCCGCGTTGTGTAATTCGCCCTCCATAGTGTTCGACCGTAGCGCCAACCTGCTTACGGTATTCTTCAAACGCCGACGCGTCCTTTAGTTCGATTAAGCCAAGTACATGCACTGCCATTGAATTGCTCCGGTTCTGGTATTGCTCTGCATGGAAGTTGAATAGGTATAGTACTGAATACATACAAGGGAATCCAGTGAAGAGTGATACCAAAGGCATGTTGATCGGGTTTGGTGGCATAGCCATCTTTAGCATGACCTTGCCAGTGAGCAAAATAGCAGTTCAAGTCCTTGACCCCTATTTCATTGTGTTTGGTCGGGCGGCCTTGGCGGGATTGGTTGCCTTGGCATACCTTGTTGTCATTCGAGCTCCCTTGCCTGGACGCGCTACCTTGCCAGGATTTGCCATGATCGCTCTGGGGGCAGTTTTTGGGTTTCCTTTGTTTATTACGATTGCCATGACGCACGGCCCTTCATCCAATGGCGCAGTGATCTTAGGCATCTTGCCTTTGGTTACTACCGTGCTGGGCGCTGTGCGCTTTAAAGAGCGGCCGTCCACCGGGTTTTGGCTGAGCTCACTCGTTGGCACGGGATTAGTCTTGCTCTACGCTCTGATGCAGGGCGCCGGACAATTTTCTTTTTTCGATGGATTGTTGATCGCAGCCTGTGTTTGCGCTGCTGTCGGTTATGTCGAGGGCGCGAAGCTGTCCAACACGATGAAACCGAAAATCGTGATCTCATGGGCGCTGGTTTTTTCACTGCCAATTAGCTTGCTTTTCAGCGCTCTGAGCTACCAGACAAACTACATCTATGCAGACCTTGATATTTGGCTTAGCTTTGCCTATCTGGGTATTTTTTCGATGTTTGTGGGCTTCTTTTTTTGGTATGAGGGCCTGCGCATTGGCGGTATTGCCCGTGTTAGCCAAGTTCAGCTACTTCAGCCCTTTTGCACCCTGCTGGCATCCAGCGTTCTATTGGGCGAGCCATTGACCCTGCTTAATTTGGTGTTTGCTGCCCTGGTGGTTTCCACCGTCATGGTGGGCAAGCGCATGCTGGTGAAGGCGCCCAAGCCAACGCCACCGCTGTAAGGGCCTATTTTTAGGGCCATTAATCCGGGGGTAGATTTGCCATTTTTATTGGATAATCATGGGCTAAACCTATAAAAAGTGAGAGACACGCTATGTTGAAATTAGATGCACACGCCTCAGGACGCCATTTTTTACATATTCCTGGACCAAGCCCGGTCCCTTCTCGCGTTCTGCGCGCCATTAGCTATCAAACCATTGATCACCGCGGCCCCGAGTTTGGCCAGCTTGGACTAAAGCTGCTCGAGGATATTAAGCGCATTTTTAAAACCAAGCACTCTGTGATTATTTATTCCTCATCGGGAACGGGAGCATGGGAGGCCGCTTTAGTAAACACCCTCTCGGCTGGCGATCATGTTTTGATGTATGAAACCGGTCAGTTTGCAACCCTGTGGAAAAACATGGCCGATAAGCTCGGCATCTATGCTGAGTTTTTGGGTAAGCCCGGGCTGGAAGGTTGGCGCAGGGGCGTTGATGCGAAGCTCATTGAAGAGCGCCTCAAAAAAGATACCGAGCACAAAATCAAAGCGGTCTGTGTGGTGCACAACGAAACATCCACTGGTGTGACATCTAATATTGCTGCTGTGCGCAAAGCAATGGACGATGCCAAGCATCCTGCGTTGCTGATGGTCGATACCATTTCCGGTTTGGCATCGGCAGACTACTGCCACGATGCCTGGGGGGTCGACGTGACAGTAAGCGGATCGCAAAAAGGCTTAATGCTGCCGCCTGGCCTAGGCTTTAATGCCTTATCTCCCAAGGCGCTCGAAGCCAATAAAAAAGCAACACTACCAAAAGCCTTTTGGGCCTGGGATGAGATTCTGGTTTCCAATAAAACCGGGTACTGGCCAACCACGCCGTCGACTAACCTGCTCTATGGTTTGCATGAAGCCATTGCGATGATTGAGTCAGAGGGCATGGATGCGGTATTTGCGCGTCACCAGCGTTTAGCTAAAGCCTGCCGAGCCGCAGTGACTGCGTGGGGCCTCGAAATTCTGTGCCAAGAGCCCGAGGTATATTCGCCCGTCTTGACCGGTGTAATGCTGCCTGAGGGATTTGATGCGGATGCATTGCGTAAGCTCATTCAGGAGCGCTATAACTTATCTTTAGGCACTGGCCTTGGCAAGCTCAAGGGCCGCGCATTCCGGATTGGCCACTTGGGTGATTGCAATGAACTCAGTCTCTTGGCGGCATTAAGTGGCTGCGAAATGGGCATGACTGCGTTTGGCATTCCGCTGAAAGGCAGTGGCGTTTTGGCTGCGCAAGAGTTGCTACGCTAGACGGATTTCGTTTTGATGTGAAAAAGCCGCCAAATACCAAGGCGGCTTTTTTATTTCCAGAAAACGAGACTACTTTGTTAGCTGAGTCTTAATGACCTGGATTACGCTGGCACAGCAAGCGGCGCACGCTTGCTCAGCTCGCGCCGGACTTTATCTTTGATTTTTGGCTGGGTTGCAGATTCCATTAATTTAGTCAGTTGAGCCACATTGAGTGGCCCCAGGCGTGCTTTGCCTGTTTTGGTGAGCATCGGATCGTTCTTGCGATTGCGCTGATTTTGACCTGCGGCCATAGGTAATCCTTATAAAGATTCAATGGCGCAAGGGGGGAAGTCATTTCGCCCAATTAACCCCCCAATTAGGGCACAAAATAGTGATTCAAATCAGAATAACAGCAATTTTTTGCTGAAAAAAAGTATATTTTGTGAAATCTGCTATAAATATTTGTAGTATTAACGAAGTAATAGCAGTCCATCACCCGAATTTAGTCTAGAACAACGTAAAGCAAAGGAAGATCATGTCATCTCACGAAACCATTATCGCTGCGTATGAAACCTATCTGGCTGAAAATGAAAAGTTCAAAGTAAAGGGAGTTAAGGCATCTGCTGCTCGAGCGCGCAAAGCGCTGCAAGATATTGCGACTGCATGTAAAGAGCGCCGCAAAGAAATTTCTGCAGAAAAAGAAGCGCTGGCATAAAGTGCGCGTGCCGCACCTGATGCGAATCTCAGCAATTGGCATGAGCACGGTGCGGCCTCTTCTTAAGCTTGGAACAGCGCTGCTGATTGGTTTTCAATTATCGGCATGCGCAACCATCTATACCGATGCGTCGGACGCAAACAAGGTTACGTTTTTAAATTCCACCAATGAGTCGCGTGCGGACTTGCAAAGTAAAGCACAGGCTTACTGCATGCAGTACGGCAAAAAAGCTATATACCGAGAGACGGACGGTGGCGTAGTAACTGTCTTTGACTGCAGGCCGTAACTAACCGGCGAGCTCGGATTGATAGATCAGACCAGCATGCTCACGCAAGGCATGAAACTCAATGCTTTCCCAGCGCTGCTGTGCGACATCCAGTTCTGATTTATGTGTTGCTAAAAACACTGCGGCACCAACAACGTCTTCTGCCATGCGGTGAATGTTTTCTTGCGTAAATTTTTTAAGAGCAACCGAATCCGTTGAGCTAACCCAGCGGGCTAAGCTGTAACGCGCTGGCAATAGCCGCACTTCAGCGCCGTACTCACTCTTGAGGCGATGTGCAACTACTTCAAACTGGAGCTGACCAAATGCGCCCAGCAGCATGATGCCGCCAGCCATTGGTCTAAACACTTGAATGGCCCCCTCTTCGCCCAGCTGCATGAGGCCCGTACGCAATTGCTTGGACCGGAGCGGATCAGCCGACTCAACTAATTTAAAAATTTCAGGTGCAAAAAAAGGCAGGCCGGTAAATTGCAGTTGCTCGCCTTCGGTCAGCGTATCGCCTAAGCGAAGCAAGCCATGATTCGGCAAGCCAATGATGTCGCCAGGGAAGGCCTCATCGAGAATGTCGCGCCGCTGCGATAAAAAGGACAGGGCATTATTGGTGCGCACTTCTTTGCCGTTGCGGCAAATCTTTAATCGCATACCGCGCTGAAAGTGCCCGGAACAGATCCGCAAAAAAGCAACGCGATCGCGGTGCGCAGGATCCATATTGGCTTGAATCTTAAAAACCACTGCAGAAAACTTACCCTCAGACGGCAGTACTTCACGCTGAATGGCCTTTCGAGAGCCTGGCGGCGGTGCAAGCTCAACCAAGGTGTTCAGAATTTCACGAACACCAAAGTTATTAATGGCCGAGCCAAAGAACACCGGAGATTGCTTGCCAGCTAAAAATGCCTCTAGATTAAATTCAGGCATGGCATTGCGAATCAAATCAACTTCGGCCAGCGCTTCTTTCAGATCAGAGCCGAGCCGTTCTTGCAGGGCTGGATCATGGATATCAATTAGAGTGTCAGAGCTATCGGAGACGCGATCCTCTCCAGCTTTAAAGAGTCGCATTTTTGACTTCGCAATATCAATCACGCCAGCAAATGATTTGCCCATGCCCACGGGCCAAGTAAACGGCACCACTTCCATGCCAAGGGCATTTTCAATCTCATCCATTAGCTCAAGAGGTCGCTTCACTTCGCGATCCATCTTGTTAATGAAGGTAATGAGTGGCGTATTGCGGGCGCGGCAGACTTCGAGGAGCCGTAAGGTCTGTGATTCCACGCCGTTGGCAGCATCAATCACCATCAGTGCTGAGTCCACGGCCGTTAAGACTCGGTAGGTATCTTCAGAAAAGTCTTGATGGCCTGGCGTATCTAACAAGTTAATGATGCAATCGCGGTATTCCATTTGCATTACCGAGCTGGCAACCGAGATGCCGCGCTGTTTTTCGATTTCCATCCAGTCCGATGTCGCGTGGCGACTCGCCTTGCGGGCCTTGACGCTACCCGCAATTTGGATTGCCCCAGCGTACAACAATAGCTTTTCAGTCAGCGTCGTTTTGCCAGCATCTGGATGGGAGATGATGGCAAAGCTGCGGCGACGAAGGACTTCTTGGCCCGGGGATTGGGACTGCTGTGGATCGATGGCTGTTCTACTTATGGTCTACGTTCTGACGCAATTATAAGCGGCAGGATTTACAGGTTCGGTTAGAAGCGCTCTTCTGGGCGCAAAAACCGCCATTGACCAACGGGCAGCGGGCCTAAGGAAATCCGGCCCATGCGCACCCGTTTTAAACCCAAGACCCGAAGGCCAACGAGCTCACACATTCTGCGGATTTGGCGTTTACGGCCTTCACGCAATACAAAGCGTAATTGATCTTCGTTTTGCCAACTGACCTTGGCAGGTTTGAGCTCTTGATCATCAAGGATCAGCCCGTGACGAAGTAAGTCCAGGTCGTCAAACGAGAGCTTGCCTTCCACCCGCACTAAATATTCTTTTTCAATTGGGCTATTTTCACCAATCAACAGTTTGGCGATGCGCCCATCTTGCGTTAAGACCAGCATGCCGCTTGAATCAATGTCCAGCCGACCTGCTGGAGCTAAGCCCTTGGTATTAAAGCGGCCGGTGTGTTTAGAGTCGCCCGAAAAAAAGTTTTCAGGAGTAATGAGTGAGGCTGCTGGCTGGTACTCTTGATCATCATCTCGATGGGAGATATAGCCAATGGGCTTATTGAGGATGACGGTGACGCGAGCGGCTTGCTGTTTCTGGGCGTCTAAGCGCAATTCAATTTTTTGACTGCGGTATGCGCGAGAACCGAGCTCAGACACCACCTTGCCATCCACCGTAACGAGGCCTTGCTCGATATAGGAGTCGGCCTCGCGCCGTGAGCACAGACCGAGTTCGGAAAGCAGTTTAGAGACGCGAAATTGTTCCATCACGCTATTATGAATTACACAGCACCTTGCTAAACTGAATTCAGAATGAATGCACCCCAAAAAGAGCCCAAATTGGAGATAGACCCGGTAAAACTGCCGGACGATCGTAAGTCGAGCTTGGATTTACAAGCAATCATCCTGATAACGGGGTGTTGTTTGATTTGGGGCTATCAGCAGATCGCCATCCAGGCAATAGCGGACGAAGTGCCTCTGCTGATGCAATTAACCGTTCGTTCGGTTATTGCCAGTGCATGCGTATGGGTCTGGATGATGTTTAAAGGGATTAGGCCGTTTCAGTCAGACCGCACACTCATGCCAGGTGTGATTGCTGGCCTTCTATTTTTTGCTGAGTTTGTCTTGCTGTATTCGGCGCTCGAGCACACCAATACATCGCGTGCCATTACCTTTTTGTATTTAGCCCCATTTATTGTGGCGCTAGTGTTGCCGATCTTTATACCGGCAGAGCGCCTAAATTGGATGCAGTCGATTGGTTTGCTTATTGCTTTTGGCGGCTTGGCATTCGCTTTTCACGATGGATTTTCAAGTGGCGCTACGCACTTTTTATTGGGTGACATTGCAGTCATTGGCGCTGCTACGGCATGGGCATTCACAACCATTGTGGTGCGGACGACTGCGCTTGGACAAATTCAGCCAGAGCGCACTTTGTTCTTCCAGTTGTTTTTCTCGTCCATCGCCTTAATAGGCCTTTGTTTCGCCTATGAAATCCCGCCACCAGAAACGCTATCGATCAATGCAATGGCCTCTCTATTTCTCCAGTCTGTCATTATTGCGGCTGCCAGTTATTTATTTTGGTTTTGGCTTTTACGTCATTACCTTGCCAGCAAGGTATCTGCTTTCAGCTTCTTAACGCCAATGTTTGGATTGCTCTTCGGGTTTTTTCTCGCAGGCGACCCAATCAATAGCAGTCTGATCGCTGCTTTTATTTCAATTGTGCTGGGTATTTATTTGGTCAATCGCCGGCAAACAATCTAAATCTAGATTTCAGCAAAACGAATTCAGTAGTGGCTAGCCTGACCGTCGGGGCGATTCTTAAAGCGCTTATGCACCCAGTAGTACTCCGCAATATGTTGGCGGATCTCGGCTTCGTAGATTGCGTTTAGCCTTGCTGTGTCGGCAACAGGATCATCGCTTGGAAAGCCATCAATGGGTTTACCAATAACGCAGGAGTAGCGCGAACGGTCTGGCAATAAAGTGGTAACCATCATGCACACTTCTGCTTGAGCAATTGAGGCAAGGCGAGACACGGCCGTAATGGTGTTGGTCTGGACGCCAAAAAAAGGTACGAACACAGAATCCTTAAGGCCAAGATCTAAATCAGGTGCAATGATGATTAGATTGCCTTTGCGAATTTCACGAATCAGCGCTAGTAAGTTCCCTTGGCGATCAATGGCATTTCCGCCAAAGCGATTTCGCCAGCGAATGATCCGCTCATTGAAAAAAGAATTCTTCATGCGCTGAAAGAGTCCAGATGTACGAGGCCAGCCTCGCTTCTCTGCTAGGGCGCTAATGACAATACTGCCTTCGATGCCCGTAAAGTGCATATTGACTAAGATACGGGGCTTTTTGTCACCTAAGTCGACCGCAGAGCGAACCTCAATCATGTTGGATACGGCTTGCGCACTGCCCAGCCAAATAATTCCCCGTTCTGCAATGCTGCGACCCAATAGTTGCCAGTGCTCGTTCGCGATTGCATTGATTTCGGAATGACTGAGTTGTGGAAAGCACAGTCGTAAGTTAGTTTTAACAACCCGGTTGCGTTTCCCGGGTATCCGCGCCGCCACTGCGCCGAGCCCATATCCAAACAGCACTACGATGCGGTAAGGCAAGATCGATAGGAGTAGCAAAAAAGCTACACCCACATAATTAAACGCCGCTTTAATCAAGATTGGCTTTGTTGTACCGAAGTAGGCTTTGGCTAGTGAGCGATTTAACATCGTCGGCCGCCCCAACCGTCATGCCAAGATCATGGAGTCCGCCATCTTCGAGGCGGTATACCCAGCCATGTATGGTGAGGTCTTGCCCTCGTGACCATGCATCTTGGACGATGGTTGTTTCGCATACGTTAGTGACTTGTTCAATCACATTGAGTTCGCATAGACGATCTTGACGTACGTGCTTCGGTAATACCCTGCCGAGATAACGCTCATGTTTTTGATGCACATCTTTTACATGCCTGAGCCAATTATCAGCAAGGCCAACGCGCCTATCACCGAGCGCTGCATGGACACCAGAGCAGCCATAGTGACCACAGACAATCACATGCTTTACCTTTAACAGATCAATCGCAAATTGCAATACAGAAAGGCAATTAAGGTCGGTATGGACCACTACATTGGCGATATTGCGATGAACAAAGAGTTCGCCGGGCAAAAGGCCAACGATAGCATTCGCTGGTACGCGACTATCAGCACAACCAATCCATAAAAACTCAGGAGCCTGTTGTGATACGAGGCGTGTAAAAAAATCTGGATCTGCTGCAACCATGGAGCTGGCCCATTCCCGGTTCTTTGCAAAAAGGTGTTCCAACATATTGGCAGAATTGGGTATAGTCATGGTTTGATTTTAAAGTACATTGATGACGCCACAGTGGTTAAAACAAACGGATGTTGGGATAGAGTTGAGCATCTATTGCCAGCCTGGGGCCAAGGTCAGCAAAATTGTGGGCACACATGATGGCCATTTAAAAATATCCTTGCAGCAGCCCGCCATGGATAACCGAGCAAATGAAGCCCTGCTACAGTGGCTATCAAAGCAGCTGCGCATTCCGCAGCGGCAGATTCACCTTATCTCTGGTCAGGCCAGTAAAGTAAAGCGCATCGAGCTATGGGCCCCCATTTCTATCGAACAGGTTATACAAAGTCTAAAGCCGTAAACGCCTACCAAAATAGCAGCCAAAGAATACCCAAAATCAAGGCCCATTTGCCGATATAGTAAACACTACGCTGCTTTGCTTTCAGTTGCTTTGCCTTGCTGCGTAAATGGTAAACGTAGGCAAACAGAACATTAACAAAACCAACTTGCTCTGACTCGACGTTTTTTGATGCAGCAGCGCTCATCACGTGCTTTCCAAACCAACGATTAAATAGTTGTACCACCTTGGTGTAGACCGGACGTTCGATATCGCAGAATAGAACGATGCGCTGGTGATCAGTTTTATTGGCAGCGTAATGGATATAGGTCTCGTCAAACATCACGGCCTCACCATCTTTCCAATAGTAGCGTTCGCCATCAACATCAATAAAACAGTCCGGACTATTCGGAGTTACTAATCCCAAGTGGTAACGTAGTGAGCCGGCGTAGGGGTCGCGATGCTTTACCAGGGTTGCTTCTGGCGGCAGTGATGCAAACATCGCCGCTTTAACCGACGGAATGGACCTGAGTAAGGCTACGGTTTTTGGGCAGGCCGCTTCTGCGGAAGCTAAATCCTTGCCGTACCAGTACAGGTGAAAACGTTTCCAGCCGGTTCGAAAAAAGGAGTTAAAACCAATATCGTTGTAACCGGTGGCGGCAGCGATTGAACCGCCCTCATTTAACGCTAGGGCCTCAGCACGAATCACTTCCCAGTGGTCTTGCAATTTTTTTAATTCCGGGAACTCCGTTACGGGAATATACGCACCCGCCTTCACTTTAGAAAAAAGATAGAGCAGCGAATTGATTGGCGCCAATAGAACAACATAGTCTGTGAGTGATCGCATGATGCCAAAGCGAACCCGGCCCCTAAAATAGACAAAGAGTGCAGAACTCACAAAGATCAACAGAATAGCGTGGCGAATTTCCATAACAGCAGCGTTAACTTTCAATAAAAATGAAGCGCCGTTTAAAACGAGGCAAAATAAACCATTCCCCATTTTAAGTGAGCGAACCGCTTTCGTGCAGCATAAATAGCGATCTCAATCGGAGTTTTTATGTCTTTGTATAAAAAATTACAACAAAGGGCCCTGGATTCAAAGCCAATCCGAATTGCATTGATTGGCGCGGGCAAATTTGGATCGATGTATTTATCGCAAATACCCCGCACGCCAGGCATTCATTTGGTGGGCATTGCTGATTTATCGCCGGATCGTGCGCAGGCTGCTTTACGGCGCGTAGGGTGGCAGGATGATCAGTTTAAGGCAGCTTCGGTTGCTGAGGCGGTGCACAAAGGCACTACCTTCATTACCAGCGATGCAAGCACATTGATTGATGACAATGCCATTGAGCTGGTGATTGAGGCAACGGGCGTCCCCGTTGCTGGAATCGAGCATGCTCTGTGCTGCATTGAGCATGGCAAGCACATCATCATGGTGAATGTCGAAGCCGATGTATTGGCAGGCCCCTATTTAGCAAAGCGAGCGGCCGAGGCCGGCGTTATCTATTCGATGGCTTCAGGAGATCAACCCGCTTTAATTGCAGAGATGGTCGATTGGGCTCGCACCATTGGTCTAGAAGTAGTGTGTGCGGGTAAGGGCACAAAATACCTACCGTCATACCATGCATCGACCCCCAAAACCGTATGGGGGCATTATGGGTTTAGCGAGGAGCAAGTTGCAGGCGGCGACTTTAATGCGCAAATGTTCAATTCATTTTTAGATGGCACAAAGTCAGCGCTAGAAATGGCTGCCGTTGCGAATGCCTGTGATTTACAAGTGCCTGACGATGGCTTAGGTTTTCCGGCATGTGGCGTTGATGATTTGCCGGCGCTACTAAGGCCTGTACAAGACGGCGGACTATTGCCACGCAAGGGCATGGTTGAGGTCGTGTCGTCAGTCGAGCGAGATGGCCGTCCAGTGTTTCGTGACTTACGCTGGGGAGTGTATGCGGTTTTTCATGCGCCAAGTAGCTATGTCCGGGATTGCTTTCTCCAGTACGGCTTAAAGACGGATGCTTCTGGATGGTATGCCGCTATGTACAAGCCTTATCACTTAATTGGCCTTGAGTTGGGAATCTCGGTGGCAAGTGTAGCCTTACGTAAGGAAGCAACCGGCGCGACGGGCGCCTTTGTTGGCGACGTGCTTGCTTGCGCTAAGCGCGATTTAAAAGCAGGTGAAGTGCTGGATGGCGAAGGCGGTTTTACCGTCTATGGAAAATTAATGCCGGCTGCTAAATCACTGCGCATCAGTGCGCTGCCGATTGGCTTGGCGCATCGCCTGACTTTACGAAATAGCATCCGGGCTGGACAGATTGTGACGTGGAATGACGTGGATTACGATGCCACTCACTCTGCCATTCGCATTCGCCGACTCATGGAGGCCGAGTTTAAATAAGGAAGTGCCGCTATCAAACGCAGACCACCCTTATTTTTTCTTGGCGCTTTCTCGCTTGGTAATTTCTGCGTTGATGCGCTCGAGTGTTTTGGCATCCGGATTCTGCCAGCTGCCACCAGATTGGTTCACCATAAAAACAAGCGAGGCAGCAAAATCAGCGACGCTGAGGTCGGCCTTGCCGCCTTTAGCGGGCATGCCCCGAACGCCAACATAACCATGGGCAGTTAATTGGGCCTGACCTTCTTTGATTAAGGGAGCCCATTTGGCTTTATCGCCCACCTTTGGTGCACCAGCGACCCCACTTTGATGGCATACAGCACATACTTGCTTATAAGTATTTTCCCCAGTAGCAGCAGCGCCTTGCGTATAAAAAATTAGACTAATGGAAGCGAATAGAAAGCGGAACATAAAGTGGTCTCACACAGAATGGGTTATGCATGCACAACAATTTAGCCAGCCAAACATAGCGTGTTTGTATGGCTTCAGCGTTATGATAGATCGAGATGGTTACAGCATGGCAATTAATTTGAGCAATGCAGCAATGCATTGACACACCTCTAGCGCTGCCATGGGGCGCGGATTTAACGCAAAATGCGATCGAGAAAAAGCAATGAACGGATTTGTTAAAAGCCTAATAGGCCTTATTTTACTTGGACTTACGCTTGTTTCAGCCTATACCTGGGTGATGCTCAGCTGGAGTTATGCCGATGGAGAGCGCGCCGGTTATGTGCAGAAATTCTCAAGCAGGGGCTACTTATGCAAGACCTGGGAAGGAGAGCTGGCAATGGTGTCCATGCCTGGAACTATGTCCGAAAAATTCTTCTTTTCGGTGCGCGATGATGCTGTGGCGCAAAAAATAAACGCCAACTTAGGAAAAAAAGTAGCGCTAAAATATGAACAGCACATCGGCCTGCCAACCAGCTGTTTCGGGGAAACAGAGTACTTTGTGAT
Organism: Polynucleobacter difficilis; assembly: GCF_003065365.1. Taxonomy (NCBI): domain Bacteria; kingdom Pseudomonadati; phylum Pseudomonadota; class Betaproteobacteria; order Burkholderiales; family Burkholderiaceae; genus Polynucleobacter; species Polynucleobacter difficilis. The sequence continues at coordinate 1,946,748 of NZ_CP023276.1, read as the reverse complement.
TGATTTACTTGTTTTAGATCAATCCTAATTCGAGTGCGCAGTAGAAATAGTTCAAACAACTTTATTTTTATTATTTTTTGTGTTTAAAATCATGTCAGCGCGTTGTGCGCCAACATACATACCAACAAGGAGCTTCACTTGAACAAAGCAGAACTTATCGCAGCGATTGCTGACGATGCTGAGATTTCAAAAGCCAAAGCAGAATTCGCACTGAATTCAGCTATTGAGCACATCATTAAAGCCGTTACCAAGGGTGACTCGGTTCAGTTGATCGGTTTTGGTACATTTAGCTCCGGCAAGCGTGCTGCACGTATGGGCCGCAATCCTAAGACTGGCGAGCCACTCAAGATTGCCGCAGCGAAGACTGTGAAGTTTTCTGCTGGTAAAGCATTCAAAGACTCAGTCAACAAGCGCAAGAAGTAATTCGCGCAAGCTGAAACAAAAGCCCGGTTATTCCGGGCTTTTTTATTGACACGATTTAGCTTTGAACTAATCGTCGATGACGATGAATGCTCATCAAAATACCGGCACCAAATCCTAAGGTAACGAGCGCAGTACCACCATAGGTCATGAGCGGCAATGGCACGCCTACGACTGGCAAGATACCGCTCACCATGCCAATATTGACGAAGGCATAGGTGAAAAAAATCATGGTGATTGCGCCGCCCAATAATCGGGTAAACATGGTGGGCGCACCAGCCGCGATCGCAAGTCCGCGCCTAATTAAAGCAAAGAACAAGCCGAGCAATAAAAGGTTGCCAAGAAATCCAAATTCTTCAGAATAAACGGCAAAAACAAAATCCGTATGTTTCTCAGGAATAAATTCCAAGTGGGATTGCGTACCTTGACCCCATCCTTTTCCAAAAAAACCGCCAGATCCAATTGCAATCGCGGATTGAATCGTATGAAATCCTTTGCCTAACGGATCTGAAGAGGGATCCAGTAGAGTGCACACCCGATTTTTTTGATAGCCGTGTAATAGCGGCCAAGTTATATCGCTGGCACAAATGCTGCCACGGAAAATAATCAGCAGCAATATTCCAACCCCAAGTAAACCAACTATAGGCAAGATCCAGCGCCACGGTAGGCCGGCAAAAATAATAACGTAGAGACCAGCAGCAAATACGAGTAAAGCCGTACCCAAATCAGGTTGGCGGGCAATCAGCATCACCGGTACCGCAAGAATGACTGCGGCAACTAAATAGTCCCAGCCATTCTGAATACCTTCGCGTCGCTGAAAGTACCAGGCTAACATCAGCGGCATTGCAATCTTCATCAGCTCAGAAGGCTGAATAACAATGCCGACATTGACCCAGCGCCGCGCTCCTTTTTTGACTAGACCAAAAATAGCAACCGCAATCAGCAACACAACCCCAATGATATAAACCCAAACGGCTGCGGTTTCAAGCCACTTAGGCGGAATATAGGAAACAACCCACATTACCAAAAAAGCGAGAATCAGATTTCGCAATTGATCGCTGAGTTGTACAGGCGTATTTTGACTGGCCGATAGAAAAGTAATCGAACTCAAAATAGCGATACCTAAAAAAATAAGTCCGAGCTGTGGATCAAGCCCAGAAAAAAATTGATAGATACGTTTCTTTATGGCGCCCTTTTCCATTCCGGAATCTCCTTAGGCCATTTGCCATTGATGTAATAGTCAAGTGCTCTACGCGCAATCGGTGCGGCATGCTGCGCACCAAAGCCGGCATTTTCCACAATCAAAGCAATCACGATCGTGGGTTTTTCTGCGGGCGCAAAGGCAACAAAAAGTGCGTGGTCACGCAAAAATTCTGGTGTAGTTGTGTGGTTATATTCCTTTGCATTCAAGCTAAAAACTTGCGATGTGCCTGTTTTTCCTGCATTGGTATAGGGCGCATCTTTAAACGACTTTGCAGAGGTACCAACTTGATTTACGGCAACCATCGATTTCTTGATGATTTCAATGTTTTCCGGCTTAAAGTTAAGGCGGTAACTTTCTTTCGGGTTTGTTAGTTTTTGTTGGCGTGTAAACGGATCTTCAACTGCTTTCACTAAATGCGGTTTCATCACTACACCTTCGTTGACCACGTTTGCTAAGGCATGCGCCAATTGCAAAATGGTAAAGGAGTTGTAGCCTTGCCCAATACCCAGTGAAATCGTTTCACCCTCAAACCACTTTTGTTGTTCTGGTTTCTTAAAGTATTTTTTCTTCCACTCGGTAGAAGGCAAAATACCGGCGGCTTCGCCTTCAAGGTCTATGCCCGTTTTCTGACCAAAGCCCAGTGGACTCATAAAATCATGCATCATGTTGACGCCCATTTCCCTCGCCAGTAGGTAGTAATAGGTATCGCACGACTCCACAATGGACTTCTCCATGTCTACCATGCCATGCCCGCCCTTCTTGTCATCGCGGAAGGTATGCGTGCCTAAGGTAAAGAATCCGGGGTCTGCAATCGCCTGAGATGGCGTTCGAATGCCTAGCTCAAGAGCAGCTAATGCCATAAAGGGTTTGTAAGTGGAGGCAGGCGGATAGAGGCCTTTCAGCGGTCGGTTGTAAAGCGGCCTGCTTTTGGATTCATTCAGCTCTTTCCAAGTTACGGCATCAATCCCCTCTACAAAGTCATTTGGGTTGAAATTAGGCTTGGAGACAAATGCCAGCACATCGCCAGTAGAGGGTTCGATTGCAACAAAAGCGCCACGAAAATTCCCATACAGTTGTTCCACCAAATATTGCAACTTAATATCAACGGAAAGGATGATATTTTTCCCGGGCGTTGAAGGGAAGCTGGAGAGCGTTCGGATCGGCCTGCCGCCAGCAGTGATTTCTACTTGATCATAGCCGGGAACACCGCGCAGCACATGCTCATAGCTTTGTTCAATGCCAATCTTTCCAACGTATTGAATTCCAGGTAAAAATGCATTTTTTAATCCACTCGTGTCATCGGCTTCGGTCGCATTGCTAATTTCGGATTGCATCCGCTCTTTGTCTTTTTGGGATACGCGCCCGATATATCCAATCATGTGCGAGCCAAGCTCGTTGTAAGGGTACTCCCGAAAATTACGCGAACGAATCTCAACCCCAGGAAAGCGATAACGGTTTGCCATGAAACGTGCCGTCTCAACTTCAGTCAGCATCGATCGCAATGGGAAGGTGCCCATATTGCGAGCATCTTCTAGGGAGCGCTTAAAGTTACGGCGATCACGTGGGCTGATGGAAATGATTTCCGAAAGGTCATCAATCAACACATCTACACTGCTTGAAATTTCACTGACGTTGACATCTAAGGTCAAGGCAGAATAATTTCGCCCAATCACAATGCCGTTCCGGTCAATCAACAGGCCTCGCATCGCTGGCGCAGGCACAATCGCAATGCGATTATTCTCGGCTAAGGTGGAGTATTTGCTATGACTGATGAGTTGGAGCCAAACCAGCCGACTTAATAAGATGACAAAACAAACGGTGACAAAAATGACGGCAATTCGCGTGCGAGCCTGAAAGGAGGATAGGTCTGATTTTTTGAATGATGCCATTTCAGTTAACCTAGATACTAGAGCGGACGATTGTGATCAACGTCAATCGGACGCCTTTGTGGAGCAAGTAATAGTTTCGTTGCTGCTGGCCACAATGCGGCCTCAATGATGCCCTGCAGAACACTCCCTAAACCCCACCAATACATTGATCCTGTTAACAACCAATGAACTAATACTGGAAAAACAGAAACCAACATAAAAATAGGTAACACATGCAAGGCTTGGGTATAAATTTGAAGTGAACTAATGCGGCGATGCCATGCAACAGCAAGATAGGCGACCAAGGCATAGCTGAAGGCATGTAATCCTAGTAAGTCAGAGTTATGAACGTCCATTACCAGCCCGAGTAGCGATGCCCACACCACGCCAACGTAGCGGTGCTGATGGATATTCCAAAACACAATGCAAATAATCAGCCAATCTGGAACCCATGCGTGATTACCGAGGGGCAATAAATTGAGAAGCAGGGCGCAAAACAGGCTGAAGAAGATAAAGAGCGGATTGACTGGGCGCAGGATGTAGCCGCTTTGAAAATCAATCATGGCATACCCCGCGTGCGCGTTTTGCGTCGACCCGGCGCATTTTCTGAGTCGCCTGCGCTAGGCTTGGCATCCCATTGGGGGTCATACAAAAGAGCCAGTGCTTGACGGTGTGCATTAATTCTTGCCACCGGAGCACAAAAGACATTCGCTGTATTTTTATCAATATTGCGTTCGATCCGCGTAATCATGGCAACGGCAAAACCGGGTGGATAGGTTCCATCTATCCCCGATGTTAGTAGCACGTCGCCCACCTCTAAATCACTTGCAACTGGCAGGTAGCGCAGCTCTAATAAATTTCCGCGCCCAGTTCCAAACACGGCCGCACGCAGACCATTGCGCGCGATCTGGACGGGCACAGCAAAATCCCTATCTTCCAGCAAAGAAACTTCGGCAGAGCCGGCATACAGTCGTACAACCTGACCTAGAATGCCCGAGTCGCTAGCAATCGGATTGCCCAGCCTCAACCCATCTTCCGATCCGCGATCAATGACCACCCGCTGTGAAATTGGATTGCTTGGGTTGTAGAGGATTTCAACCGGAATCGTTTTATAAGCAACTTCTTTTTGTAGGTCTAAAAGTTGACGTAAGTTTTGGTTTTCTACACGCAGTAATTCGGATTGATTCGCAAGCAGCGTCAACTCCATCTGACGTTGCTTTAACTCGACATTCTCATCAGCCAAGGTTGATCGTGTAGTGAAGTAGGTGTCACTTGCGGTGAGCAGGTTGCGTGGCAACTGCATGACATGCTCCAATGGGCGCAAGCCCAGATTGATGGAATCACGCACGAGATCAATTGCCTTAAACCGGAAATCAATCAACATCAAGGCAGCACTGATGGACAGGCACACAATGAGTTTGACCAGGGCAGGTATGCCCTGTTTAAAAAGGGGTGGGGCGCTGTGTTGCAAGACCTTATCTGACTAAGGTCGACTTACTCTTGCGAGAAGACTCCACTTAGCTTGTCCATGCGTTCTAAGGCGATGCCACAACCACGAGCAACGCACGTTAATGGATCCTCGGCCACATGAATGGGCAGGCCTGTCTCTTCCATTAGAAGGCGATCGAGGTCGCGCAGGAGTGCGCCGCCGCCGGTGAGCATGACACCGCGCTCAGCAATATCAGAGGCCAGCTCAGGCGGTGTTTGCTCTAAAGCAGCTTTGACGGCCGTTACGATTTGGTTGAGGGGATCGGTAAGGGCCTCGAGGATTTCGTTGCTGGTTACCGTAAAACTGCGCGGAATACCTTCAGCTAAGTTGCGGCCCTTGACTTCCATCTCGCGCACTTCAGCACCAGGGAATGCAGAACCGATGGTTTTCTTAATCTGCTCTGCGGTTTGCTCGCCAATCAGCATGCCGTAGTTGCGGCGAATGTAATTGGTAATCGCTTCGTCAAACTTGTCGCCACCGACTCGGACGGAGCCTTTGTACACAGTGCCACCTAGAGACATCACGCCTACTTCGGTTGTGCCACCACCAATATCCACCACCATTGAACCAGCTGCTTCCGACACCGGAAGTCCAGAGCCAATTGCTGCAGCCATTGGCTCTTCAATCAAAAACACTTGCGACGCGCCTGCGCCTAGAGCAGATTCGCGAATCGCGCGACGCTCGACTTGGGTTGAGCCACAGGGTACGCAAATAATGATGCGCGGACTTGGGCGCAGCAATTTGCTTTCATGCACCATCTTGATGAACTGCTTGAGCATCTGCTCGGTAATCGTGAAGTCGGCAATAACGCCATCTTTCATGGGGCGAATGGCTTCAATATTGCCCGGAACACGGCCAAGCATGGCTTTGGCTTCGGCGCCCACAGCCAAAATAGTCTTTTTGCCATTTGGGCCGCCTTCTTGACGAATTGCAACCACCGATGGCTCATCAAGCACAATACCCCGATCACGCATGTAAATTAGGGTGTTGGCAGTACCTAGGTCGATCGCTAGGTCGTTTGAAAAATAGTTGCGAAAAAAACCAAACATAATGGAAGTGGGAAAATAGTAGAGTTAATGAATTTACAATCCAATGATACCCTAGCGCCCCATGAAACTTGATGATGTTCAGCGCATAGCGCACCTCTCCCGCCTGGAGTTAAGCCAAGCAGAGGCAGAGCTTGTTTTGCCCCAATTGCAGGCCATTTTTTCCTTAGTGGAGGAGATGCAGGCGGTCGATACCAGTAATTTCGCCCCTTTAGCGCACCCGATTCTGTTTTTGCGCGATTTAGCGCAGCCACTTCGCCCAGACCAGGTTACAGAGCCCGACAATCGAGAGCAAAACATGCAGTCTGCCCCGGCCCAGCAAAATGGCTATTTTTTAGTGCCGAGGGTGATTGAATGAGCTGGCACCTGTCTTCCGTTGCAATGTTGGCAAAGGCGCTAGAAGCCAAAGCGGTCTCGAGTGCTGAGTTGGCAAGCCATTTCCTCGCACGTATTCAGGCTGGCGGGCGTTGGAACGCCTTCTTGGACGTCAACCCGGCGTTAACGATGGAACAGGCTGCAAACGCCGACCGCATTCGGGCTGCTGGCAAGGCCGGTAAGTTAACCGGTATCCCCTTGGCACATAAGGATGTTTTTGTCACGCGCGGTTGGAAGTCAACTGCTGCTTCAAAGATGCTCCTCGGTTACCAAAGCCCATTTGATGCGGCAGTCGTTGAGCGATTGGGCATGCCGAGCGAGCAAAATCCAGACGGCGCAGGCATGGTTTGTTTGGGCAAAGTCAACATGGATGAGTTTGCAATGGGCTCCTCCAATGAAAATTCTGCCTTTGGTCCCGTCCTTAATCCTTGGAATCCAGCATGTGTGGCTGGCGGCTCATCCGGCGGTTCTGCCGCTGCAGTCGCGGCTGGCTTAGCTCCGATTGCAACCGGTACCGATACGGGCGGCTCGATTCGTCAGCCAGCTGCCCTGTGTGGCCTTACCGGGATTAAGCCCAGTTATGGGCGGGTATCCCGTTACGGGATGATTGCCTATGCATCATCCTTAGATCAGGCGGGCCCCATTGGTAAAACTGCCGAAGACTGCGCACTATTGCTAAGCGCAATGTCCCACCATGATCCACGGGATTCAACATCTTTGGCCGATTCAGGCGAGGACTATGGCCGCTATCTGAATACAACATGGGACGCTAGCGCCGCAGCAGCAAAGCCTTTAACGGGATTGCGCGTGGGCCTACCTGTTGAATTCTTCTCCGAAGGCTTGGCAGATGGCGTCGCAAAGTCGGTGCGTGAGGGTGCAAATCAATTGCAGGCCCTAGGCGCAACCTTAGTTGAAGTTAGTCTGCCGAAAACAAAACTCTCAATCCCGGTTTATTACGTGCTTGCCCCGGCCGAGGCATCAAGTAATTTAAGTCGCTTCGATGGAGTTCGTTATGGCCATCGCACAAATGAATACCGTGATTTATCCGAGATGTATAAAAAATCACGGACCGAAGGATTTGGAACGGAAGTCAAGCGCCGCATCTTAATTGGCAGTTATGTTTTGTCGCATGGTTATTACGACGCCTATTATTTGCAAGCCCAGCGCATTCGCCGCATCATCGCTGCCGATTTTCAAACTGCGTTTGGCAAGTGCGACCTCATTCTGGGGCCGGTCACGCCAGACGTTGCTTGGAAGTTTGGTGAAAAATCAAACGATCCGCTGCAAATGTACCTGGCCGATATTTATACCTTGTCTACCAACCTTGCGGGCTTGCCAGCGATGAGTGTGCCGTGTGGATTTAGTCAAGACTTGCCGATCGGCATGCAACTGATTGGTAATTATTTTTCAGAAGCGCGGCTCTTGCAGGTGGCGCATCAATTTCAGCAGGCCACCGATTGGCACCTGCGCCAACCCAGCGAGGTGCTGTAATGCAGTGGGAGGTCGTGATTGGTCTGGAGACGCATACCCAACTGCGTACTGAATCCAAAATTTTCAGTGGTGCCAGCACGCAGTTTGGTGCCGACGTTAATACACAAGCTTGCCCGGTTGATTTAGCGTTACCGGGCGTGCTGCCGGTTTTAAATCGCCAAGCAGTGGAGCATGCCATTCGTTTTGGTTTGGCAATCGATGCCGCAATTGCACCGGTCAGTATCTTTGCGCGGAAAAATTATTTTTATCCTGATCTTCCGAAGGGCTATCAAATTAGCCAGTATGAAATTCCAGTCGTTTTGGGCGGTCACTTAGAAATAGTCGTAGGCGATACGACCAAAGTAATTGAGTTAACCCGCGCCCATTTAGAAGAAGACGCTGGTAAATCCGTACACGAGGATTTTATTGGTCCGCATGGCGAACCCTCCAGTGGCATTGATTTAAATCGCGCTGGCACACCGCTGTTGGAAATTGTGACAGAGCCAGTCATGCGCAGCGCTGCTGAGGCAGTGGCATATGCAAAAACCTTACATAGCCTAGTGGTGTGGCTTGGGGTATGCGATGGCAATATGCAAGAGGGGTCTTTTCGGTGTGATGCCAACGTATCGGTGCGCCCCCTAGGGCAGGAGGCTTTTGGTACCCGCTGTGAAATTAAGAATCTGAACTCATTCCGTTTTTTAGAAGAGGCGATTCAATACGAAGTCCGTCGACAGATTGAGTTAATCGAAGACGGTGGCACAGTGGTGCAAGAAACGCGTTTGTATGATCCGGACAAGCAAGAGACACGCAGCATGCGCAGCAAAGAGGACGCGCAAGATTACCGCTATTTCCCAGACCCTGATTTATTGCCGCTGGTAATTGACGCCGCTTGGATTGATTCGATTCGCTCGACTATGCCAGCCCTACCAGCACAGCTGAAGCAGCAGTGGCAAGATGCATTTGGTTTGAGTCTCTACGATGCCGAGTTGTTAACGCAAGATCGTGCCACAGCAACACTCTTCGAAGAGTTGTTAGCCATGCTGGGTAAGCCCTTGGCAAAGGCAGTGGCTAACTGGATGACGGGTGACTTTGCGTCGACCTTAAATCGGGCTGGCATGTCGGCAGCCGATTCGCCTTTAAATGCAACGCAGCTGGCCCCACTACTCAGCCGTGTGGCCGACGGAACCATCTCTAACAAGATTGCGAAAGATATTTTTGCCGACTTATGGAAAGAGGCGTTAGAGGGTCAGCTCACGAGCACAGTTGATTCGATTATTGAGTCAAAGGGCTTAAAGCAAATTAGCGATAGTGGCGAACTCGAGACTCTGATCGACCAAGTCATGCAGGCCAATAGCGCATTTGTTGACGAGTTTCGTGCGGGCAAAGAAAAAGCATTTAATGCGCTGGTCGGGCAGGTTATGAAGGCATCGCAAGGCAAGGCAAATCCCCAGCAAGTGAATGCGTTGTTGCGTAAAAAATTGAGCTAGGAATAAGCATGAGTGAAATCGATTCAACCCAAGCAGAGCAAGAAGCGCTCGTAGCAGAATGGCTGCGTGCAACCCCAGGATTTTTTGAACGCTATGCTGAGCTGTTAAATGACATCCGTTTAAAGCACCCACACGAAGACCGCACCATCTCGTTACAAGAGCGTCAGATGTCCCTGTTGCGCAATCAAAATACCGAACTCAATCGTCGCCTTAGCGAGATGCTGCATTTTGGTAGCCGCAATGATAAAACCCAACAAGGCCTCGTCGCTTGGTTACTGATGCTCATGAAAGCAAGCAGTCAAGCCGATGTAGAGCATGCTGTTACGGCCGGCCTTGCAGAGGTATTTGAAGTAGATGCGGTACGCATTCTGAGCCCTAATTCGGCCTATGCCCCTTGGGTTGCAAGGCCATTGTGTGGCCCCCTTGCTAGCTTGCCCCAAGCGGATATCGATCTACTCTCGCAGTCCCTCCCATTGGATGCCGCATGGCAAAGCATGGTAGCCATTGGCTTGCCCTTGCAGGGTCATCCGCCTGCAGTGCTGCTGTTGGCAAGTCACGATGCCACTCGTTTTACTGTGGACATGGGTGCGTTTTATCTGCAGCAGATTGCGCAGCTCACTGCGGCCGCCCTAGACCGAGTTGGAGCCTATGAAGCCCCCGTCGGCTGAGCTGCATCCCCAGGTGCAAGCGTATTTGCACGAGCTGCATGTATTGCGGCAACTTTCTCCTCACACAATTAAGGCTTATCAGGCCGATTTATCTGAGCTGCACCAGTCGGCTCAGGAGGACGGTTTAGATTTAACTGCGGTTACCAATGGCCACATTCGTCGCTGGGCAGGCCGGTTGCATGCTAAGGGCAAATCACCCAGAACCATTGCGCGTACCTTGTCAGCGTGGCGAGGGTGGTACGACTGGCTATCCCAGAAGCAGGATCAGCCCACTTTAAAAGTAAATCCCGTCGACGATGTAAAGGCGCCTAAGCGGGCGCGGGCTCTACCCAAAGCCTTGTCGGTTGAGCAAGCATTGGCTTTGATCAATCAGGCGATCGTAGAGGCCAAGGCCAATCCTGGCTTAGAAACAGTCCGCGATGCTGCCATCATTGAGCTGCTGTATTCATCCGGCTTACGCTTGTCAGAGCTTTTGGGGATTGATGCGGCTCCCAGTCAGGATCGCGCATACGAGTCTGCGGGTTGGCTGGATTGGGATGCGGCGGAGGTAACGGTCTTAGGCAAGGGGGGCAAGCGCAGGAGTGTTCCCGTTGGAACGGCTGCGATGACCTCGCTTAGGGCATGGCTCGAGATACGACAGCAGCTGCAGCCTGTACAGGGTACGCCCGCACTGTTTTTGAGTGCAAGCAACACGCGCTTATCGCCCAGAACCGTTCAGGCACGCTTGCGCAGCTTAGCGATCCGTGCCGGCTTACCAACCCATGTTCACCCACACATGATGCGACATAGCTTTGCTAGTCACGTCCTACAGTCATCCCATGACCTGCGGGCGGTTCAAGAAATGTTGGGGCATGCCAGCATTGCCAGCACCCAAATTTATACCGCTTTGGATTTTCAGCACCTCTCGCAAGCCTATGATTTAGCGCATCCTCGGGCGAAGGCGGGGCGGGTAAAGTAAATCCAGACCAATACGCACGCGGAACTCGGTAAGATGATGGGTTAGTCAACATTCACTTACGCAAATCGACTTTTTACAACGGCATCCGACATAGCGAAAGCAACACGATCATGGCATTAATTCCCGTCACCATTCTGACTGGCTTCCTTGGAAGCGGTAAAACCACGCTTTTAAAGCACATCTTGACCGAGCAGCACGGCAAAAAAATTGCGGTGATTGAGAACGAGTTTGGCGAAGAGAATATCGATAACGATATTTTGGTCCAAGAGAGCCAAGAACAAATTGTGCAAATGAGCAATGGTTGTATTTGTTGCACGATTCGGGGCGATTTAGTGGAGGCCCTTAACCAGCTGTGGGAGCAACGCCGCGATAAGAAAATTCAGTTCGAGCGGGTGGTGATCGAAACCACCGGGGTTGCCAATCCTGGCCCAGTAGCCCAAACCTTTTTTATGGACGATGACGTCGCAGATCACTATGTGCTCGATGCGATTGTGACCCTGGTGGATGCCAAGCACGGTCAGCAGCAGCTGAGCGAGCATGAGGAGGCGCAGCGCCAAGTGGGCTTTGCAGACCAAATTTTTATTACCAAGACCGATCTCGTCACGGATGCCGAGGTCGCGGCACTGCGCGCACGACTCATGCACATGAACCCCCGCGCACCAATTAAGGCAATAAGCAAAGGGGTGGTGCCACTGAATGAAGTCCTCGATTTAAAGGGATTCAATCTCAACGCGAAATTAGACATTGACCCACACTTTTTGGAACAGGAAGACCACAATCACGACGATTGCGGACACGACCATAGTCACGACCATGATCACGCCACCTGTGGGCACGATCACAGCCACGACGCACACCAACACCATGGGCATCACGGCCATACGGATCGCATTCAGTCATTTGTATTTAGGAGTGATCGCCCCTTTGATCACAAGAAGTTAGAAGACTTCTTGGGCGGTATTTTGGAGGTCTTTGGTGAGAAGATGCTGCGCTATAAAGGGGTGCTCTATGTGAAAGGCAGCAACCGAAAAGTGGTGTTTCAGGGGGTGCATCAAATGATGGGTAGCGATATGGCGGGTCTTTGGGGCGCGGAGCCCAAGCAAACCCGGATGGTCTTTATTGGCATTGATTTACCCAAAGATACCCTAATGGCTGGACTAGAAGGGTGTTTAGCGTAGTACAATCCGCCGCCACAGGCATGATTCGCTTCATGTAACAGATTGGCAGTAAAACAGCAGTGAACAGTAGCAAACAGCAGCAAAACTTTGGCAGAATGGGGCAATAATGCTCCAAATCCATGGAAAGAATGACATGACGGTAAAAACACCCAGCTCGAAGAGCCCCAAGGCAGCGGCGGCCGCTAGCACGAAAACGGCTAGCAAATCGACTGCATCCTCAAAAGCGGTTCCAGTAACCGACGCCGAATTACTCAAAATGTCTGAAAAAGACTATATGAATAAGGCCCAGCTCGCATTCTTTCGCTTAAAGTTGGTGACCTTGAAAGAGGATTTACTCAAGAACGCTTCGGAAACAACCGAGCACTTGCGTGAGAACATTTTGGTTCCAGATCCAGCCGATCGGGCGACGATCGAAGAGGAGCATGCGCTCGAATTGCGCACCCGCGATCGTGAGCGCAAGTTACTCAAAAAAGTCGAGCAAGCATTGGCTCGTATTGAGTCCGGTGAATATGGTTGGTGCGAAGAGACCGGTGAGCCGATTGGCTTGTCCCGCTTAATCGCGCGCCCTACTGCCAACTTATCGCTCGAAGCGCAAGAGCGCCGCGAGCTGCGTCAAAAATTATTCGGCGATTAACTTTTACTAACACTACTAGTACCCTCATTTCGGAATGACTAAACCAATGCCAACCATTGCGGATATTTCCCCCTTATTGAAAGCGGAAATATTGGCAGAAGCGCTGCCGTATATTCGTCAATACCACGGCAAGACCATCGTGATTAAGTACGGCGGTAACGCAATGGTGGAAGAGCGGCTGAAAGAAAGTTTTGCGCGCGACGTTATCTTGCTCAAGCTCGTTGGCATGAACCCAGTCGTGGTGCATGGCGGTGGGCCGCAGATTGATGAGGCGCTTAAAAAGATTGGTAAGACGGGCACCTTTATTCAAGGCATGCGCGTAACCGATGAAGAAACCATGGAAGTGGTGGAGTGGGTTCTGGGCGGCGAAGTGCAGCAAGATATTGTGATGTTGATTAATCACTTTGGCGGTCAAGCGGTTGGCTTAACCGGTAAGGATGGTGGTTTGATTCATGCGCGCAAGATGTTGGTCGCGGACGAAAAAAAGGCAGGCGCAACCATCGATTTGGGTTTTGTGGGCGAAATCGAAGCCATTAATCCGGCAGTTGTAAAGGCCCTGCAAGACGATGCCTTCATTCCAGTGATATCACCAATTGGTTTTAGTGCGCAGGGTCAGGCATTCAATATCAATGCCGATCTAGTAGCCGGCAAAATGGCTGAAATACTGGGTGCTGAAAAATTGGTCATGATGACCAATATTCCTGGCGTCATGGATAAAAGCGGTAATTTGTTAACTGATTTGACTGCCCGCGAAATCGATGGCTTGTTTGCCGATGGAACCATTTCAGGCGGAATGCTGCCCAAGATTTCATCCGCTTTAGATGCCGCCAAGAGCGGCGTGAACTCAGTGCACATTATTGATGGCCGAATCGAGCACTCGCTCCTGTTGGAAATTCTGACCGAGCAGGCGTTCGGCACGATGATTCGTTCTCGGTAAGTGGTACATTAAATAGTCATGAGCACAAAACCACCCAACGACGATATGAGCGCAGAAGCGCCAGCAGAAGAAAAGATGCGCAAGCGTCCGCGTCCGGGCGAGCGTCGTTTGCAAATTTTGCAAGTGCTGGCAGAGATGCTGCAAAACCCGCGGGGTGAGCGTGTAACCACTGCTGCATTGGCGGCAAAAATTGATGTCTCTGAGGCTGCGCTGTATCGCCACTTTGCAAGCAAGGCGCAGATGTTTGAGGGCCTCATCGCTTTTATCGAGCAGACCGTCTTTGGTTTAATTAATCAGATCAATCAAAAAGAAGAGTCGGGCTTGGCCCAGACCCGTGGCATTTTGCAAATGCTCTTGGTGTTTGCAGAAAAAAACCCGGGAATGACCCGGGTGCTGCTAGGCGATGCCTTGCTCCAAGAAGATGATCGCCTGCAGGATCGCATCTCCCAAGTATTAGACCGAGTTGAGGCATCCCTAAGGCAATCCTTGCGCATAGGCCAGTCGCAAAGCGGCGCCCCTGGAAACGCAAGCCAAGACGACGTTGCAATACGTGCCGCTCTATTAATGAGCTTTGTGTTGGGTCGCTGGCATCGTTTTGCGCGAAGCGGTTTTAAAAAGCTGCCGACTGAGGCGTCCGAGATTAGCCTTCATATCTTGCTTGCAGAATGAGTGATCTCCATCTCTCACGAAATACTATCCATTTTGCAGAATCCCTACCCTTACAAAGTGGAGCGGTTCTCAGTAATTACAACCTAGTTATTGAAACCTACGGCAAGCTCAATAGTGATAAGAGCAATGCCATTTTGATTTGCCATGCCCTCAATGCATCGCATCACGTAGCTGGACCTGACCCAGAGAATCCATCGGACATCGGCTGGTGGGACAACATGATTGGGCCAGGAAAGCCAATCGACACCAATCGTTTTTTTGTGATTGGCGTTAACAATTTGGGCTCCTGCTTCGGCTCTACAGGACCCATGAGCGTGAACCCCGAAACCAATAAGCCCTATGGGGCAGATTTCCCGGTAGTGACGGTGGAGGATTGGGTCAATACCCAAGCCAGGCTGGCGGATAAATTAGGCATTCGCCGCTTTGCTGCTGTCATGGGCGGCAGCTTGGGTGGTATGCAGGCAATGGCATGGGCGATTCAGTTTCCCAAGCGCCTAGCGCACTGCATCGTGATTGCATCGACACCCAAGTTGAGCGCCCAAAATATTGCGTTTAATGAAGTGGCCCGCAATGCCATTTTGTCGGACCCCGACTTTCATGGCGGTAACTACTACGCCCATGGCGTGGTGCCCAAAAGTGGTTTGCGCTTGGCCCGTATGGTTGGCCACATTACGTATCTGTCAGACGATGACATGGCTGAAAAGTTTGGACGGGAGTTGCAACGCCCTGCCGGCGCGCCCGATGAGTACCGCTTTAGTTTTGATGTGGAGTTTGAGGTTGAGAGCTACTTGCGGTATCAAGGCGATAAGTTTTCGAGCTACTTTGATGCCAACACCTATCTTCTCATCACGCGCGCTCTCGATTATTTTGATCCTGCTCGGCGCTATGGCGGTAGTTTGAGTCGTGCCCTGGCTGAAGTGCAGGCTCAGTTTTTGATTATTAGTTTTTCAACCGATTGGCGCTTTCCGCCCAATCGCAGCAGGGAAATTGTTGAGGCCCTTCTCAGCAATAAGCGCGAGGTATCCTATGCCGAGATTGATGCGCCACATGGGCACGATGCATTTTTGTTGGATGATGCCCGGTACCATAATTTAGTGCGTGCTTATTTCAAAAAAATTGCTGAGGTATTGCCATGATGCGCGCTGATTTTGCCGCGATTGCCAATTGGGTTGCGCCGCAAAGCCAAGTGCTGGACTTGGGTTGTGGGGACGGCAGCTTTCTGGCCTTTTTGCAAACCCAAAAGCCAGTGCATGCCTACGGCGTTGAGATTGATGATCAGAGGGTATTGGCCTGCGTACAAAAAGGCCTCAATGTGATTCAGCAGGATCTAGAAGGAGGCCTTGCCCTCTTTGAAGATAAAAGCTTTGACACGGTTGTGTTGTCGCAAACCGTACAAACGATTCACCAGACCGAGAAAATTCTTTCTGAAATTGTTCGCGTTGGAAAAGAGTGCGTCATCTCCTTCCCGAATTTTGGTCACTGGTCACATCGCCTTGCCGTTGCAATGGGCCACATGCCCGTATCCAAGTCGTTACCGTATGCTTGGTTTGATACGCCTAATGTGCGCGTTTTAACCATTGCTGATTTTGAAGGGCTGGCACACCGATTGGGATTAGATATCTTGGATCGCGTTGTTTTGCACGAAGGCCGCCCAATTACCTGGGCCGCTAATCTACTGGGCAGCTTAGCTATTTATCGTATTCGTGGCACTTAATTCAATCCGTTCATGGGCAACTGATTTTCGGGTTTACCTGGAATGGCCTTGCCTGCGGATGTTGTTCTTGGGTTTTTCTGCAGGACTGCCGCTTCTTCTCATTCTGGGTACCCTGAGTTTTTGGTTGCGGGAGGCCGGCATTGATCGCAGCACCATTGGTTACCTCACCTGGATTGGTCTCATTTACGCAGGCAAGTGGTTGTGGGCGCCTTTAGTGGATCGGCTACCCATTCCGTTTTTAGGTCGATTGCTGGGGCGTCGTCGCAGTTGGTTGATTTGTGCCCAAGCCATTATTGTTCTTGGCTTATTGGGCATGGCCAGCCTAGACCCTAAGGTTGCGATTACCCCAATGGTGTGGTTTGCATTGCTGGTGGCGTTTGGCTCAGCGACACAAGACATTGCGCTAGATGCATTCCGGATTGAGTCCGCCGACAGTGATCGACAAGCCGCATTAGCCGCAACGTATCAAACGGGATATCGCCTTGCCTTGATTTGGTCTGGCGCAGGGGTGCTGTGGTTGGCAGCTCGAGTTGAGACAGGGGCGGGCTACGATGCGAGTGCGTGGCAATTTGCTTATGTAGTCATGGCCTGTTCGATTGCCGTTGGTGTCATTACAACCCTCTTGAGTAAGGAGCCCGCACGCATTGAGTTGGCTAAGGCTCGCAATGCAAAAGCATGGCTGCATCAAACACTCATTGAGCCTTTTTCTGAATTCATTACTCGCTACGGTTGGCATGCGATTGCCATTTTGGGGCTAATCGCAATCTATCGGATTAGCGACATTGTGATGGGCATTATGGCAAACCCATTTTATGTCGATATGGGTTACACCAAAGATGAAGTGGCCGCAGTGAGCAAAGTGTTTGGCGTGATCATGACCTTGCTCGGTGCCTTTATTGGCGGCGTGTTGGCTCTGCGGTTTGGGGTGATGCGCATTTTATTTTTTGGGGCAGTCTTATCTGCTGTCAGCAATCTGCTATTTGCTTGGCTTGCAACCCAAGGCCATGATTTGACCGGATTGGTTTGGGTTATTTCTGCAGACAACCTCAGCTCCGGAATTGCAACTGCAGCCTTTATTGCCTTTTTATCTTCATTAACGAACATTCAGTATTCGGCGACCCAATATGCCTTGTTCAGCTCCATGATGCTCTTGGCGCCGAAGTGGTTAGCCGGATTTTCTGGGGTATTTGTGGATGCCTTTGGATACCCGGTCTTTTTTATTAGCACCGCCATTATTGGCGTGCCAGTGCTTTTACTAATCTGGCTGGTGATTCATTTCAACCTAGTGCAATTGAAAAAACCGGAGTCGGCCACAATCGCAGTCGACTAAATCGACCAGCCATAGTCCACGATTAAGGGTGCGTGATCAGAGAAGCGCTCTTGTTTATAGATGGAGGTCGTTTTAGCTGAGGCCGCAATCTGCGCAGTCGCGATCTGGTAATCAATGCGCCAGCCGACATTCTTGGCGTAGGCTTGACCCCGTTGACTCCACCAGGTGTAGCAGGCATCGGTCGTATCGGGTTCGAGCTTACGATAAACGTCGACATACCCAATTTCGCCAAAGAGGCGCGTTAACCAAGCGCGCTCTTCTGGTAAAAATCCGGAATTCTTTAGATTGCCTTTCCAATTCTTTAAATCGACTTCGTGGTGCGCGATATTGACATCCCCGCATAGGACGATTTCACGGCCACTGCGCTTGAGTGCAATTAGGTGGGGCATGAATGCCTCGAGGTAACGAAACTTGGCTTCCTGGCGCTCAGGCGAGCTGGAGCCGGAGGGCATGTAAACCGAGATAACCGAGAGGGTCTTAAAACGGGCCTCAACGTAACGTCCCTCGGCATCAAACTCGGGGTTACCAAAACCGTAAATGATGTCATCCGGTTGGTGCGGGGTATAGATGCCGCAGCCGCTATAGCCTTTTTTTTCGGCGCAGTGGAAAAACCCAAGTAATCCGTCCGGGCGCATCATAGTCTCATTCAGGTCCGTCTCTTGGGCCTTGAGTTCTTGCATGCAAATAAAGTCCGCTTTTTGCTGGAGCGCCCATGGAATAAAGCCTTTTTTGGCTGCAGAACGGATACCGTTGAGGTTCGCTGAAATGATGCGTAACATGGAGGCCTATGAACTCTAAAAATGTAAATCAATTCGACTTTATCCGCTTTGCCCTAGAGGCGCACGTTTTATCGTTTGGTGAGTTTAAAACCAAAGCCGGTCGTCAATCCCCTTATTTTTTTAACGCGGGCGGTTTTAGTGACGGGGCTTTACTCGGGTCCTTGGGCAAGTATTACGCCAATGCACTACTCGAGTCCGGTGTTGCATTCGACATGCTTTATGGCCCTGCTTATAAAGGCATCACCTTGGCTGCAGCAACCGCAATTGCCTTAGCCCATCAAAATAAAAATGTCCCGTTTGCTTATAACCGCAAAGAGGCAAAAGACCATGGCGAGGGCGGCACTTTAGTCGGCGCGCCGGTTAAGGGCAGGGTAGTCATTATTGATGATGTGATTTCAGCAGGCACATCCGTGCGAGAGTCAGTCGAATTGATTCGGGCTGCCGGCGCAGAGCCCGCGGCTGTTTTGATTGCTCTGGACCGAATGGAGCGCTCAGGCAATGCAGTCGACATTGGTAGCCACTCTGCCGTTCAGAGTGTTGAGCAGGAGTTTGACATCCCAGTGATTGCGATTGCCAGCTTAAGCAATGTGATGGATTACCTCGACGCCTCCAAAGACCCCGCTTTGCAGCAATACCTTCCAGCAGTAACGGCCTACCGTAAGCAATACGGGATTAAGGCAGGGTAAATTCGCCTTCAAAGACGGTGGTGGCTGGCCCGGTCATGATGACCGATTGCGCGATGCCGTCGCGAACTCCGGGCCACGCTATGCTTAGCTCTCCCCCGCGCGTCTGAACGCGTACCGGAGAGTCAAGTAGGCCTCTACGAATACCCGACACCACTGCGGCGCAAGCGCCAGTACCGCATGCCAAGGTTTCTCCTGCGCCACGTTCATATACACGCAGCTTGATGGCATTGCGATTCAGTACTTGCATGAAGCCGGCATTCACGCGCTTTGGAAAAGCAGGGTGACTTTCAATGCGGGGCCCCTCATGGGCAACGGGCGCGCTATCCACATCAATGACAACTTGAATAGCATGGGGGTTACCCATCGACAGCACGCCAATCCAGTCATCATGCCCGCCTGGATTTGAACCAATGGGTAGGGCATAGAGGGTTTCATGAAACTCGATTTTGCTCGCTACATTTTCAGCTCGAAATGGAATGCGTTCGTGTTCAAAGATGGGCGCACCCATGTCAACCTGTACTTGACCATCCGGCAGCGCCTGGAGTGTCAAGACCGTATGTGCAACTTCCACCCGCAATGGATTTTTGCTGGATAGTTTTTTATCCAATACATAGCGTACAAAGCAGCGCGAACCATTACCGCATTGCTCGACTTCGCCGCCATCCGAATTAAAGATGCGATACCGAAAGTCAGCATCAGACCTAGTTGCTTTTTCAATCAACAAAATTTGATCTGCCCCAATGCCAAATTGGCGATGGGCTAGCTGACGCCATTGCTCTTTAGTAATGACGCTCAAATCCTGATCGATGCCATTGAGCACAATAAAGTCATTGCCTGCCCCATGCATTTTGGTAAAGCGCAGTGTGCGTTTCAAGTCAGTACTCAAGCAGTGTTCCGTTCTGGATAGTCAATTAATACAAGCTGGCTTCGCCGGGCGGGCGATGCTTAAAGCGTTTATGTACCCAATAGTACTCTGCAGGCCTTTCGCGAACAAGCGCTTCGATGCATTGGTTGAGATGAGCGGCATCGTTGCTGGGATCGTCGCTTGGGAAGTTTTCCAGGGGCGCACTAATGCGGCAAACATAGCCGCTGCGATTCGCATTTAAGGTGGTCGTCATCAAGCAGACCTCTGCGCCACTCAATTGGGCCAGGCGCGATACCGACGTAATAGTACTGGTCTGAATGCCAAAAAAAGGAACAAACACCGAATCGCGTGGTCCCAGATCAATGTCTGGTGCAATAAAGATGAAATTCCCAGTTTGAATTTCTCGAATCAGATCGCGCAGACGACTTTGCCGCTCAATCGACTTGCCACCAAACCGATTGCGCCACTCAATCATCTTTTGATTGAAAAACGGGTTCTTCATCTTTTGGTAAAGCCCTGCACCGCCCATCCAGCCCCGCTCTTTTGCCATGACGGAGAGGGCCATGAAGCCACCCTCTAAACCAACGAAATGCGGATTGATTAACAGCCTTGGCTTACGATCGCCGAGCGGGATTGCGGATTCAATTTCGACCATTGCCTGAATTTGCGCGCCAGTGCCGAGCCAGATCCGGCTACGCTCAATGACGCTGCGGCCAAATAGCTTCCAATGCTCTAATGCAAGGGCGTCGATTTCAGATGCGGATAAAGACGGAAAGCAAAGTCGTAGATTCGTTTTGACGACGTGCGCACGCTCATTTGGGATGTGTGCCGCCAACCAGCCCAAGCCATAGCCAATCGGAACAATGATGGCGTATGGCAAAAAGGCAAACAAGCGCAAGAGGCTGAGTGCTAAAAAATTAAAGATGGTTTGGAACCAGGTCATCTTAAATTGAATTTATTGTGGTGGTGGCTCTGCCCCAAGCGGGTGTTTAAAGCGGTTGTAGGCCCATATAAACTGCTCTGGTGCAATCAAGATTGCTGCCTCGATAGCTGTGTTCAGCTCGCTACAAGATGTACCCGGATCTTCCGAAAATGCATTAAGGCGGGTTGCTTGCATGAGCCAGCCTTGGCCAAGCCCTTTGCGTTTGGCAGTAAACATCACTACAGGCGTATGGTGCCTATTGGCAAGGCGTGCAGGCAGGGTAGTTGTATAGGCTGGACGACCAAAAAAGGGAGCCCAAATGCCATCGCCACCGCTGGGTACTTGATCCGGAAGAATGCCAATGGCCTCACCTCGCGTAAGTGCGCGGGTCATTTGACGTACACCATGCAGATTCGTCGGTACAAAATGCATATTAGGATAGGCTCTGCCGTCTTCGATGACGGCATTAAGCCAATCTTGTCGGGCCGGCCGATACAAGATGGTGGCTGGAAAATGCTGTGCGAGTACGCGAGGAATAATTTCAAAGCCCCCTAAGTGGGGCGTGAGCATAACTAAACCATGCCCCTCATTGATGGCCCCCTCTACTACCTCCCAGTTGTTAATTTCAGTAAACGACAGGGCTTTGCTGGGATTGCGCCAAATCCATAGGCTATCTGAAAACAGCATTCCGGAGGCGCAGGCTGCCGACCAAATGCGAGCCGGGAAGTGATTTTGCGTCGCAGCAGAAAGGTAATGCTGCTTAAAAAGGCTGCGATAGTGCCGAGACCCAATAAATGCCAGCAAACCGAGCCCACCCCCAATAGCCTGTGCAAAGCCAAGCGGCATCGCTGCAATGGTGTGGAGCATGAGCTTAAATAGTAGGGTACGCACCCCATCATCATATTCAATCCCTTAAGGGATTAGGCTAATTGTGAATTTTGCCCAATTCACGAAGTTCGGATAGAATCCTTCCATCGCCGAGTTAAGACAACTTGCGGGGCGATTAAAAATTCTGCTAAAGCGTCGCCGTTGAGGTTCCTGGCACGTCGAGTTGTCCTACTGATCGTGTTAATTTTTAAAGGAAAACGCAATGGCAAATGATTATTTCTTCACCTCAGAATCAGTTTCCGAAGGTCACCCCGATAAAGTTGCAGACCAAATCTCCGATGCGATTTTGGACGCCATTTTGGCCCAAGATCCCAAGGCTCGAGTTGCAGCAGAAACACTTTGCAACACGGGCTTGGTTGTTCTTGCGGGTGAGATTACAACCCACGCGAACGTGGATTACATCCAAGTCGCACGCAATACCTTGCGTGAAATCGGCTATGACAACACTGCTTACGGTATTGACTACAAGGGCTGCGCAGTCTTGGTGGCCTACGACAAGCAAAGTCCAGACATTGCACAGGGCGTAGACAAGGCGCATGACGACGGTTTAGATCAGGGCGCGGGTGATCAAGGCTTGATGTTTGGTTATGCCTGCGATGAAACGGCAGAGCTCATGCCTTTGCCGATTCACCTATCGCACCGTTTGGTTGAGCGCCAGTCTCAGCTGCGCCGCGACGGCCGCTTAACGTGGTTGCGTCCGGATGCAAAGTCCCAAGTCACTCTGCGTTATGTAAACGGTAAGCCTGACTCAATCGACACCGTGGTGTTGTCAACACAGCACGATGAAGATATTTCCCTCGAGAAATTACGCGAAGCAGTGATTGAAGAAATCATTAAGCCTGTTTTGCCAGCCCATCTCATCAAGGGCGACATTAAGTATTTGGTAAACCCCACCGGTCGCTTTGTGATTGGTGGACCGCAGGGCGATTGCGGATTAACCGGACGCAAAATTATTGTGGATACCTACGGCGGTGCAGCGCCCCACGGCGGCGGCGCATTCTCGGGCAAGGATCCATCGAAGGTAGACCGCTCTGCAGCCTATGCCGGTCGCTACGTAGCGAAGAACGTGGTTGCAGCTGGGTTAGCAACGCGTTGCTTGATTCAGATCTCCTATGCGATTGGTGTAGCAAAGCCAACATCCGTCATGGTCAGCACCTTTGGTACCGGCAAGATTGCCGACGAAAAGATTGCCGCTTTAGTTGCAGAGCACTTTGACCTGCGTCCGAAGGGCATTGTCAAGATGCTTGACTTACTGCGCCCGATTTACCGTAAAACCGCAGCGTATGGTCACTTTGGTCGTGAAGAGCCAGAATTTACCTGGGAGCAGTGCGATAAGGCGCCAGCCTTACGTGCAGCAGCAGGCCTGTAAAGGCTTTCTACCCCCTAGGTAGTCGTTGTTAAGCTGTATTTGGCGAAATTGATTACAATTTCGCCATACTCTCAAGGAGCGTTGCAAGGAACATTGCGAACCAATGATTCCCCAGGCTTGAGGGGGCAAGATCCGAACAGGAATTTGCTTTTTGCAACTGCGCTCGCTAACCCATGGCTCAATGGTTGGCGAGTTTTCTTGCCCCAGCATTGATCCGTCCTTAGCTGGAGCATGAATGAATACCGCATCTGATTTCAACTTAAATGATTTTGTAGCAAAACATTGCGCAATCGCCGACATCACCTTGGCTGATTTTGGCCGTAAAGAAATTGCCATTGCCGAAACTGAAATGCCAGGACTGGTTGCGATTCGCGATGAGTTCGCGGCAACCCAGCCTCTGCGCGGCGCCCGCATTACGGGTTCACTGCACATGACCATTCAAACCGCAGTGCTGATTGAGACGCTTGAAGCATTGGGCGCGAAAGTGCAGTGGGCGTCGTGCAATATTTTTTCAACGCAAGACCATGCCGCCGCAGCGATTGCTGCGAATGGCACTCCCGTATTCGCGATTAAGGGCGAGACCTTAGAGCAGTATTGGGATTACACCCACCGCATTTTTGAGTGGGCAGATGGTGGCTTTACCAATATGATTTTGGATGACGGCGGTGATGCAACATTACTGCTGCACTTGGGCACAAAGGCAGAAAAAGACCAAGCAGTCTTGAGTAACCCCAGTAGCGAAGAAGAAACCATTTTGTTTTCGACCATTAAGAGCAAGCTAGCGATTGATCCAACCTGGTACTCGACTCGCTTAGCCAAGGTTGAAGGCGTTACGGAAGAGACAACAACCGGCGTGCATCGCCTGTATCAAATGTTTGCTAAAGGCGAATTGGCTTTCCCTGCAATTAACGTGAACGATTCGGTTACCAAGAGCAAGTTTGATAATTTGTATGGCTGCCGCGAGTCGTTGGTTGACGCGATTAAGCGTGCTACCGATGTGATGATTGCTGGAAAAGTTGCCGTGGTTGCTGGTTATGGTGACGTTGGTAAGGGTTCAGCACAAGCCTTGCGCGCCCTGTCCGCTCAGGTTTGGGTAACGGAAGTCGATCCAATCTGCGCATTGCAGGCAGCAATGGAAGGCTATCGCGTTGTGACGATGGACTACGCAGCAGACAAAGCCGATATCTTTGTATCGGCAACCGGCAATTACCATGTGATCACGCATGACCACATGGCGCGCATGAAAGACCAGGCCATTGTTTGTAACATCGGCCACTTTGATAATGAGATTGATATTGCGGGCATTGAAAAATACCGCTGGGAAGAAATTAAACCCCAAGTCGATCACGTCATTTTCCCTGCCATGAATGGCATGCCTGAAAAGCGCATCATCATTTTGGCTAAAGGCCGTTTGGTTAACTTGGGTTGCGGTACTGGTCACCCATCTTATGTGATGAGTTCTTCTTTTGCGAACCAAGTGATTGCGCAAATTGAGTTGTGGGGCGCAGTCGGCACGAAGAAATACCCCGTCGGCGTTTATACCTTGCCAAAACACTTAGATGAAAAAGTAGCGCGCTTGCAGCTGAAGAAACTGAATGCGCAACTGACCGAGTTGAGCGATCAACAGGCCAGCTACATTGGAGTGACAAAGCAAGGCCCGTATAAGCCAGAGCACTACCGTTATTAATCGCAGCAGTACTAGATAGGTCAAATGCAATGGAATTGAGCGTCGAATTTTTTCCACCAAAAACACCGGAGGGAGAAAACAAACTCCGTCTGGTGCGTGAGCGCTTTAGTGAATCGCTAAAGCCGGCGTTCTATTCCGTTACATTTGGTGCTGGTGGCTCAACCCAGTCTGGTACTTTGCAGGTAGTTAGTGAGATTCATGCAGCGGGTGAGTCTGTGGCGCCCCATTTATCCTGCGTTGGCAGTTCGCGCGACAGTGTGCGCGTGATGCTTAATCAGTATCGTGAATTAGGGATTCGCCGCATCGTTGCCTTGCGGGGCGACTTGCCATCCGGCATGGGGCAGTATGGTGAGTTCTCGCATGCCAATCAATTGGTTGAGTTCATTCGGGCAGAGACTGGCGATTGGTTCCATATCGATGTCGCGGCTTACCCAGAGACTCATCCACAGGCAAAGTCGCCTGCGACGGATCTGCAGTTTTTTGTAGAGAAAATGAAGGCCGGTGCTAATTCAGCGGTTACCCAATACTTCTTTAACTCTGACGCCTACTTTCGATTTGTAGAGGACGCCTATGACTTAGGCGTTACCCAGCCGATTATTGCGGGGATTATGCCGATTACCAATTGCAGTCAGTTATTACGCTTTTCGGATGCGTGTGGCGCGGAAGTGCCTCGGTGGATTCGCTTACGCTTGCAGTCCTTTGGCGACGATACGGCATCCATCAAATCGTTTGGTGAGGACGTCGTAACCGATTTGTGTGATCAGTTACTGGTTACGGGCGCACCCGGTTTACATTTTTACTCGCTGAACCAAGCCGACGCGGTATTGGCGATTGCCGAGAACCTCAACCTAGGCTCAAACTAGTCGCCCTTAAAGCGCAATCCAGATTCGGTCAGCATGGCATCGAGCGGCTCATCATGGGCCTCTGCTTGCCACTGATTTGGGTTTAATTGCTGCCAGTCATACCCAACCCCAATACAGGCTATGTTTGGCTTTGTAACGCGTACGCGAGCTAGTGTGCGGTCAAAATAGCCGCCACCATAGCCCAGTCGCCAATAGTGCATTTGCAGGGAATCTCTGTGGGTAATGCTAGCCCAAGACCAACCCACGCAGGGGATCAAAATGCAATCGGGCTCTATGGACTTAATCTTGGGGTCATTTGGATTAGGTTCTGAAATCCCGTGTTGCTGGCGTATCAATGCATCTCCATCCTGCCAGGAATAAAAATCCAGTTGCATGTCAGCGCGCATAACAGGTAAGGCTAACTGCCTGCCGTGCTTTGCTTTGACCCAGCTGATTAAGCATGGGCGTAAATCAATTTCTTGCTGAATTGGCCAATAGAGTGCAATCGATCCCAGCGACTGCAGTTCTGTTGTGAGTGCGTGGTTTAACGCTGCCACCACTGCTTGGCTTGTAGAAGAGGTGTTGGGGTCTTGCGCGTACGCAGTACGTTCAAGTAACAGTCGATTTCGAAGGGTTTTTAAATCAGGGTTCGGCATACGAAATAGTATCAAGCAAGCGTGCTATGAATGAAAAAACAAATAAAAGTTAGACTATAGGGATGAAGCCATTTATTTGCACTGATCGACTTTTTGCAGCACTGCCCCTCATCCCCTCCCTCAGGTGGATGCTAACAGCCATTTTGATCTGTTGCGGGCTTTTCATTGCTCAGCAGAGTGTGCAGGCTAAAAAACCGACGAAACCAGCCAATGCTCCACTGGAGTTGACTGAGGCAGACAGAACATTCATTGAGTTGCGGGAGGCTGCCCGTAAAAACGATGCTCCGCGTGCTCAGCAGCTTGCTGCTATTTTGCCCAATTACACCATGGGCGATTACGTCGAGTACTTCAAGATTAAGCCTCAACTCTTTGATGCGGGCGGTATGGCGCGCGCCGAGACAAACGCGGACAGCCAGGTGTTGGGATTTTTGAGTAAGCATGAGGGGACTGCCTTAGCGGACCGTATGCGCAATGACTGGTTGCTGGTACTGGGAAAGCGCAAAGACTGGCGTGCGTTTGATGCGGAATACCCAAAATTTGTATTAGACGATGACACTTCAGTGAAATGCTACGCCCTGCAATCCCGTTTGGCCCAGGGTGAAATTGCAGCAAAGACCGCGCACGACGCACGACTCGTCATGTTAGATCCTAAGTTTTATGGTCAAGGTTGTCAGGAGTTGGTGCCCTTGTTATTGAATGCCGGAGCCATTACGCCAGCCGAAGCAAAGGCTTATGGCCGTAGTGCTGCCGAAATGGGACTTGAGACCATGGGCCGCAAAATGGCGGGAGAAGATCCGATTGGCGAGATTGTGAAGGCAGCACGAGCAGACCCAGTAAAAGCCTATCGCGATTTTTCGCAAAGTGCTGCACGTTACAGCAAAGAAAACCAAGCAGCAGGGTGGGGTGTCATTGGCCAGTTTTTGGCCAAGCGCCAAGACCTCAGGGCAGATGATGTTTTCCGGATGCAGCACGACCTAGGTTTTAGTGAACTGCTCTCGACCGAGAGCCAAGAGTGGAAAGTGCGAGCAGCACTGCGTGCCCAGGATTGGCCCTTGGTACGGGATGCGATTGAAACCATGAATCCTGCAGTGCGGTCAAAAGATCCTGCCTGGACGTATTGGTATGGGCGCGCACTCGAGGCTACTGGGCAAGCTGCCAAGGGCAAAGAGCAGTATGAGCTTATTCATGACCAATTTAATTTTTATGGGCAATTGGCGCGCGAAGAGCTTGGCAAGAAAACCCAAATTCCAACGCGAGTTCGGGTAACCGATCAAGAGATCAAGCCCATGGCAGAGCGCAAAGGCTTTATTCGTGGTGAGCGTTTCTATGCCATGAATTTACGCTTTGAGGGCAATCGCGAATGGAATTGGGAGTTGCGCGGCATGAGCGATAAAGAGCTCTTAGCTGCTGCCGAATACGCCAAACGCATCCAGCTCTATGATCGGACCGTCAATACGGCAGATCGAACTAAGATGGAGCATGACTTCACCTTGCGCTTTCCAACCCCCTACCGCGATGAGCTAACTCCCATTGCCCGCCAAATTGATCTCAATTTAGCGTGGGCTTATGGATTAATTCGGCAGGAGTCGCGCTTCATTATGAATGCCACTTCTTCCGTAGGTGCCTCGGGTTTAATGCAAGTCATGCCGAATACAGCTAAATACGTTGCCAAGAAAATTGGCATGACCTCATATACGCAAGAAAAGTTAAAAGACACGAACACCAATTTAACTTTGGGAAGTAATTACCTCAATATGGTGTTGACGGATTTAGATGGATCGTGGGTATTGGCATCGGCAGCCTACAATGCCGGCCCGTCCCGTTCTAAGTTATGGCGCGAGCGCTTAAATGCTCCCGTTGAGGGCGCAATTTTTGCAGAGACAATACCCTTTCATGAAACAAGAGTCTACGTAAAAAATGTAATGTCCAATGCCAGCTATTACTCAGGCGTGATGTCTGGCCAAACTATTTCTTTAAAACAGCGCCTTGGAACTATTACCCCCAAGGCTGCAATTCAAAGTGAGTTGCCATGAAATACGATGTCCTAGTCATTGGTGGTAATGGATTTGTGGGCAGTGTGCTGTTGCGCAGACTGCAACGCGAGGGCTATTCGGTTTTATTGCCAACGCGCCATTTGGCGGCGGCGCGGGATTTTCGTTTGCTGCCCAGCGTTCATCTGATTCAAGCCGACGTCAATGATCAGACCACCTTAAATGACTTATGTAGCCAGGTTAAGCCAAGCGGTACCGTGATTAACTTAGTTGGTGTTTTGCATGATCGTCCAGCCACACCGTATGGCAAAGTATTTGAGCGCGCCCATGTGTTGCTCCCAAAGAGTTGTATAGCTGCAATGAAAGCCAATGGCATCAAGCGCTATTTGCATATGAGCGCATTGGGCGCGGACTCACATGGCCCATCGATGTACCAACGGAGCAAAGGCGATGGTGAAGCTGCAGTCCGGGCCAGCGGATTGGATTGGACTATCTTTAGACCTTCCGTCATTTTTGGGCAAGAGGATCAATTCATTAATCTGTTTGCTAACCTAGCAAAAGTTTTCCCAGTCATTCCCTTGGCAAATTCGCAGGCGCTCTTTCAGCCAGTGAGCGTCAATGATGTGGCTGCTGCCTTTGTTGCCTCCATCACGATGAAGCAAACCATCCACCAAACCTATTCTTTGGTTGGGCCTGAAGTGCTCAGCATGGCAGAGCTGGTACGTTTTGCGGCCTTAAAGGCGCAAACCACGACGCGGGTTATTCCAATGCCGGCCGTCGTCGGTTACCTACAAGCATTGATGTTTGAATTCCTGCCGGTGCCCACCTTGATGTCGCGTGACAACATTGCATCCATGCAGTTACCCAATGTATTGCCGCCGACAGCAGCAGATGATCTGATCACCACCTTCGGCATATCGCGTCAATCCATTCGGAGTCTGTTGGCTTGAACATATACGCCGTTGGCGGAGCAATACGGGATGCGGTAATGGGTATCCCGGTGAACGATATTGATTACGTCGTAGTTGGAAGTAGTGCAGAGGAAATGATTGCGCTGGGTTACCAGCCGGTTGGTAAAGACTTTCCAGTCTTTTTACATCCCCAAACCCATGCCGAATACGCTTTAGCTCGGACCGAACGAAAGACAGGCATCGGTTACCAGGGATTTCATTTTTATGCCGACCCATCGGTCACCTTAGAACAGGATTTACAACGGCGCGACCTCACCATCAATGCCATGGCCCAGCGCGTCGATGACACTGGCGCGCGAGTCGGTCCCATCATTGATCCGTATGGCGGGCAAAACGACATTCAAGCAAAAGTATTTCGGCATGTTTCCGCCGCATTTGCAGAAGACCCTTTGCGTTTATTGCGCATTGCTCGGTTTGCTGCGCGCTTTCCAAACTTTACGATTGCAGCTGAAACACAAGAGGCGCTGCGCGCCATTGTGCAGTCGGGTGAGTTGTCGGCGCTATCCCTTGAGCGCGTATGGCAAGAGCTTGATCGCGGTATGCGTTCAGCTGATCCGCTGCGCATGCTTGAAGTTCTTTTGGAGACTGGCGCTGCAGATCAATTCCTACCCCAGCAATTGATTGCAATTTGCAGGAATCCGCAACTCAAAAAACAATTGGCCAGTGACCTTGATTTGTTAGCAGCAAACAAAGCAGCAGACGTTGATTCCGTTTGTGCAGTGCTATTGGCTGATCTCAGTAAAGACGCTATTCGGCAATGGTCCGAAACAACCCGCATGCCACATGGTACCCGGGATTTTGCAGAACTATTCTCAGCGCTAAAAAAACGCGTGACAAAGCAAGGCTATAGCGCAGGTGACATTTTGGCCTGGTTTAACCGAGCCGATGCGTGGCGTAAGCCCGAGCGCGCA
This sequence comes from Polynucleobacter difficilis, assembly GCF_003065365.1. NCBI lineage: Bacteria > Pseudomonadati > Pseudomonadota > Betaproteobacteria > Burkholderiales > Burkholderiaceae > Polynucleobacter > Polynucleobacter difficilis. Next base: position 1,916,734 of record NZ_CP023276.1, on the reverse strand, counting down.
GAAAAACTAATCGCGCTGGCCAGTGTTTTGGGTTTTCAGGTACGGCGGATCAGCGCTGGCCTAGTAGCAGCTTTGGCCATCGATAGTCAGGCTATTATTCAGCGTCTTTCGGCAGCAGAGCAACAGCAGGGCGAATGCATTCGCTCCGCAATCGATGCTGCGCGATTACAGGCTGTGGAGTCGGTTACGGCCGCCTAAGCCTGGAAGCATGTCTAGTGAGAGTCCGGGCAGATTCTTTTTGAATGCAAAGACCTTAAAAAGCTCTCCCATCTCGGCTTCTGATAACAATTTTTGTAAGGCATTGGAGACCGGTAAAAAAGCAGTCGCGTTAGCCGGATCCATTTTCTCCAAAACCAAATCACCAATACCTGCTTCTAATAAGAAGTTGCCTTGGTTATTGAAATAGATTTCGTCCGCTCCACCAGTAAGGGATGCGCTCGAAATGGATGACCACTCCACATGGCTTGTTAGATCGCACAGGCCCGGCAGATAGAGTGGATCTGTAATGGTATGGTGGCGATGGTGAGCCATCAATGTCCCTTGCTCACGCTGTGGGTGAAAAAACTCGCTCGCCGGAAATCCATAATCCAGCGTAATAAAAAGACCGCTCGTTAGCGCCTGAGTTACAGCCGTCATCCATGCTTCACTTTGTGGATTGATTTCGGTGGTGTAGCCTTCTGAAAAGGAGTGGGTCAGAAGATAGTCTGGTAATAGTTGCCGATCGACAACTGGTCCGCTCTCTAAAGCAAGGGAGCCATTCTGAATGACTACCCCTTGCTGGTGCCATTCTCCATTTTGGTAAACAATGCGTTCACACGGCATCGCATCGAGCACTTCATTTGCAATGATGACCCCCTCAAACTGGCTTGGCAGCGTGCTGAGCCACTCGATTGCGGTTGAATACTGCAGTTCGTTTTTTGATTCTTCTAACAAGGTACGCTGACGCTGCGCTAAATCGGGGGCGATTTCGAGAATGCCATAGTGATCTAAGGGAAAATCGAGCTCCCTTAGGCGACCAAGGATGGACGCAGCTAACTTACCGGTTCCAGCACCAAACTCAAGAATGCGGGTGGGTTTGCCTTGAGAGCGGTAGGTCTCTAAGACCGGCAGGATGGCGTTGGTCAGGGCCATGCCAAAAAAAGGGCTAATCTCTGGGGCGGTAGTGAAGTCCCCGCCACTCCCCAGTTTATGCGCACCGGCGCTATAGTAGCCGCTACTAGCTTGGTATAAAGCCATCTCCATGTAGCGCGAAAAGGGCAAGTAACCCCCATGCGATGCAACTTCCAGGGCAATTTCCGCGCTTAAGCGCGCGCTATGCGCTTTTTCGGTGTCGGTCAAGGTAATATCCATAACTCGCTAGTCTAAGAGAAAAACGTGAATTCAAGCTCTTCCACCTCACCCAAGGCCAAAAAATGCGTTTTGGTCACCGGCGCTGCAAAGCGCGTGGGGCAGGCTATTGCTATTCATTTTGCAGAACAAGGCTGGGATGTGGCCGTTCATTATGGGAAGTCAAAAGCAGAAGCCGATGAAACGGTTGCTGCGATTCAGAAATTAGGCTCAAGGGCAATGGCATTTCAGACCGATTTAGCCAGCGAGTCAGAAATTACTACCCTATTTTATGCCGTTACAACCAATATGGGCGCGCTGGATTGCATCGTCAATAGCGCCTCACAGTTTGAGTACGACCGAGCTAGTGCAGAGCCACAGCTGATTAACGCGGCCTTTTTTCAGAAGATGATGCAAGTGAATGTCTTGGCGCCAGTCCTCTTGGCGCAGTTGCTCTACGGACAGCAAAAATCCAAGGCAGTCGATTCTACGTCTGGTGGTGATATTCCGGCAGTGATCCAGCTGCTCGATCAGAAGCTCATTAATCTCAATCCCGATTATTTTTCATACACCGTATCGAAGAGCGCGCTGGAATGTGCGAGCCAGATGATGGCGATGGATTTTGCCCCCCATCTGCGTGTTGTTGGATTGGCGCCCGGCATTTCCTTGCCATCGGGGCCGCAGTCTGAGGAGGGCTTTAAAGCTGCCCATACAATGACGCCATTAAAGCGCTCATCCACTCCAATCGATATTGCAAAGACGGCTGTTTTTATTGCAGAGTCAAATGCGATTACGGGTACAACGATTTACGTCGATGGAGGCCAGCATTTAATGCCATCATCACGCGATGTTATGTTTAAAACTAAATAGGCTTTACAGAATGCTAGATGCGATGCAGCACCCCTCCTTACTCGATTGCCGCCGTTTGTTTCTGCGGGATTATGAGATTTACATCAATATCGGTGTGCATGACTTTGAGAAAAAAGCAGAGCAACGCGTCATTCTAAATATTGATCTGTACATTCCGTTTACGCTCAACACACCAACAAAAGATACCTTGGATGAAGTGCTCGATTACGACTTCATGCGCGAGACCATTCGGACCCGAGCCCAGAAAGGCCATATTCATTTACAAGAAACGCTCTGCGACGACATTGTTGCTGCCATGCTGGCTCACCCCAATGTGAAAGCGGCCCGCGTTTCCACTGCAAAGCCAGACGTCTATTCCGACTGTCACTCGGTGGGCGTTGAGGTGTTTCGCATCAAAGATTCGTTACGGTAAGGTAAGCCAGTGAACGATCCTCGCAAAGTAGCGTTTGAAGAAAACAAACTCGAGAAAAAACTGTCTCGCTTAGTTGGTCAGGCGATTGGTGATTTTGGCATGATCGAGGATGGTGACAAAGTCATGGTCTGTGTCTCTGGCGGTAAAGACAGCTACGCCATGCTCGATATTCTGCTCAAGCTGCGCGAGCGGGCGCCAATTCAGTTTGAAATCGTTGCGGTGAATTTAGATCAGAAGCAACCAAATTTTCCAGCAGAAACACTACCAAATTATTTAACTAACTTAGGTGTGCCCTTTCACATTGAAGAGCAAGACACCTACAGTATTGTGAAGCGCGTGATCCCGGAGGGTAAGACAACCTGCGGTTTATGCTCCCGTTTACGTCGCGGCATTTTGTACCGGGTTGCCGATGAATTGGGCGCAACGAAGATTGCCCTTGGCCATCACCGCGACGATATTCTCGAAACCCTATTGCTCAATCTATTTTATGCCGGCAAATTGAAGGGCATGCCGCCCAAGCTGCGATCCGACGACGGAAAGCACATCGTGATTCGGCCGCTCGCTTATGTTCCAGAAAAACTACTCGAGCGGTACGCTGAAGATATGCAGTTCCCTATCATTCCATGCGATTTGTGTGGCAGCCAGCCTAATCTGCAGCGCGGTGCGATGAAGCAAATGCTCCGCGACTGGGAAAAGAAACACCCAGGCCGAGTAGAAAACCTCTTTCGGGCGATGCACCACATCGTGCCGTCCCATTTAATGGACCGCGAGGCATTTGATTTCACCAATTTAGAGGTCGATGGCAGTATTGGTGGAGCCCTTGGTAATTTAGGGGCTAGATCCTCGGGCGATCGTGGAATTGATGAGGCTGAACTCGATGAATTAGCCTGCGGAACCCTGATACGCGGCGTTTATAATTAATCGCATGAATATTGTCATACTGGCTGCAGGGCAGGGAAAGCGGATGAAATCGGCTTTGCCGAAGGTCTTGCAAACTTTGGCCGGTAAACCCTTACTAGAGCATGTTCTCGTCACTGCCAATCAGCTCGTCGGTAAGGCTAAAACAAAACCAATCGTTGTGATTGGCCATGGCGCAAGTGCCATCACTGCTTACTTAGAGCAGATTCTAAAAGACCATCCAGGGCTTGCTAACGCAGTGACGGTGATGCAAAAGGAGCAAAAAGGCACCGGCCATGCGCTGTTGCAAGCGCTGCCTAAGCTCGATTTAGATGAGCCCACCTTGGTGCTTTATGGCGATGTTCCCTTAATTTCCAAAAAAACCTTGATGCGTTTAGTAAAGTTAGCCGACGGTAAGCGCGGAAGTGATTCCGCCCTTGCTTTACTGACGCAGCAAATGGATAACCCAACAGGGTATGGCCGTATCCTGCGTGACACTGAAGGTGCTGTCACGGGTATCGTTGAGGAAAAGGATGCGGATCGCCAACAAAAGAATATTTCTGAAATTAATACCGGCATCATGGTGTTGCCAAGTGGTCGCTTGAAGAAATGGCTGAAATCATTGCGGGCGAGCAATGCACAAGGCGAGTATTACTTAACGGATGTGATTGCAATGGCTGCGCGAGACAATGTTCCCATTCGCACAGCTCAAGTAGACTTTGAGTGGGAGACCGTTGGTGTGAATAGCCGCGATCAATTGGCAGCGTTAGAGCGCACCCATCAGCATGTGATTGCGATGCAATTAATGGAGACAGGCGTCACTCTGCTTGATCCAGCACGGATCGATGTGCGCGGTAAGTTAAGCTGCGGTTCGGATGTGGTCATCGATGTGGGATGTGTTTTTGAGGGCAATGTCAGTCTGGACTCCGGCACACGCGTCGGCCCCTATTGCATCGTCCGTAATAGCACAATTGGCAAGCAGGTTACGATCCAGGCATTTAGCCATTTAGACGGCGCCGTGGTTGGAGTCAATTCGATTATTGGGCCCTATGCTCGCTTACGTCCTGGCGCTGATTTAGCGAATGACGTGCACATTGGCAATTTTGTTGAAGTTAAGAACAGCAAGATTGATTCCAATAGCAAAGCAAATCATTTGGCGTATGTTGGTGATTCGATTGTGGGTGCACGCGTTAATATCGGTGCGGGCACCATTACCTGCAACTACGATGGCGTTAATAAACACCAAACCATTATTGAGGACGATGTCTTTATTGGCTCCGATACACAGCTTGTTGCCCCGGTACGAGTTGGGCGTGGAGCAACTTTAGGTGCAGGTACAACCTTGACCAAAGACGCGCCTGCTAATCAGTTAACGGTATCGCGCGCCAAGCAATTATCGATCCAGTGGCAGCGCCCGGTGAAGCAAGAAAAGACAGTGGCCAGCAAAAAAACGGCTACCAAAAAAATAGCCGCCAAAAAAACGGCAAAGGCCAAAAAATAATGTGTGGCATTGTTGGCGCGGCATCACGCAAGAATATCGTTCCTATCCTAATTGAAGGATTGCGTCGTCTCGAGTACCGTGGCTATGACTCCTGTGGATTTGCTGTGATTGATGCGGCAAATGCAAAGCACCCGATTGAGCGGGCGCGGACAACCGCACGGGTTTCTGAGTTGGCTGAGCAAGGCAATCAGTTTCAGGGCACATTGGGTATAGCCCATACCCGCTGGGCAACCCACGGCAAGCCCGACACCCACAATGCCCATCCCCACATATCCAATCAGTTAATTGCAGTGGTGCACAACGGAATCATTGAAAACTACGATGTACTGCGCACCGAGCTAATTACTGCAGGCTATGTATTTGAGTCGGAGACCGACACTGAAGTGATAGCTCATTTAATTCATCAAACCTATATTGCGCAACCCAGTCGCAACATTGCGCTGGCTGTGCGTGCGGTATTGCCGCGTCTGCATGGTGCCTATGCCATTGGCGTCATTGCGCAAGATTGCCCTGATACTTTAATTGGCGCGCGTGTTGGTTCTCCACTGGTTGTTGCCTTTGGTGACCATGAAAACTTTATTGCATCCGATGCCTTAGCGCTGGCAGGCCATGCAAAGACCATGCTGTATTTAGAAGAAGGGGATGTTGCAGTTTTAAAAGCCGACCAGGTCAGTATTACCGATGGCAATGGTCAATTCGTTCAGCGCGCGCAAAAACCCATGCCAGCACAGGCTGACTCCGTTGATTTGGGCCCATATCAGCATTACATGCAAAAAGAAATTTTTGAGCAGCCCACAGCAATTGCCAATACGCTTGCCAACATCACGCATTTTGGGCCTGATCTTTTTAATGCGGATCCACAGGCATGGCGGGAGTTTGATCAGGTTTTGATTTTGGCGTGCGGCACCAGCTACTACTCGGCTTGCGTTGCGAAGTATTGGCTTGAATCGATTGCAGGAATGCCGACGCAGGTGGAAATTGCCAGCGAATACCGTTATCGCACTTCCGTGCCCAATCCCAAGACACTGATTGTGGTGGTATCGCAATCGGGCGAGACGGCGGATACCTTAGCCGCGCTGCGCCATGCCAAAGAACTCGGCCATACGATGACCTTGGCAATATGCAATGTGGCAAGCAGTGCGATGATTCGTGAAACGAATTGGCGCTTTCTAACCAAAGCAGGAACTGAAATTGGGGTTGCCTCAACCAAAGCGTTTACTACCCAATTGCTTGCACTCTACCTATTGACCATGTCGATTGCCAAGCGCCAGGGTCGGATTAGTGATGCAGAAGAAAAGGACGCACTAAAGGCATTACGGCACTTACCCAAGGCCTTGATTGCCGTGTTGGCCCTAGAGCCGCAAATCATCGCTTGGAGTGCAGCATTTGCGCAATGTGAAAATGCCCTTTTCTTGGGCCGGGGTCTGCATTATCCGATTGCCCTTGAAGGTGCCTTAAAGCTCAAAGAGATTTCTTATATTCATGCAGAAGCCTACCCTGCTGGTGAGTTAAAGCATGGCCCATTGGCATTGGTCACAGAAAAAATGCCTGTGGTGACGGTGGCTCCAAACGATGCGCTGCTTGAAAAACTCAAATCCAATATGCAAGAAGTGAAGGCCCGTGGCGGTCGTTTGTACGTATTTGCAGACCAAGATACTGAAATCGTCAGTAGCGATGGCATTGCTGTAATTCGTTTGCCTGAATACTACGGGGATTTATCGCCCATTTTGCATGTGGTGCCACTGCAATTGCTGGCTTATCACACGGCATGCGCTCGCGAAACCGATGTGGATAAACCAAGAAATTTAGCAAAAAGTGTGACTGTCGAATAAGTCCCTACGCTTGGCGCAGTTGGATTACCTCTTGGCCCTTACCATTCGAGCTGTAATGGCTTCAGCGAGACCTAGAGCACCGAATAAAGCCTCTTATCTGTGTTCAAATAAGGGTTGCCATGAGCGAATCAATACTTAGCCCATCACCCTGTATTCAAAGACGCGTGCACTTAGCTCAGCGTGCTGTAGTTGTCCTCTTGGCGGCTAGCCTAGTCGCATGTGCAGCAGGCCCCGACTTCAAGCAGCCGGATGCCCCAAAAGTAGCTCGCTTTACTGAAAAGCCGACTGCCACGACATTAGCGACTGCGCCCAATGTGGCTGGGGGCACAGAGCAGCAGATCATTCCAGATACGGATATTCCGGCGGAGTGGTGGACCTTGTTTAAATCACCTGAGCTTGATAAGTTAATCAAAACAGCCTTGGCACAAAATCCCAATTTGGCTGCTGCGGATGCAGCGTTGCGTGTGGCACAAGAAAATGTGAATGCGCAAATTGGTGGCCAGTATTTTCCAAGCATTGGATTGGGTGGAAGCGCAACGCGTCAACAGCAATCCAATGCGATGTTTGGCCTACCCGGGCAGAATATTTATAACGTATACAACACCTCGATTAATTTAGGATATCGTGTAGATGTATTTGGCGCTGCGAGACGAGCCGTGGAGAGCGCCCGCGCACAAGCAGAGATTAGTCAATTTCAGTTAGAGGGTGCATACCTTGCTTTAACGGCAAATATCGTAACTGCGGCGGTTCGTGAAGCGGCACTGCGTGCCCAATACGCGGCCACATCGGAGATTCTAAAAGCCCAACAGAATTTTGCAGATGTAACGGAGCGTCAGCTTGCCATCGGCACTGTATCGCGGGTAGACCTGACATCGCAGCAAACCTTAGTGGCGAACTCTCAGGTCGATTTATTGGCTTACGAGCGTAATCTTGCTTTTGCACGCAATCAGCTTGCCGTCTATACCGGCGCATTTCCTAGCAATGCACAGATCGCTGAATTCGAGTTAGCCAATTTACATTTACCCGATAAGCTCCCGCTATCTCTGCCATCGAACTTAGTGCGGCAGCGCCCAGATATTCGCGCAGCCGAGGCCTTACTAAAGTCAACCAATGCCTTGGTGGGCGTAGCTACTGCCAATCTGTTGCCACAAATTAATCTGAGTGCCAGCGTCGGTTCAGTAGCGCTCTCCTCCGGTGCTTTATTCGGACCCTCGGCGGCAATTTGGAGTGTTGCTGGCGGCGTCTTTCAGCCCTTGTTTCAGGGCGGACAACTGCTAGCCCAGCGGCGTGGTGCGATTGCGGGTTACGAACAGGCGGTATTTCAGTACCAAGCAACCGTTCTCACTGCCTTCCAAGAGGTGGCCGATGCTTTGCGTGCGCTAGAGACTGGCGCTCAGTCATTAAAGGCCGCTGCCGATGCCGAGCGCTTCTCTAAAGAAACCTTAGATTTAGTACAAGAACAATACAAGCTAGGAACCAGTAGTTACTTAGCCGTGCTCTATTACCAAAATCTATATCAGCAAGCCAAGGTCAAGTTTGTACAGGCGCAGGCAGTACGCTTTGCAGATACGGCAGCACTGTTCGCCGCTCTGGGCGGAGGCTGGTGGAACCGAGATGGTCCAGCATATCAATCAAATGTTGCAAGGAATGCGCAATGAAATCATTGCAGGAATTAATTCAAACACTGAAGTCCAAAGTACATGAGTGGAAACTAATGGAATACGTCAGCAAAGCATGGAATGCAATAAGTCAGGTATTTAGTCGCATTGGCAATACGCTCCGTCTGCGTGCACGATTCAAGAACACAAAAGCCTATGCCAAGCTCATGGCGATGACGCCGTTGCGTCGCCGCATGACCGTTATGATGATTTCGGTTTTCATCTTGCTTGGACTGTTGGTTGGTTTCAACACTCTTAAAACTGCATTAATCACCTACTTTATCTCTAGCATGGGCTTGCCGCCTGCAACGGTATCGACAATGGTGGCAGAGGAAGATGAATGGCAGCCGACCTTAAGTAGTGTCGGTAATATTCGCGCGTTTCGTGGGGTTGATTTAAGTGCCGAGACTGGCGGTGCAGTTTTAAATGTATTCGTTAAATCCGGAATGGATGTGAAGAAAGGCGATTTGTTAATTCAGCTCAATGATGCAGCGGATATTGCTCAACTCAACTCCTTTAAAGCAATGGCTGATTTGGCTAAGGTGATTAATGAGCGCGATAAACAGCAGCTCGCGATTCAGGCCATTAGTAAAAACGTTTTTGATACCAGTGCGGCGGATGCTAAATCAAAAGCGGCTCAGGTTGAGCAGCAGGCTGCGCTGGTTGCAAAAAAGAGTATGCATGCACCGTTTAGTGGCCGCGTCGGCATCATTGCGATTAACCCAGGTCAATACGTCAATGCAGGCGATAAGATGTTGACTTTGCAAACCTTGGATCCGATTTTTGTGGATTTCACCTTGCCACAGAGTACTGCGGGCATGATTCAAGTAGGACAAGAGATTGAAATGAAGACCGACGCATTTAAAGATGCCGGCTTCAAAGGCAAGATTACAGCAGTAAGCCCAAAGGTTGAGCTCAATACGCGCAATATGCAAATTGAAGCAATGGTAAGCAATCCCGATAAAAAAGTATTGCCAGGGATGTTTGCCAACGTCACCATCAACTTGGGTGATCGCGTTAAATACCTAACCCTGCCCCAAACGGCGATTACCTACAATCCCTACGGCAGTACGGTATTTATCGCTCGTAAAACCGATCGCATGGATAAGCAAGGTAAGCCGCTGATTGAGGCTGAGCAAGTGTTTGTCACAACAGGCCTCACCCGTGGTGATCAAGTCGCAATTGTCAAAGGCCTTGAGCCAGGCGTGATGGTGGTCACTAGCGGACAACTTAAATTAAAAAATGGCACGCCATTGATTATTAATAATAAAGTCCAGCCCGGCTTTAATCCCAACCCAAAGCCACAAGAACAATAAATCGAGCGAATTGACTAATTTATGAAGTGGACTGATCTATTTATTCGCAGACCCGTCTTGGCGCTGGTTGTAAGTGCGCTCATTCTGGTGTTTGGCCTCAAGTCCGCCAGTACCTTACCGGTCAATCAGTACCCACAAACTCAAAACGCCATTGTGACCATCACTACGGCGTATTTTGGTGCGGACCCTGAAACGATTGCTGGCTTCATTACCCAGCCATTAGAGGCGGCGATTGCGCAAGCCCAAGGAATTGATTACCTCTCGTCGACCAGCATTAGCGGCATCTCCACCATTATTGCAACCTTGCAGCTGAATTACGATGCCAATAAAGCGCTGACGCAAATCAATACGCAAATCAGCTCCGTTCGTAATCAATTGCCACCGCAGGCCCAGCAACCTGTTCTAACCGTTCAGGTTGGTCAATCCACTGCTGCAATGTATCTAGGTTTTTACAGTGACGTTATTCCCAACAACAGCACAACCGATTACCTGTTGCGCGTAGTAAAGCCAAAGCTTGACTCGGTCGCTGGTGTTCAAAATGCCGAGATCTTAGGCGGTCGCAAGTTTGCGCTGCGAGCTTGGCTGGATCGCGATCGCATGGCTGGTGTAGGAGTGGGGGCGGATGATGTCTATAACGCACTCGCCGCCAATAATTATCTCTCTGCCGTTGGCAGCACAAAGGGTGAAATGGTAGCCGTGGATTTAGTGGCGGGTACCGATCTACACACCCTGGATGAATTCCGTAAATTGGTAGTCAAGCGCAATGGCGCGGACATTGTTTACTTAGATCAAGTAGCAACAGTGAGTCTGGGATCGGATGACTACAATACCAACGTGGCATTTAGCGGTAAGCAGTCGGTTTTTATTGGTATCAAAGTAGCCCCAGATGCAAATTTGCTTGATGTTGCAGAACGGGTGCGCGCAGTCTTGCCCGATATTCAGAGGCAATTACCCACTGGCTTAGTTGGCAACATTGTCTATGACTCCACTAAATTCATTACTACCTCCATTGACGAGGTGGTAGCCACCTTACTTGAGGCGCTCCTCATTGTGACCGTCGTTATCTTCTTGTTCTTGGGAAGCTTCCGCGCAGTTGCAGTGCCTGTCATTGCGATGCCACTGTCGCTCATCGGCACCTTCTTCTTAATGCAGGTTTTGGGTTATTCCATCAATTTGCTCACCCTGCTTGCCTTGGTTTTGGCGATCGGCTTGGTCGTAGATGACGCCATCATCGTGGTGGAGAACGTCGACCGCCACATGAAAGAAGGTAAATCACCGCTCGAGGCATCGTTGATTGCAGCGCGGGAACTCGGCAATCCGATTCTGGCAATGACGGTAGTGCTCATTGCTGTTTATATCCCCATTGGCTTTCAGGGCGGCCTTACCGGGGCACTATTCACCGAGTTTGCGTTTACCTTAGCCAGTGCGGTAGCGGTTTCTGGTGTGGTGGCATTAACACTGTCCCCTATGATGTGTTCCCGCATTTTTACCGAAGGGCAAGAGACCACCCCCTTTGTGAAAAAGATCGATGCAATTTTTGATCGCGTACATCATCGCTATCAAACCCTCCTACGCGACCTCTTGAGTACCTGGCAGGTCATTATTGTGATGGGCGTATTTTTATTGGGCGGTGTTGCCTATCTGTATGCAACAGCCCATTCGGAGCTGGCACCGATTGAAGATCAAGGCATTGTGCTGATGCAGGCTTCTGGGCCGCCTAATGCCACGGTCAATCAAATGCAAACCTATGCCGATCAGATTCAAAAGATTGCGGCAGCGGAGCCGGAGTATTTACAGATGTTCCAGATTACTAGTGCGACCAGCAGTTTTGGTGGCGTATTGATGAAGGATTGGAATGAGCGTAGCCGTAGCGCTTCCGCTTTTCAGCAAGACATGCAGAATAAGTGGAATAGCATTGCCGGCGTGCGGGTTGCTGCGTTCCAATTTCCCGCTTTGCCGGGCGCCCAAGGTTTGCCAGTACAGGTGGTTATTAATACCACCGAGTCATACGAGAACCTCAATGAGGTATCTCAGGCTGTACTCGACAAAGCGCGTAAGAGCGGCATGTTTTTCTTTGTGGATAGCGATTTAAAAATTGATAAACCACAAAACGTCTTAGAGATTGACCGCGAAAAAGTCGCCGCATTAGGCATGACCCAGCGTGACGTGGGTAATGCACTCTCAGCTGCCCTTGGCGGGGGCTTTGTTAATTACTTTTCGGTTTCCGGTAGATCGTATCGGGTGATTCCGCAGGTGAAGCAAGTCGATCGACTCAATCCAGATCAAATATTGGATTACTACATTCGTACACCCAGCGGTGAGATGATTCAGGCGCGTACCATTGCCAGCATTAAGCAGCGCGTCGTTCCGCAGTCCATTAATCACTTTCAGCAGCTGAACTCTGCGACGATTATTGGTGTCAGTACGCCATTTGTATCCCAGGAAGAGGTGCTCAAGTTTATTGGGCAGTCATTGAAAGAAGTGGCACCCAATGGCTACTCCATTGATTACGCCGGGCCATCACGGCAGTTTATGAATGAGTCGGGCGGTTTCCTGGTCACCATGTTCTTTGCGATTTTGATTGTCTTCTTAGTGTTAGCCGCTCAGTTTGAAAGTTTCCGTGATCCGATTGTGATTTTGGTTTCGGTGCCGCTGGCTTTGTTTGGCGCGCTGATATTTATTAATCTCGGCTTTACCACGCTCAACGTTTATACCCAGGTTGGCCTTGTGACGCTGATGGGGCTTATTAGTAAGCACGGCATTTTGATTGTGGAGTTCGCTAACGAGTTGCAGGCAGCAGGGCGCAGTAAGCTCGATGCCATTGTCGAAGCCAGTAGTGTTCGTTTGCGCCCCATTCTCATGACTACGGCAGCGATGGTGTTGGGCGTGATCCCATTAGTGATTGCGTCTGGCGCTGGTGCTGCAGGCCGTCAATCCATGGGCATCGTGATCTTTACCGGCCTCTCGATTGGTACTCTATTTACCCTGTTTGTGGTGCCGGCGATGTATCTTTTTATTGGCGCCGATCACCAAGCCAAGAAGTTTAAGCAGGCGTAAGGGCATACCGCCCTTACCTACTTACGCTACAGTGAGGTAAGCGGTTTCGCTTTCTAAGCGCTTCATCCACGCTTCAATACCTGGATAGGAGATGCGCTGACCCACTCGCTCAGGAAACTTCTCAGCTAGCATGATCCAGCGATTAACGCAGAGCCCCAAGGCAATATCAGCCAGGCTAAAGCGATTGCCAGCACAATACAAATGCGATTCCAGGGCTTGATTAAGGATCTTCAGATGGCCGCTGGCCGTTTCATAGTCTTTGCGAATCAAATCGTAGTTGCGTTCATTTTCAGGGGTTCGCGTTAGACCTAAAAATGCTGAGCGCATGGTAGGCCAGAAAGTAGTGAGCTGCCAATCCATCCACTTATCAGCGGAGGCCTGGCTATTGATGTCGGCCGGGTAGCGTCCGTTCTGGTCATACTTGCGAGCGAGGTAGCGCAGGATGGCATTGGACTCCCACAGTACGAAGGACTCATCTTGCAGTGTTGGCACTAAACCATTGGGGTTTAATGCTAAGAATTCAGGGGTGTTGACTACACCAAATTGCAGACCAGCATCGATGCGTTCATAGTCTGTGCCTTCTTTAAGCCCAAGCTCATGCAGGCACCATAGAATTTTTTGGACATTGATTGAAGTGGTTCTACCCCAAAGACGCATCATAAAAAATCCTTTACTCGATTGGGGCGCGCTCAGGTAAGCGGAGGCCCATAAATTGACTGCGTGAAAATACCAGTGGATCACGCGCTTCATGGTGTTGCATGTTCACGATGCGCGCAACAATAATGCGGTGATCGCCGCCCGGATGAACGGCAATGGTTTCGCATTCAAAGTAGGCGACACAATCCGGCAGCATTGCAAGGCCAGAGGGGGTGGTGACCAGATCGGCCCCCGCAAATTGATCGCCAGTGCTTTTGGCAAAACGCATGGCAATGTCTTCTTGTGATCGCTCTAAAACATGAATCAACTGTTTTTTTCCAACCGTAAAGGCATCCATGAATACGGAACGCTCAGACAGACTCCAAAGCACGAGGGGCGGATCCAAGGAAACTGTATTGAATGAGCTAATCGTTACCCCAACCGCTTGACTATTGTTGCCGATGCCGGTGATGACCGTTACGCCCGTAGCGAAACTCGAAAATGCCTTGCGTAATTCGGTGGGTGAAGCTGAACTCATGAAGGGCTTTATCTTTAAACTTATTTGGCTGGCGTAATGCTGGTGCCTGGAATGGGTGTCAATATTTCATTTTCTTCTGCACGAACGCACTTGAAGCGATATTCGTTTGATGCTTTTGAGATGAAGCTAGCACCCATGTAAAAGTCAGACTGACAGGCCTTCATAGCAAAATTCATCACATCTTGTGGCGCCGCAGAAGACTGGATTAGGCGCATATTTCCCATCGACATTTTGATGTCAGTGGAAGAGCAGCCGGTCACAACTAAGGTAACCAGCCCAAGAGAGAGTAGAATTTTTTTCATGGAACACTCCATAATTCGTAATGCTTGTTAGGATAAACGGTTTACGGTCAGCGGGTGAAAATTAGCGGTATGGCTCTGTATTGAAAGGAAAACGATGTTTAAGGCAATTGTTATAAATAAAGACGACAAAGGCTACCGTGCGGAACTGGACCAGCTTGAGGAATCAGCGCTCCCAGCGGGAGATGTGCGTGTTCGAGTGCAGTATTCCACCCTCAATTACAAAGATGGGTTGGCAATCACAGGCAAAGGCCCTGTGGTTAGAAGCTTTCCAATGGTTCCTGGGATTGATTTTGCAGGGGAAGTGCTGGAAAGCACATCGCCTGAGTTTAAGGTGGGCGATGCCGTTTTGCTCAATGGTTGGGGTGTAGGCGAGGGCCACTGGGGTGGTTTAGCCCAGCAGGCAAGGGTTAAGGCGGATTGGCTGATTCCACTGCCAAAGGGCTTTACTGCCAAACAGGCCTTAGCGATTGGAACCGCTGGATATACCGCCATGCTGTGTGTCATGGCATTGCAAAAGCATGGCGTCAAGCCAGCCGATGGTGAAGTGCTGGTTACTGGCGCTGCTGGCGGTGTTGGTAGTTTTGCAATTGCCCTGCTGAGTAAGCTCGGTTTTACAGTAGTTGCCAGTAGCGGACGTCCCCAAGAGGCTGAGTATCTTCGGTCTTTGGGCGCAGCTGAAGTCATTGATCGGAGTAGCTTATCGGAGCCAGGTAAACCATTGGCGCGCGAGCGCTGGGCTGCCGTGGTGGATAGCGTGGGTAGTCATACTTTAGTCAATGCTTGCGCAGCAACGAAGAGCGAAGGCGCAGTAGCCGCCTGTGGCCTTGCGCAAGGCATGGATTTTCCAGGCACCGTAGCACCCTTCATCTTGCGTGGCGTTACCCTATATGGCATCAATAGCGTGACCGTGCCCAAAGCCAAGCGCATTGCGGCGTATGAACAGCTAAGCGCCTTGGTGGATCTCAAAACATTGGATGCCATTTCCCATGAAATTAGTTTGGGAGAAGCAATTCAGTATGCCGACGCCTTAATGAAAGGCAATGTGCGTGGTCGGGTGATTGTGGACGTGAATCGTTAAGCCAATAGGCTTGACGATGGATCATTGCCTTGCGATGTTTTACGTAGCGGGAGCTGAAGATTAATCGCACATTGTTCGTCGTCGGATAAAGAGGACCAGCGTGCGATTTCATCCAGCGTGCGAAAGCAACCCAGGCAATAACCGGTTTGCGGATGCATTTCACACCAATTGACGCAAGGCGATTTAGCCACGGAACTATCCTTTTATAAAACCAAGTAAGCGATGAAAACGCCACCCACTACTAACGCAACTGATCTTAATTCAATTCAATACCCCTGGGGCGATCAGTTGCCTGAGAAGGCCGTTTTATTGGAACTTCTGCCGGGAGTGCGCTGGATCAGAATGCCCCTTCCCTTCGCTTTGGATCATATCAATCTCTGGTTAATTCGGGATGACTTCAATGGCAGGGAGGGCTGGACCATTATTGACTGCGGTATTGCGAATGACGAGACCCGCGCTATTTGGGAAGAAATTGAGCGAACCCAGTTGGATGGGTTGCCGGTGTTACGGGTGATTGTGACCCACATGCACCCCGATCACGTTGGCCTAGCGCAATGGCTTTGTGAGCGCTGGCAAGTGCCTTTGTGGATGTCGATGTCCGATTACCTCACTGCACAGTGGCTCAGTCATGATCAAGGTGGGGCTGCCATTGGCGCTACTCCTGGAAGCGGCGGTGCTGCAGATCATTTTCAACGGCATGGCCTTTCCAGCAGCGAGGATTTAGAGAAGCTTCGTGGCCGAGCAGACTACTACAGGCGCATGGTGCCTGGTATGCCAAAGCGCTACCGCCGCATCATGCAGGGCGAGCAGATTGAGATGGGCGGGCATCAATGGCAGGTCATCATGGGCTATGGCCATGCGCCCGAACATGCCAGTCTTTACTGTGCGGCATTAGGCTGTTTCATTTCAGGGGACATGGTGCTGCCGCGCATCTCGACCAATGTGAGCGTCTACGATGCTGAGCCGGATGCTGATCCGCTCGGTCTGTATTTGGATTCATTATTGAAGTACACAGCGCTGCCAAAAGATACCGTAGTACTGCCTTCGCATGGCAAGCCCTTTAAGGGCTTGCACTACCGCATTAAGCAGCTACAAGATCACCATGTCGACCGCCTGGCTGATACCTTGGGTGCATGCAGCGTTCCGCACCACGCCCGCGATATTGTTCCAGTGCTATTTAAGCGTAGTCTAGATACCCACCAAATGAGTTTTGCAATGGGCGAGGCGATTGCGCACCTCAATCACCTGTGGCGTCAAGGAAAGTTGCGCCGCGAGCTTTCTTCCGACGGGGTGTGGATGTTTTGCGCGGTTTAGCGGCACTACTTTTTTTACTAGAGTCAGTGCTTTCGTCGGACTTGGGCGTCATGGCCTCTCCAAAGGACTTTAGTGCCAAGAGGGTTGCATGCTGTACCTCGAGACCCTGAATCGTCGTTTTGAGGATGTTGTGGTTCATTGAGAGCCAGTTTTCAACGCTTTTTAAGTCCTTAATCCGCTTTTCAAGTTCATCAATATCCACCCCTGGAAAGCCAGCAAATCCAGCAGGGCCTTTTGATGGGTCGGCTGCAAACGGAAATTGCCCGGCATTTTGTCCAGCAGCAACCCCTTGACCCCACATGGTCTTGAGCATTTCCATGCTTTGATTGAATTCAGGAATGGTTCCAAACATACGGCCTCCAAGTCGGCTTGATGCCGATAAAGTCATTAGAATAGTGGCTTATTAAGATTAACCCCTCTATTTAAACAATGCAATCAAACGGTTCCAATTTGGTATTTACCCGGGGCGGCGAATTACCAGCGCTGCTAAACGACCGCATCCTGATCTTGGACGGCGCCATGGGAACCATGATTCAGCAATACAAGTTAAGCGAAGCCGATTACCGTGGTCTGCCAGGCAATACCCGCTTTGCCGATCATCCCGGCGATCTAAAGGGGAACAATGAGCTTTTAGTGTTGACGCAGCCCCACATCATCCAAAAAATCCATGAGGACTATTTGGATGCCGGCGCGGACATCATAGAAACCAATACCTTTGGTGCGACTTCGGTGGCGCAAGAGGACTACAAAATGCCAGGTTTGGCGCGCGAGATGAATGAGGCGGCTGCACGTTTAGCGCATGATGCTTGTGCCAAATTCAGCACATCTGAAAAGCCCCGTTTTGTGGCTGGCGCAATTGGGCCTACGCCAAAGACTGCCAGCATCTCGCCAGACGTCAACGATCCAGGCGCGCGCAACATTAGCTTTGATGCCTTGCGCGATACCTACCGCGAGCAAATTGAAGGCTTGTATGCCGGTGGCGTCGATCTTTTTTTAGTCGAAACCATTTTTGATACCCTAAATGCCAAAGCAGCGATGTTTGCCCTCGATGAATTTTTTGAGGACACTGGTGTGAAGTTACCGGTCATGGTTTCTGGAACAGTGACCGATGCATCGGGACGCATTTTGTCTGGGCAAACCGTCGAAGCGTTTTGGAATAGCTTGCGCCACATCAAGCCACTCACATTTGGTTTAAATTGCGCGCTCGGAGCAGCTTTAATGCGCCCCTACATTGCTGAGCTGGCCCGCATCTGCAATACCGCGGTCTCGTGTTATCCCAATGCAGGTCTGCCAAACCCCATGAGCGATACCGGCTTTGATGAGACGCCAGAAATTACTTCTGCGCTGGTCGACGGCTTTGCTAAAGACGGCTTAGTCAATTTGGTGGGTGGCTGCTGCGGAACCACTCCAGATCACATCCGTGCGATTGCCAATGCAGTTGCGAAGCGGAGGCCCAGGGTCTTTTACCGTGAGCCCCAAGCAGAGGTGGCCGAATGAGCAAGCGCGTGATTGCCCCAATGCGTTTGTCTGGCCTCGAGTCGTACAACGTCAGTCCAGTGGTTGGCTTCGTCAATATTGGTGAGCGCACCAATGTGACGGGATCAAAAGCCTTCTCGCGCATGATTTTGAATAATCAATTTGATGAAGCCTTGGCCGTAGCACGGCAGCAGGTTGAAAGTGGCGCGCAGATTATTGATATCAATATGGATGAGGCCATGCTCGATTCGGAGGCAGCCATGGTGCGCTTTCTGAATCTGATTGCGTCTGAGCCGGATATTGCTCGCGTGCCCATCATGATCGACTCCTCCAAGTGGAGCATCATCGAAGCGGGATTGAAGTGCGTCCAAGGCAAGCCCATCGTCAATTCGATTTCTTTAAAAGAAGGTGAAGATGCATTTCGCCATCAAGCCAAGCTGATTCGTCGTTATGGGGCTGCCACGGTAGTCATGGCGTTTGATGAAAAAGGGCAGGCTGATACGTATCAACGTAAAACAGAAATTTGCCAGCGCTCGTATCAAATCTTGGTTGAGGAAATTGGATTCCCTCCAGAAGACATTATTTTTGACCCCAATATTTTTGCAATTGCAACCGGGATTGAAGAGCACGATAACTACGCGGTCGATTTTATTAATGCAACGCGTTGGATTAAAGAAAATCTACCGGGCGCGAAAGTCAGTGGCGGCGTTTCCAATGTGAGCTTCTCATTCCGCGGCAACGACCGTGTACGTGAAGCCATTCATACGGTCTTTTTGTATCACGCGATTCAGGCCGGCATGGACATGGGCATCGTCAACGCTGGCCAGCTTGGGGTCTATGCGGATTTAGACCCAGAGTTGCGTGAGCGGGTGGAAGACATCGTGCTTAATCGCTTTAGAGAAAAGGATGGCCAAACTCCAACCGAGCGTTTATTGGCAATCGCAGATCAATTTAAAGGCGATGGCATCAAGCAAGTCGAGAATCTCGTATGGCGTGAAGCGCCGGTGCGGGATCGCTTAACGCACGCCTTGGTGCACGGCATTACCAACTTTATTTTGGACGACACCGAAGAGTTGCGCGCGGACATCATGGGTTCCGGTGGCCGTCCGATTGAAGTGATTGAGGGCCCCCTCATGGATGGCATGAACGTGGTCGGCGATTTGTTTGGTGAAGGCAAAATGTTTTTGCCGCAGGTCGTAAAAAGTGCGCGCGTAATGAAGCAGGCAGTAGCGCACCTCATTCCCTATATTGAAGAAGAAAAACGCTTGCACGTTGCCGCAGGAGGCGAAGCCAAAGCCAAGGGTAAGATTGTGATGGCAACCGTTAAAGGCGACGTGCA
Source organism: Polynucleobacter difficilis (assembly GCF_003065365.1). NCBI lineage: Bacteria > Pseudomonadati > Pseudomonadota > Betaproteobacteria > Burkholderiales > Burkholderiaceae > Polynucleobacter > Polynucleobacter difficilis. The sequence continues at coordinate 1,897,182 of NZ_CP023276.1, read as the reverse complement.
CGACATTGGCAAAAACATTGTGACCGTTGTTCTCCAATGCAATAACTTTGAAGTAGTCAATATGGGCGTGATGGTGCCTTGCGCGGAGATTCTGAAGGTAGCTAAAGAAGAGAAGGCCGATATTGTCGGGCTATCTGGCTTAATTACCCCGTCGCTCGAAGAGATGACCTACGTTGCCCAAGAAATGCAGCGCGATCCCTATTTCCGTGACCAGCAATTGCCTTTGATGATTGGTGGGGCGACTACGTCCCGTGTTCATACTGCAGTTAAGATTGCGCCGCATTATGACGGTCCGGTGGTGTATGTTCCTGATGCATCCCGTTCCGTCTCAGTTGCATCCAGCTTGCTATCGGATGAAAGCGCCAGCAAATTTATTCAAGATTTGCGCGATGACTATGAGCGCATACGCGTACAGCATGCTAATCGCAAAGTAGTGCCAACGATTTCGCTGGAAGCGGCACGCCAAAATCGAGAGAAAATCGATTGGAGCAGCTATACACCCGAGAAGCCGAAATTCATTGGCCGCCGCATCTTCAAAAACTTTGCCCTCAGTGAAATTGCCAAGTTCATTGACTGGACCCCGTTTTTTCAAACCTGGGATTTGGCGGGCAAGTTCCCAGCCATCCTCGAGGATGAGGTAGTTGGCGTTGAGGCGAAAAAAGTATTCGCTGATGCTCAGGCCCTATTGGAGAAAATCGTCAAAGGACAGTGGCTTCAGGCGGATGGCGTAGTTGCGTTTTATCCTGCTAACGCCCTTGGCGATGACATTGTTTTGTATAGCGATGAAACGCGTGAGCATCCCCTATTTGTCTGGCATAACCTACGCCAGCAGTCAGAGCGGCCAGTTGTCGACGGAGTAAAGCGCCCCAATCGCTGCCTTGCAGACTACGTTGCTCCCCGGGATTCTGGAGTGGCAGATTACGTCGGCTGTTTTGCCGTCACTACCGGACACGGCGTTGAAAAGAAAGTCGCTGAATTTCAGGCAAAAAACGACGACTACAACGCCATTATGCTCAAGGCCTTAGCAGATCGTTTAGCGGAAGCATTTGCTGAACTCATGCATCACCGCGTGCGTACTGATTTGTGGGGTTATGCGAGCGACGAGGCTTTGACGAATGAGGCCATGATCGATGAGCAATATCGCGGGATTCGACCAGCGCCCGGTTATCCAGCCTGCCCGGCCCATGAGGTCAAGCGCGATATGTTGCGCATCGTTGGCGCTGAAGACATTGGTATGACCCTAACCGAGTCCTTTGCAATGGACCCTGCGTCCAGTGTGAGCGGATTTTATTTGGCACACCCCAATGCGCAGTATTTCAACGTGGGTAAAGTGGCGGCCGATCAAGTCGAGGATTTGGCCAAGCGCCGCGATGAATCGATTGAAACGGTGCGCCGGTCCCTATCGAGCTCGTTGGAGTAATCCCCTTCCTTTGCTCAGCAAAGGCTTGTCGTTAGACGCCCCACACAATGGGCTCATTTGCAGCCCTAGCTTGTTTGAGGAGCTCCAGAAAGGGGAAGGCGCGCTGCCCTAGACGATCGGCAGTCGGTTTTTCTTGGTCGGAGTCTGAGGGTGTATCGGGCGCGCTACTGTTGGAGGCTGCATCAGCCGTAATGGCGGATTCAAGGCGAGCAATAAACTCGGGCAAAAGCTCTGCGACCAAAATGCCCCGTTTCTCTAGGGGATGCTCAAGGATGTCAAAAATGCGTTGGCTCAAATCCGAGAGCATGATGACATCGGGACCTGCTTTAGAGTGAAATTGATAGATCATAATTTAGCTTACCACCTTTAAGAAGCCCCTATTCATAATCGGCCACTACGCCTGATAAACTCACCTTCTATGCTGTTAAATCATAAAAACCAATTAATTGCATCTTTAGGCGCTGCCTTAAAGGCCGTTGCCGATGGTCGCGGTATTGCAGTAGATTCGCCAATAGAGCCAAGGCTAGAGCGTCCAAAATCGGTGGACCATGGCGATGTCGCTTGCAACATTGCATTGCAAATCGCCAAAGCATGGAAGATGAATCCCCGTGAGCTGGCCCAAGCCATTGTCGATTCTTTGGGTTCGGATCCCAGTTATGCCGAATTGATTGCATCGAGTGAGATTGCAGGGCCTGGATTCATCAATTTCCGCTTAAGTAATAAAGCCAAAACCGAAGTAGTAACAGCAGTACTTGATCAGAAAAAAACATTCGGTAAGCGTGCCATCGATGGAGCATCACGGGCAATGGTGGAGTTTGTTTCTGCCAATCCAACCGGCCCCTTGCACGTTGGCCATGGCCGGCAAGCAGCGCTCGGCGATGCCATCGCCAATCTGCTGAGTACCCAAGGGGTTGCCGTGCACCGCGAGTTTTATTACAACGATGCTGGAGTGCAGATTACGAATTTAGCGGCATCTGTGCATGCACGTTTGAGCGGACTCAAGCCTGGCGATGCAAGTTGGCCAGAGCAGGCTTACAACGGCGATTACATTGCTGAAATTGCAGAGGCATATAAGGCCTCTCCTGAATGCAATGGTATGGATGACTTGGCGGCGATTCAGCAGTTTGCGGTTGCTTACCTGCGCAATGAGCAGGATATTGATTTACGTACGTTTGGCGTTCAGTTTGATTGCTACTACCTCGAATCCTCTTTGTATACCGATGGCAGTGTTGCCCAGATCGTTGCTGACCTGGGGTCGGTAGGTAAAACATATGAAGCCGATGGTGCATTGTGGCTCAGAACCACAGAGGATGGCGATGATAAGGATCGCGTCATGCGCAAGTCCGATGGCACATACACCTACTTTGTGCCTGACGTGGCTTACCATGCAAGTAAGTGGCAGCGTGGTTTTACTAAAGTGATCAATGTCCAAGGCAGCGATCACCATGGCACCATCGCTCGGGTGCGCTCTGGTTTGCAAGGCGTTGCGCAAAAACGCGGCTGGGTTATTCCGACTGACTACCCTGACTATGTTCTGCATAAGATGGTGACGGTGATGCGGCATGGGCAAGAGGTCAAGATTTCAAAACGGGCGGGGTCTTATGTAACTGTGCGCGATTTGGTGGAATGGTCTGGCGGCGTTACTGAGTTGATGAATGCCCAAGAGCGCGAATTGGCCTTGCAGCGGGGGCGTGATGCAGTGCGCTTCTTCTTAATTTCTCGTAAAGCCGATACGGAATTTGTGTTTGATGTGGATTTGGCACTGCAACAGAATGATGAGAACCCGGTGTTCTATGTGCAATACGCCCATGCGCGTATTTGCTCCATCTTGCAGCAATGGAACGGTACTGAAGCAGACCTACTGAATGCCGACCTTTCTCTTTTGGATAGCAAGGCCTCTGATCATTTGCTGCGCCGCCTTGCGGAATATCCGGAGATGCTAACGACTGCGGCAGCAGAGTTATCCCCACACGCAGTAGCGTTTTATCTGCGTGATTTGGCGGGGGATTTCCATACTTTTTACAATGCAGACCGGGTTTTGGTAGACGATGCAAAGTTAAAATTGGCCAGGCTGGCTTTATTGTCGGCAACCCGGCAAGTGATTGAAAATGGCTTGGCTTTATTGGGTGTATCGGCGCCCAGAAAAATGTAAGATAAGGGAAATGATGAAAAAAGCCAATCGACCCTCCGTACCGCCAGCACAGCCTATTGCTCAAAGCGATAGGGAATTTGGCGGCACCATCTTGGGCTTAGTGATTGGTTTGGTTATCGGCCTTAGCCTCGCCTTGGCGGTGGCTTTCTATATTTCTAAAACACCACCGCAAGAGCGGCCTGGAGTGAAGGCCCCCAATCTTCCTTTATCCATTAAACCAGCCGCACCAGCGGAAGCGGTGGTAAGTGAAGAAGAAAAGCCAGCAACGCAAATTGATTTAAATAGGCCGCTGCAGGGCAAATCCCCGGCAGTCCCCAGCAGTAGCGCTGATCCCATTGCCGATATTGCGACCGGCAAGGCAGCTGCAGATGCCGCGGCGAGTGCAAAGGCAGATGCCAAAACAGAGGTCGTCTTTTTTGTTCAAACTGGCGCTTTTGCAAGTCAATCCGAAGCGGATGGACAGAAAGCCAGTTTAGCCATGCAAGGAATGCAATCCCAAATTAGTGAAGGTTTGGTCGATGGCAAAGCCGTTTGGCGGGTTCGTATTGGCCCCTTTGCCAATGTCGATGACAGCGGCATCGTGCGCAGCAAGTTAACCGGCATGGGCATTAAGCCAGCCGTCATTAAGGTCAATAAATAATGAAACCATTTATGCGATTACTGCAACTTGGGCTAGGCGCTGTAATTGCCCTGAGTTTTTTCGTACCCATTTCTCATGCTCAAGGCCCAGCAAAAATAGAGCCTGGATTTGATTACCGCGTCCTGCCGGTCGCTCAGCCGCTCGACACCAAAGGCAAAGTGGAAGTCATTGAATTCTTTTGGTACGGCTGCCCGCATTGTTTTGATTTTGATCCCGAAATCATGGCATGGGAAAAGCGCCAAGCAAAAGACGTGGTATTTCGTCAAGTGCCGATTGCCTTTCGTGAGGAGCTGATGCCCCACAGCCAATTGTTTTATGCGCTTGAGGCTTTAGGCAAGAGCAATCTCAATTCCAAGGTGATGTTTGCCATGCACAGGGAAAATAAACGCCTTCTTAATGAGAATGACATCGCAGATTGGGTTGCAAGTCAGGGCGTGGATCGCAATGCATTCTTAGCTGCATACCGTTCATTTGCGGTTGTTTCAAAAGCAAGAGCCGCGCGGCAGCTGGGCGACGCATACCGCATTGACGGCGTTCCGACTGTCGCGATTCAAGGAAAGTACATTACTTCACCTTCGATTGCCGGTACCCGTGCAAAAGCCATCGCAGTGATGGATCACTTGGTCGACAAAGTCAGAAAAGAGAATTACAAGTAAGTGAGGCAGTACTGCCTGCGGCCTTAAATTTTGACGAAACGCCGTAAGATCCAAAAGTAAACTGGATAAGGCAGTAAACGCAAAAACTTCAAGAATCCAGAAAACCGTTTTGGAAAATGGATATCAAACTCACCCTCACGTATGCCATCCAAAATATGTTTGGCTGCCTCTTCAGAGCTAATTAAGGCGGGCATTTCAAAGTCATTTTGCGCAGTAGCCTCGGTCTTTACAAAGCCTGGGGAAATCATGTGCACCCCAATGCCTTTAGGCTGCAAATCATAAAAGAGGGTTTCGCAAAAGTTAATCATGGCTGCTTTACTCGGGCCATAAGCTAACGCTTTCGGTAGGCCGCTGTAGCCGGCCACGCTTCCTACAATAGCGATATGGCCGCTGTGCCGCTCTAGCATATTAGGCAAGACCGCAGCAACCGCACGCATCGGTCCTAATACATTGGCATTGATGGTTTTCTCGGCTGACTCCATCTCAAAGTTATCGGCACGCAATGGTATGTAAATCCCAGAAACAAACAACAGCAGATCGAGCTGCCCCCATTCCTGCATGAGTTTTTGGTAGGCCTCTTGAATTGCCTTGGGCTCAGTCACATCCAAGGGCAATATCAGACTTTGATTCGGCTTGGCATGCTGCGCGACTGTTTGAAGATTTTGCAGGCGACGGCCAGAGAGCGCGACTGACGCGCCGGCTGCGAATAGCGCGATTGCGCAGGCTTCGCCAATTCCGCTACTGGCGCCGATCACCCATACGCGCTTTCCGGCGAAGTCCTGCATACCAATTTGTTTCATGGGCGTAAGCTATCTCCGCTAGCGTGATCGTGAACCAGGGTAAATTGCACCACATCGATGTTGCGCTCTGAAAAGCCGGCTGCACAGTACATGAGGTAAAAATTCCAAAGCCGAATGAAAGCTTCATCAAACCCCAGTTGGCTAACTTGGCCCAGTTGCCCATTAAACGACTCATACCAAATGCACAGTGTTTTTGCATAGTCGGTTCCAAATGCAAATTCGTCATCAACCCGCAAACCGGCCCTGGCCGCATACTCTTTAAAAGCCGACTTGGATGGCAACATACCGCCTGGGAAAACGTATTGCTGAATAAAGTCCGTACTACTGCGATAGCGCTCAAACAATTCTTCTGCAATCACAATGGTTTGAATGCAGGCTTTTCCACCGGGCTTGAGCGAGGATGCAATCGTCTTGAAATATTGTTCCCAATGGTTTTCACCCACCGCCTCAAACATTTCGATGGAGGCAATGCCATCAAATTGTTCTTTGCAATCGCGGTAGTCCTGAAACCGAATTTCAGAAACAAGGCCTTGCTGTGCAAGGCGTGCTTCAGCAAACTTCTGTTGCTCTCGGGATAAAGTAAGGCCAGTTACATGACAACCAGCTAGCGCTGCTTCTTCAATAAAGCCGCCCCAGCCACAGCCAATCTCCAGTATTCGTTTTTCCGGAGAGGCATCAATGGAAGACAAAATACGGCGGTACTTATTGGATTGGGCCTGAGCCAATGGGAGCTGAAGATCGCCACTAAACCAGGCGCTGGAATAGGTCATGCTGGGATCAAGCCATAAAGAATAAAAGGGATTGCCTAGGTCATAGTGCGCATGAATATTTTTGCGACTACCTGATTTGGAGTTATTGCGCATCCGATGTTTGAGGCGGTAGAACAAGGAGCCAAACCAACTGCCGTAGATTGCTTTTTCAAGGAGGGTCCGATTTCGAATCGCTATTTCTAATATGGCTTTTAAGTTGGATGTATTCCATTGGCCACGGATATAGCTCTCGGCAAAACCAATGTCCCCATGCTTCAGAACATCTTTAAACACATCCCAATCAAGGATATGCAAATCAGCATGCAAGTCATCACTGGTAGTACCAAAATATTCTGTTCTGCCGTCTGGCAAGGTGAGTGCCAAATGCCCAGATTTAACATTGCTCAGTAAGGCCAGAAAGGTTCGTGCCGCCAGCGGAACCGAGTGGGATGAATGTCGATCGGCAGAGCGTGAAAAACTTAAGCGCGATAGCAGGGATTGTCCAGGTCGATTCATCTACTAACTTCAAAGTCGGGCGGTTTGGGTTTGGAGTGGAACGGGACGCCTTTGGCCCAAAGCTTCAGTGCTTGCCAATGAATTCGTCCGATCACTCCAATGCTCATAAGAGGATATCGCAATATCGAAAAATACAGGGAGGCACGTGTCAATGGGCGCGCTTCACCGCTAATGCTGGTATGAATCAAGGCCTCCCCATCCTCATGCAGCTCAATGCGGTTGACGGTGTTCCGTCCGGATTGGCTTTCTTGGGGAAAGAGGAAGCGAAAGCGGTATTCACCGCTGACATCGCAAAAAGGAGATACATGAAAGACCTTGTTAGTTGTAAGGGTTTCTCCAGAGCGCAGCGGCTCGCCCGAATCCTTACTTAACAGGTAGCAGTGACGCTCTCCAAAGGTATTGTTTACCTCGGCAATGACAGCGCGCACTTGCCCGTTTGGTTTGGTGCAAATCCAAAAACTCACTGGATTAAAGACATACGCCAAAACCCGTGGAAAGGTTTGTAACCAGATTTCGCCATCGGGATGCGCAATGCCATACGAATCTAAGATTTGTTCGGCCCAAGCTAGGCTGTCTAGGTCACCGCGGCCATGGTCTTTATCAAAAAATGAAAAGAAGCGAAATCGATTGTCGCCCAGACCATGCTGGCGAAGTAAATCTGGATTGCGCCGTCGCTCTCGCATGGGAATGCTGATCGTAAACACGGAATACGCGAATGCATTTTTGGCAGGGCGGAAGCGGCGGTGTTGAACGACTCCGAAATTGAGTTTCGGCGTTAAATCAGTTGGCAACATTGACCTCTGCTGCAGAAGTATGGAGGCTGGTGGATTGCTTACTGCGCTCTAGAATTGCCTCTGCGACCGTCTCGCCTGAGCGCAAACCATCCTCATGAAATCCATACCCGGTCCATGCGCCACAATACCAAACCGATGACTTGCCTTGGATCAGGGGCAAAGCCGCTTGTGCATCGGTAGCGCGCATATCAAATACAGGGTGTGCATACCGAATCTCTTGGAATACTTTACTATGGTCGGGCTCACGCAGTGGATTGAGGGTGACAATAATCGGAATGTCTTTCAGTGCTGGAGGAAGGGGCTGAAGGAGATTGATCAGATAACTAACGCTAACTGTATCTTCAGCCACGTCATTACTCTTCGCTTGCGCCGTGTAATTCCAGGCTGCCCAGCAGCGTTTACGCTCTGGCAAAAAAGAGGCATCGGTATGCAAGATGGCCCGGTTGGCCTGATACGGAATTGCGCTCAGAATGGATTGAGTCGCTGTATTAATACCACGCAGCAGTTGAAGGCTTTGATCGCTGTGGCAAGCCATCACAATCTCATCAAACTGCGCAGACCCACTGGCGCTAGTAACCTCAATCGCATGTTGTTTGCTATCAGTAGGGACATTAACCGACGTTACTGCTTCGCGCACCCAGTGCACGCCGCACTGATCAAGGGCGCTAACTAAGCGTTTCACGTATTCGCGTGAGCCGCCTTGTACGGTAAGCCACTTTGGTCGATCTTGTATTTTTAAGAGCCCATGGTTATGGCAAAAACGCGCCATTGTTTGAATCGGAAACTCCAGCATTTGATCGACAGAGCATGACCAAATCGCGCCAATCATGGGCAAGAAATACCAATCCCGAAAAGGTTTACTAAAGGCATGGCGATCTAGAAAATCGGCAATGCTTTCTTCTTGGGCTAATACTTTACTTGAGTGCGTATCGCTTGACTCCTGACTTAAAGCCAGCGCAGTAGCAAGCGCGTTAAAGCGCATGATGTCACGCGCCATTTTCCAAAAAGAAGGGCGGAGTAAATTGCGCCGTTGACCAAAAAAAGAGTTGAGATCATTTCCAGCCCACTCCAGTGGAGCAATCGATTCAAGCTTTACGGAAAAAGACATCTCTGAAGGAAAAATAGGCACAGCCAATTCTTCAAATAGGCGAACGAGGCGAGGATAGGTACGGCGATTAAAGACCAAGAACCCAGTGTCGACGCCATGCTGAATAGGTCCGCTTGGTGTATCAACGCTGATATCAACGGTATTGCTGTGACCACCAATGTGATTTCCTGCTTCGTAAATCGTGATCTCAAAATCAGGATGCTGACGTAGGCGGTAAGCACAGCCTAAGCCTGAGATGCCGGCGCCAATAATGGCAATGCGCTTTTTAGCCATCACTGCTTTCCTTGCAGTAATTTTTCAATGTGGGACGTTATGGTTTTACCGCTGGGGTTCGAGAGGCTGCCATAGGCCTCCACTACATTGCCGTTGCGATCAATCAGGTATTTATAAAAATTCCACTTCGGTGTGGTGCCGGTTTTTTCAATCAACATTTTGAATAAGGGATTTGGATTTTTCCCGGAGACACTCGATTTGGCAAACATCGGGAATTTGACGTCATAGGTGTTTTTACAAAAGTCCGCAATTTGCTTATTCGTGCCGGGCTCTTGCTGACCAAAGTCATTCGATGGAAAGCCTAAAACGACAAAGCCTTTTTGTTGGTACTTGGAGTATATTTTTTCAAGGTCGTCGTATTGTCCGGTAAAGCCACAGTAGCTGGCAGTATTGACCACCATAATCACTTTCCCTTGGTACTGGCATAAGTTTTGGGGGGCCTCATCTTGCAGGCGCAAAAAAGTATGGGAAAGTAGGGGGCTACAGGTGGGGGCCGCAGTCTGAGCAAATGCGGGGCTACTCAAAGAGAGCCCCAGCCAACAGGCTGCTACAACGAAGAAATGCCGCATAAATTCATCAAGCAAAAAAAGAACAGGACTCCAGTCTAAGTCATTCCAGTTAAGATGTTTTATGAGCAAAAAATCCCCAACGGCTAAAAGTGCAAAGGGCAGTCAAACGACCCGTAATCTCATCTTGGTTTTGGGTGATCAGCTAGACCTGGATAGTCCAGTTTTGCAAAACGCCGATTGGCAGCAGGACGCGGTATTGATGATTGAGTCTGCTGGGGAGGCTACCTGGGTTTGGAGCCACAAGGCACGCATTGCCCTGTTTTTATCCGCGATGCGCCACTTTGCTGCTGCCTTAAGCAAGTTGGGCGCGCGCGTTCACTATCAATCCATGGAGGGCAGTCCGGCCACTGAGCTGGGGGATGCTTTAAAAGAGGCCATCGAGGAATATAAGCCCGCCTCAGTCCATTGCGTTGAGCCTGGTGAATGGCGCGTTTGGGGCGACATTACAGCGGCATGTACTGCGATGGATGTCCCCTTGCACATTACAAGCGATACGCACTTTCTATGCGATTTAGAGGAGTTCAAGCAGTGGGCAGGCGCAAAGAAAGAATTGCGGATGGAGTTCTTTTATCGCCAGATGCGAAAAAAGCACGGCGTTCTGCTGGACAAGGCAGGTGAGCCGGAGGGCGGTCAATGGAATTACGATGCGGCAAACCGCTCCAGCTATCCCAAAAAAGGCCCCGGCTTAATTGATCCTCCGGAGTTTTTTGAGCCCGATGCCATCACGAAGGAGGTGCTGGCCTTGGTGCAGGAGCGCTTTAAAGACCACCCTGGCAGTCTCCAGCACTTTTTGTGGCCCGTTACCCGCGAGCAAGCCTTGTTAGCCTTGGACCGTTTCATTGATGCCCGGCTGGTGCATTTTGGTCAATACGAAGATGCGATGTGGACCGATACCCCGTTTGGCTGGCATTCGGTCTTATCCTCTAGCCTCAATCTAAAGCTAATTAATCCACGAGAGGTTATTGGGCGCGTAGAGGCGGCATGGCGTGCAGGCGATGCCAGTCTCGAGGCAGCAGAAGGCTTGATTCGGCAAATTCTGGGTTGGCGCGAATTTATCCGCGGGGTCTATTGGCTCGATATGCCCAAGATGGGCACTGCCAATTACTTTGGCTATCAACGGGAACTGCCAGCGTGGTACTGGACCGGAAAAACAAAAATGGTGTGCATGGCCGATGTGCTTGGACAAACACTGGAATACGGCTATGCCCATCACATTCAGCGACTGATGGTAACGGGAAACTTTTCCCTCTTGGCCGGTCTTTCCCCTCAGGCGGTGAGTAGCTGGTTTTTGGCAGTCTATGTGGATGCCGTAGAGTGGGCTGAATTACCCAACGTTGCTGGTATGGCTCTATTTGCTAATGGCGGGCGCTTCACCAGTAAGCCGTATATTTCCAGTGGTGCCTACATTAAGCGCATGAGTAATTACTGTAGCCATTGCCCATATAAGCCGGATGTACGTGTGGGTGAGAATGCATGTCCGTTTACCACCTTGTATTGGAATTTTTTAATGAATCACCAGTCTGAGTTTGAAAAAAATCCACGCACGCGCTTGATGACTGCAAACTTAAAGCGCATCGACGATGCCGAGAAAAAACAGATTCAGCAACATGCTGTAGTCTTACTAAAAAATATTGAAACCATTTAAGTAGACGATTGATTGCGATGACCATTCCAAGCAAACCCAGTTTCGAGTCAAAAATATGCCATCCAGATGACCTACCGGCCGCACTAGCTAGGCTTGCCCGCCCGATTGTGTTTACCAATGGTGTCTTTGATATTTTGCATCGCGGCCATGCGAGTTACTTAGACCAAGCACGCAAACTGGGCGGCAGTCTAGTGGTGGGTGTGAATACCGACGCCTCAGTCAAAATGCTGGGCAAGGGCGATGATAGGCCGATCAATTCTGAGTCGGATCGGCAGGCGCTGTTGGCCGCACTGGCGAGCGTTGATTTGGTAGTGTTGTTTTCAGAAAAAACACCTGTTGAGTTACTGAAATGCGTGCGCCCAGATATTTATGTCAAAGGCGGTGATTATGCGATCGACACGCTAGAGGAGACTCGGCTAGTTAAAGGTTGGGGTGGAGCTGCTGTGGCCATTCCATTTATTTACGAGCGCTCGACCACAAGCCTGCTGGGGCGGATTCGCAGCGAATAAGTTAGCGTAATTCTTGGCGTATCCAAGACCAAAGTCCACGCAGCACAAGGCCATTAATAGCCTCAATCGAAATGGAATTGGAGAAGCTGTGCTGCTTTAATTCAGCAGCGATGTTTTTTGCATTTCCACCATCAATCCAAATCCGATCAATTGGTTGATGCATTTCTTTGGCCAGTTGCAAGGCTTCATGAATGACCCCCACTTGGGCTGCAAGGCAGCCTTTGTAGATTGCCGCATCCGTGGACACTCCAAAACCATCCACCCGGTCTGCCTCGCTGGTGGCTGGAAGCCTTGCGGTATTCGATTCCAAGCTCGCTTGCATTAAGCCTAAGCCAGGAATAATCCAGCCACCGTGGTGAATGCCGTTGGCACCCAGAAAATCAATCGTGGTGGCGGTGCCGGCATTGATAATTAAGCTATTGCCGCTCGATAGCGTGCGCCCAGCAATTAGCCCGGCCCAGCGATCGGCGCCCAGTTGTTCGGGCTGCGTATAGCGTGAGCGAAGGCCATCAACAGGAGAGTTCCCGCGTAAGCGAAACCAGGCCACATCCTGCCACTGCGCAAACAACTGCTTGAGGTTGGCGGCACATTCTTCTGCAGCAACGCAGCAGATGCCAATCGCATCCGGCTTTGGAATCGTTTGCAAAATGTAATGCGCTAACTCAGCGCAGTGCTCTGGAGAGAGCAGTAGCTGGGTATCGATTGCTCCGGAGTAAAGCCAAAGTTTTTTATTGCGATCAATTGGATTTTGATGCGACTCGACTGCCGCCCATTTCAGGCGAGTATTGCCGACATCAAATAGGAGGTACATGCTCATGTTTGCCTACGCAGTGATACGTCACCGGCATGAACCGCAACGAGCGCATGGTCCGTTTGAATTTGATATGCCCCTGTGCGATTAATGCCCGATGCGACGCCCTCAATATCTTTTTCTCCAAGTACGCTGGTAAAGACAGGCTCTCCTTGGTAGGCATCCCAATCCGACCACCGCTGCATAAAAGGCGCAAAACCATGTTGATCAAACTCGGTGCAGAAGCGCTCAAACGCATTGACCAGATTAAGCCAAATGTAATCCTGATCAGGTAGTGCCTGGCCTTGCATTAGCAGTTGGTCTAGCCCGCCAATGGGGTCTGTGCGAATGGCCTTTAATTCAGCGGCGTCGCCGATATGGGAATGCACGTTAAGCCCGACTCCAATAATCATCCAGCTCGGTTCAGTCGGCGCAGTTTGCCCGCCCTCAATCAAAATGCCGCCGACCTTTGCATGACCGATCACAATGTCATTAGGCCATTTGAGTCGCAGTCCTTGTTGATACAGAACGCGTTCACTTGTATTGAGTGCGCTGCAGATGCCTTCAATCACTGCCAAACCAGCAACCAAGCTAAGACCGCTTAATGCAGCAGGGCTCTTTTGAAAAGGGAATGCTAAGGAGAAAGACAGTGAATCCTCCGCATTGGCATACCAGGTTCTGCCAGCACGACCTTTGCCGTGGGTCTGTTTTTTACTTAGGCGGGCGACCGGATCAATCAGTGCGCCAGCGCGCCAGCGCGCCATCAGGTCATCGTTGGTTGACCGTGTCTCAGCGACGCGCTCGAGGATGCAGTTTCCATTCATTTCGCTATTGTAGAAAGGTCTGACCTAAAATTGCAGGATGTCACCAGAATCAGGGCAAAATCCCCGTCCGCGTAAGTTAGTATGGCCATTGCAGGCTATGCCACTGGCGCGAGCCATGGCCTTAATCTATGGTTTGTTGATCATTTACACCAGCCTCAATCCATTTGATTTTTATTTTCAAAATGGGGTTAATGGGACTGCTTGGATTTCAGCCCCATTGCCGCGCTTCATTCCCCTATTTGATGTGGTTACCAATGTATTGGCATATATCCCTTTGGGATTTTTATTGGTGTGTGTTGTCTTCCCGCGTTGGCGGCGTTTTATCGCTTTATCAATTGCCATGGTCTGCTGCGCACTACTGGCGGCGGGTGTGGAAAGTTTACAAACCTGGCTGCCCACCCGGATCCCGAGTCAAACGGACTGGTGGGCCAATGTGTTGGGCAGTTTTATTGGCGCTTTATTAGCGGTGCCACTAGGACCTCAATGGCTATCTGGCAGCGCCCTGCGGCGGCAATTTGATGTGTGGTTTGGTCTGAACTGGGGCGCGGCAACCTTGTTTATTTTGTTTCCGTGGGCGCAAATTTATCCCCAAAGTGCATGGCTTGGGATGGGGGCATGGCGACAACTCATCGGCGCAGCAGATTGGGGAACCCTAGTTATGAATCAGACGCTGCGCGAAGGTCTGATTACCGCGAGCTGCTGGCTTGGGGTTGGGCTGATCCTCTCCCTAGGAATGCGAGCCAAAGCCCCGCAATGGCGATTGCTTATGAGTTTGCTCGGCGCTTCGGTTTTGATTAAGAGTCTTTTCACTGGTTTGCAGTTTGGTGGGGAATTCAGTTTGGCCTGGCTGACTACGGGCGCCATCTGGGGCATGCTGATTGGGAGCGCTTTGCTGCTATGGGCAATCCGCTTGGATAGTAAATACCGCTTATGGGTTGGCCTGGGTTGTTTGGCGGCTATGCTGGCACTGGTGAACTTGTTTCCAGACAATCCCTATTTTGCCTTGACCTTAAAAGCATGGTTTCAGGGCCGCCTGCTTCATTTCAATGACCTGATGAAATGGGCATCATTCCTTTGGCTTCCATTTGCAATGGCTTGGGTGTTACAAAATCAGTTCGCAACCCGAATAACGAAACGACCGATATAATTTTTATATGCCATTTAAAAACCACCTCTTCTTTTGCCTCAATGAACGCAGCAATGGCGAGAATTGCTGCGCCCAGCACAACGCATTTGAGTTATTCACTTATGCTAAAAATCGCATTAAAGAGCTCGGACTTTCTGGCGCAGGCAAGATTCGCGTCAATAAAGCGGGTTGCCTTGATGCATGTAACCTCGGACCCGTGATGGTGATTTATCCAGAAGGTACTTGGTATACCTTTATTGATACCGATGACATTGAAGAGATCATTCAATCCCATTTAATTAAAGGGAAGCCCGTTGAACGTTTGTTGGCTGCTTAATCTTTCTTCTTCTAAAAAGACGCGCGTATGAATAGCCGTACCCAAGTAATTTCAATTGAAGGTGTTGTTGGCTCAATTGAAATGGCAATTGACTTGCCTGATTCGCTCAAAAGTGATCCCAGCTTTATGGTGCGCGGTCTTGCTTTGGTTGCTCATCCGCATCCCTTGCTGGGCGGCACGATGGATAACAAGGTGGCACAAACCATTGCTCGGGCATTTAATCAATTGGGCTACGTTAGTGTGCGTCCAAACTTCCGCGGCGTTGGTGGTACGGCCGGCGTTCACGATGAAGGCGTTGGTGAACTGGCTGACTTATTGCATGTATCGGAGTGGATGCGCCATCCCCATACCTGGATGAATAATGAATTAACAGAGCAATACATTTGGACGAATTCGGTTGCGAACTTGCCACTGGTGGTCGCGGGCTTCTCGTTCGGCAGTTTTGTTGGCAGCCATTTGATTAAGGCCTTGGCCGATTTAGGCCGCCCTGCAGAACGCTTTGTCATGGTGGGCAGCGCTGCAGGTAAATGGGAATTACTCGATGTACCGAAAGATACGATCATGATTCATGGTGAGCTCGACGAGACAATTCCTTTGGCGAATGTATTTGATTGGGCTAGGCCACAAGAGCTAACTATCCAAGTGGTACCCGGCGCAGATCATTTTTTTCACCGTAAATTGCATTGCATTCGGAATATTATTTTGGGCGAGTGGCTAGGTCAGCCCGCTTGGCCAAACCAAGGGTAAGGACCATGGAAGAAAAATCATTAATTGAATACCCCTCTATTTTTCCGATTAAAGTCATGGGAAAAGATGCCCCTGAATTTTTACCGGCCATGGTTCATATTGCTAAACAGTTTGATCCTGTTTTCAATGAGCAAACGGTCGAGAAGCGGCCGTCTCAGAGTGGGAAATACATGGGGTTGACGCTTAGCATCAATGCGACCAGTCGCGAGCAACTCGATGAGCTATATCGCACCTTATCCACCCATCCCCTTGTTAGTATTGTTCTCTAGTTGAGATGGCATGACCATAGCCATTCGACAGCTTGGCGTAGTGGATTATGTAACAACGTATGAAGCTATGCGTTCATTCACAAAAGAGCGCACTGCATCGACGTCAGATGAAATCTGGGTCTTAGAGCACCCACCCGTTTTTACTTTGGGTCTCGCAGGCGATCCTGCCAATTTGCACGCTGCGGATGGATCCATTCCCTTGGTTCAGGTCGATCGGGGCGGGCAGATTACCTATCATGGACCTGGACAGCTCGTCGTCTATTTATTGTTAGATCTTCGTCGTTACAGTCTGCATGTCAAAGAGTTCGTTTATCGGATTGAGCAGGCGGTCATGGATACCTTGGCTGAGTATGGATTGCCAGCGGTTCGCGAGGCGGGAGCCCCGGGCATCTATATTGCGCCATCGTTTCAGGGCCGATCCGAGTGGCGCGGCGCTAAGATTGCAGCATTGGGTTTAAAAGTAACGCGGCATTGTTCGTACCATGGCCTTGCCCTCAATGTGAGCATGGATTTGGCGGCATTCGAGCAAATCCACCCTTGTGGCTATGCGGGATTGCGCACGGTAGATATGAGAACATTGGGGATCGAAGACAATATGGCATCAGTCGCTCAGCGCCTGGTCAGTCAGCTGCGGCAGCAGTTAAACCCAATTGCGTGATGTGCAGTGCATATAGGAAACCATGACAGTAGATAAATCCGGTATTGAGGTGCAATCCGCCCCAGAGTACGACCCGCTGCGAAAGCAAAAGTCGGCTGAAAAGACGGCACGCATTCCGATCAAGATTGTGCCGCTTGAAGAAGTGTTAAAAAAGCCCGATTGGATTCGGGTTAAGGCGGCATCAAATAATTCCCGCTTTGCTGAAATCAAAAAAATCCTTCGTGAGAATGAATTAGTCACCGTTTGCGAGGAAGCCAGTTGCCCGAATATTGGGGAATGTTTTGGTAGTGGCACTGCTACATTCATGATCATGGGTGATAAGTGCACCCGCCGATGCCCCTTCTGTGATGTTGGCCATGGCCGCCCTGATCCCCTGGATACGAATGAGCCCCATAATTTGGCGCGCACGATTGCTGCCCTTAAATTAAATTACGTGGTGATCACCAGTGTGGATCGCGATGATTTGCGTGATGGCGGCGCGCAGCATTTTGTAGATTGCATTTCGCAATCACGCAGCTTGTCGCCAAAAACACGCATCGAAGTATTGGTGCCTGATTTTCGGGGTCGTTTAGAAAAGGCATTGGATGTGTTCTCAGCTAACGTCAAGATGGGCCTGCCCGATGTCATGAACCACAATCTAGAAACAGTGCCTCGTTTATATAAGCAAGCCCGACCCGGCGCAGATTATGCCCATTCATTGCTATTACTGAAGGACTTTAAGGAGCGCTTTCCTTCGATTCCAACCAAGAGTGGTCTCATGGTTGGCCTGGGCGAAACCGATGAAGAAATTCTAGAGGTGATGCGTGACATGCGCGCACACAACATCGACATGTTGACCATTGGCCAGTACTTGGCGCCATCGGGCCACCATTTACCAGTGCAGCGTTACGTTCATCCCGATGTATTTAAGGAGTTCGAGCGCGAAGCCTATGCGATGGGCTTTACCCATGCAGCGGTCGGCGCGATGGTACGTTCAAGTTACCACGCTGACCAGCAGGCTCATGGAGCAGGGGTTGTTTAGTCTTAGTAAGCTCAGCCTACCACTGCAATCGGTAGGTTTGGCAAAAGCAGTTGGAATCATCGTAATCAGCGCAGTTATTTTGGGCTGTAGCCCTAAGTTGGATTGGCGTGCTGTAAATACGGAGCGCCTGGGGTATTCCGCACTGTTTCCTGAAAAGCCAAAGCAGGCCGAGCGGACGCTACCCTATGCAGGACTTCAGCTACAGCAAACACTCGAAGTTACGCAGATCGATGATGCAATCATGTCGATCACCACGATTGTGGTGCCATCGAGCATCAATACCCAAGCTGGTGCTTTGCTAGAGCAAGTGCAAAAAACCATTCTGCAGTCAGCCAATTCAGCTCAAACTCAGCCAATCAGACACCCATCACAGTATTTAATCGCAGGACCAGGCCGCAACAAAGGGCTTGCCGAGGACTATTTGTTTGAAATCCAGAATCCGAGTGGTAAGCGCTGGATGCGTGTCCGTTGGATTATGCGACCCGATGGCGAGGGCGGCAGTCGCATCTATCAACAATCCTTATTGCTTTTGGCGCCTGCGAATGCAAAAGCCTTTCAATCTGAGCTCACTGCAGAAAAATGGGATCCCTTTTTTGACGAATTCCGCGTGCAGTAAATGAATTTGCATTGGTATCGCCGTCCGCAGCAAGGAATAGAGCTGCCGCTGCAAGGCCGCTATGCATTACGCGTGTTCATGAGCTTTGCTTTGGCTTACATCATCTCTTATGCCTTCCGCTCCATTAATGCCGTGATTTCACCTGAACTGATTCGTGACCTGAATTTGAGTCACACGGAGTTGGGCTTTTTGTCTTCAGCCTACTTTATTGGTTTTGGTATGACGCAAATCCCAGTGGGTTTAGCCCTTGATCGATTTGGTCCGCGCGCAACCGAGATGGCATTAATGTGCTTTGCCATTATTGGTGCCCTTATTTTTGCTTTTGCCGATCAATTTATGACCTTGGTGATTGGGCGCGTGTGCATCGGGGTTGGGGTCTCAGCCTGTTTGATGTCAGCGTTTTCAGGTTTTCGCACCTGGTTTCCATCACAACAACAGCCGCAGTTGGCCTCGGCCATGTTGGTGTTTGGTACCTTGGGCGCCTTAATGACCAGCTGGCCAGTACACGAAGTACTTCCCTTTATCGGTTGGCGGGGGGTATTTGTTGTGATGGCCGCTTTGTCTGCCCTTGCCATTTTGATTTTGTATGTCGGCCTGCCAATCAAAGCCAAAATTCATGAGGGCCCAAAAGCGGATGAGATTACTCCCGACGAAAAAGTGAATCTCTCCTGGAAAAGCTATCAGCCGATTTTGACGAATGCTTTCTTTTGGCGGATTCTGCCACTCGGTATTTTTTGCTATGGCGCTTTTATTGCGATTCAAACCCTGTGGTTTGGTCCGTGGTTAATTCAGGTGATGGATTACAGCGCAGGTACAGCAGCTCAAATTTTGTTTGGTTTTAATGCAGTACTGCTCTGCGCTTATTTGCTGAATGCGTGGATCCTGCCAAAACTAGCGCACATCGGCATCGATACTATGCGCTACATGACCTGGATGGTGGGCGCTTCCATCGTGCTGCAAGCCTGTGCATTTTATTGGCGTGGTCCGTGGGTGTGGGCATGGTGGTATTTGATGGCAGTTGCATGCGCCTCCTATGTGCTGGCGCAAAGTTTAATCGTCACTTATTTTCCCAAGGCGTACTCGGGACGCGTTAGCACCACATACAACCTATCACTATTTATTGGCGCATTTATTGTGCAGTGGGGAATTGGTTACGTGATTGATTTGGGAGTTGCTGCTGGCTGGTCTCAGATCAGCGCATTTGATGTGGCACTCGGGGTCTTTTTGCTTGCGCAAGCAGTTGCGTTTGTTTGGTTCTTGTTAGCGCCGAAATACTTTCCGGCAACCATCATTGCGGATACGCCAAGCAATTAGACGCGGTGCTTTTCCATCTCGGCGACTTTTAACTCGAGCGCCTCTAGTTTCTCGCGCGTTTTAGAGAGTACTTTGGCTTGCAATTCAAATTCATCGCGCGTGACTAAATCCATCTTCTGAAAGCCTTGATTCATCATGGCCCGCACATTCTTTTCAATCTCTTGCGCAGGTGAATTGCGAATGGCATCACCCACTTTGCTTTGCATTTCCTCAGCGATGCGCTGAATTTGCTCGAGGATTTGGGTTGGCTTTTGCATGAATGGCGTCCGTTTAGGGTAAGTGAATGCTTCATTTTAGGAGCTCCCAGAAAATCATGGAGCTCGAAATCCCAAAAAATCAGGGTAAATTGCCCCCAAAACAGGGTTATGGCCCAAAGCAGTGCCATTTTATGGGCTATTTTGGTGCATATGCCTTAAAAGGGGGAAAAGTCCGAATTTAGAAACAGTCGCGCAGATCACTATGAGATCCATGAGCCGCCATAGATGGGTTCAAACGATTGAAACATTTTAGAAATCGAACTTTTTAACCTAAACAGGAGTATTCCATGAACACACTACAAAAAACCGCGATTGCTGCTGCAATCTCTGGACTCTTTGCCCCAGCAGTGTTTGCACAAGCAGCCCCTGCGGCCGCTCCAGAGCCGAGCCCAGTTACAGCAAACGTAACCATTACAAATGACTATCGCTATCGCGGTATTAGCCAGACGAATTATCAGCCTGCTATTCAGGGCGGCTTTGATTACGCACATGAGAGCGGACTCTATATCGGTAACTGGAACAGCACGATTAGCTGGATATCAAATACAACTGGTAATGGAATAAAGGCGCCTGTTGAAATGGATTTCTACGGTGGCTTTAAAAAGGAATTAATTGCTCCAGGCTTTGCATCCGACTTTGGTGTTTTGCAGTATTACTACAACCAAACTGGCGGTAAATACAACGGCCAGATGGTTAACCCTAACACTACCGAAATTTATGCCGCCCAAAACTATACATTTGGCCCAGTTACTGGTTTTGGTAAGGTGAACTATGGTCTGACCAATATCTTTGGTATCCCAAATAGTTCTGGCTCTTACTATTTGGACTTAACCTCAAACCTTGATACCGGTTTTTGGGGTATTAGTTTAAATGGCCATATTGGATATCAATATGTTGCGGGACAGCCATATAACAGCGGCCCTGCGCCTCAAACACAGAATAATTTAAGTTACACCGATTGGAAGTTGGGCGTAACGAAAGATTTTGGCGGTGGCTTATCGCTTGCAGCCTCATATGTCTCTACAAACGCAAATCCTAATTGGTGGAATACATGGGCAGCGCCTTCATCATTATCGTCAGGTAGTGGCGGCCTCCAAACAACAGCCGGCCGTGGCGGTGCTGTAGTTGCTCTGACCAAGACTTTCTAATAACCCTTCCTAACGGAGAAACGTATGAAATTAATAACCGCAGTCATCAAGCCCTTCAAGCTTGACGAAGTGCGCGAGGCGCTCTCGGAAGTGGGTGTCTCGGGCATTACCGTGACAGAAGTGAAGGGCTTTGGACGACAAAAGGGCCATACTGAGTTGTACCGTGGTGCAGAGTATGTGGTCGATTTTTTACCTAAGGTAAAGATTGAGGCTGCTGTAGACGACGGTATTTTGGAGCGTGCGATTGAGGCAATTGAAAAATCAGCACGCACGGGCAAGATTGGTGACGGCAAGATTTTTGTCTCACCCATTGAACACGTCATTCGTATCCGTACCGGCGAGACCGGCGCGGCGGCACTTTAAAGAGGGGTTCAAAATGCTTACTTGGATGAAACAATGCATTTCGGGAGGCGCCAAGGCTCTAGCTTTAGGTGCAACCGGCATGTTGGCGATGTTGCCTGCATACGCGGCAGATGTAGCGGCTGCAGCACCCGCAGCAGCTGCTGCTGTTGCAGCAGTTCCAAATAAAGGCGATACGGTTTGGATTATGGTGTCTACGGCATTGGTTGTGCTGATGACATTGCCTGGCCTCGCTTTGTTTTATGGCGGCTTAACGCGCAGTAAAAACGTACTGTCGATCTTGGTGCAGTGTATGGTGGTGTTCTCCCTGATTGCAGTGTTGTGGACCATTTATGGTTACAGCTTTGCGTTCACCGAGGGTAGTGCATTCATTGGTGGATTGGATCGACTGTTCCTGGCTGGCGTAACGCCAGACAGCGTGGCTGCAACCTTTAGTAAGGGCGTAGTCATTCCTGAATTTACCTTCATTGGATTTCAGGCGGCGTTTGCAACCATTACCTGCTGCTTAATCGTCGGCGCCTTTGCAGAACGTGCGAAGTTTGCTGCGATCTTGGCCTTTACGGTTCTTTGGTTTACCTTTGCTTACTTACCAGTAGCCCACATGGTGTGGTTCTGGCCTGGTCCAGATGACATCAAAGATGCAGCGTCGCTTGAAGCCATTACAGCCAAAGCTGGTTGGTTATGGCAGAAGGGTGTTCTTGACTTTGCTGGCGGCACCGTAGTGCACATCAATGCAGCGATTGCTGGTTTAGTTGGCTCTTACATGGTTGGCAAGCGGATTGGCTTTGGTAAAGAGGCAATGAAGCCCCACAACTTGGTTTACACCATGATTGGTGCCTCACTCTTGTGGTTCGGTTGGTTTGGATTCAATGCCGGCTCGGCATTGGAAGCAAACGGAACTGCTGCACTGGCTTTCTTCAACACTTTAGTAGCAACTGCTGCTGCGGTATTGGGTTGGACGTTGGCTGAGTGGATCACCAAAGGTAAGCCTTCTATGCTGGGTGGCGCATCGGGTTGCGTTGCTGGTTTAGTAGCGATTACCCCTGCTGCTGGTTTTGTTGGCCCAATGGGCGCGATCGTCATCGGCCTGATTGCTGGCGTACTTTGCTTGTGGGGTGTATCGGGCCTAAAGCGGATGCTTGGCGCAGACGACAGTTTGGACGTATTTGGAGTCCATGGCGTTGGCGGAATCATTGGCGCAATCTTGACTGGTGTATTTGCCGATCCCGCATTGGGTGGCTCCGGAATCTGGGACTATGTTGCGAATGCTGCAGCAGCCGAGTATTCCATGGGTAGCCAAGTTTGGCTGCAAGCCCAGGGCGTCATTACTACCGTCATTTGGTCTGGCGTAGTCTCTGTCGTTGCATTCAAATTAGTCGATATCGTGATTGGTTTGCGTGTGAAGGAAGAAGAAGAGCGCGAAGGCTTGGATATTGCTTCCCACGGTGAAACAGCCTACGAATCCTAATTAGGCGTGTTCTTAAAGCTAAATAGGCCCTAGTGGCCTATTTAGCCTTTTTATTGGGTTCTCTCGATCCAATGCCTTTTTTATAAAAAAACTTACAATAGTGAGATGGTTCCACATCTCATTACCGCCCTTAGTGGCCCCTTGCTCGAACTCGAGACCAAGGTACTTGAAGCAACTCCTGCTATCGAGCGCTGGTTTCGTTTGGAATGGCAAGAGCACACCCCCCCTTTTTATTGCTCCGTTGATTTACGGAACTCCGGCTTTAAGCTAGCACCAGTCGATACCAATTTATTTCCGGGCGGTTTTAATAACCTCTCCCCAGAGATGTTGCCCCTTGCAGTGCAGGCGGCGATGGCTGCGATTGAGAAGATTTGCCCAGAAGCAAAAAATTTGCTGTTGATTCCGGAGCGCCATACTCGGAATACGTTTTATTTGCAGAATATTGCCCGCCTCTCATCGATTCTGCGTCAAGCTGGATTGAATGTGCGTCTTGGCAGTTTGTCCGAAGACATTAAGAAGCCCACTTGGATTGATTTACCAGATGGTAATCGCTTACTGCTTGAGCCGCTCGCGCGACTGGGTCTTAAAAAGCAACGCCTTGGCATTAAGGATTTTGATCCGTGCTCCATTTTGCTCAATAACGATTTGTCTGCAGGCATTCCGCCGATACTGGAAAACATCTATGAGCAATACTTATTGCCGGGATTGCATGCCGGTTGGCATATTCGCCGCAAGTCAAATCACTTTGAGGCTTACGATGAGGTGGCGAAGAAGTTTGCCAAGCTCGTAAATATTGATCCATGGATGATCAATCCCTACTTCACCAGCTGCAGCAATATCAATTTCCATGAGCGTCAGGGCGAAGAAGAATTGCAAGCAGCAGTAGAGCAGGTATTAAAAAAGACGGCTAAAAAATACCGTGAATATGGCATTAAAGAAAAGCCGTATGTTGTTGTGAAGGCCGATGCTGGCACCTATGGCATGGGTGTAATGGTGGTGAACGATGCAAGCCAGCTCAAAAACCTCAATCGCCGCGAACGCAACAAGATGAGTATTGTTAAAGAGGGCCTTGAGGTTAGTGATGTAATTATTCAAGAGGGTGTGTATACCTTCGAAAAAGTCAACGAGGCGGTTGCCGAGCCTGTGGTCTATATGATTGATCGCTATGTAGTTGGGGGCTTTTATCGCGTTCATACAGACCGAGGTCCCGATGAGAATCTCAATGCACCTGGTATGCATTTTGTGCCCTTGGCATTCGAGCAAAATGCCATGCCGGATTACCACGCAAAACCCGGTAGCGCTGCTCCCAATCGATTCTATTTATATGGTGTAGTGGCCCGCCTTGCTTTATTGGCGTCTTCGCTCGAGTTAGAGCGTACTGACCCCAACGCAGAAGTGGCATAAGTAAAGCTACCGAGATATTCCCTTGGATTTTTTATTCATTGCCGACCCCTTGGATTCCTTCGCGATACAGAAGGACTCAACGCTGGCAATGATGCGCGCCGCCCAAGGGGCAGGGCATCGCCTGTGGTTTGTGGAAACGCGCGGTATTGTTTGGAAAGACAATAGCGTCGTAGCTGACTGCAGGCCGCTAGCGATTAAGCCTAGCAGTACATCCTGGTTTGAAGTGGGCGCAATCGAGTCACGCCGAGTGTCCGATTTTTCTGCTGTGTTGATGCGCAAAGATCCACCGTTCGATATCGAGTACCTCAACACCACCTGGCTTCTCTCCGCGGCTGTTCGTCAGGGCGCGCGCGTCTTTAATCAGCCTGGGGCGATTCGGGAGCATTCTGAGAAACTCTCCATTACCGAGTACCCTGATTTGATTCCCCCCACCTTAGTCACGCGAGACCTTGCTGAGGTGGAGGCATTTCATGCAAAGTATTCGGATATTGTGATTAAGCCCCTGGATGGTATGGGCGGCATGGGAGTATTTCGGGTAGGAAGTGATGGCCTTAATTTAGCCAGCATTGTTGAAACCCTCGGCGAGAATGGCGCGCGTACTTTAATGGTTCAACGCTTTTTGCCAGAGATTGCACAGGGCGATAAACGCGTTTTGCTCATCGCTGGTGAAGTCGTTCCCTATGCCTTAGCGCGCATTCCCCAGGGTAAAGAGATTCGCGGTAACTTAGCGGCCGGCGGTAAGGGTGTGGCCATGCCGTTGACCCCCCAGGAAATGAAGGTAGCGCAATACTTGGCACCGCTGCTTTGGCAAAAAGGACTTTTCTTGGTAGGCTTAGACTTAATTGGCGGCTACCTAACGGAAATTAATGTGACCAGCCCAACGTGTTTTGTAGAAATTACCGAGCAGACCGATTGCGATGTCGCTGCCATCTGGCTGCGCGCTTTAGAAAAAGCCTTGCACTGATATGGCCGGAATTCTGATCATTGCCCACACCCCGATAGCAAGCGCTATGCTGAGCTTTGCTGAGCATGTGTATGGCTCGATACCAGAGCACATTCAGGCGGTTGATATTCCAGCGCATGAGGATGCCAAAATTAGTTTCGAGCGGGTATTGGCTGCTGCCAAGGCAGTGGAAACGCATGGCGAGCTTTTAGTCTTAACGGACGTGATGGGCGCAACCCCAGCGAACGTTGCTTCGCGCCTGATGACGCAGCAAAATAACTCGGGCATGAAATTAAAAGTCCAAATTTTGGCTGGCCTTAATCTGCCCATGCTCATGCGCGCAGTATCTTATAAAGACGATGCGCTGGATGCCTTGACCCAAAAAACACTGCAGGGCGGTCAAAATGGTATCTTGCGTTTAGGCGGTGTCGCCAATGTAGAAACTACCGAGGTACAGGATTAGTTATGCCAGTCGCTGAAATCACCATCATCAATAAACTCGGGCTTCATGCCAGGGCATCGGCCAAGCTATCGCAACTCGCTGCGCAATACCAGTGCGAAGTATTGCTGAGTAAAGGTAGCCGTCAAATCAATGCCAAGAGCATTATGGGCGTGATGATGCTGGCCGCAGGCATTGGCAGCACCGTAACCCTGGAAACCATCGGCACCGATTCAGAAGAGGCCATGCAGGCCATTACCGCATTGATTAATGATCGCTTCGGTGAGGGCGAGTAAACCGTGACCTTTTCATTGCACGGCATACCGGTATCCAAGGGCATTGCCATTGGCCGAGCCGTGCTGATCTCTAGGGCGGCGCTTGAGGTTAGTCACCACTTAATCGATCCTGGGCAAGAAGAGGCAGAAGCCGAACGATTGCATGCAGCCTTTAAGCAGGTCCAGTCCGAATTAACTACCCTGCGCGGGGGATTGCCGAAAGATGCGCCACAAGAAATGGCTGCGTTTTTGGATGTCCACAGCATGATTTTGGCTGACCCTACTTTGGCTGAAAAGCCGTTGAAGTTGATCCGGACGGAACGACTCAATGCGGCGTGGGCTTTAACGACCGAGCTAAACGATTTGCTAGAGCAATTTGCCGAAATCGAAGACCCTTATCTGAAAGAGCGTGCCCACGACATTCGGCAGGTGGCAGAGCGCGTTTTAAAAGCGCTGCACTCACAACATAAAGATGGACTGTCCCAGCCTGACTTTTTGGCGCCGACCGATGCTGGGGTTGATGCCATCATTGTGGCCCATGATATTGCGCCGCATGACATGTTGCGCTTTAAGGACTATGCATTTAAAGGCTTTGTTACGGACCTTGGTGGCCGTACCTCGCACACCGCGATTGTGGCCCGCAGTATGGAAATTCCGGCAGTTGTGGGGGCGCGCCATGCCAGCGAGATTATTCGTCACGGCGATTGGCTAGTACTCGATGGTGACCGCGGTGTCGTGGTGGTTTCTCCCAGCGATCGGTTGTTGGCAGACTACCGCGACTTACAGCAAAGTGAGCTTGCAGAGGCGCAGAAGTTACAGCAAATTAAGTATTCCGATACCAAGACGCGCGATGGCGTTCAAATTGAACTCTTGGCCAATATTGAATTACCGGAAGATGCGAAGCAAGCAGTTGAATTTGGTGCGGTAGGTGTTGGTTTATTTCGTTCTGAATTTCTCTTTATGAATCGCAAAGAAGCGCTTCCGGGTGAGGAGCAGCAGTATTTAGAGTACCGCCGTGTCATTGAGGCCATGCATGGTCTGCCGGTCAATATTCGAACCATCGATGTGGGTGCTGACAAAGCCTTGGGTTCGGGTAGTGACCTGTCGCAAACCGGCACGTCCCCGCTGGGCTTGCGGGCGATTCGGTGGTCCCTGACTGAGCCAGAGATATTCTTGACCCAGCTGAGGGCGATTTTGCGGGCCTCTGCACATGGCCAAGCGCGGATCATGATTCCAATGCTGGCGCATGCCAAAGAAATTAGTGAGACCTTGCGCTTACTTGAAAAAGCCAAGGCCCAGCTGCAACAGCGCAATCAGTTGTTTAACCCCAATATTCAAATTGGGGCGATGATCGAGATTCCAGCCGCCGCCTTAGTATTGCCTTTATTTATTCGGCACTTTGATTTTTTATCGATTGGTACGAATGATTTGATTCAGTACACATTGGCGATTGATCGTGCAGATCATGCGGTAGCCCATTTGTATGATCCATACCATCCTGCGATCCTTAATTTGCTGGCGAATATTATTCAGCAAGCAAATCAGGCAGGCATCCCGATTGCGGTATGCGGCGAGATGGCAGGTGACCCAACCTTAACTAAACTATTGCTAGGTATGGGCTTAACGGATTTCTCGATGCACTTTAGTCAGTTGCTATTGGTTAAGCGCGAGATCCTCAGCGCCGATGTCAATAAATTGAAAGCACCAACCGCTGCTGTACTGAGCGCAATTGATCCCGCTGAGCAGGCAGATGCACTGGCGGCGCTCGCCGCAGCCTAATTGCGAATTGATTTATGCGGGGTGTCGCTGGCCGCAGACTGGACAATCGGGGTTGCGGCTAATTTGAATCGTTTCAATTTGGGTATTGCGCGCATTCCATAACAGCAAGCGTCCTATCAAAGGACTACCAAAACCAATCAGTACTTGCAGTGCTTGCGCTGCCTGCATCGTCCCAATAATGCCAACCAAAGGGGAGAAGACCCCCATGGTGGCGCAATTGATTTCCTCTGGTGCTTCGTCGGGCGGAAAGATACAGGCATAGCAAGGCGAGTCAGCACGCTTAACATCAAATACGCTCAGTTGGCCGTCCAGGCGTAACGCCGACCCGGATACCAAGGCGACGCGATGCTGGGCGCAGGCCGCATTGATTACCTGACGGGTAGCGAAGTTGTCAGTGCAATCCAAAACCACATCAATGGAAGGCAAAATGGAAGTCAGGTTACTAGCAGTGGCGCGCTCTTGCAGTGGAATAACGCGGATGCTTGGATTAAGCGCTTCAAGAAAACGCTTGCCTGAATCCACCTTGCTACTACCCACGCTATGTTGGGCGTGCATGATTTGGCGCTGCAAGTTGGTTAATTCAACGGCATCAAAATCCATTAGGGTGATAGTGCCAATGCCGGCTGCGGCCAAGTAGGGCGCGGCGGCGGAACCTAAACCGCCAGCCCCAATGACTAGGACGTGGGACTTGAGTAGTTTTTCTTGCCCCGCTAGGTCAATTTCATCCAGCAGTAAGTGCCTGGAGTAGCGCAGTAACTGCTCGTCGTTCATGGCCTCAGCTTATTCGAGCTTGGAAGCCGAGCGCTGTACTTCTTTGCCATCGATGAAGGCAACGGCTTGCTGCAGCATGAAGTCATCCGGACCGCCCAACTCAACGGGTTTTTTGGACTTGTCTTTTTCACGCTCTTCTGGAGTCTTGTTGGCATTCTTTTCTTCAATGCGCTGCAATTCTTCGATACGGCGTTTTTGGCGATCCAAGATTAATTTTTCTTCCGAGGATTGTTTATTGCGCAGGTGTTTCTCACTATCAATTTCGCGCGTAATTAAAACGTCATCCGGGTCACCCTCTTTGTTTTGATCTACTGCGATATCGGGCTTAATGCCAAAGGCTTGAATCGATCGCCCCTTTGGCGTGTAGTAATAGGCAGTTGTGATCTTCAGCGCAGAGTCATTCGAGAGTGGGCGAACGGTTTGCACTGAGCCTTTGCCAAAGGTAGTCTTACCAATAATGGTGGCCCGCTTGTAATCTTGGAGCGCTCCAGCGACGATCTCAGATGCAGAAGCGGAGAAGGCATTAACCAGAACGACCATCGGGACCTTCTTAAATAATGGAGGAACCGATGCCAAAGGATCGCCTGCTTCGCTGAGGCGATACATCGAAGGCGTCGCATTGAAAATTTGGGTGGAATCAGGCGCCTGACCCTTGGTTGAAACAATTACAGAATTAGCTGGCAGGAAGGCTGCCGCAACCCCAACAGCCCCTTGTAGTAAGCCGCCACCGTTGTTCCTTAAATCCAAGATAACGCCTTTTAAATTGGGATTTTTCTCGGCAATTTCACTGAGCTTCTTTGCTAAATCGGGAACAGTCCGTTCTTGAAAGCTGGTAATGCGCACCCATGCAATATCTTGATCGACAATTTTGGTTTTGATCGACTGCACTTTGATTTCAGCGCGGGTGATCGTCACTGGAAAACTGCGCTCTTCACTTTTTCTAAAAATGGTCAGCGTAATTTTTGTTCCTGGTTTGCCGCGCATGGTGCGCACTGCTTTATCCAATGACATGCCACGAACGGGCTTGTCGTCCAGGCGCGTGATTAAGTCACCCGCTTGAAGTCCAGCACGCGCTGCAGGACTGTCCTCAATTGGATTGAGCACTTTTACCAAACCATCTTCGGAGGTAATTTCAATACCAAGCCCAGCAAACTTACCCGCAGTCTGCTCTTGCATTTCTGAGAAATCTTTTTTATCCAAATACGAAGAATGCGGATCCAAACTGCTCACCATGCCTTTTACGGCATCGGTCAGTAATTGCTTGTCTTCGATTGGTTCAACGTACTCTCGCTTGATTTGAGAAAACACATTGGATAGTGTGCGTAGCTCATCGAGCGGTAGCGTTGTGGTGCCTTGTTGCGCTGTGGCAGAAAACTGGATGGTCGCGGCAACGCCGGCGATCAGACCAACAGAAACAAGAGCAAGGCTTTTAAATAAATGGCGCATGTGGGCGATAGGGTGTTTTTGGTACTGGATTAAGTATGTCGCCTATTTTGCTCTAGTCTAGGTAAAAATGCTGTTTCGGCTTCAAATCATCATCCAATTCATAGACGAGGGGTTTGCCGTTGGGCACATTGACCTCCATGATGTCGGTTTCAGAGGTTCCATCCAAGAATTTAATCAGCGAGCGGATGCTATTGCCGTGGGCAACCAAAACAACCCGTTTGCCCAGCTTGAGTGCAGGTGCGATCGATTCGTTCCACAGGGGCATAACCCGATCAATCGTATCTTTCAGGCACTCACCCAAGGGAATATCACCCTGCTCTAGCTTGGTATAGCGGCGATCGCCGTGGCTGTTGCGCTCATCGTTCAGGTCTAGTAAGGGAGGGCGAATGTCAAAGGAGCGACGCCAAATATGCACCTGCTCATCGCCGTATTTAGCTGCGGTTTCGGCCTTATTGAGGCCAGTCAGGGCGCCGTAATGCCGCTCATTTAGGCGCCAACTGTGCACCACTGGAATCCACATCAAGTTCATTTCATCTTGAATGTACCAAAGCGTACGGATGGCGCGGCGCAAAACGGAGGTATATGCAATATCAAACTCATAGCCCGCTTTTTTCAGGCTTTTGCCTGCTGCGATGGCCTGATCGATGCCTTTTTGGGTTAAATCGACATCGGCCCAGCCAGTGAAGCGGTTTTCAAGGTTCCAGGCAGATTCACCATGGCGGATAAGGACAAGTTGTTTCATAGAGCCATTCTATAATCTAAGGATGAACTTTTTAATGCAAATCGAAAATATGGCGCTTATTGCGCTCGTATTGGTTACAGGCGTAGCGCTATTTCTGCCTACATTATCAACGCTAATTATGGGGGGCGGACTTTCGCCAACCGAAGCCACCACGTGGATCAATCGGAAAAAGGCGCAAATTGTAGATGTTCGCCCAGAAGCTGATTTTCAGGCTGGGCACTTGCCCAATGCAAAGCGCATTGCAGAGGATCAAATTGCCTCTGGTATCGATAAGCTCAAACTGGATCGTAAGTTACCCGTGATTGTGGTTTGCCAAAGCAATGTGGCCTCACGTGGCCCGATTAAAGCGCTGCAGTCGGCTGGATTTGCAGAGGTGAAAAACCTCGATGGCGGCATGCAGGCGTGGACTACGGCTGGACTACCATTGGCTAAAGGCTAAGTGATGCCCTCCGTTCTCATGTACAGCACCCGCGTTTGCCCTTACTGCGTAATGGCTGAAAAGCTATTGCAAAAAAAAGGAGTGGCGCAATTAGAAAAAATTCTGATTGACCTCGAGCCCGCGCAGCGTGAGACCATGATGGCCCGAACTGGACGCCGTACCGTGCCACAAATTTACATTGGTGATCATCACGTTGGCGGCTATGACGACTTGGCTGCGCTTGATCGCGCAGGTAAGTTGGATGCTTTATTAGCTGACCCAATCTAATTTTTTAACGAGAAAGTTCTGTATGAGCGAGCAAACAGCATCCCCAAAAGACGGAGCCGGCGAAGCAGTAGAACCGAGCTTCAATATTCAACGGATTTACCTGAAGGATCTATCGCTTGAGCAGCCTAATGCCCCTGCTATTTTGCTGGTGCAAGAAGAGCCGCAGATTCAGATGGAAATTGATATCGCCGTTGACCCATTGGCTGAAGGTATTTTTGAGGTGGCCTTGATTGCAACCTTGACTGCACGCGTCGATGGCAAGGTTCTGTTTTTGGTTGAAGCAAAGCAAGCTGGTATTTTTCACTTTGTTCTTATTCCACCGGAACAGGTTGATCCCATGCTCGGCGTAACTTGCCCCACCATTTTGTTCCCCTATTTGCGTTCCAATGTGGCCGACATTGTGAGTCGCGCTGGCTTTCAGCCGATTCACCTGAATGAAATTAATTTCCACAGCCTATATCAGCAGCGCTTATTGCAAGCTCAAGGCTCTGTTGGAAGCGATGGCAAGGAAGCAGCTCAGGAAAGCAAAATTATTTTGCCCAACTAAACCCAGGGCAAGTCACTCACTATGAATGTGACACTACTCGGGGCCGGCGCATGGGGCACTGCCATGGCCGCCCAAGCGGCACAGCATTTGCCACCAGGCTCAGTCAGGCTTTGGGCCCGCAGTGCTGAGCAAGCAAAAGTAATGCAGGCGGAGCATCAGAATCAGCGTTACCTTCCTGATATTGCTTTGCCAACTGCGTTGCAGGTGGACTCTGATTTAAAGCGTACTTTAGCGCTCTTGCGCCCAAGTGATTTGCTTGTGATTGCGACGCCAATGTCCGGCTTATCTGAAACGATTGCTTGCGTTTTGCAGCAAGCAGCGCACCCCTTGAATATCGTGTGGCTGTGTAAAGGCTTAGAGCCGATTACGGCGCTTCTGCCACATCAAGTGGTTGAGCGGGAGTTAGCCAAATACAGTCGTGGCATTGCCCATGCGGTGGGTGTTGTTTCAGGCCCTAGCTTTGCCAATGAGGTTGCGCGTGGCCTGCCATGTGCTTTAACCGTAGCCAGCAAATCAACCGCATTGTGTCAAGCAGTTCAGGCCGCTTTTCATCATGGCAATATGCGCATTTATGCCAGCGATGATTTGATTGGCGTAGAGCTTGGCGGCGCCGTAAAAAACATTATGGCAATTGCAGCTGGTATCGGTGATGGTCTTGGCTTGGGTCTTAATGCACGCGCTGCAGTATTAACTCGCGGCCTTGCAGAAATGATGCGGCTGGTAAAAGCTGCTGGCGGAAAGCCTGAGACCTGCATGGGCTTGACGGGTGTAGGAGATCTGATTTTGACCGCAACGGGTGATTTATCGCGCAATCGTCGCGTTGGACTATTGCTGGCTGCGGGACAATCGCTACAAAACGTGTTGAGTAATTTAGGTCATGTCGCGGAGGGTGTTTTGTGTGCAGCTGCAGTTGCTGATTTAGCAAAGCGCCTCAATGTGGATATGCCGATTACCAGCAATATGTGCGACGTTCTTTCCGGTCAAATTACGGCGCAGCAGGCAGTGCAAAAATTAATGGGCCGCGAGCCAAAACCAGAACATTGAATTCGGTTTTTAGGCCCCGCCCGCAAAGCCATTTTGTCGCCAGGCCTCATATACCAAGATAGCGACGCTGTTCGATAAATTGAGGCTACGACTATTTTCCTGCATGGGTAGTCGTACTCGGTTTTGCTCGGGGATGGCATTGCGTACTTCATCACTGATCCCTTTGGTTTCGGAACCAAAAACAAAATAGTCGTTTGCAGTAAAGCGCGCCTCAGCAAAGCTAGCCTTACCTTTGGTGGTGAGTGCAAATAAGTGCTTTGGATCGGGCTTGGTTTTGTCTAAAAAGTCAGCCCAGTTTTTATAGACCAGGAGGTTGGCGAATTCATGATAGTCAAGGCCAGCCCTGCGCAATTTGGTATCTTCCAGCGGAAAGCCCAAGGGCTCGATCAGATGTAACGTTGCCCCAGTGTTGGCGCACAAGCGAATGATATTGCCCGTGTTGGGCGGAATTTCAGGCTCGAACAAAACAACATTAAACATCGCTTAGATCCTTAGAATGAATCCGTGTTTGGGGCCTTAAGGTGCGCAATACAACCCAATTCACCACGGAACGTGCCCCATTATCCTTCAGCAGGGTAGCGATCTCCTGCAAGGTTGAGCCGGTGGTCATGACATCGTCAAATACGACGATCGATTTATTGTGTATTTTCTGGATCGCCTCTGGATGAATGTAAAACGCATGACGTAATGCAGTCTGTCGATCGAGGCGATTGTGCTCCACTTGATTTGCGTCCGAGTGGTGTCGATGCAAGGCATTGGCAATCAGCTGAAATGAAGGTGGTAATCGAATGCGCCTGGCTATTTCCCAAGATTGGTTGAAGCCACGGTGATTGAGTTTTTGTGTGCTGAGCGGCACAGGTAATAACACTGCTGCTTCCGAGGTATTCAGGTGCGGTAGTGCCAAACGGTTCCAGGCAAAGGCAAGGGCATCGGCAATGGCCAGTCGCCGTTGGTATTTGAGCTGATGCATTGCATTCTGCAAGACGCCATCGTAGCGATCAAGGCAATGCGTTCGATCAAATGCCGGAGCATGCAATAGGCAGGCTTTGCATTGGCCTTCTTCAGTGTTGTAATCATCAAGATCAACCCCGCAGCGGATGCAGCAGGGGTAATGAAAGAGCGATTGGTTTTCTAAAAACGCGAAGCAAGCATGGCACAACATTTCCGTTTGATGACGGGTGCACACGATGCATGCGGTGGGTAATAAATGCGTAAAGAGGGTGTGTAAAAAATGCATGGGGCGCTGAGTATACTGAGCACATGACCCGATCATTAAGATGGCTTAAAGACGATATTGCCTTGCGCATGATGCAAAAACTCGAGCTGCTCAAACATCAGCCGCGCTCACTATTGATCATTCCGGACGCGCCTGGAGTACACGCAAATCGCTTGGCCAAACGATTTCCAAAAGCGGCGCTCTCAAGCATTCCGGAGTTGGGTCTCAGTTGGGCTGATATAACAAAAATGAAGTTAGCTCGAACCTGCGGCTTTATTACCAACGGCCTATCGCGCTTTCCAACCATGCGTGAGGGCAAGCTTGCTCTTGCGGGTCAATCACAAGACATGGTGTTTAGTAATTTATGGATCCATTCGTTGGATCAGCCTAAATGGGTCGTTCAGGAGGCGTGGCGGGTCTTGCGCGAGGGTGGCCTATTTTCCTTCAGTTACCTTGGCCCCGATACCGGTAAGGAGTTGCGTGCAATGCGATGCGATGCCATGGATGGATCTTCATTGGCAGCTCTGCCTGGAGCATGGGATATGCACGATTTGGGGGATGCGCTGGTGGAAAGCCGATTCTCCGATCCGGTAATGGACATGGAATACCTCTATCTGGAATACGAATCCGATGCGCTTTATCTTCAGGATGCCCATGCTCTTGGGCTTCTCTCAGCGCAGCAGGCGCAGGCAATTGCCGCAGACAAAACCGCTAAATTACCGCAAAAAATGACGCTTGAGGTGGTGTATGGGCATGCTTGGGTGGTGGGTAAACACCTGTCAGAAGCAAAGGACACCTTAGCCTTTATTTCACCCGATCAAATTAAACGTAAGAATGGGTGAGATCTATAATAAGAGTGAGTACTTACTTTAGTATTAACTAATGCCACCATTGATTTCCTCTAAGCGCGCAATTGGATTGTTGATTAAGATAAGAAACCCTATAATTACGCATCAATATGTAAAGCCAGCTTGCTTTTGCCTTATTTATGCGTGGTGATGCATTTAAAAAATTACGATTATTAATAGAGATAAAGATGAATTTACTTGGAAAAGCCGTGAGAGCACTGCTCTTAACCCTTGCCTCAATTAGTACCGGAACGGTATTTGCGAATCAAGATATGCCAGGCGGACCCGCAGTAAATCAACTCAATTTCCCCGCTGCAGCAACCAAAATCATGGCCGAAATCCATTGGCTGCATTGGATGATGCTTGTTATTTGTACGGTGATTTTCATAGGTGTGTTCGGGGTGATGTTCTATTCCATTTTCAAACACCGCAAATCGAAGGGCGCTAAGTCAGCCTCCTTTCATGAAAGCACCACAGTAGAAGTAATCTGGACAGTCATACCTCTCTTGATCGTTATTGGTATGGCGTTGCCAGCGACCAAAACCGTGGTGGCTATGAAAGACACGACCAATGCAGACATCACTATTAAGACTACTGGCTATCAGTGGAAATGGGGATACGACTACATCAAGGGTGAGGGCGAAGGCATCAGCTTTTTATCCACCCTATCGACATCACGTGAGTCCATTAATAACCTAGCACCCAAATCAAACACGTATTTGATGGAAGTTGATAACGAAATGGTCGTGCCAGTCAATAAAAAGATTCGCATGATTACCACAGCCAACGACGTTATTCATGCGTGGGCGGTACCTGCATTTGGCGTTAAGCAAGATGCGATTCCTGGATTTGTGCGCGACACCTGGTTCAAGGCAGAGCAGATTGGCACCTATCGTGGCCAATGCTCAGAGCTCTGCGGCGCCCAACATGCCTTTATGCCAATCGTTGTACGCGTTGTATCCGATGAGGATTACACCAAATGGGTAGAGGCCAAGAAAAAAGAAATGGCCGCATTGGCAGATGATCCAAGCAAGGTCTATACCTTGGCTGAGCAAATGGATCGGGGCGCAAAAGTATATGCAGCCAACTGCGCAGCATGCCATCAACCAAACGGTAAGGGCGCTGGTTCATTCCCTGCTTTGGATGGCAGCAAGGTTGTCTTAGGACCTAAAGAGGCCAACTTCCAGATCATGCTGAACGGTAAAGGCGCTATGCCGAAATGGGGCGGCGTGATTTCAGACGGCGACATTGCAGCAGTGATTACCTATACACGGAATGCGTGGGGCAATAAAACAGGTGATGTTTATCAAACACCTGACCTCATGGCAGCACGGACTAAATAACAACTTAATTAAAAAACCATCTCGGAGCAACTCATGAGCACAGTCTCTACTACCCACGATTCAGCACACGATCACGCGCATGACCATGCGCATGACATGCCACATGGATGGCGTCGGTGGTTGTTTGCAACCAATCACAAAGACATTGGAACGATGTACCTCATCTTTTCCTTTGTCAGTTTGCTGGCTGGTGGTGTTATGGCCCTTGGTATTCGCTTGGAGTTGTTTCAGCCTGGCTTGCAATACCTGCGCCCCGAGTTCTTTAATCAGTTAACAACGATGCATGGCCTGGTGATGGTGTTCGGTGCGATCATGCCGGCCTTTGTTGGTTTTGCAAACTGGATGATCCCGTTGCAGATTGGTGCATCTGACATGGCCTTTGCGCGGATGAATAACTTTAGTTTTTGGATTTTGCCCGTCGCAGCGATCTTGTTGTTTGGTTCATTCCTAGCGCCAGGCGGAGCACCATCCGGTGGTTGGACAATGTATGCCCCGCTGACCTTGCAGATGGGTCCCGGCATGGACATGGCGATTTTCGCCCTTCACTTGCTCGGCGCTTCTTCCATCATGGGCTCGATTAACATCATCGTGACCATCTTGAACATGCGTGCACCTGGCATGACACTAATGAAGATGCCTATGTTTGCATGGACATGGTTGATCACAGCTTACTTGTTAATCGCAGTAATGCCGGTATTGGCGGGCGCGATTACGATGGTTCTAACCGATCGCCACTTTGGCACCTCTTTCTTCTCCGCTGTTGGCGGTGGTGACCCTGTGATGTACCAGCATATTTTCTGGTTCTTTGGTCACCCAGAGGTTTACATCATGATTCTTCCAGCGTTCGGAATTATTAGTGAAGTGATTCCTGCGTTCTCTAGAAAGACCTTGTTCGGTTACAGCTCGATGGTCTACGCTACTGCGTCGATTGCCATTCTGTCGTTCATCGTATGGGCTCACCACATGTTCGCTACTGGTATGCCAGTAACCGGCCAGTTGTTCTTCATGTATGCAACCATGCTGATTGCGGTTCCTACCGGCGTCAAAATCTTCAACTGGGTTGCAACCATGTGGAAAGGCTCGATGACATTCGAGACTCCGATGTTGTGGTCAGTTGGTTTCATCTTCGTATTTACGATGGGTGGGTTCACAGGCTTGATTTTGGCAATTGCCCCAATTGATATCGGCGTACAAGATACCTACTACGTTGTTGCCCACTTCCATTACGTCTTGGTTGCTGGCTCCCTCTTTGCTATGTTTGCTGGTTTCTATTACTGGTGTCCAAAATGGACCGGCTACATGGCTGACGAGTTCCGCGGCAAAGTGCATTTCTGGGGATCGATGATTTTCTTCAACCTCACCTTCTTCCCAATGCACTTCTTGGGCCTTGCAGGTATGCCACGCCGGTATGCCGATTACCCAACGCAGTTTGCTGACTTCAACATGATTGCATCGATTGGCGGACTCGGATTTGGATTAATGCAGGTGTATTTCCTCTTGTTTGTAGTGATGCCCGCCTATCGTGGTCATGGCATTAAGGCATCCGATAGCCCATGGGATGGCGCTAAGGGTCTGGAGTGGACTGTACCTTCGCCAGCACCGCACCATACTTTTGAAACGCCTCCTCGGGTTAGCTAATTCACACTGTGACCCAGGAAACTAAGGACATGTACAAATCAGCTCAGGCAGCGCGTAACCGCCGCTTGGGTCTGATTATGCTTAGCGTTGCCTTTGTTTTCTTTATGGGCATTGTGATGAAACGGGTGATGTTAGGTTAACGCCCAAAAATCATGGCTAACATCAAAACCATCAATCGCCAAATTTTGTTGAAGCTATTGCTCGCTTCTATATTGATGTTTGGTTTTGGCTACGCCTTAGTACCGCTCTATAAAGCACTCTGTGAAGTCACTGGCATCAACGTCGTGACCAATAAAAATAATTATGGTGTGCGTGCGCATGGGGCAACCAAACTAGAAAATACCCAAGTTGACTATTCGCGTACCGTCACGATTGAGTTTGACTCTAATAGCCGTGGGCCATTTTCATTTAAGCCGGTCAAGAATTACCTCGAAGTACATCCGGGTGAAATGGCAGAGATTGTTTACAAGGTATCGAATAACCTGAATCGATCCGTTGATGCGCAGGCGATCCCAAGCTATGCCCCTAAAGCCGCTACCGAATTCTTTACAAAGTTAGAGTGTTTTTGTTTTCAGCAGCAAACCCTCAATCCCCACCAGATGCGCGATATGCCGGTGGTTTTTGTGATTGATCCCAATTTACCAAAAGACGTGAAAACAATTACCTTGTCTTATACTTTTTTTGAGCTCGGCGTAGGCATAAAGCCAGCCGGATCAAGCACGCCACATGCAGTGAAGACGGCCTTATGAAAAAGCAAAGCAGTTTTCTGCAGTCGATGAAGGCGGTGATGTGGGGATTTTTAGGAGTACGTAAGCAGTCGGGTTTACGGGATGATGCAGCCAGCTTGAGTTTTGTCCACATCATCCTTGCTGGGATTTTGGGGGCAGTTGTTTTTATGGCTGCCTTGTTGTTGATTGTAAAAATGGTTGTATTAAGTTAATACTAATTTTGAGTAAATAGAGAGAGCACAATGTCGTCTAATTCAACCCCATACTATTTCGTTCCTGGCTTATCCAGACACCCCGTGATGGCTAGCATTGGCCTGTTGGGTTTTGGAAGCGGCATGACTGGCTTGGTGAACGGCTATTCATGGGGCGCCCCGCTAACGATTGCCAGCGTGGTGTATGTCCTGTTCGTCCTATACAAGTGGTTTGGTGATGCCATCTCGGAGTCCAACTCAGGTCAAAATAGCATTAACGTGGATGTGTCCTATCGCTGGTCGATGAGCTGGTTTATTTTCTCGGAGATCATGTTTTTTGCGGCCTTCTTCTCCGCATTGTTTTATGCGCGTAGCATCTCCATGCCTTGGCTTGGCGATATTGAAAGTAAATTACTCTGGCCTACCTTTACAGCGGTATGGCCAAACGATGGCCCTGCAGGACTAGTAGAGCAATTTTCAACCATGGGTCCATGGCCAATTCCAACCATTAATACCTTGCTTTTGTTGAGCTCGGGCGTAACGGTGACATGGGCGCACCACGCCATTCGTGAGAACAACCAAAAGCATGCTGTATGGGGCCTCGCAGCAACTGTATTTTTGGGCGCGATCTTCTTGGGCTTCCAGGTGTACGAGTACATTCATGCCTACCGTGACTTAAATCTAAAACTAACATCCGGCGTTTACGGTTCAACCTTCTTTATGTTGACTGGATTCCATGGATTTCACGTCTTCTTAGGCGCATTGATGTTGGCCGTAGTCTTGCGCAGAGCCATCCGTGGCGACTTTACCGCAGATAACCACTTTGCCTTTGAAGGTGCGTCCTGGTATTGGCACTTTGTTGACGTCGTTTGGCTTGGACTCTACGTTGTTATCTACTGGATGTAAGCACGGGATGAGCTAGCCAGCAATGGCAAGTTCAATCGAAGACGAAATCGGCCAAGTTTATTGGCCGATTTTGATTCCGGTGGGCTGGATATAGCCTAAGGAATAAGCAAGCCAAATGCCCAAGAAAAGAGCAATGGACAAGCCGATGCGTAGCATGAGTGAGTGAACCATCCGAGAGCTATTGCCTTTGTCTTTCATCATGTAATACAAAGCTGAGCCAAGGCTCGCAATAATCAGTAAAAGGGCAGCAGGCATGATCCATTTCATAATCGAATCCTACCATTGAATATTCTTTCTAGCTTGCTCCGCAATCGCATCATTCCGACCATCGCTATGGTCGTGGTGATGTCGATCGGAATTGGCGCAGGCCTTTGGCAGATGAGCCGAGCTGCTGGAAAGATTGAGAAAGCAGAAAAACTCGCATCCCAGATTGCGCTGCCACCGCTGGATCTAAATACAAAACCCCAATGGACTTTAGCCGAGGCTGATAATCGCCGCCTAGTTGTAGAAGGTGCGTTTTTAGTCGATCAGGCGATTTGGTTGGATAACCGCCCACAGCCGGGTGCGCCAGCAACCAAAGCAGGCTCAGGGCAGTCCGGATTCTATGTGCTGATGCCGTTTCGGCTAGCCGGCATGGAGAACACTGTGATTTGGGTTCAGCGCGGCTGGGGGCCTCGTAATCGAGAAGACCGCTTAGCGCTTCCGCCGATCAATACCCCCAGTGGTGCGTTGCGTATCGAAGGAGTTGGCATTGCCCAGCCCGACCGGGTTTTTGAGCTTGGTGATGGCGGAGCGGGCGGCAATAGCCCCGTGCGGATACAGCAAAATCTGGACCTGACCAAGGAGGCGGAGCGCCACCGGTGGCAACAAATCCCCTTTGTTTTGAAGCAAATTGGTGATGCCGAAAACGATGGCTTAATGCGT
The DNA here is from genome assembly GCF_003065365.1 of Polynucleobacter difficilis. NCBI lineage: Bacteria > Pseudomonadati > Pseudomonadota > Betaproteobacteria > Burkholderiales > Burkholderiaceae > Polynucleobacter > Polynucleobacter difficilis. The sequence goes on along the minus strand of NZ_CP023276.1, from coordinate 1,856,526 downwards.
AATTGGACCGCAGCAGCAAGCGGCGTCGAACGCCATTATGCTTATGCATTCCAGTGGTTTGCACTCGCGCTGAGTGCCTTCTTATTTTGGCTGATTCATGGCTTGCTGCGAATTCGCCAAACAACAAAAAGGTAGAACGATAGTGGAAGATAAAGAGCTGTTGATACCGGCGGCGCAACACGAGGCGCCGATACCAAACGCACAAACGCGCCGTGGCCGCATTCAAATGCTGCTGCTCTTGTTTGCATGCGCGCTACCGGTGATTGCCTCCTACTTTACGTTTTATGTTTTAAAGCCAGAAGGCGGCAAAACCAATTACGGTCGCTTGGTTACGCCTCCAGAGCAGGCGCAATCAGCCTGGTTTAATCTGCCCCTAGAGGGAAAGTGGACGCTGCTCGTTGCGCGTCCTGCCGCTGAGTGCGTCAGCCAAAATGAAGCATGTTTGCAAGCCCTTTTTTTAATGCGTCAGGTACGCGTTGCACTCGGTAAGCAAAGCCCACGTACGCAATTGGTTTGGGTTGTCACCGACGGCATGCCAGTCGATCCGCAAGTCAGGCGGGCATACGATGAGCAGACGGCTGGATTTTTTATTGTGAATGCACCTACCGCTGCCGCAGAAAAAGCACAGTGGATCAATTGGCTCAATGCGAGACAAGGCGGCAATGACATTCAGCTCCTCAATCCGTTTGGGGAAAAGATGATGCAATTTGCGGTCACCGCCGATCCGAAAGAATTTGCTGGAATGCGCAAGGATCTAGAGAAGTTGCTCAAAGTAAACCAGGCGGGTGAAAAGATTCAATGAGCGATAGCGCAGTCCTCTTTCTGGAGTTAGCCGCAATCGCAATCGTGTTTGCGGGCATACCGCTGGCGTATCTATTCTCACGCCCAAGTCTCAATCTATTTCAGCGACTCAATTGGACTATTGTCTTTCTCACATTTGATTTAATCGTATTCGGTGCCTTTACACGCTTAAGCGACTCTGGCCTGGGCTGTCCAGATTGGCCAGGGTGTTATGGCACCTCCAATCCGTTTCGTGCAATGGAGCAGATTCGTTTGGCAGAGGCGGCTATGCCGGATGGCCCTGTGACCGAAGTCAAGGCCTGGATTGAAATGCTGCACCGCTATTTAGCAATGACCGTCGGCGCATTAATTGTGTTGCAAGTCGGTCTTGCAGTTGCCAAAGCAAAAGAATTGGGCACAAAAGCCGTCGTCGGTAGCCTCGGTTTGCTGGTATTGGTTTGCTTGCAAGGCGCTTTTGGTGCATTGACGGTGACGCTAAAATTACAACCCATCATCGTATCGATTCATTTAATGCTCGCTTTAATTTTATTGGCCCTCCTCACCTGGTATGCACAGCAGCCTTGGCAGGAGAGCGCTGCCCGTGCTGATAAACCCCTGCTATCTGGCAAGCTGCTTGCTATTAGTTTTGGGATTTTGTTCTGGCAAGTATTTTTAGGTGCCTGGGTTAGCACGAATTATGCGGTGTTGGCATGCCCTGATTTTCCGACCTGCATGGGCAGCTTTAGGCCTGAGACGGATTGGGCCAATGCATTCACCCTGTGGCGTGAGCTCGGGCTCGATGCACAGGGCGGAGCGATTTCAACCATCGCACTGCAGACAATCCATTGGACGCACCGGGTTTTTGCCATAGCGGTCATGGTTGTATTGGGCTATTTTGCTTGGGATGCATGGCGTAGTGCTGGACACACTCAAGCAGTATTACGTCGCTGGGCTATTGCGGTTGTTACCTTGCTGGTATTGCAAGTGCTGACCGGTATATCCAATGTTGTCTTTCAGTGGCCGCTGGTGGCTGCCTTATTGCACACCGCAGGCGCAGCTGCCCTTGTTTTGTGCCTGGTCCGGATGTCGGCATGGGCTTCATGGACAGAGAATTTAGTAAGCCCTGGGCGAATCGCATGAGTACTCAACCTAATGCTGTTGGATCTGCAGTGAGGCCGATGCCGAAATGGCGTCAATACGTGGTCTTAACAAAGCCGCGGGTCACGATGCTGGCTGTTTTTTGCGCCATCATCGGCATGTTCTTGGCTACTCCAGGGATGGTGCCGCTCTCAATACTCATTGGCGGAACGATTGGCATTTGGATGCTGGCTAGCGCTGCGTTTGCAGTTAATTGTTTAATTGAGCAAGCGGTCGATGCCAAGATGCGTCGAACTGCGTGGCGGCCATCGGCCACCGGTGAAATTTCATCATCGCACATCATTGTTTTTTCGATCATCATCGGCGGCATTGGCATGGTGGTGCTGTGGTATTTCACGAACCCGTTAACGATGTGGCTAACTTTCGCCACCTTTGTTGGGTATGCCGTGATTTACACCTGGCTCTTAAAGCCAGCGACGCCGCAAAACATTGTGATTGGCGGTCTCTCTGGGGCAATGCCACCAGCCTTGGGTTGGGTTGCGGTAACAAACTCGCTATCCGCTGAGGCATGGTTGTTGGTACTGATTATTTTTGCTTGGACTCCCCCTCACTTTTGGGCGCTTGCCTTGTATCGCCGTGAGGATTATGAAAAGTCTGGGCTCCCGATGCTGCCGGTAACACACGGCGAGCGCTTTACCTTATTGAATATCTTGCTCTATACCTTGATTTTGATTGCGGCCACCTTATTGCCCTACATTTATGGCATGAGCGGTTTGCTCTATTTGATCGGTGCAGTTATTTTGGGTCTGATCTTCTTGGCCTATGCAATTGCCTTGTATATGTCGTATAGCGATCAACTAGCCAAGAAGACCTTTCGTTATTCGATTACCTACTTATCTCTGCTCTTTGCTGTTTTGCTGATAGACCATTATGTTTAGTTTGAATGTACGCTCTTTTTTGAATGTTGCCCCAATCAGGATATTGGGACTGGGCTTATTAGTACTGCTGATTGCCGGCATACTTGGGTGCAGTCCAAAGCCAAACTTTAAGAACGTCGATATCACCGGCAGCACTGCGTTTGGTAATAACTTTAGTTTGCTCGATAGCAATGGCAATACAAAAACCATGGCTGATTACAAAGGCAAAGTAGTTGTAGTATTTTTTGGTTTTACACAGTGCCCCGATGTGTGCCCCACCACTTTAACGGAGATGGATGAGGCGCTAAAACTACTTGGCCCCAAAGCCGATAAGGTGCAGGTCATTTTTATTACGGTCGATCCTGAGCGCGATACGGCAAGTGTGTTGGCGCAGTACGTACCCGCATTTAATCCACGCTTCGTGGGCCTTCGTCCCGCAGATGAGGCAGGACTTGAAAAGGTGGCGAAGGACTTTCGAATTTATTACAAAAAAGTACCCGGATCAAAGCCGGGCTCTTACACGATGGACCATAGTGCAGGAAGTTACGTGTTTGATCAGAACGGTCAGTTGCGGCTGTACATCAAGCATGCGCAAGGACCCGAGGTCTTAGCGCATGACTTGAAGAATATTCTGCAATAAAAACAGAATTAGTTTAGGCTGCCGATGCTTCGAGCAGGCCGCGCATTTTTTTCAGAGCGGCTGTTTCGATTTGGCGTACCCGTTCTGCGGATATGCCGTACTCTGCTGCCAACTCATGCAATGTTTTGGTGCCATTGCCCTCGGCATCCATGGAAAGCCAGCGCGATTGCACAATGTCACGGCTGCGATCGTCCAACCCACTTAAGGCTTCGTCTAGAAGGGGGCCATGCAAACGGCTTGCATCGTTTGCTGCCATCACGCGAGTTGGCTCTTGGCTCTCGTCAGCCAACCACTGAATCGGCGCATAAGCATCCTCGTCCGAGTCATCGCCTTCTAAAGCAACATCACCGCCGGCTAAGCGCATTTCCATCTCGCGGACCTCTGCACCTTTTACATCCAAGGCTTTAGCTAAGGCCTCTACTTCGGATGAGCTGAGTGCATTCAGTGTGGGCTTGTTACTACGCAGATTGAAAAATAATTTGCGCTGCGCTTTGGTTGTGGCTAGTTTAACCAGACGCCAATTTTTTAAAATGTATTCATGAATCTCTGCTTTGATCCAATGGATCGCATAGGAAACCAGACGCGCACCTTGCGTTGGGTCGTAGCGCTTGACCGCCTTCATCAGACCAAGATTGCCTTCTTGGATCAGGTCGGCATGCGGAATGCCATAGCCCAAGTATTGGCGCGCAACCGAAACGACGAGGCGCAAGTGGGAGAGCACTAAACCCTTCGCAGCATCAACGCTTTCAGTGCGTCGAAACTCTTGTGCTAGGTGTAATTCTTCAGCAGCGCTGAGCATCGGTAAACGATTGACATACGCAATATAGGAATCCAGTGTGCCAACCCCGAGTGAGGGCAGCATGGATGTGCTGAGGCTAGCGCTCATACTTCCTTGATACGAAAATGGCGCGGTAGCTATAGGAGACTTCAATATGTTCTTTTGGACCATTGTTAACTTGTGATTATCAGTAGTAAGAATACGTTCATTTTAGCACTCTATTTAGGAGAGTGCTAATTTGCTTATAATTTTATAACTTACTGATTTAGTTGAATAATTCGGTCGAATACTGCTTTGCATTGAAGGGCACCAGGTCCTGAATACCCTCTCCTTTGCCCAGCGCAAAGATGAGGGGCTTAGCCTCCCCCTGGAAGGTCTGCGCCAAGGCACAAATCACCCCGCCTTTGGCCGTGCCATCCAGCTTCGTAACAATTAATCCTGTGAGGCCTAGGGCGGCATGGAAAGCCTTTACCTGACTAATGCCGTTTTGACCAGTATTGCCATCCAGGACTAAGAGGATTTGATGGGGCGCTCCTGGCAAGGCCTTGCTAATCACGCGCTTGACCTTTTTAAGCTCTTCCATCAAGTTATCTTGAGTGGCTAGGCGGCCAGCCGTATCAATAATTAAGACATCACTTTTTCGCGCAATGGCAGCGTGGATGGCGTCATGTGCCACAGCAGCAGCATCACCGGTTTCCTGACTAACCAGGTCTACACCATTACGCACCGCCCACTCTTTCAGTTGATTGCGCGCTGCCGCTCGAAAGGTATCGCCTGCCGCCAATAGAACGGCACGTTCTTGCGACTGAAAGTGGTGGCAGAGCTTGCCGATTGTCGTCGTTTTGCCGGCGCCATTTACGCCAACCACGAGCCATACCTCGGGTCGATGCGCCGATTGCATAAATAGGGGATTGGGATTGGCCTCAAGAGTCGAGAGTAGGGCGCTAACGGCATCAATTAGGAGTGCTTGCAGGGCTTCTGGGGAAGCAGCTTTTTCTGACTTCGCGGCGGCACGCAGGGTCTCCATCAGCCGCTCCGTAGTGGGTAAGCCAACATCACTTTGAATCAGTGATTCTTCCAGTGTGTCAAACCATGCCTCATCCGTGCGGCTTGATTTAAACAGGGACCCTAGGGTTTTACGTAATCCAAACATTGTCGATACAATCCAATTAAGGGCATATATGTTCTATAAGTGCATCTTATCAACTAAATCTAACATGATGGCGGTCTTGTCCATGCAATCTTCCCATTTACGCAATGGCGTTTTCGTGTTGCTGTGCCAACTGGCCTTGGCTGGATTTCAGCTGGCGCAGGCCCAATTGAAGCCCGATTCAGCGCAGACCCACGAATACCGGCTGGCCAATGGCCTGAAGTTAATTGTTCGCGAAGATAATCGTGCCCCAACAGTAGCGCATATGGTTTGGTACAAAGCTGGCTCAATGGATGAAACCAATGGTCGTACGGGAGTAGCCCATGTACTGGAACACATGATGTTTAAGGGGACTAAAACCGTTAAATCAGGTGATTTTTCAAAGCGGGTTGCGGCAATGGGTGGTCGCGAGAATGCCTTCACCTCGATGGATTACACAGCTTATTTTCAGCAAATTGAGCGGAGCAAGTTGGCCGAAGTCATGCGTCTTGAAGCGGACCGGATGAATAACCTCAATTTTGACGATGCCGAATTTGCAAAAGAAATTCAGGTGGTTATGGAGGAGCGTAGGCTTCGTACCGAAGATAAAGCATCGGGCTTGCTCTATGAAAACCTCATGGCAACGGCATTTAAAGCAACGCCTTACCGTCACCCCATTATTGGCTGGATGAATGATTTAGAAAACATGGTGCCCAATGATGCGCGCCAGTGGTATCGCGATTGGTATGCGCCAAACAACGCCACGGTTGTGATTGCCGGGGATGTCGACCCAGAAAAGGTTCGGGCTATCGCTGAAGCAACGTACGGCAAATTGAGTACGCGCGAACTACCGATACGTAAGCCGCAAATCGAACCAGCCCAGCGCGGTACTAAGCAAGTTATTGTCAAAGCTCCGGCGGATACACCCCAATTGGCGATGGCCTGGAAGGTGCCGCACATTGATCCTGCAAAAATAGAAGAGTACGAGCCGTACGCACTCGCTTTATTGGCGGCAGTCTTGGACGGCTACGACAATGCTAGACTCAATCGCGCTTTAGTAAAACAAGACCGAGTAGCCAATACGATTGATGCAAGCTATGACATGGTTGCCCGTGGTCCCCAGCTATTTTTTATTCTGGGTACGGTGGCCAAAGGCAAGACAGTAGCGCAACTGGAAAGCGGTATCCGGTCGGTTTTATCCGAGCTCAAATCAAAGGGCATTACTGCAGCCGAGTTAAAGCGCATTCAGGTGCGCATCTTGGCTGACAAAATTTACAAACGCGATTCTATTTTTGGTCAAGCCATGGAAATTGGTAGCGCTGAAATTGCAGGCGTCTCATGGAAGCAGCTTGATCCCATTCTGGATCGACTGCAAGCGGTTACACCAGAGCAGGTACAAGCAGTCGCTAAGAAGTACTTGATTGACGATACGCTGACGATTGCGACCTTGGAGCCACAGGTAAGGGGAGCGACTAAATGAAGGGCTATATGGGTTTAAGCAAGGGCGTGCAAGCGGCAATACTGCAATCGATCGCACTCGGGTTATTGGTATTTGCTGGAAGTGCAAAGGCGATTCTGCCGATTGAAACCCTGGATACCGTTAAGGGAGCTAAAGCATATTTTATTCAGACCAAGTCATTGCCCATCATTGATGTGGAAGTCTCGATTGATGCCGGTAGTCGGTATGACCCTGACAATAAAAACGGCGTCGCTGCTTTAACGGCACAACTATTGACCTTAGGCACGGGCAGCGGCAAGTCGAGCTTGAATGAAGCGCAAATTGCCGATCAGATCGCCGACCTTGGCGCCAGTATTAGCGTAGCCGCAAGCAGTGAGCGTACGGTATTGAGGATACGCAGCTTAAGCCGTACTGATTTGCGTGAGCAGGTTGTGCAGTTAGCCTCTTTGATTTTGGCAAAACCAAGTTATGACAGCAAAGTGCTTGATCGTGAAAAGCAACGTCTGATTACTGCGCTACTCGAAGCCCAAACCAAGCCAGAAACGATTTTGCAGCAAAACTTGCGTAAAGCCGTTTACGGAAAATATCCACTGGCCTACTTTTCGACACCAAAAACAGTGGCTGCAATCACTACGACTGATTTGCGAAACTTTCATACTGGTTTGTATCGTGGCGATCGCATTAGCGTCAATATCGTTGGCGATCTGGACCGCACGCAGGCTAACGCCATCGTGCGGGCTCTATTGGCTGGTCTGCCACAATCGGGTCCCGCCATTGCCCCGCTGCCCGTGATGCAGCAAACCCCGCAAGGACCATTGAGTCAGCGCGAAGTACGGATTCCGTTTGATACACAGCAAGCCCATATTGCCATGGGCATGACGGCCATTACGCGCAACAATCCAGATTTTTTCCCACTGCTGGTTGGAAATTACGTTTTGGGGGGTGGCGGATTTGTATCCCGTTTAATGGCTGAGGTTCGAGAAAAGCGCGGCCTTGCCTACAGCATTAATAGCTATTTTGCGCCCGGGAAGGATGCGGGTTTCTTTGAGGCAGGGATGCAAACCAAAAAAGACCAAGCTATTTTAGGTTTGGAAGTAATGCAAAAAACAATTAGCCAATTTATTGCAGATGGCCCAAGCGAAGATGAGTTACTCGCTGCTAAATCCAATCTAGTGAATGGCTATCCATTGCGACTGGATAGCAATCGAAAACTACTCGATAACTTATCAGGCATTACCTGGAACGACTTGCCCCTTGACACCATGGAAACCTGGACCAAACAGGTTGAGGCAGTCACCCTCAATCAAATACGCGCAGCCTTTCAGCGGCATTTGGATATGAACCGGATGCAAATTGTCGTGGTTGGAATTAATAAGTAAGCAATGCCGCAGTCGATGCAGTCGAAAAAAATACGCATTATTGGCGGAGTTTGGCGCAGTCGATTGATCAAAGTGATTGATGCGCCTGGATTGCGCCCGACCACCGATCGGGTTCGGGAAACCCTCTTTAACTGGTTGGGCCAACGTTTAGACGGCTTGCGATGTTTGGATGTCTTTGCTGGAGCTGGGGCTCTTGGCTTTGAGGCTGCATCCCGGGGCGCAAGTGCGGTTACCTTAATCGAGCGCGATAAAACTGCCTTTGCGAATTTGCGGGCGAATTTAAGCGATCTGCAGTCTTCCCCCGTTGACGCTGCAATTGACTTGGTGCATGGCGATGGCGTGGGCTTTCTAAAAAGGCAGGCGAACGCGTCGTGGAATCTGATTTTTCTGGACCCCCCGTTTGACGATCACCTTGCTCTAGAGTCCTCCCTTAAGGAAGCGGGGCGCGTGTGCGATGGCCCCAGCGGTGGCCAAATCTACGTTGAGACCGCAGTTAGCTGCGATGTAGCTGCGCTAAACAGCCTGATACCGGGCTGGGAATGCTGCAAAGAAATGACGGCCGGCCAAGTAAAAGCGCTCCTATTTCAGCTCAGAAGGGACTAAACTTTGGCTATCTGCAGTTAGAGCGAAAGATGAATGTATGACGATTGCTGTTTACCCTGGAACGTTCGATCCCCTAACGCGAGGTCACGAGGATTTAGTGCGCCGCGCTTCCAGTATTTTTAGTCAGCTGATTGTGGGCGTAGCCGATAGCCGCAGCAAGCGCCCATTCTTTGATTTAGAAGAGCGCATTGCGATTGCAAAAGAAGTCCTTGGCCACTATCCCAACGTCAAGATTGCCGGGTTTACAGGACTCTTGAAAGACTTTGCACGCGAGCATCAGGCGCGCGTGATTGTCCGTGGTTTGCGTGCGGTCTCTGACTTTGAATATGAGTTTCAGATGGCCGGGATGAATCGCTACCTCTTGCCGGATGTCGAGACCTTATTCTTGACGCCATCCGATCAGTATCAGTTTATTTCAGGCACCTTTGTGCGTGAAATCGCCACCATGGGCGGTGACGTGAGTAAGTTTGTTTTTCCATCGGTGGAAAAATGGCTGCTACAAAAAACGGCCAGCATGAAGCGCGAAGGCAAATAAGGGCATGGCCTTATTGATTACCGACGAATGCATCAATTGCGACGTCTGTGAGCCCGAGTGCCCTAATGATGCGATTTTTATGGGGATTGAGATTTACCAGATCGACCCCAACAAGTGCACGGAGTGCGTAGGCCATTTTGATGCCCCGCAATGCCGGCAAGTCTGTCCTGTTGATTGCATTCCCTTGCATCCCGATTATGTGGAAACGCATGACGATTTGATGCAAAAGTACCACCGCCTAACGGCAGCCAAGGCGGCATAAAAGATTAAAGCCAGCCATCAACAGCTGGAATGCAAGTCCTTTACCGCAGTTGCAGTCTCGCCTTTTAAGAACAAAGGCATTGCATCCAGCGACCGCGATAAGGCGATATCAATCGCAATCTGCTCCTCGAGAAGCGGCTTACGCAGAACGTAGTCGGCAACATCCATGAGGCGGCCGGGTAGGTCGCGAGGATGGCCAATGCCGATGCGCAGGCGCCAGTAATCCGGGCTAGACAGGTGAGCCAGAATGTCTTTTAGTCCGTTGTGGCCACCCGTGCCGCCGGCAAACTTCAGGCGCGCAACCCCCGCTTTGAGGTCGAGCTCATCGTGGACAACAAGGACTTCTTCAGGTTGAATTTGATGAAAGCGGCACAATGCGCCCACCGATTGACCGCTGAGATTCATAAATGTGTCGGGCTGCAACAACCATATATCACGACCATACAACGACGCCTTCGCCACCTTTCCGTGAAAGCGTTTTTCTTGTTCGAGTGTCACGCCAGCTTGCTTTGCCAGCAGAGACACAAACCAAAATCCAGCGTTATGCCGATCGGTTTCGTGTTTACTGCCTGGATTGCCAAGGCCAACAATTAATCTGATCATGATCCAAAGTGTATTAGAGGCTGGAAGTTTTATACAGCATTACATACAAAAAAGAAAACCCGCAGAAGCGGGCTTTCTGAATCAAATACCAAAGCAGAATTACGCTTTGGCATCCTTTTCTTTTGCCGCATCCGCCGCTGCTGCGGGCGCTGCAACTGCAGCCTCTACAGGCTCGGCCTTAACGGTTGGTACGCGTGCGTTTACCAGTACTGGATTCTCTTGCTCTACGTGCAAGACCAAAGAAACGCCTTTAGGCAAGGCAACGTCTTTGGCGTGAATCGAATGACCAACTTCAATATTGCTCAGGTTCACTTCAATGAACTCTGGCAAGTCAGCTGGCAAGCAGGTCACTTCAATGTCATTGGCAATGTGGCTAATGATGGCGCCGCCAAGTTTGACTGCAGCCGATTCTTCTGCGTGGGTAAAGTGCAATGGAATGCGCATGTGGATTTTCTCAGTCGCTGAAACGCGTTGAAAATCAATGTGCAAGACCAGAGGCTTAAATGGATGCATTTGATAGTCACGTAGTAATACTTTTTGTGACTTACCGCCTACTTCAAGGTCCAAAATAGACGAGTGGAATGCTTCTTTACGTAGAGCATGGAACAGGGCGTTGTGGTCAAGTTCGATGACCTCAGGCTTGTTTTTGCTGCCGTAAATAATGCCCGGAGTTTTACCGGAGTTGCGCAGGCGGCGGCTCGCACCCGTTCCCTGTACGCTTCTTTCAAAAGCTACGATTTTCATGATGACTCCCAAATTGAGGTTAATTCCCGTTCGCGACCAAACAGAAAAGCCTTCAATTATAGCTTGAACTTGGTATTTTTGGCCTATTTAGGCAGTAAACAGGCTAAAAGTGCTGTTTTTAGGCTTATTCCGCAAACATCGACATGACCGAATCGCCCTTGGTAATACGGGAGAGGGTTTCAGCTAGGATTGGAGCAACGCTGAGCTGGCGAATTTTATTGACCTGCCGGGCTTCGTCGGTCAAGGGGATGGTATCGGTAACTACGAGTTCATCCAGTTGCGAAGCGGCAATACGGGCAACTGCGCCGCCGGACAAGACGGCGTGAGTACAGTACGCCGTGACACCCTTAGCGCCACGCTCTTTGAGGGCTTCTGCCGCCTTACAGAGCGTTCCGCCGGTATCAATGATGTCATCCATGATGACGCAGTGACGGCCTTCCACTTCGCCAATCAGGTGCATGACTTCAGATACATTGGCTTTGGGGCGACGCTTATCAATAATCGCCAAATCGCAGCCCAACTGTTTCGCCATCGCGCGGGCACGAACAACGCCGCCAATATCAGGAGAAACAATGATGAGGTCTTTGCTTTTTTGCTTTTGCAGGTCGGCCAGCAAGACAGGAGAGGCATAAATGTTGTCGACTGGAATATCAAAAAAGCCTTGAATTTGGTCTGCATGGAGGTCCATGGTTAAGACGCGCTCAATGCCGGCAACTGATTGCAGCATATTAGCGACAATGCGGGCGGAGATAGCAACTCGCGCGGAACGGGGGCGACGGTCTTGGCGTGCATAGCCGAAGTAAGGGATCACTGCCGTTATGCGACTTGCAGATGCTCGTTTCAGAGCATCAATCATGATCATGAGCTCCATCACATTATCGTTGGTGGGGGCGCACGTCGATTGAATAACAACGACATTCTTGCCGCGCACATTTTCTTGAATCTCGACCTGAATCTCGCCATCCGAGAACCGGCCGACAAAAGCCTTGCCGATGGGAAGATTTAATTCTTTGGCTACTGCGTTTGCTAAAACAGGGTTTGCATTGCCAGTAAAGAGAGTCAAAAATTCAGAATTCATGATGGCAGTTTGGCTTATGAAGGTTTGGGAGAGTTTTAGACAGAATAGCGCATGGCTTGTGATTCAGAAAAAAAGGTGGCAGGGGAAGAAGGATTCGAACCTTCGCATGCTGGAATCAAAATCCAGTGCCTTAACCAGCTTGGCGATTCCCCTACAGTATCAATCTGAAGATATCGAATTGTAAGCGGGATTTTTATTTATCCCCCGAACAATCCGGCCTATCCACTCCCTAGGTAGATTTTGCAATAGGGCTGAGGCACCTGCACCGTCAAGCTGGCTCGGAAGTGCAGCAAAAACACTGCTGCCAGAACCAGACATTTGGGGCTTAGCGCTTGGCAGAGCCTTGGTGATCCAATCTATTGCATCCTTCACTTCAGGACAAATCTGCATCGCTACGGCCTGACAGTCATTGGTAAATGCCTGATGCGGTAGAGGCGATGCAAGAAAGCGATCTATTGTAATCGGGGCATGATCACGGGTCAATTCAGGATGCTCAAAAAGCGCTTTGGTGGCAATGCCGCGATTGGGGAAAATCACGATAAAGCCTTGCTCGGGCAGGCTAATCGCCTGAATTACCTCGCCAATTCCCTCCACAAAGGCATTGCTGCCATGGATAAAGAAAGGTACATCCGCGCCTAATTTCAGGCCCAGCGCCATTAGCTCTGGGCGTGAAAGACCCAGGTTCCAGAGGTGATTTAGGCCAATTAAGGTAGAGGCAGCATCGGATGATCCTCCGCCCAGACCCGCTCCAACGGGCAATTCTTTGTTGAGGGTGATTTCAACGCCCATCGCCACATTGCACCCGCGTTGCAGCAGGGTTGCCGCACGGACTACCAAGTCATCGCCTTCCGCGATGCCAGGAATAGGGTTAGTGCGAGCAATGCGATTGCTGCTCGTTCTCGTAAGGGTAAGGCTATCGCACCAATCAATTAACTGAAAAGCAGATTGCAGGAGGTGGTAGCCATCATTCCTGCGACCAACAATGTGCAGAAATAAATTGAGTTTGGCGGGCGCTAAAAGGGTGAGCGTATTAGTCATCAATTTGATCAAAAACAAGGCGGATATCGATGGGTCCTGTTTTCGTATTGCGGGTCATATTCAGTTTTTCTAGCTTGCTGCTGGACTCACCCCAAACGTAGGATAAGTTCCATCCGTCTTGGCTGATTTTCGAAACAATACCGCTGGGACTGCGCTCTAGGCTGGCTGGGCTACCAGGCCTAACTTGGCCGCGTAACCAGTCGGATAAACCGCGCGCAGGTAAAGGAAGTCCTAAGGCAGACTGAATCAGGGTGTCTGCATCAATCGCTTTGCTTATCTTGCCGCCGCGCTCTAATACGGCCTCACCCGGGGTAATGGTAATTTTTGCAATCGAGCCGCCGACTGGATTTCGAATTTCTAAGATATCGTTCAGTGCATCTTGGCTGAGGGTGAAGCCGCCAGAGCCACCTTCAGCGGGCCGGTCAGCCCCGCCGTTCATGCGAATGGAAAAACGGCCATCCCAAACAATCTTGGTGGACTGATTGGGCATCACCCAGTTGGGCTTAAAGCGTTTTAAGGTTTCACGCAAGGTTGCATTGTTTGCGTCCATGCGTTCAGCATCACGCCATGCGCTTTCAGCGGAGTTCAGATTGCCAATCGCCCAATACACCTCACCTAAGTGCGCTGATATTTCTGCTTCGGGCTTCATCTTGGTTGCCTGAATGAGTTGGTCGCGAGCCAGCTCCAGTTTGCCCATGCGGAAATTAACCCAGCCAAGGCTATCTAAAATAAAGGCATCTTGCGGTGCCAGGTTGTGTGCCTTAGTAATGAGGGCAAAGGCTTCTGGCAGATTCTGCTTTCGATCGGCCATCGAGTAGCCCAGGGCATTTAGGGTATTGGCATCGTTTGGTGTTTTTTTCAGGATTTGTCTGAGGGTCGATTCCATAACATCAAAGCGACCCGCTTTTTCTGCTGCCATCGCATAGGTATACAGAATGGCGGAGTCCGTGGGCAGCGGCTTTAGGGCATTAATAATTTCAAAATAGGCACGCATTGCTGCGGCCTCATCCGTTGCGCGACCCAACAGTGGCTGAAACTGTTTCAAGGTGCGATCTTGGTTCTCGGCATTTTGTTTTTGTAATAGCGCAATGGCGGGTTTTACGGAATCGGACCAGCGCTGATTCAGCATCAATAAGGTAACCAGCACTTCTTTTGGCTTCGTATCGGTTCCGGGCGCGAGTTTGTCCCATACAGTGGCTGCATCGAGAGCAAGCTCTGGGGCATTGGCTGCAATGGCAATCTCCATGGCACGCTGTGCCAACTGTGGGTCGCCGGTCTGCCGTGCGAGGCTAAGGTAGGTTTGGTAGGCTAGCGCCGGTTCACCCCGCTGGAGGGCAATTTCAGAGGCCAAGATCTCAAAAACCTGTTCACCAGTAGCGCCTTGGTTGCCATGTGCCAATGAGACCCAACCGAGGCATGCGCTAGCCAGCAATAGCATCGCACGCTTGCGAGCAGGCAACAGGGCCTTAGTGAGGCGCAAATGCATTAAATGGAACATAAGCACATTCTAATCTCCGAATCTACAATTCACCTATGCCAGAACTCCCAGAAGTTGAAGTGACTCGCCTTGGAATACAACCGCACCTGGAGGGGGAGCGGATTACGGACGTCTTGATTATTGATGGCAGGCTGCGCTGGCCTGTACCACGTAATCTGCGGGCAATCTTACTGGGCCAAACCCTGCACGGCATTGAACGCAGGGGAAAGTATTTATTGTTGCAAATGGATCAAGGGCATTTACTGATCCATTTGGGTATGACGGGAGTCCTGCGGGTATTGCCAGTCAAGGAGCCATTAAAGCCCCATGACCGAGTTGTGGTGGCATTCGGTAAGCGCAGCTTGCGCTTGCATGATCCACGTAAATTTGGGGCAGTTTTGTGGCATCCAACGAAGAGCGGCCCACTGGAAGAGCACCCCCTTCTAAGCAAGTTGGGTACAGAGCCCTTTTCCGCCGATTTTGCGAACGAGCTGGGCGCTGCCGTACTTTATCGCTGCTCGCGCGGCCGTAGTGTTGCAGTCAAATCATTTTTGCTTGCAGGGCAGGCCGTCGTTGGGGTTGGCAACATTTACTGTTCAGAGAGTTTGTTTGAGGCCGGTATTCATCCTGCAAAGCAGGCGGGAAAATTAACGAAGCCGCAGTGTGCGCGTTTAGCCAGCGCAGTACGCATGGTACTAACCAAAGCTATTGCTGCAGGTGGCAGTACCTTGCGTGACTTTGTTGATAGCGAGGGTAAGCAGGGCTACTTCATGATGGAAAGCAAAGTCTATGACCGACGCGGCGAGCCCTGCCGATTATGCAAGACGCCGATTCAGCAGATCGTTCAAGGCCAACGTTCCACCTACTTTTGTCCGGTATGCCAAAAGCGCTAAGTCCGCAGCCGACCCACGATGCTGCTCTGATTGCATCCTTTTCAAAGCAACTGATTCAGTGGCATAAAAAGCATGGACGCCATGGTATGCCATGGCAAAGCATTACGGACCCCTATGCTGTCTGGGTTTCTGAAATCATGCTGCAACAAACGCAGGTAGCCACCGTACTAGACCGCTACCCCAAAATGATGAAACGTTTTCCGTCGGTAGCGCATTTGGCTCGCGCCGATATCGATGAGGTATTGGCTGAATGGAGCGGCCTAGGTTATTACTCACGGGCGCGTAATTTGCATGCCTGCGCAAAACAAGTCGTAACGCAATACCAGGGGCAATTTCCACCCGATTCTCAGGCGCTAGAAGGCCTGAGTGGAATCGGTCGATCTACGGCAGGCGCCATTGCCGCATTTGCATTTCAGATCAGGGCGCCAATTTTGGATGCCAACGTGAAGCGTGTATTGGCGAGGCTATTTGGTATTGGCGGCGCGCTACAAGAAAAAAAGGTGACCGATTCACTTTGGCAATTGGCTACAGAACTTCTTCCGCGATCACCAAAGCAGATGCCGGTATACACCCAAGCACTGATGGATTTTGGTGCCACCTGGTGTACTGCAAAACAGCCGGTATGCCTCACGAAAAAAATGCAGTGCCCATTTGAGTCTGCGTGTCAGGCAAAAGCGACGGATCAAGTGCTTGCCATTCCAAAGAAACTACCCAAAAAGAAGTCACCGCAATTTACGTGTACGGTTGGTATTCTGGCGCATGGTAATGCGGTGCTACTGCAAAAGCGCCCTGCCAAAGCAATCTGGGGCGGCCTTTGGTCGCTACCAGAAAGTGAGTGGCAAGCGCAAACAGAAGGGCAGGGCGCGCATACTATTCGAGCAGAGCTATTAACGAGTGAGCAGTTACTGGAATTAATTTTGCCAAACCGATTTTCTAAAAAGCCATTAGTTTTATTTGAGCAATCGGTAACGATGGGCGCGTGTGTGAAACATATTTTTAGCCACCGCGTTTTGCAGATTCAGGCCTATGAGATGGTTCTCAATGGCAAAGCAAAAAAAGAGTTGGACAGAAATATTCAGTCAGATGAAGCTCAGTTTATTTGGGCCGAGCTAGGTGCGCTCGAGCAGTATGGACTCGCTCAGCCGGTCAGGCTGTTGTTGGAGTCCTGGAGTCGAGCTCGCGGTGCCGCTGAATCAGATCAATCCGGGAATGCAAGCCTGATTGCTTAGAAAAGTAGGCCATGAGCTGATCGACCAAAAAGACCGAGCGGTGTTGACCTCCGGTACAGCCAATCGCAACGGTCAAATAACTTCTGCCATCCGCAATGTAGCTGGGAAGCCACTTCTCAATGAAGTGAATAATGTCTTCTTCCATGCTCTTGACCGCTGGTTGTTCGCGCAAAAAGGCTTTCACTGGCTCGTCATGCCCAGTTAATGGGCGTAGCACGTTGTCGTAATGGGGGTTAGGCAAGCAGCGAACATCAAACACCAGATCAGCCTCGCTAGGAACCCCCTTCTTGAAGCCAAACGACTCCAGAATAAGTGTGAGTCCATTGGGCTTCTCTTTGAGAAGCTCATGGATCCATGCGCGCAGGGTATGCGATGGCAGATTGCTGGTATCGATGCTGTGGGCTTGCTCACGGAGTGGGTCAAGCAAACTGCGTTCACGCTCGATGGCCTCAATGATGGTGGCAGATTGATTCTGTTGCGCACTGACAGCGGTAGATAGGGGGTGGCGACGACGGGTTTCCGAGAAGCGCTGCACCAAGGTGTTGGTATCCGCATTCAGAAATAGAATGCGGACTCCATGCTTTTTGCGAATTGTTTCAAGGAGGGCCGGCAGTTCTCCAATCGATTGGCCGCGACGCGCATCGATTGCAACTGCAACAAACTCGCGCCCTTCATTTTCCATCGTAGTGATGAGGTTTTCTAACAGCGGCACAGGCAGGTTATCGACGCAATCGTAACCACTGTCTTCAAACGCCCTGAGAGCAACCGATTTACCTGAACCAGAGATACCGGTTATCAGATGAATTTGCATACTAAATCAAGCGCCCTTGGCTTTTAGGCTGCTCTGATTCTGTGATCATTTGTTCGCGTTGCCGCTCAATGAATTCTTTGAGGGTATCAATGCCACGCAATTGCAAAATGGTATTGCGGACCGCGGCCTCTACCAGTACGGCAAGGTTTCGACCTGCGGCCACTTGAATTTTTACAGTACGAATTTGCGTCCCGAGTACATCAACAAACTGGGCATCAAGCGGGAGGCGCTCAAATTCACCATCGTTGCGGCGGACCAATTGAACAATTAGGCGTAGCTTCAACTTACGGCGGACTGCGGTTTCACCAAAAATAGTACGGATGTCGAGTAAGCCTAGGCCACGTACTTCGAGTAAGTTCCGCAGAATTACTGGACAACGCCCTTCAATGTAATCTGGACCCAGGCGTGCAAAATCCACTGCATCATCTGCAACCAGGCCATGACCGCGGGAGATTAGCTCTAAACCCAATTCACTTTTACCTAGACCTGACTCACCGGTAATGAGAACCCCTAGCCCCAAAATATCCATAAAGACCCCATGCATCGTGACTTGCGGGGCTCCTATTTTGGTTAAGTAGGTGCGAAGGTGATCGATGACTTCAGCGGCAGATACAGGGGTAGTAAATAACGGAGTTGAGGAGCGCTGGCAAAACAACTCTAAATCAGGATCGGCTGTGCGGCCATCCGCCACAATGACGCAGGGCGGAGTTTTAGAAATGAGATTGGCAATTTGAGCATGCCGCTGTTCGGCGGTCAGGTCGGCGTGGTAATCCACCTCTTGCTCGCCAAAGATCTGAATTCGGCTGGGGTGGATTAAGTTGAGGTGGCCAACTAGGTCAGAAGAGGCCGCAGCTGCACGTACTGCCTCGGTTGGAAATTTACGATCAGAACCTTCTAGACCGCGAATCCAAGACAGCTTTAGTTCGGCGACATTGTCATCAAAAATCTGAAGCGCGGTGAGACCCTCAAGCAGCAGATGTTGTGACATAAATCAGGCACTCCATTCCTGTAGTAGCTGACATACTTTTTTCGGATCGTTTTCGGCGCTAATTTTGCTGCGTGTATCTGGATCAGAGAGAAGTTGCGCAATCGAAGAAAGGATTTCGAGATGCTGTTGTGTTGCCTTTTCTGGCACCAGTAAAAAAATGAGGACTGATACAGGCAAGCCATCGGGGGCAGCAAATTCGATGGGGGTATCAAGCCGAACCAAGGCAGCCACAGGGTCTTTCAATCCCTTTACTCTGCCATGCGGTATTGCAACCCCAGCACCCAGAGCGGTAGAACCCAAATCCTCACGTGCATTTAAAAACGAAATAATGAGGTCGGAGTTAAGATTTAAACGCTGACTAAATAGGGATCCTGCCAGTGCAAAGGTTTCAGACCTGTTTTTGGCAGGACTATGAAGCGCAATGCAGTCTGGTGTGAAAAGATCAAGTAGGGCATTCATATGCAATTGATTATATGACTAGCCCAATCTATCTGCTTATTCTGGGTGTTTTTCGTGGTGGTGGTCTTGCACCTTTTCCTTATGCTTGACCACCTGCCGTTCCAGCTTGTGAACTGCAGCATCAATGGCATGGTAGAGATCGGCATTATGTGCTTCAGCGTACAAATCCTTGCCTTTGAGGTGAATCGTTAATTCTGCAGTTTGCCTTAAGTCCTTTTCCTTGGCATTGTCGATCATCAAGAAAATAGTCGCGTCAATCACATGATCAAAGTGCTTTCGGACCTTACTCATTCCCAGCTCTACATGGGCACGCATTGCGGGGGTCACTTCAAGGTGACGGCTGTTGATTTTTAAGTTCATAAGCAATGCCTCCAGAGTAGAAACGAACTACTAGTAAATCACATTTAGAGCAAATTACATACGGAAATTTTCACCCAGATAGACGCGCCGGACAGCATCATTCTCAATAATCTCATCTGGCTTGCCTGCAGCAAGGACGCTACCTTCACTAATAATGTAGGCATGGTCACAGATGCCCAATGTTTCGCGCACATTGTGGTCAGTAATCAAAACCCCAATTTGGCGGTCACGAAGAAAACGAACAATGCGTTGAATTTCCCCAACCGCTATGGGGTCAACACCAGCAAATGGCTCATCGAGCAATATAAATTTAGGTTGCGAGGCAAGCGCCCTGGCAATTTCAACGCGCCGCCGTTCACCACCGGAGAGCGATAGCGCCGGATTATTGCGCAGATGGGTAATCTGCAATTCGCCAAGGAGCTCATCCAGGCGAGCCCGAATCTCTTTTTTCGTTAGCGCTTTACCATCTTGAACTTGCAGCTCCAAAACGGCTTGAATATTCTCAGCAACATTGAGTTTCCGAAATACCGACGCTTCTTGCGGGAGATACGATAAGCCCATACGCGCACGTTCATGAATGGGTAAATGGCTAATCTCTTTTCCATCTAAATTGATGTTACCGCCATCGAGCGGAACGAGTCCGACAATCATGTAAAACGACGTCGTTTTACCGGCACCATTTGGGCCAAGCAGTCCGACTACCTCGCCACATTTCACTTCAATCGAAACGTCTCGAACAACCGTTCGAGATCCGTAGCGCTTTTGCAGATTGCTCGCGATGAGGGTTGGGGTGACAGCAGATACAGTGTTCATTGAATTAATACTTTACTACGGGGAGCCAAAATGGCCCTTGAGGACGGGAGCGCGCTTTTGGGCTGATTGGGCGGCGGACTCACGCGATATTCTTGGGTAACGTCACGGTATTCTATTTTTCCGCCGCGTAAATGATCGCGCATTTGCATATTCAGTAAGCGCTTCATATTGGCATCGCCAAGCAAAATCAGTACTTCTTGTTTGCCGTTGTAACTAACGTCTCTGCCGAGCCCCTGCATAAACTCATTCGCCAGCCCTTCGCGGCGCTGCCGAAATGTCGCCAGCGTTTTTGCATCGCCCTTCACTTCAATGAATTGATAGCCCTCTGGATCAACCAGAATGTCGCCCTTATCGCCGGTCACCACAATACTGCCCTTAATCAAGAGAATGTCCCCTTGCAGTTTGTATTTTTGCTCGACCTCATTAATCGATACGGAGTCTGCATTGATGATTAATGGCTTATCTTGGTCTGCCTTTTCGGCTAGCGCAAGACCAGTGACTAAGCTGAGCCAAAAAAATACAAAAGGCATGAGGAGGGAGGTCGATCGCGTATCCATCCGTCTTAGCGGGTTCCTTGTTGCGCAGGCTCGATACGGCCTTTGACTGTGCCCAGTAATTGCATGCTTTGCTGCACATTATCAAATACACCGCCGGCATTGGATTGCATAAGGGATAGACCTTGCTCGAGCTCTACCGGCTTATCGGTTGTGATGATGTCATCATTAATCAAGACCTGAAAGTAGCTCGACTTTGCCAACATATAGGGACTGGCCTTTTGGGTTTCGCTTGCGCTTTGTGGCGGTCTGTAGATTTCGACGTTATCGAATAGATCCAGGATGGTTAGATCGCCATCGATGTGACCACGCTGCGCACGAACGGTAACGGGCGCCTTATCTGGCTGGAAGGATCGCATTCTAGGACGCACAATATCAATCGACGCATCGTCATCGTAATGAATCAACTCTTTACCTAAAATTCGATACTTCGTTTGGCCTTGCTCGTTGAGGTAGGAGAGTGCCCCATTTTTGATGGTGTAATCAGGCTCATGCAGGCGTGGACGTTCAATCGGATTGATGGTTAAAGGCGTATTTTTTTGGACCAGCCAAAAGGTGAGCAAAGTCAGGCCACCCATTAGCAGTAAAGGCATTAAGCGAAGGATAGTGCGAACAGTACCCAGCTTTACCTGGGCCATATTGACTTGCATTTAGTTGCGCGCCTGCATTAGAAGTGCTTCATAGCGGTTTTGCGCTTTAAGAATGAGATCGCATAGTTCGCGAACAGCGCCGTAGCCACCAGCCTTGGAAGTAACGAAGTGCGCAAACTCGCGCACAGCCTCGTGTCCTTGGGCGGGGCAGACGCGCAGGCCAGCCTGTTTCATCATGGGTAAATCAGGCCAGTCATCTCCCATGACGGCGCAATCTGCAGCGGTATGTGCGGTGCGTTTTAACAATTCACTAAGGGCGATTGCTTTGTTCTCTACCCCCATAAACACATGCTGAATTCCCAGCTCCTCACAGCGGGCAAGCACCATTTTGGAGTTTCTACCGGTGATAACGGCCGTTTCAATGCCGCATTGCTGTAACAACTTAATCCCGAGACCATCCTGAATATCAAAAGCCTTCATTAACTCTTTGCCATCTTGTCCAAAAAACACCTGGCCATTCGTGAGTACGCCATCCACATCTAAAACCAGCAGTTTGACTTGGGCTGCGCGTTCCCATGCTTGTGGAAATTGCGCCGATGGGTTTGTTTGATGGGGATTAAAGGCAATCGGCATACAGAAGTTTCTTAAAGGACTTTGGCTGCGAATAAGTCGTGCAGATTGAGGGCGCCCAATAACTGGCCGCGTGGATCGGTTACAACCAAATGGTTGATGCGGTATTTCTCCATCATCTCAATCGCTTCTTCTGCCAGCAGCTCCGGAGGGATGGTGCGGGGTTTGCTGGTAACCGCATCTTTTAGGCTGACCCCAGTGAGGTCGGTTGATTTTTCAAGTAAGCGGCGTAAATCCCCGTCGGTAAAAATACCGGCGACCGTCGAGTCCGAAGCAAGCATGACAACCATGCCCATTTTCTTGGCCGTCATTTCCAGTAGTGCTGCTGGCAAGCTTGCATCAATTGAGATGGTTGGGGTTTCCGCTAGAGTGCGCATCACATCGCTCACATACATCAGCTGTTTGCGTCCAAGACGCCCTCCAGGGTGCGAGCGAATAAAATCCTCCGCCTGAAAGCCGCGGGCATCGAGTAAGGCGACTGCCAGTGCATCGCCCATTGCAAGTGCAGCTGTCGTGCTGCTGGTGGGGGCGAGGTTAAGCGGGCAAGCCTCTTTTTCAACGCCGGTATCCAGATGCGCATCTGCCAATTTCGCTAGCGATGACTCGGGCTTGCCGGTGAGGGCAATGAGTTTGGCACCAGTGCGCTTGATGATCGGGATGATTGTTAGCAGTTCAGCGGTTTCACCTGAATTGGACAGTGCGACAAATACATCGTCACGCGTCACCATCCCTAAATCGCCGTGACTTGCTTCGGCAGGGTGAACAAAAAAAGCGGGTGATCCGGTGGAGGCAAAAGTAGCTGCAATTTTGCGTGCAATATGCCCTGACTTGCCGATACCCGAGACCACAATGCGGCCATTGCATTGCCGTAATAAATGAATGGCTAATGCGAAAGCATCAGCGCCAGCGCCTTCAAGGCGGTTACGCATCGTAATTAGCGCATCCGCCTCAATCGTGAGGGTATCGCGCGCGAGCTTTAGGATTTGGTCTTGCGTCTTCGCTATCATGGAGATGAGTATATGCCGTCAGTCCTTCAATTAACCCTCATTTTGCTGGCTTCCGGTGTTGCCGGAGTCCTTATTTTCCGCTATTTTGGCTTACCGCCAATTTTGGGCTATTTAGCCATTGGCGTTTTAATTGGGCCAAAGGCCTTTGGAATTGCCAGCGACTCTGAAACGGTGCGCTATTTAGCGGAGTTTGGGGTGGTTTTTTTGATGTTCTCCATCGGCCTGGAATTTAACCTCCAAAAGCTGCGGGCAATGCGTTCCATCGTATTTGGTTTGGGCGCAAGCCAAGTACTCTTGACCATGGCTTTAACCATCCTCAGCAGTTTTTTGCTGAATTGGTTCTACCCCATCAGCTGGCAGGCTGCACTCGCCTTGGGTGGTGCCTTGTCCATGTCCTCCACGGCGATTGTGACTAAATTGCTTTCAGACCGGGGTGAGCTCGAAACAGAGCATGGCCGAAACGTCATTGGCGTCCTGTTGTTTCAGGATTTGGCAGTGGTCTTTTTATTGATTTTGCTGCCCGCCCTTGGCCAAGATCCGAAAGACCTCTTTTTTGCTTTAGGTATTGCGCTGATCAAAATCTCCATTGCCTTATTTTTGATCTTCTTTGTTGGTCGCCAAATGATGAGTCGCTGGTTCAGATTGGTTGCGCAATTTCGTTCGCAAGAATTATTCATGCTCAATTTGCTATTGATCGTATTGGGCTTTTCTGCGATTACGGAGCATTTGGGTTTATCGCTAGCCTTAGGAGCTTTTTTGGCTGGCATGCTGATTTCAGAAACACCCTTCCGGCATCAAGTGGAGGAGGACATCAAACCCTTTCGCGATGTGCTCTTGGGATTGTTCTTCATCACGGTAGGCATGCTATTAGATCTGCATGTGATTTTGGATCAATGGGTCTTAGTGCTTGCCCTATTGGCGGCGATCGTCATCATCAAGTTCGCCATGATTGCTGCTTTAGCAAGGGCCTTTGGGGCGAATGCAGGCGTAGCGATTCGAACTGGTTTGTGTTTATGCCAAGCCGGTGAATTTGGTTTTGTGCTCTTGAATCAAATTGATGGCTTGAAATTGATTGACCCAGCATTAAGCCAAGCGCTACTCGCAGCGATGTTGATATCGATGTTTGGGGCACCCTTCTTAATTCAATACAGCGACCGGATTGCATTGCGCTTTGCAAGTAGCGAATGGTTGCTACAGTCGTTGGCATTGACACGGGTTGCAGCAAAAACGGTGCGCTATGAAAACCACATCATTATTTGCGGCTTTGGTCGAGCAGGACAAAGCCTCGCGCGCATGCTGGACCAAGAAAAAATTCCGTACATTGCATTGGACCTAGATCCAGATCGCGTTGCCGAAGCCAGTATGGCGGGGGATCAAGTCGTGTATGGTGATTCCAGCCGAGAAAATTACTTGGTGTCCGCCGGTATTGCGCGGGCCAAGGCGGTTGTCGTGACTTTTGCGGATACGGCTGCCAGCTTAAAGGTGCTCTACCAAGTGGAGCGTTTGCGGCCCGGCATGACCACACTGGTTCGCACCAAAGATGATTCAGACCTGAAAAAACTCGAGGCGGCTGGCGCCACTGAAGTTGTACCAGAGCTTATTGAAGGTAGCCTGATGTTGGCATCCCATGTGCTCCTCATTATGGGTGTGCCGATGCGTAAAGTGGTGCGCCGCGTAACCGAGGCGCGTGAGGCCCGCTATGGCTTGTTGCGTGGTTACTTTCGGGGATCAGAAGGCGATGACTTGGAGGAGAACGAGTCGTGGCGTTTGCATACGCTCACCTTACTTCCTGGTTCGCATGCGATTGGCAAAACCCTGACGGAGATTAATCCTGATTTAGAGGGTGTAGCAATTCAGGCGGTCCGTCGCAAAGTTGACGGCGAAGACTATGTGAAGCTAACGCTGAGCCCGGATCTGCGCCTACTCGAGAACGACATCTTGGTGTTATCGGGCAGTTCCGAATCAACGGACATCGCTGAAACGAAACTGCTCTGATCTACTTTCGTATTTAGGCTGCTACTTTCTTAGTTTTAACCTTGGCGGGTTTTGCTTTAAGTAGTGGGGCAAGGTAGTGACCCGTAAAACTATCTGGATTCTTGGCCACATCTTCAGGGGTGCCAGTTGCAATGATCAAGCCGCCACCAGCTCCGCCCTTTGGCCCTAAATCAATAATCCAGTCTGCGGTTTTAATCACATCTAAATTGTGCTCAATGATCACAATCGTATTGCCCTGTTTTTTGAGCGTGTGAATCACGGTCAATAGCAATTGGATGTCATGAAAGTGCAGTCCTGTAGTGGGCTCGTCCAAAATATAGAGGGTTCTGCCGGTATCGCGTTTCGAGAGTTCCAGCGATAACTTCACACGCTGCGCCTCACCGCCCGATAGTGTCGTTGCACTTTGACCCAGCTTGACGTATCCCAAACCAACATCCAGCAAGGTTTTGAGTTTACGTTTGACTACGGGCACCGCTTCAAAGAATTCATGCGCTTGCTCAATCGTCATTGCCAAGACTTCGTGAATATTCTTTCCCTTGTAGCGGATGTCTAAGGTTTCGCGGTTATAGCGCTTGCCGTGGCAAACATCGCAGGGAACATACACATCGGGCAAAAAGTGCATTTCGACTTTAAGAACGCCATCACCCTCACAAGTTTCGCAACGACCCCCTTTGACGTTAAAAGAGAAGCGGCCTGCTTCATAGCCGCGCTCGCGCGATGCAGGTACACCAGCAAAAAGTTCACGAATGGGCGTAAACAAGCCAGTGTAGGTTGCCGGATTAGATCGGGGTGTTCGACCAATCGGCGATTGATCAACGCTAATTACCTTATCAAAGTGCTCAAGGCCTTCAATCGCTTTGTGAGGCGCTGGCTCTGCATTCGACTTGTAAATATGATGCGCAACTGCATGATGCAAGGTGTCATTGATCAGGGTTGATTTGCCAGAGCCCGATACGCCGGTGACGCAGGTCAAAAGTCCTACGGGGATTTCAGCATTTACGGATTGCAAATTATTACCTGTAGCACCAATGATTTTTAAAAAGCGATCACTGGCAGGTATGCGCTTTTCAGGTACTTCGATGCGCTCACGTCCAGCTAAATAGGCGCCCGTGAGGGAATTGGGATTCGCTTCTACTTCGGCAGGCGTGCCCTGCGCCACCACCCGGCCGCCGTGAACACCAGCACCTGGACCAATATCAATCACGTAGTCAGAGGCCCGAATCATGTCTTCGTCGTGCTCAACCACGAGCACGCTGTTTCCTAAATCACGCAGGTGCTTGAGTGTGCCAATCAGGCGATCGTTATCGCGCTGATGCAGGCCAATCGAAGGTTCATCGAGTACATACATCACACCGGTTAGGCCAGAGCCAATTTGCGAGGCGAGGCGAATGCGTTGCGCCTCGCCGCCGGATAGTGTGTCAGCACTGCGCTCGAGCGAGAGGTAATCGAGGCCAACATCGTTTAAGAAGGTTAAGCGGGAGCTAATCTCCTTCACAATTTTGTCGGCGATTTCCCGTTTTGCACCTTTGAGCTGAAGGGCTTCGAAATACTCTTTGGCTTCTTTGAGGGGTAGTGCGCTGATTTCAAAAATACCGCGTGATTGCTTGCCGTCACCTACTTTGACAAAGCGCGCTTCACGGCGCAGACGTGTGCCATTGCAGTCGGGGCAGGAGCGAACATTTTGATAGCGCGATAATTCTTCGCGCACCGCCATCGATTCGGTTTCACGGTAACGGCGTTCAAAGTTAGCCACAATCCCTTCGAAAGGATGTTGCCGCACGCTTAACTTGCCGCGCTCATTTAGATACTCAAAGGCAATATTGGTATCGCCGGATCCCATTAATACCAGGTCTTGTGCTTTTTTGGTCAGGTTCTCAAACGGTTTTTCAATATCAAAACCGGCATGCTTTGCCAGGGTCTGTAGTAGCTTGAAATAAAACTGATTGCGGCGGTCCCAGCCTTTAATTGCGCCTGAAGCCAGCGATAAATCGGGGTGGGCCACAATGCGCTTCGGATCAAAAAAGGAGATATGACCTAAGCCATCGCACGATGGGCAAGCGCCCATCGGATTATTAAATGAGAAGAGCCGGGGTTCGAGCTCTTGCAGTGAGTAAGAGCAAATTGGGCATGCAAATTTACTGGAGAAAATCGTATCAACGCCGGTATCCATGTCGACAATCATCGCTTTTCCGTCCGCTAAGCGCAGGGCTGTTTCAAAGGACTCGGCTAAGCGCTGCTGAATATCAGGACGTACCTTAATGCGATCCACCACAACTTCAATTGAATGCTTGTCGGTTTTTTTCAACTTCGGTAGCTGATCTACTTCAAAGATCTCGGCTTTTGCTGTGTTAGTAGTGCCGCCACCCGAGCGCACCCGAAAGCGCACAAAGCCCTGGGCCTGGAGATCCTGAAACAGGTCAACAAACTCGCCCTTACGTTCACTCACGACGGGCGCCAAAATCATTAACTTGGTTTCAGCTGGCAGTGCCATCACGGTATCCACCATTTGCGAAACACTCTGGGCTGCCAAGGCTAAATTGTGCTCTGGGCAGTGTGGCGTGCCGGCTCTAGCAAACAAGAGTCGCAAATAGTCATGGATTTCTGTGACCGTGCCTACAGTAGAGCGGGGGTTATGGCTGGTTGCTTTTTGCTCAATCGAAATGGCAGGGGAAAGACCTTCGATGACATCCACATCCGGTTTTTCCATCAGCTGTAGAAATTGACGGGCATAGGCAGACAGCGACTCGACGTAGCGGCGTTGTCCCTCGGCATAGAGGGTATCGAATGCTAGCGAGCTTTTGCCGGATCCCGAGAGGCCAGTGAGAACCACTAACTTCTCTCTGGGGATATCCAGATTGATATTTTTTAGGTTGTGCGTGCGTGCACCGCGGATCTTGATTTCGTTATTCATGGTTTTTAGGCGTAACTTGTTAATATAGCCTTTTCCCATGAATTCTTCCGAACTCCGCTCGACTCTGGCTTTGGCAGGCATATTTGGCCTGCGGATGCTGGGCCTTTTCCTGCTTTTGCCGGTCTTTAGCCTGCATGCAGAGGGCTTGCCGGGCGGCGATCGCGCCTTTTTGGTGGGATTGTCCCTGGGCATGTTCAATATTGTGCAGGCCTTCTTTCATATTCCGCTGGGCGCGCTGTCGGATCGCATCGGCCGGCGCCCGGTTGTGGTGGGTGGGCTTATCTGCTTTGTGCTGGGCGCCCTGATTGCCGCTAGCCACGATGATTTGCTGTGGATTGGTATTGGCCGTGGGCTCATGGGTGCGGGCGCGATTTCTGCGGCGATTTCGGCCTGGGTCGCTGACTTGGTGAGTGAAAAAGTGCGAACCATGGCCATGGCGATTGTGGGTGGCAGCATCGCTATTTCGTTTGCCCTCTCCTTGGTCTTGGCTGCGCCGATTTATCGTTGGATTAGTTTGGACGGTATGTTTCTGTTGTTGGCCGCAATGGGCTTTGTCGCCATTCTGGTTGCGCTTTGGTATGTGCCTGCCCCAGAGAAAAAATCCACCCCCCAGCACACCCCATTTTTTACTATCCTGCGTCGCCCTGAATTGATGCGCTTGAATGTCGGTGTATTTGTTTTAAATGCAACGCAAGTAGCGATGTTTTTGGTTGTGCCGCGCTTATTGGTGCAGATGGGCTTCCCACTGTCGCGCCATTGGGAAATCTACCTTCCGGTATTGCTGATCTCGTTTGCATTAATGGCGCCTATTTTGGTGTTGGGTGAAAAGAAGCAGCGCCTTCGTGTTGCGGTATTGGTGGCTATTGGCCTCTTGTTTATTTCGCAAGTCGTCTTTATTGAGGCCAGCACCATTTTGTTGATTTCAGCAGCCTTGCTGATTTACTTTGTCGGATTTAATTTACTCGAGGCACTGCAGCCCTCCTTGGTATCGCGCTGGGCACAAGATTCCAAGGGCACGGCGCTCGGTATTTACAACACTACCCAGTCCTTGGGGCTCTTTTTTGGTGCTGCCGTTGGTGGTTTGGTAACCCAGTACTTTGGCGAGTTATCGGTGTTTATGCTGGGAATGGCGCTCATTTTTGCCTGGCTTATAATTGCATGGTCGATGCGCGAGTTACCAGCAAAAAAGCATGCCCAGGAAACTCCAGCCGCATAAACAGACAAGTTGACTACTTACCCGCTGTACAAGCCTCATTAACATTAGTGCATTGATTTACATTTTTTCACATACATTTTCTTCGGGAGACATCATGGCTTCGGTAAATAAAGTCATCATCGTGGGTAACATTGGACGGGACCCAGAAACACGTTATATGCCTAGCGGCGACGCAGTAACCAATATTTCAGTAGCTACATCGGATCGCTATAAAGACAAGCAAACCGGTGAGATGAAAGAAACCACAGAATGGCATCGCGTTGCGTTTTTTGGCAAGCTTGCTGAAATTGCAGGTCAGTATCTTAAGAAGGGATCGCAGGTATACGTCGAAGGCCGTTTGCGTACACGCAAGTGGGCTGATGCCAGTGGTCAAGAAAAATACTCCACCGAGATTGTGGCGGACTCGATGCAGATGTTGGGCTCGAAGATGTCGGGTGGCGGTGAGGGGGGTGAAAGCTATTCGCGCCCTAAGTCATCTGAGTCATCAAACGCAGCACCGGCGCCTACAGCGGCATCCTTGGGCGCAATGGACGACGATATTCCGTTTTAATTAATTACTGTCTGGCGTGGCGTTTGTTGTCAGGCCAGACAGCGTTGTAATCGGTTCGAAACGGATTGATATCCAGGCCGCCTCGCCGGGTGTAACGCGCATAAACCGATAGCTTTTCTGGTTTGCACTGCCGCTTAATATCGCAAAAAATAGTTTCTGCACAGTGCTCATGAAATTCCCCGAGCTCCCGAAACCCAATTAAATAACGCAATAATCCTTCTTCTTCAATCGGCCTGCCTTGGTAGCGAATTTGAATGCTAGCCCAGTCTGGCTGTCCAGTTACGGGGCAATTGGATTTGAGTAAATGCGACACCACGCATTGCTCTATGGGCGAGCACGAGTGATCTGCTTTCAATAAGGCCGGATTGGCTTTTTGGTTTGGATCAATTTCAATATCAAGGCGATCGAGCAAAACCCCATCCATTTCCTGCATACCGCGTTTTGAAAGTTGCTCTGGAGTGAACATACGCATCCGAATCGGTGCTCCTGCAACCGCCGATAAATCAGCCACGACACGCTCCCGCAGGGTTTCTTCATCCGCAATGCGTTCACTATTCAGGCTATTTAAAAAAAGCTTGAAGGATTTGGATTCGATCATGCAAGGCGAGTCGGCAGGGATTTCAAACTCGGCTAAGGCGATTTGCGGTTTGCCTTTTAAATTGAGCCAGCTGAGTTCAAATGCATTCCACAGATCAACGCCAAAAAATGGGAGGACGCTGGCTGGACTGAGACCTAACTTCGCTCGGTTTTCTGCGCGCGGAATTGGAAACAGCACACTGGGATCATAGTGTTGTGGGTAGGCAGTTTCTTTACCAAGCGGTAAGTGGGGGGAATCGGAATAGCTCATGAGAAGAGTGGAAATGCGTTTTAATTAACCGCTTGATTTTGGGCGGTTAGCGACCCCCGAAACCACATGCCCGGTAGGCGCAACTGAGGCCGCTGAATTGCAATGACCGGTTTGATCGTCAAAGAAAAAGTCGGGCTCGAATTCGCGGAGGAACTCACTTTTAGAAAGGCCGCCTAAGAACATGGCTTCATCGACATCGATACCCCAATTCATGAGGGTGCGAATCGCACGTTCATGCGCAGGAGCAGAGCGTGCAGTCACTAGCGCAGTTCGAATGCGCATGCCATGCGCAGCCTGTGTTCCAGACTGACTTTGCAGGCGGTGCAGCGCTTCCAGTAGGGGCTTAAAAGGGCCGGGCGGTAATGGAATCGCTACCTTTTTACTTTCGTGGTCAACGAAAGCCTCTAGCCCGCTACTTTGAAAAACTTGCTCTGCTTCGTCTGAAAACAAAACGGCATCACCATCAAAGGCAATGCGAATTTCATTGGGGTGGGATTCGGCGGTTTTGCTGGACTCGGGATAAACGCGTGCCGCCGGAAAGCCAGCATCAATCGTCGCCCGCACATCATCTTCATTGGCTGATAAAAACAAATTCGCCTGCAATGAGCGCAGGTAATGGTAGGGCGGTCTGCCGCGGGTAAATACCCCACGCTCCAAGCGAAGCTGGTGATGCTCTGCAGAGCGGAACACGCGTAAGCCACTGACGGGATCATTACGTGACAAGATCACGACCTCTACGCGCTGCTCATCACCTTGATTGAAGGCCAGTAGTTTTTGTACTAGCGGAAAGGCAACGCCCGTTTGTGCGGGCATGGCCAATCGATCGAGTTGCAACTTCATATAGGCGCTGTCATCACTGGTTTCAAACAAGCGATTCTCTTCTTCAAAGTCAAAGAGGGCGCGCGATGAAATCGCAACAACGAGCTTTCCGGTCAGGCTATAGGACATTCAGCTTTGTTACTTTAAGAACAGTCGGTAAGCGGGATTCGCACTTTCATTCCAGTGCGGATAACCGAGGGAAGCCAAGAAAGATTGGAATTGCTTCTGTTCATTCTTGGGCACTTGAATGCCAACCAAAATGCGTCCGTAGTCTGCGCCATGGTTACGGTAATGAAAGAGGCTGATATTCCAATTGGGTGCCATGCTGGTTAAAAAGCGCATCAAGGCGCCGGGGCGCTCGGGGAACTCAAAGCGGTAGAGCAGCTCATCGTGCGCTAAAGGAGAGTGACCGCCGACCATATGCCGCAGATGCGATTTAGCAAGTTCATCGTGCGTTAAGTCAATCGTCGCAAATCCCGCTTTAGTAAAGTGCTTGGCAATCTCAGCACTATCGGCGGATTTCTGCGTACCAATGCCAACAAAAATATGGGCTTTGGCTTGATCGGCAATGCGGTAATTAAACTCCGTTACATTGCGCTTGCCGAGTAATTGACAGAAGCGCTTGAAAGAGCCTCGCTCTTCTGGAATGGTGACAGCAAACACAGCTTCCCGAAACTCGCCCACATCGGCGCGCTCGGCCACAAAACGCAAGCGACTGAAATTCATATTGGCGCCGCATGCAATCGCAACCAAGGTTTTATCTTTTACTTTTTTCTTCTCAACGTATTTCTTGAGACCGGCAATAGCGAGTGCACCTGCGGGCTCCAAAATGCTGCGCGTGTCGGTAAACACGTCATTGATAGCCGCACAAATTTCATCGGTATCAACGGTAATGATGTCATCGACCACGCGCTTGCAGATACGGAAGGTTTCTTTGCCGACTATCTTGACGGCGGTGCCGTCCGAAAACAACCCTACCTCTTTTAACTCGACGCGACGGCCAGCCTTGAGTGACTGACGCATGGCGTCGGAGTCAGCGGCTTGTACGCCGATGATTTTGGTTTCTGGGCGAACGGCTTTGACGTATTCGCCGATGCCGGCAATCAGGCCACCGCCACCAATGGCGACAAAAATGGCATCAATTGGAGCTTGGTGTTGTTGCAAAATTTCTTGTGCGATGGTTCCTTGGCCGGCGATGACGTCCGGATCATCAAACGGATGAACAAAGCTTAGCCCCCGTTTTTTCTCCAGTACCTTGGCGTGATCAAAGGCGTCGCTATACGATTCCCCAAACAAAACGAGCTCCGTCCAAGAGCCACCGCGGGCTTTGACAGCATCGATTTTGACTGCAGGGGTGGTTACTGGCATCACGATGACTGCCTTGCATTTCATCTTGGCGGCGGCGAGGGCTACGCCTTGGGCATGGTTTCCGGCCGAGGCAGCGATAACCCCCCGTTTGAGGGCAGCAGAGCCCAGTTGCGCCATTTTGTTGTATGCGCCGCGCAGCTTAAACGAGAAAACGGGTTGGTTGTCCTCCCGTTTCAGGAGAATTCGATTGCCCAGGCGCTCCGTTAAAGCGGGCGCTAGCTCCAATTCAGTCTCGCGCGCAACGTCGTAAACGCGAGCCGTTAATATTTTCTTTAAATAGTTGATTGTCATGCGATGAGCGTACCACGGATGCCCTCTAAGCCCTTAGTTTTGCAAGGTTTTATTGGTGACGTCAGCCAAATAAGGGAATTCCTGTCAGGATCGGATTACTCCTTTAAAATGCCTATTTAACGAACCCCACTCCATGAACGCCCCACTCGGATTAAATCAATTGCTCACTGCTGAGGCTGGGGAGCCCCGTTTACGGGAAATTCCGTACAACTACACCTCCTTCTCAGACCGTGAAATCGTCATTCGCCTTTTAGGGTCGGAGTCCTGGCGCGTTCTGGATTCACTTCGCGGCATCCGCAAGACGGGCCGTTCGGCTCGCATGCTCTTCGAGGTCTTGGGTGACATTTGGGTAGTGCAGCGCAATCCCTATTTGCAAGACGATTTATTGGATAACACCAAGCGCCGCAGCATGCTCATTAGCGCGCTCTGGCATCGCTTGGGTGAAGTCGAAAAAAGAATGACCGGCGATTCGGCTGAGCAAGTTGAAATCTTGATTAAAGCCGCGCGTACTGCGGTCGAACTCTTTGAGCAGAATTTTGAAACAGTTGCCCAGTTACGCAAGCGCGCAATAAAAGTATTGGGACGCCATACGGCCGCGGATAACGTCGCCTTTGACGGCATGTCGCGTGTTGCCCATGTGACGGATGCAACCGATTGGCGCGTTGAATATCCCTTTGTAGTTTTGAAGCCAGATACCGAAGCAGAAATTCCAGGCTTAGTGAAGGCCTGTATTGAGCTCGGGCTCACCATCATTCCACGCGGCGGCGGCACTGGCTATACCGGTGGCGCGATTCCTTTGGTCGCCATGTCAGCGGTCATCAATACCGAAAAGCTGGAACAAATTGACCCGGTGGTTAAAGTAACCCTGCCCGGTTTAAGTGAGGCAGTGCCAACGATTTTCACAGGCGCCGGCGTTGTAACGCGCCGCGTTGCTGAGGCAGCAGAGCGAGTCGGTCTGGTGTTTGCGGTAGACCCCACTTCGGCTGATGCGAGTTGCATTGGCGGAAACGTCGCGATGAATGCGGGCGGTAAGAAAGCCGTTTTATGGGGTACCGCCTTAGATAATCTGGCCAGCTGGCGCATGGTTGACCCTGAGGGAAATTGGCTCGATGTGGTTCGCGTCAACCATAACTTGGGCAAGATTCATGAGGCTGATTCTGCGCAGTTTGATCTGATCTGGTCCGATGGCTTGCAGGCGCCCGGTGTCAACGTATTGCGTCGCGAGACTCTGAGCATCGAAGGCCGTCGCTTTCGGAAGGCGGGTTTAGGCAAAGACGTTACCGATAAGTTTTTATCGGGACTACCGGGCGTTCAAAAAGAGGGCTGTGATGGTCTGATTACCAGTGCTACCTGGATTCTGCATCGCATGCCGCAATATATGCGCACCGTTTGCCTGGAATTCTTTGGGCAAGCGCGTGAAGCCATCCCGAGCATTGTGGAGATCAAGGCCTACCTTGATGGCTTGAGTCGCGAGAGTGGTCCTATCTTAGCTGGTCTTGAGCACTTAGATGACCGCTATTTAAAGGCAGTGGGTTATGCCACGAAATCCAAACGCAACACCTTGCCTAAGATGGTATTAATTGGCGATATCGCCGGCGATGATGAGTCGGCCGTGGCCGCCGCAACCAGTGAGGTGGTGCGCATGGCCAACTTGCGCGTCGGTGAAGGTTTTGTTGCGGTTAGCCCTGAAGCCCGCAAGAAATTTTGGCTAGACCGGGCGCGTACCGCCGCAATTGCGCGCCACACCAATGCCTTCAAGATCAACGAAGACGTAGTGATTCCGCTCGATCGTATGGGTGAGTACACCGACGGTATTGAGCGCATCAATATTGAACTCTCCCTTAAAAACAAATTGCAGTTATTAGATGCGCTGGAAGCATTCTTACGCAAAGGCAATTTACCGCTAGGTAAAGCTGATGAAGATGATGACATCTCGCCTGCAGAAATTTTGGGTGATCGCGTTGAGGGTGCGCTGGATTTAATTCAGCAGGTACGGATACGTTGGGCTGGTTGGTTAAATGACCTCGATCGTTTCTTTCCTGAGTTGCAAAACTACGCCTTACGTGCGTCGTGGAAGACCGATGTGCGTGCTGAGCTGCGCGTTATTTTTGGCGGTGTTGCTTTTGAACAGATTTTGGCTGAACTGGAAAAAACCCACCAGGCTATTTTGCGTAAGCGTGTTTTTGTAGCGCTACACATGCATGCCGGTGATGGCAATGTGCATACGAACATTCCAGTGAACTCCGATGACTATGGCATGTTGCAAGATGCACATCGGTCGGTTGATCAAATTATGGCCTTGGCGCGCTCCCTTGATGGTGTGATCTCCGGTGAGCACGGCATTGGTATTACGAAGCTCGAATACCTGAGCGAAGAAGAGCTAAAAGACTTCAGGGCATATAAAAATCGCGTTGATCCGGAAGGTAGATTTAATAAGGGTAAGTTGATGCCCCATGCGGATTTGAGCATGGCCTATACACCCAGCTTTGGATTGATGGGTCACGAGTCATTGATCATGCAGCAAAGCGATATTGGTGCGATTGCCGATAGTGTGAAAGACTGTTTGCGCTGTGGCAAATGCAAGCCCGTCTGCGCGACCCATGTACCGCGAGCCAATTTGTTGTACAGCCCACGCGACAAGATCTTGGCAACATCCCTGCTGATCGAAGCGTTCTTGTACGAAGAGCAGACCCGGCGCGGGATCTCAATTCGCCATTGGGAAATGTTTGATGATGTAGCGGCTCACTGCACGGTCTGCCATAAGTGCGCTACGCCTTGCCCAGTCAAGATTGATTTTGGTGATGTGACCATGAATATGCGCAACCTGCTGCGCAAGATGGGTCAACAACGTTTTAATATCGGCACAGCCACATCGATGTTCTTTTTGAATGCCAGCAACCCCGATACGATTCGCTTAACCCGTAAGGTGGTGATGGAGTGGGGCTACAAAGCACAGCGCATTGCGAATAATGTATTCCGCAGCTTCGCCAAAAAACAAACGGCCACGCCACCCGCCACGGTAGGAAAGCCGCCGATCAAGGAACAGGTAATTCATTTCATTAATAAGAAGATGCCGGGTAACTTGCCTAAGAAAACGGCCCGCGCGCTCTTGGACATTGAAGATGCGAATTACGTCCCGATTATTCGTGACCCAAAAGTAACGACTGCAGATACCGAGGCGGTGTTTTATTTCCCAGGTTGCGGCTCGGAGCGTTTGTTCTCGCAAGTAGGTTTAGCTACTCAGGCCATGCTTTGGAATGTGGGCGTACAAACCGTATTACCGCCAGGCTATCTGTGCTGCGGCTACCCCCAGCGCGGCAACGGCGAATTCGATAAAGCGGAAAAGATGATTACGGACAATCGCGTTTTGTTCCATCGGGTGGCCAATACGCTGAACTATTTGGACATTAAAACCGTCGTAGTGTCCTGCGGCACCTGCTACGACCAATTAGCGGGTTATCAGTTTGAGCAGATTTTCCCTGGGTGCCGAATCATTGATATTCATGAATATTTATTGGAGAAGGGCGTCAAATTAGAGGGCGTGACAGGCGTGCGCTACATGTACCATGATCCATGCCATTCGCCGATGAAGTTACAAGATCCACTCAAGACCGTGAATGAACTGATTCAGACGGAAGATAAGCAAGCCATTTTGAAGAATGAGCGTTGCTGTGGTGAATCGGGTACTTTAGCGGTGACGCGCCCGGACATTTCCACGCAGATCCGCTTTCGTAAGCAGATTGAAATGGAAAAGGCAGCTACAAGCTTAAAAGCCGACTTTACTGGCGAGGTTAAGGTATTAACCAGCTGCCCATCTTGTTTGCAAGGCTTGTCGCGCTTTGATGCCGATAGCGCAACGACCGCAGATTACATCGTTGTTGAAATGGCGCAGCGCATCTTAGGTGACAATTGGATGCAAGACTACGTCGCCCAAGCTAATCAGGGTGGCATTGAGAGGGTACTGGTTTAATGATTCCAACAAATGTAGTGATGCATCAGCAATCCAAGGTATTGGAACTGAGTTACGAGAACGGTAATTCATATCGCCTGCCTTTTGAATTCTTACGCGTGTTATCGCCCTCAGCAGAAGTTCGAGGCCACGGCCCTGGTCAAGAGACTCTGCAGACCGGCAAACGCGATGTCGGGATTAATGAGCTGGAGCCAGTAGGCCACTATGCGATTCGCCCGATGTTCTCAGATGGACACGATTCCGGCTTGTTTTCATGGGAGTACTTATTTTTTCTCTGCGAAAACCAAGACGCTTTATGGAACGATTACCTCGATAAGCTAAAGCAAGCAGGCGCAAGCCGCGATGTCGCCAGTGCGCCAACTGGGCATGAAGGCCATTCTTGCGGCCACTAATCATTACACCCAATACGGCAATATGAATAAAACCCATTTTGGTTACCAAACGGTAGACGAGGCAGAAAAAGCAGGCAAGGTTGCTGATGTCTTTCACTCCGTAGCACATAAATACGACGTGATGAATGACTTGATGTCATTCGGCCTGCACCGCATTTGGAAAAAACTCACGATCGCTCGGGCGCAGGTTCGCCCGGGTCAAAAAGTTCTTGATATTGCGGGTGGCACTGGCGATCTGGCTTGTGCATTTGCAAAGGCTGCTGGGTGGGCCAAACACCCTGATGCCGAGGTTTGGCTTAGTGATATCAATGCATCGATGTTGGGGGTCGGGCGCGATCGATTACTAGACCAGGGCATGTCTTTGCCCTGCGTGCAATTTGACGCCGAGTCGATTCCATTTCCAAGCAATCACTTTGATGTGGTCACGGTTGCCTTTGGGCTTCGTAATATGACCCACAAAGAACGCGCACTCGCTGAAATGCTGCGCGTGATCAAACCAGGCGGGCGGGTGTTGGTGTTGGAGTTTTCCAAGCCCGATGCCATGCTCCAGCCGGTTTACGATGTTTATTCTTTCAAGGTGCTGCCATGGTTGGGTGAAAAAATTGCCCAAGATGCTGAAAGTTATCGGTATTTGGCTGAATCGATCCGGATGCACCCGGACGCAGAAACCTTGAAAAATATGATGCTAGAGGCCGGTTTTGATGCTGTTGATACCCATAGATTAACCGGGGGTATCGTTGCGCTTCATATTGGTATTAAATACTAAGTGTTAGTTTTGTCGTTGTGCATTACAGGAGACCTAAATAAATGAATAAAAATGCAATCAAAGCCATCGTACTTACCGTCGCACTGACCTTTTCTTCGGTTGGCTACGTTGACGCAAAGCGCATGGGCAGCGGAAAAAATATGGGCCAATCAGCCCCAGTACAAAAACAGGCGCAGCCTGCGCAAGCGCAAAAGCCAGCGCAGCAAGCTCAGCCTGCGGCACCTGCAGCTGGTAATGCTGCAGCGGCAGCGCCCAAGCGCCCTGGATTCGGTGGCATGTTAGGTGGTTTAGCGGCTGGCCTTGGTATTGCTTATCTTCTTTCCCATTTTGGTTTGGGTGAGGCCGCCGCTTCGATGTTTACCGGAATTCTAATTGCCTTGGCAGTTGGCTTGCTCCTCTTCTTTATCGTGAAGCGCTTTATGCCATCGATGTCAGGTGCAGGGCGCGCAAGCCCAGCGGCCGCTGGTAATAATGGCATGCAACGCACGGCGTATGAGCACGGCAACACCCGCAATGAGCCTGGCTTTGTTCCTGTTGCTGCCTCCTTTGGTGGTGCAGCCGCAGTGATTCCTGAGGCGGCGAAATCCTTACCGGCTGGCTTTGATGAGTATGCGTTCTTGGACAATGCAAAGCACTACTTCGTTAAATTGCAAAAGGCCTGGGATGACGGTGATTTGGATTCCTTGCGTGAGTTTGCTACGCCCGAGATGTTTAGTAATCTGACGCAAGATCTGAACGCGCGTGCTGAAGCAAGCAACCAAACCGACGTGGTTACCCTCAATGCCGAGTTGCTGGGTGTTGAAACTGGTCAAGACAATTATTTAGCCAGCATTCAATTTACCGGCATGATTCGGGAGCAGGCAGGCGCTCCAGCTGAGCCATTTACCGAAATTTGGAACTTGAGCAAGCCAATTCATGGTTCTGGTGGCTGGGTTCTAGCCGGGATTCAGCAGTTGGTTTAAGCTTAGGCTTTCCCCACGGAAAAACCCGCATTCGTGCGGGTTTTTTGCACCCATGAATTCGGTATCAACATCCGCCCGGCCTATCACCAGCGCAGCCATCTGCCACGGCATTAATCATGTCTTGGCGGGTGAACCATGGGCGAGTACCGAGCTGGCAAAGCACGCCGGCAAAGCGATTGCCCTCGAAATGCCGTTTGGTCGATTTGCCGTACAAATTAACAGTAATGGCCTATTGGAGGCCGTGCGCCATTCGGATGTGCCGACTCAATCCGACGATGGGGAAGTTCCGCCTCCTGTCAGAACAGCCCTGGTGCTGACGATTTCAAGCCAAGCACTTTCCACCTTACTGACTAGCGGCGGCCCCATTCGGGAAAATGCATTTAAATCAGTCACGATTGCGGGCGATGCTGATTTGGCTCAGTTGTTGGGTCGCCTAGCCGGCCAGTTGCGCTGGGAATACGAAGAAGACCTTTCAAAAATCATTGGTGATGCGCCCGCCCATTTTGCTGTCGCCCAAGGAAAAAAAATAGCGAGTGCCGGGAAAGCAGCTGGCCGCGATCTACTTGAAAATACCGTTGAGTACCTCAGTGAAGAAAAGAAGGTCCTATTGAATCAGCGTGACTTTGCAATACACAAAAACCAACTCATGGAACTGCGCGATAGCGTCGAGCGTTTGGATAAGCGCATTGCATTGCTGCAGCAAAGGAGCAAATAAACATGGCTCGCTTTGCACGACTTTGCTTCATCTTTTTTACCGCATGGCGTTTTGGTTTGTTGCCCTTGCTACGCGACAACCTCAAGCCCGGCATAAAACGGATCTTACTTTCGATCGCTTGCTTTGCATCTCCGAATTCATTACCGCGGGGCGTACGGATACGACTAACACTAGAGGCGCTTGGCCCGATCTTTGTTAAGTTTGGCCAAGTCCTATCGACCCGCCGTGATTTATTGCCAGATGACATTTCGGATGAATTGGCTAAGTTACAAGATCAAGTACCACCGTTCTCCAATGCCGAGTCACGCGCTTTAATTGAATCAGCGCTGGGTAAGCCGATTGAAGAGGTATTTATTCAGTTTGATGCCACTCCCGTTGCCAGTGCTTCAGTAGCACAGGTCCACTTTGGGGTTTTGCGTGGCAGCTCGCAGCGCCCTGAATGGCAGGGGCGTGAAGTCGCAATCAAGGTCTTGCGTCCAGGCATCTTGCCGGTGATTGAAGATGACTTAGCATTGATGCACGACTTGGCAAAGATCGTTGAAAAGGTATCGGCCGATGGCCGGCGCTTAAAGCCGCGTGAGGTAGTTGCTGAGTTTGATGTCTACCTGCATGACGAATTGGATTTGATGCGCGAGGCGGCTAATGCTAGCCAGCTGCGTCGTTACTTTATTGATTCAGATAAGTTAATGATTCCGGAAATGTACTGGGATCTGTGCCATACCAGCGTGATTGTGATGGAGCGCATGAATGGAATCTCGATTGGCCGCACCGACGAATTGCGCGCGGCTGGAGTTGATTTCAAAAAATTAGCAGCCGATGGCGTTGAAATCTTTTTTACCCAAGTGTTTCAGTATGGCTTCTTTCATGCGGACATGCACCCAGGCAATATTTTGATCAGCCTAGAGCCAGAGCGATTCGGTCGATTTATTTCCTTGGATTTTGGCATTGTCGGCGCACTGAGTGAGACGGATAAAAATTACTTGGCGCAAAATTTCCTGGCTTTCTTTAATCGCAACTACCGCCGCGTTGCAGAGTTGCACATTGAATCTGGCTGGGTGCCTGCGGATACACGCGTAGAAGAATTAGAGGGTGCCGTACGATCTGTGTGTGAACCTTATTTTGATCGCCCCTTAAAAGAAATCTCCTTAGGCATTGTGCTGATGCGTTTGTTTCAGACCTCGCGGCGTTTTAACGTAGAGATCCAACCACAGCTGACGTTATTGCAAAAGACACTATTGAATGTCGAGGGTTTGGCGCGGCAACTGGACCCCGATCTCGATTTGTGGAAAACCGCCAAGCCGATCCTGGAAAAGTGGATCAGCGAGCAGCTGGGTTGGCGCGGCTTAGTTGAGGGCCTCAAAACAGAGGCACCCAATTGGGCCAAAATTCTGCCGACCTTGCCTCGCCTGCTGGCAGAGAGCTTGGCGCAGTCAACGAAAGCGGAACAAGGTGCTGAACTGCTTTTACTCAAAACCCTGCTCCAGGAAGAGCGCCAGACACGGCGCCTGATTACCGGGGCTTTGCTGTTTGCAGGCGGCTTTATTGCCGGCGCAATACTGATTTCCCTCAGTATTTTCTAGGCCAGACCCCATTGCGGCTCTCTAGCCGTTAAAATGCCGGCTAGGCAGATTAATTATGAAAAAATACTTTATTGCAGGCATTCTGGTTTGGGCTCCGGTGGCGATCACGGTTTGGGTGATCTCTTGGGGTTTGGGCGTACTCGATAGCATCTTTGGTTCGGTCATGATGGCCATCATTTCCGTTTCGCCTGGTGAGTTCTCCCCCGACTTGAAGCATTTCCGTGAGATTCCAGCCATTGGCGTGCTGATTGTGATCGGCGTCATCATGGTCACCGGTTTTGTTGCAATTATTTTTGCAGGCCAGTGGTGGTTGCGTGTCTGGGATAAGCTGGTGAATCGCATTCCGATTGTGCGCTCCATCTATTCGAGCGTAAAACAAGTTTCGTCCACCTTGTTTTCGGGAAGCGGTCAGGCGTTTCGAAAAGCCTTATTAATTCGCTATCCCCATCCCAACTCCTGGGCAATCGCGTTTCAGACTGGTACACCCGCTGCAGAAATCAGCTCCAAAGTCGGCGACGATTACGTCAACGTATTTTTGCCTACAACCCCAAATCCCACATCGGGATTCTTCATGATTGTCCCCCGCTCTTCTGTCATTGAGCTGGACATGACAGTAGAAGAGGCGCTCAAGCACATTGTTTCAATGGGCTCTGTGCCACCAGGTGTTCGCACGAATGCCTCAACACTGATTAAAAAATAGATTTATAGGAACCTTATGTCGATGCGAAGCCATGCCTGCGGTCAGGTAACTGAAAAACTTATTGGTACAGAAGTCACATTGGCTGGCTGGGTTAATCGCCGCCGTGACCATGGCGGGGTTATCTTTATTGACTTGCGCGACCGCGAGGGTTTTGTGCAGGTAGTATGCGATCCCGATCGTGCCGATATGTTTGCCCTTGCTGAGCAAGTACGCAATGAATTTTGCATTCAGATTAAAGGCCTCGTGCGCGCCCGCCCAGCAGGGACTGAAAATGCCGATTTAGTGAGCGGCAAGGTCGAGATTTTGTGCCATGAGCTCGTGATCTTGAATGCATCGGTTACCCCGCCATTTCAATTGGATGATGAGAATCTCTCTGAAACTACGCGCCTTACGCATCGCGTCTTAGACTTGCGTCGCCCACAAATGCAAAAGAATTTGCGCCTGCGTTACAACGTGGCAATGGAAACCCGTCGCTACTTGGACGCTGCCGGATTTATCGACATCGAAACACCGATGTTGACGAAGAGCACGCCAGAGGGCGCGCGCGATTACTTGGTGCCATCACGCGTACATGATGGTCAGTTCTTTGCCTTGCCCCAGTCGCCGCAATTGTTTAAGCAGTTGTTGATGGTTGCGGGTTTTGAGCGTTACTACCAAATTACAAAATGCTTCCGTGACGAGGACTTACGTGCCGATCGCCAGCCTGAATTTACTCAGATCGATTGCGAAACCTCCTTCTTAAATGAACTTGAGATCCGCGATCTGTTTGAAAACATGGCACGTCATATTTTCAAAACAGTCATGAATGTGGATTTACCGAACCCATTCCCAGTCATGCCCTACTCGGAAGGTATGGCACGCTTTGGTTCCGATAAGCCAGATCTCCGCGTGAATCTCGAATTTACTGAGATAACCGATCTGATGAAGGATGTGGACTTTAAAGTGTTCTCTGGCCCAGCCAATCAAGCCGATGGCCGTGTCGTTGCCTTGCGCATTCCGGGCGGGGCGGAGATTAGCCGTAGTGAAATTGATGATTACACCCAGTTCGTCGCTATCTATGGCGCGAAGGGATTGGCGTGGATCAAGGTAAATTCGGTAAGCGAAGGCCGCAATGGCCTGCAGTCACCGATTGTT
Organism: Polynucleobacter difficilis; assembly: GCF_003065365.1. Taxonomy (NCBI): domain Bacteria; kingdom Pseudomonadati; phylum Pseudomonadota; class Betaproteobacteria; order Burkholderiales; family Burkholderiaceae; genus Polynucleobacter; species Polynucleobacter difficilis. The sequence goes on along the minus strand of NZ_CP023276.1, from coordinate 1,813,457 downwards.
AAGAATCTGCACGATGCCGCAATCGATGGCATTTTGAAGCGCACGAATGCGAAAGATGGCGACATCATTTTCTTCGGCGCCGATAAGGTCAAGGTTGTAAATGATGCAATTGGTAATCTGCGTTTGCGTATTGGTTTGTCAGAATGGGGCAAAGCACACGGTCTCTTTACCGATGCATGGAAGCCATTGTGGGTAGTTGACTTCCCGATGTTTGATTACGATGACGGTGAAGGGCGCTGGGTTGCTTGCCATCACCCATTTACTAGCCCCAAAGACGAGCACTTGCAATTCTTAGAAACTGATCCGGGCAAGTGTTTGGCAAAAGCCTATGACATGGTCCTCAACGGCAGTGAGATTGGCGGCGGTTCAGTCCGGATCCACCAGGAGGCTGTGCAGAGCCAAGTCTTCCGCGCATTGAATATTGGCCCAGAAGAGGCGCAAGCCAAGTTTGGTTTCTTATTGGATGCCTTGCAATACGGCGCCCCTCCCCACGGCGGTATTGCTTTTGGTTTAGATCGCATTGTCACCATGATGACGGGCTCGGAATCGATTCGTGATGTGATTGCTTTCCCGAAAACTCAACGTGCGCAATGCCTCTTAACTCAGGCCCCAAGTCCGGTGGACGAGCGCCAGTTACGCGAGTTACATATTCGTTTGCGTCAAGCAACGCCAGCTACTTAGTGGGTGGCATTGCTTGAATTAATTTAGTACAAAGCGGTTCCACTTTTGAGAATTGATCGATTTTAGGATTCTGTAAGTCTATTGCTGCATATTGAATATTCACAGTGTTGGCTGGCTTTGATGATCTCTTGGCCGCTTTGATCGACGGCAATATATTAAGAATGTAACTATGAAAACTATTCTCAGTCAGTATGTCAATTTTCAAAGTAAAACGATCTACAACAATAAGGTTCCGCCCGCGCTTGAGCAGGAATGTGTTAAATCATTCTTTAATGGCAAGACAAATGGTGTTTTCGTTGATGTTGGAGCAAATGATCCATTTATAGAATCACAATCTTTTCATTTGGAGCAAATGGGGTGGAACGGCCTTTTAATTGAGCCACTGCCTAATATGTGTGCGCTTTTAAGAGAGCACAGAACCTCTACTGTTGTGCCATATGCATGCTCGAGTATAGGTAATCATAAAAAAATCCTACCCTTAATATCGTTTGGCGTCTGCTCAACCTTGGAGAGTAAATTAATTCATACGAACAAGGTGAAGCAAGATGTAATTTACATTGAAACTAGAACCCTTGATTCAATATTGGAAGAGAATAATATCCAGGCTAATTTCGATCTACTATCCATCGATGTTGAAGGCCATGAAATTGAATTGTTTAAAGGATTTGACATTCAACGGTGGAAACCTAAATTGGTGCTTCTGGAGGACCATGTCACCTCACAGGATAAGCATAAGTTCATGACTGCTAATGGCTATGAATTTTTGCTAAGAACGGGATTAAATAGCTGGTATGTACAAAATACAAAAGACTATTCTATCTCTTTGAAATCTAAATTTGAATTTATACGAAAATACTATCTTGGAATTTTATTTAGAAAACTTCGCATTAAATGAGCATCATAGATGCCGGTAATGTTCGAGTGAAAATCCCCATTTCAGTATTGGTCGTGATTCACAATGCGGAGGGTGAGGTTTTACTGATTGAGCGCGCTGATCGGCCTGGATTTTGGCAGTCGGTGACCGGCAGTCTTGATTTTCCGGACGAGCCTACGCGTGAAGCGGCAATACGCGAGGTATCTGAGGAGACGGGCATTGATATCACTGCATTGCCAGCGGATGCTCTTCACGATATGCAGCACGCCGTCGATTATGTGATCTACCCGGATTGGCGTTATCGCTATGCGCCCGGTGTGACGAGCAATCGCGAGCATTGGTTCTCACTCTTGGTTCCTAGCAATACCGCGGTGCGCTTAGCACCACGAGAGCACACCGCGTTTGAGTGGTTACCCTTTGCCGAAGCGGCAAAACGGTGTTTCTCGGAAAGTAATACTGCAGCGATCCTACGCTTACAAGCCCAGCATGCAGCAAAGTAGGCCATTCATCACTAAGATAGCCTAATGAGACCCAGTTCACACCACGCAGCAGCTGATTCTGCCGGCACCCCAAAAGCAAACGCTTTTACCCGGGGTGACTGGCGCGTCATTCGCGATTTACTGCCCTATTTACTCGAGCACAAGATACGCGTGGCATTGGCGCTGTCGTGTTTGATTGCGGCTAAATTTGCGAACTTGGGTATTCCGATCCTCTTAAAGGATTTGATTGACACACTCAATGTAAAAGTGGATTCAGCGCAGGCCTTGATGTTGATTCCCGTGGGTTTGATTCTGGCATATGGGGCTTTGCGCGTATCTGCTTCTTTGTTTAACGAACTGCGTGAGGCCTTGTTTGCGCGAGTGACCCAAAATGCTGTCCGCAAGGTGGCATTACAGGTCTTTAACCATTTGCATTCTCTAGCGCTGAGCTTTCATTTGGCGCGTCAAACGGGTGGCGTGAGTCGTGATATTGAGCGCGGCACCCGCGGCATCCAGTCGCTAATTTCATATTCGCTGTACAGCATTCTCCCAACCCTGATTGAGTTTTGCTTGGTGCTTGGTTACTTAGCCTATGCCTATGACATTTGGTTTGCCGTCATCACCTTTGTAGCTTTAGTGCTCTACATTATTTTTACCGTCGTGGTGACCGAGTGGCGTACGCATTTTAGAAGAACCATGAATGACATGGACTCGAAGGCAAATCAAAGGGCTATCGATTCTTTATTGAATTTTGAGACCGTGAAGTATTTTGGTAATGAGCAGTTTGAATCGCGTCGCTATGATGAAAATTTAGTGCGCTACCAAACCGCAGCCATCCAGTCCCAAAAGTCTTTGGCGGTTTTGAATTTAGGCCAGCAAATCATCATTGCCATTGGCCTCGTGTTGATTCTGTGGCGGGCTACGATTGGTGTTAGCAATGGCACGATGACCTTGGGCGATCTCGTGCTGGTCAACACACTGATGATTCAGTTGTACATTCCTTTGAATTTCTTGGGCGTGATTTATCGGGAGATCAAGCAAGCTATTACTGATATGGATCGTATGTTTAGCTTATTGAGCACCGATCGGGAGGTAGCTGATAAGCCCAATGCCCCGCCGCTCCATATTGCCGATTACCAGACCGGCCCCGAAGTCTGTTTTGAACATGTGTCGTTTCATTATGAAAAAAAGCGGGAGATTTTGAAGGACATTAGCTTTACGATTCCGGCGGGGACGATCACAGCGGTCGTTGGTCAAAGTGGGGCGGGCAAGAGCACCTTAGCCCGTTTGTTGTTTCGGTTTTACGATATTCAAAGCGGCCGTATCGACATCGATGGGCAACCCATTGATGCGGTTCAGCAAGCGAGTTTGCGCAGTGCGATTGGCATCGTGCCACAAGACACGGTTTTATTTAATGACACCATCGGCTATAACATTGCCTACGGCAAACCAGGATCTTCGATGGAAGAGGTGCAAGCTGCTGCAAGGGCAGCGCAAATTGATGGTTTCATTCAGCGCTTACCGGATGGGTATAACACCCAGGTGGGTGAGCGTGGATTGAAGTTATCGGGCGGTGAGAAGCAGCGGGTTGCGATTGCTCGAACATTGCTTAAAAAACCAGCCATGTTGATTTTTGATGAGGCTACTTCAGCCCTCGATTCCAAGACAGAGCGGGCAATTCAGGAAGAGTTGCTCAATTTGGCGCGTAATCGAACTACCTTGATTATTGCCCACCGACTCTCTACCATTACCCATGCCGATCAAATTTTGGTGATGGAGCAGGGGCAGATCATTGAGCGTGGCACCCATGCCCAGTTACTGGAAGCCCGTGGCCGGTACGCGGAAATGTGGCAAATGCAAGAACGGAACGCAGTTTATTAGAATGGTATTGAAAGCATACTCATGGCCCACTCAGAAGAAAAGATACTGAAAGACACCTTTGCAGCTGCACTTGCGGTTGCGGAGCCTAAGCACATCGTGCCCGAGTGCTTGGCGCGTATTTTTCCAGCGGGTAGCGAGCCCAAAGGGCGCTGCTTGGTAATTGGTGCTGGAAAGGCCAGCGCTGCCATGGCTACTGCACTCGAGTCGCATGCTGCGAGCCATTGGCCTGATGCGCAGCTTGAGGGCATTGTGTTGACACGCTATGGTCACGCCTCTCCTACAAAATACATCACGATTGTTGAGGCAGGTCATCCTGTCCCCGATCAGGCCGGAATGGATGGTGCTGCCCAGATGATGCGCCGCGTTGGCGAGCTCAAAGCAGGTGACATTTTGATTGCCCTCGTCTCTGGTGGCGGGTCCAGTTTGCTGACGCTGCCACAGGCTGGAATCACCATTGGTGATATGCGCCAGACTACCGAAGCCTTATTGCGAAGTGGTGCGCCGATCGAAGAAATGAACATCGTACGTAAACACCTATCTGCTATTTTGGGTGGCAATGTCGCGCGCCTTGCGATTGCGCGGGGTGCTCGTGTTGAGGCCTTGTTGATTTCCGATGTCACGGGCGATTCGCCGGCGGACATCGCGAGCGGACCCTGCGCCGCAGACTATTCCACCTATGAAGATGCGTGTGCGATTTTGGCTAAATACAACCTCGGGTCTGATCTCATTCCTGCCAGTGTATTAGCGCACCTCGAAAAAGGGCGCAACGGACTCATTCCAGAAACCCTAAAAGAGCTTGATTTAGTAAACCAGCCGGTTCGCAATCACGTGATTGCTACAGCCCATCGCAGCCTAGAGGCTGCAGCTGAGTGTGTGCGCCAGTTTGGTTACACCCCATTTATCTTGGGCGACACCATTACGGGAGAAGCAAAAGACGTTGCCTTAGTGCATGCGGGATTAGCCAGAGAGGCTCTGACCCATGGGCAATGGGGCGCCTTGCCAATGGCTTTGATTTCAGGGGGTGAGTGCACAGTGACTTTGCCTGCTGGCGTTAAAGGCCGCGGCGGGCGTTGCAGTGAATTCTTACTATCGCTGTTTGCAGCTACACCCGATCTCGGTGGCATTGCAGCGCTGGCTGCTGATACCGACGGCATCGATGGCAGTGAAAAAAATGCCGGTGCTTGGTTTACTCCTGCTACACGCAAACGCGCCCGGGATGAGCATAAACGCGCTGGACAGTATTTAGCGGCGCACGATTGCTATGGATTTTTTAGTGAGCTGGACGCCTTGGTGCAAACGGGCCCAACGTTAACGAATGTGAACGACTTCCGCATTATTTTATTGCCCGCTGGATTGAGAGCAAAACCATGACCGCAGTGACTAGCATCACCTTAACTCAGCCTGACGATTGGCATTTGCATGTCCGCGATGGCGATGTATTGAAGTATGTGTTGCCCCATACTGCCAAGCAGTTTGCTCGCGCCATAATCATGCCCAATTTACGCCCACCGGTGACGACAGTGGCCTTGGCTAATGCATACCGTGGCCGCATTGAAGCGCAACTCAAAGCAAGTGGTATTACTGGGTTCACTCCGCTAATGACCTTGTATCTGACAGACAATACGCCAGCAGAAGAGGTGCGCAAGGTGCGTGAGGCCGGGGTTGCTGGATTTAAACTCTACCCGGCTGGCGCAACAACCAACAGCGATGCTGGCGTAACGAACATCAAACACTGTTATGCCACTTTAGAAGCTATGCAAAAAGAAGGCGTGCCTTTGCTAATGCATGGTGAAGTAACCCATGCCGAAATTGATGTGTTTGATCGCGAAGCTGTTTTTATCGATACCATCCTTGAGCCATTGCGGCGCGATTTTCCAGAACTCAAGATTGTGTTTGAGCACATCACGACGCGGCAAGCGGCGCATTATGTTCGCGATGCGCACACGAACAATAAAAACACCTTAGCTGCCACGATTACGCCCCAGCATTTACTGATGAACCGCAATGCAATTTTTGCAGGCGGCATTCGGCCACATAATTATTGCTTGCCTGTTCTGAAGCGCGAAGAGCACCGCTTGGCTTTAGTTGATGCTGCTACGAGCGGTAATCCCCGATTCTTCTTGGGAACGGACAGTGCGCCGCATGCCAAAGGCCTAAAAGAAAATAGTTGCGGTTGTGCCGGTTGTTACACGGCTTTCAATGCCCTTGGTTTGTATGCTGAAGTATTTGAAGCGGCTAATCAATTGAACCGCTTTGAAGCCTTTGCTAGTTTTTATGGCCCTGATTTTTATCTCATGCCGCGCAACACCAAGACCATTACCTTGCATAAAGTAGCGCAGAAGGTGCCTGAGGAATTGCCTTTGGCAGAAACCGTCGTCGTGCCGCTGCGCGCTGGCGAAACGATCGCGTGGTCCTTGGCTGAGTAATTTATCGGCAGATACGTGCAGTCTCGGTTAGACTGTCCGCGCAGAGTCAATTAGGCAATCGCCGCTTTCGTAAGAAAGGGGAGGAAAGTCCGGACTCCATAGGGCAGGGTGTTGGCTAACAGCCATCCACGGCGACGTGCGGAATAGGGCCACAGAGACGAGCGTATTTAGTTACGGTGAAACGCGGTAACCTCCACCCGGAGCAATCCCAAGTAAGCAGACGATGAGGCGGCCCGCTGAGTCTGCGGGTAGGGAGCTTGAGCCGCCAGGTAACTGTCGGCCTAGAGGAATGGTTGCCCCCAAACGCAAGTTTGGGCGACAGAATCCGGCTTATCGATTGACTCTGCACTTCCCTTTTAGTTACTTACTCCGCTACAACATCGATGCTGTAGGTAATTTCAGCCATTTTGGCGAGCATGGTAGTGGCTGAGCAGTATTTTTCATGGGAAAGTTGCACGGCTCGCGAAACTTTGCTTGGATCCAAGTCCTTGCCTTTGACGGTGAAGTGCAAATTAATTTTGGTAAAGACCTTGGGCTCGACTTCAGCCCTCTCTGCCATTAATGCCACTTCACAGCCGGTGACTGCTTGCCTAGCCCGCTGGAGGATTAAAACCACGTCAAATGCCGAGCACCCGCCGGTACCTGCCAGAAGCAATTCCATAGGCCTAGCAGCGCTATTTTTGCCACCTGCATCGGGCGGTCCATCCATTTGCAACTGGTGACCACTGCCGGTTTCGGCAGAAAAAGCCATGGTTCCAGCGCCTTGCCATGTGACTTTGCATTCCATATTAGTGAACCTTTACTTCAAAAATAGTTAATATAAACAATTACTTATGAATTTAATTAAGACGAGTAAGTCAAAAAACACCTATGAAAAAATAATTTCTTGCATTGCAACATAGTTACGAATAAAATAACCTTATTGACAGCGGGTTATGTAACAGTGATTAACCAGCTTTCTGCAATTGTCTCCTCCACCCAAATATCGGTGGATTCCAACCCAGGACTCGTTCCTGGGTTTTTTTTGGGTTACAATTCAAGGCTTTACTGAATTACCGATCTAGTCAGCGGTAATTGTTGTGTCAGTTTAATTGATCAATCTGCGAGCCTGCAACCATAAGCAGGGCCAAAGGGCGAATGATTGAATTGATGGTAATTTTTTGACTATAACAATTTGAGAAAATCATGAAAACTTTTTCCGCAAAATCCCATGAGGTGAAGCGTGATTGGTTCGTGATTGACGCTACGGACAAAGTCCTCGGTCGTGTCGCCAGTGAAGTGGCACACCGTTTACGCGGCAAGCACAAACCTGAATTCACCCCCCACGTTGATACGGGCGACTTCATTGTCGTTATCAATTCATCGAAGCTGCGTGTCACTGGCACCAAAGGCTTAAACAAAATTTATTACCGTCACAGCGGATACCCTGGTGGTATTAGCTCGACCAACTTCGATAAGATGCAAGACCGCTTTCCTGGCCGCGCACTCGAGAAGGCTGTGAAGGGTATGTTGCCGAAAGGCCCACTCGGCTACGCCATGATCAAGAAATTGAAAGTCTACGGCGACGCTACGCATCCACACACGGCTCAACAGCCTAAAGTGCTCGAGATCTAAGGAAACCACATGGCTATTAATTACGGAAATTGGAATTACGGTACAGGTCGTCGCAAGAGCTCTGTGGCCCGTGTCTTTATTAAATCAGGCAAAGGTGAAATCACGGTTAACGGTAAGCCGATTGACATTTATTTCGCCCGCGAGACATCCCGCATGATTGCGCGTCAACCTTTGGCCCTTACAGCCCACCTCACTACCTTTGATATCAAAGTGAACGTGAGCGGTGGCGGTGAAACCGGCCAAGCGGGCGCAGTGCGTCATGGCGTGACTCGTGCACTCATCGACTACGACAACGCATTGAAGCCTACCCTGTCCAAAGCAGGTTTGGTGACACGCGATGCCCGTGAAGTTGAGCGTAAGAAGGTTGGTCTGCACGGCGCGCGTCGTCGTAAGCAGTTCAGCAAGCGCTAATTACTTTCAGTCGCTCTGTTTTGCTGAAAGGGTCGCGCAAGCGGCCCTTTTTGTTTCTACAATCAGGGTGTGACTAAGGACAAAGTGAGCAGCGCTGTACGATAATTTGGTGTGAGCGTATTTGGGAGAATGGCATGATTAAAGTAGGCATTGTTGGCGGAACGGGATATACCGGGGTAGAGCTCTTGCGTTTACTCGCACAGCATCCCCAGGTCACCATTCAGGCAATCACATCGCGCACCGAAGCGGGCATCCCTGTTGCTGATATGTTTCCCTCATTGCGCGGCCGAATTGATTTGAAGTTCACGACGCCAGAAGATGCAAAGCTAGATCAGTGCGATGCCGTGTTTTTTGCCACACCCCATGGTGTTGCGATGGCGCAAGCCGAATCATTGCTAGCTGCCGGTGTGAAGGTGTTGGATTTGGCGGCGGACTTTCGTTTAAAAGACACTGCGGAATTTACGCAGTGGTACGGCATGCCCCATGCTTGCCCAGCGATTTTGGCGGAAGCAGTTTATGGTCTGCCTGAAATCAATCGGGAGGCAATCAAAAAGGCTCGCGTTGTCGGTTTAGCGGGTTGCTACCCTACATCCGTGCAGTTGGGTTTTGCTCCGCTCTTGGCGCCGAAATCGACGCGCGGTAAGCGCTGGATTGATGGCCTGCATTTGATCTCCGACTCTAAGTCGGGCACCTCCGGTGCTGGCCGTAAAGCGGAGGTAGGCACTTTGATGGCCGAGGCTAGTGATAATTTCAAGGCCTATGCCGTGAAAGGCCATCGCCATACCCCTGAGATTACCCAAGGCTTAAAAGCCATTGCGCAATCCGATCAAATCGGCTTGACCTTTGTGCCGCACCTCACGCCCATGATTCGGGGCATTCACTCGACCTTGTATGCGCGCATTACTGAGGAGGGCAAGGACGTCGACTTTCAGGCGGTTTTTGAGCAATTTTACAAAGATGAGCCCTTTGTGGATGTGATGCCTGCCGGTAGCCATCCTGAAACTCGTTCGGTACGGGGTAGCAATGGCCTGCGAATCGCGATCCATCGCCCCGGAAATGGCGATACCCTGGTGATATTGGTGGTGGAGGATAACCTCGTTAAAGGGGCTTCAGGTCAAGGCGTACAGTGCCTCAATTTGATGTTTGGGCTGCCTGAGACCATGGGCTTGACCCAAATTGCCCTCTCGCCTTAAAGTGGTATTAGTGCGTTTTACATGCCCTTATGCTGGAGCGGGCATTTAGAGCCTAAAATAGGGAAACACTTTTTGAACTAGGAGTCATTTATGACACAAGTTGCTACAACCCAATCCAACGATCTTGCTGAGCCACCAATTCCATTGGTTTTTACCGATAGCGCTGCAGCAAAGGTAGCGGACCTGATTGCCGAAGAAGGCAACCCTGAATTAAAGTTGCGCGTATTTGTTCAAGGCGGCGGCTGTTCTGGTTTTCAGTACGGCTTCACCTTTGATGATGCTGTGAATGAAGACGACACTGCTTTTGATAAAAATGGCGTGACCCTGTTGGTGGACTCAATGAGCTTTCAGTATCTTGTTGGTGCCGAGATCGATTACAAAGAAGATATCAACGGTTCGCAGTTTGTAATTAAGAACCCCAACGCCACAACAACCTGTGGTTGCGGATCGTCTTTCTCCGCATAAGTTATTGCCTTTAAGCAGGGTAGCAAGCGCCTAAGATTCGCGGCCCACTTGCTCCCGTAACGGCCGGCAGATTTGCTGGCCGTTTTGTTTTGTGCGCCCATGCGAGCCATGCAAAGGCCAGGGCCTCAACCAGCTGTGGATCAACTCCATTGGCTTCGCTGCTGCGGATTTCAAGAGTATGTTTGAACATCGCTTGTGCCTGCTCGCGTAGGCTATTGAGTAATGCGGTATTACGAACGCCACCACCACAGACAATCAAAACTTCGGTTTGCGGCGCATATGCCTGAATGGATTGCAGCGCCGCAGTCACGGTAAGACGCAATAGCGTGGCTTGCACATCTTCCGTCTTATAAGTATTGTTACCCAGTTGCTTTTCTAACCACTGCAGATGAAAGTCATCGCGGCCTGTGCTTTTTGGGGGTGCCTTAGTAAAAAAAGGATCCGCCAACATCCGCTCGAGTAGGGAATTATTCACCGCCCCTTGCGCAGCCCAGGCGCCATCCTGATCAAAGGCATGCCCTTGGTGTTTTGCAACCCATGTATCCATGAGCATGTTACCGGGGCCGCAATCAAAGCCAGTCACATCTCCGTTCTGAGGAAGGAGTGTGAGGTTGGCGATACCGCCGAGGTTCAGTACCGCAATATTTTTATCGCTTGCAAATTGCTGCGCATGAAATGCCGGCACTAAAGGGGCGCCATGGCCGCCTGCGGCTAGATCACGGCTCCGAAAGTCGGCAATCACATCAATGCCAGTGAGTTCAGCCAGCAATGCGGGGTTCAGGGTTTGGTGGGTATACGCAAGTGCGTTATTGGAGCCCGCTTGGTGGCGAATGGTTTGCCCATGTGCCCCAATAGCGCTGATCTCGGAAGGCTGCCGTTTACTATCCGCCAGTAGCTGCTTGACAAGGTCTGCATACGCCATTGCTAAGGCGTTTGCGGCCAGATGTTCGCGGTGGATCTCATTCTCCCCCGGAGTTTGGAGGGCCAATAAGGCGTCACGGAGCGGGGGCGCAAAGGGGGCGCTCACTGCCCCGCGGAGTTGGGTTTGGCCATCAGGACCAAGTTCGGCCAGAACTGCATCAATCCCGTCAAGGCTGGTGCCAGACATCATGCCGATGTAGAGGGAGGAGGACGTATGCATGCGGTAGGCGGGCTCTATTCTGAGGAATGCGACAATACGATTATCGTAACTGAAACCCTAATTTAACCGAACTCGATAATTGAATCAGTATGGCAGCTACCCCTGAATCTAAATACCCACTAACCCCTGACGTTTTTGCTGCCTTAGAGGTAACAAAACGGGGTTGTGATGAGCTTTTAGTCGAAGCCGATTGGCTCGCCAAGCTCGCCCGCAGCCAGGCTACCAAAACGCCATTGCGAATTAAGCTGGGCCTTGACCCAACGGCGCCAGACATTCATTTAGGGCATACGGTCGTTCTGAATAAGCTGCGGCAACTGCAAGACTTGGGCCATACCGTGATTTTCTTGATTGGCGATTTCACGAGCATGATCGGAGACCCTTCTGGTCGAAACGCAACCCGCCCACCGCTAACAGTAGAAGCCATTGCTGAAAATGCCCAGACCTATTACAAGCAAGCCAGCCTCGTACTCGATCCGAGTAAAACCGAAGTGCGCTACAACAGCGAGTGGTGTGATCCGCTGGGCGCACGTGGCATGATTCAACTGGCAGCCCGCTATACCGTAGCGCGGATGCTCGAGCGCGATGACTTTACGAAGCGCTATCGCTCAGGTGTACCAATCTCAGTGCACGAATTTCTTTATCCACTCATGCAAGGTTATGACTCGGTTGCTTTAAAGAGCGATTTAGAGCTGGGCGGCACTGATCAGAAATTCAATCTACTCGTTGGCCGTGAGTTGCAGCGGGAATATGGACAAGAGCCGCAGTGCATCTTGACTATGCCATTGCTCGTTGGTCTTGACGGCGTTGAGAAGATGAGCAAATCCAAGGCCAATTACGTTGGCATCAGTGAGCAGCCAAATGAGATGTTTGGCAAGCTGATGAGTATTTCCGATGAGTTGATGTGGAGCTATTTCACATTACTGTCGTTTAGACCGCTTGCAGAAATTGATCTAATGAAGCAAGAAGTAGCCGCAGGCCGTAATCCGCGTGACTGCAAAGTGCTCCTTGCTCAAGAAATCGTGGCGCGTTTTCATTCGCAGGCAGCAGCAGAAAAAGCCTTGGAAGACTTCAATCACCGCGCCAAAGGCGGTATCCCAGACGACGTTCCCGAGATTGCCTTATCGGGTGCGCCCCTCGGCATTACTGCATTAATCAAGATGACTGGCTTAGCGCCATCCAATGCAGAAGCCAATCGCAATATAGAGCAGGGTGGGGTGCGGATTGATGGAACAGTGGTGAGCGATAAAGGCTTGCAAGTCGCTGCCGGATCCTTTGTATTGCAAGTGGGTAAGCGCCGTTTTGTAAAGGTGACGCTGAGCTAAATTCGCCTATGTCAGTAGGTCGAGGTTGTTGCTTGGCGGTGTTAAGCCAAAGTGCTCGTAAGCCAAGCGCGTAGCAATACGGCCACGCGAGGTGCGCTGCAAGTAGCCCTGTTGAATCAAATAGGGTTCAAGCACATCTTCAATCGTATCGCGCTCTTCACCAATGGCTGCAGCCAGGTTATCAATCCCAACCGGACCGCCATCAAACTTATGCAGAATTGCTTCGAGTAATTTACGGTCCATCACATCAAACCCACTAGGATCGACATCGAGCATCGCCAGTGCAGCATCCGCCATGGCTTTGGTAATAACACCAGTGCCCTTGACTTCAGCAAAGTCACGCACACGTCGCAATAGGCGATTGGCAATCCGCGGCGTGCCGCGGGCGCGCCGAGCGATTTCGGTGGCGCCGCTAGGATCAATCTTGGCTTTGAGTAAATTAGCGGAACGCTCCACAATCAAGGTGAGTTCATCGGTTGTATAGAACTCTAAGCGTGCAACGATTCCAAAACGGTCGCGCAAGGGATTGGTGAGCATGCCGGCACGGGTCGTAGCGCCAATTAAGGTAAAGGGTTTGAGATCCAGCTTGACGCTGCGCGCGGCAGGGCCCTCACCGATCATGATGTCCAGCGCATAGTCTTCTAGAGCCGGGTACAAAATCTCCTCTACTACGGGGGATAAGCGATGAATCTCATCAACAAAGAGAACGTCATTTGCTTCTAAGTTGGTGAGTAGGGCCGCGAGGTCGCCTGGGCGATCCAGTACCGGGCCGCTGGTTTGGCGCAAGTTCACGCCGAGTTCGCGGGCAATGATGTGTGCCAGCGTGGTTTTACCTAAACCGGGAGGTCCGAATAGCAAGACGTGATCGAGTGCTTCATTGCGGGCACGCGTGGCGCTAATAAAGATCTCAAGCTGCGAGCGGGCTTTGCTTTGGCCGACGTATTCATCAAGCTGGCGTGGTCGTAAGGCGCGCTCAAAGACTGCCTCTGCATTACCAGCCGAGCCACTCACTAGGCGATCACCTTCTGCTGGAAGATCGTCCGGTAATGCGCTTAAATCGTCAGTGTGTATGGCCATGGTGAGAGTGTATTCGCTTCGTGCAATTTACACTTTAGATAAATACTTTAAGCCCTGACGAATACCTTCGGATACCGAGGCATCGGGGCTGATTTGCTTAATTGCCAAAAGTGCTTCTTTCTCGGAGTAACCCAAGGAGAGTAATGCTTGCAAGACTTCGCTGCTGGGCTGCGCAGTCACTGCTGCACCAGCGCCTTGACCTAAATCAGGCCCTAATTTGCCTTTGAGTTCAAGCAAGAGACGCTCAGCAGTTTTTTTGCCGATACCGGGAACCTGAGTGAAGCGACCCGGTTCTTGCAGGGCAATTGCTTGGGCCAATTCATTCACACTCATGCCGGATAAAACGGCAAGCGCCGTACGCGAGCCAACGCCACTAATTTTAATCAGCGCCCGAAAGGCTTCGCGCTCGGATTCCGTGGCAAAACCAAAGAGTTGCTGTGCGTCTTCACGGACCTGAAAATGCGTCAGTAAGGTAATCGTGTGGTTGATGCCAGGCAATTGATAGAGGGTGCTCATCGGTACGTCGATTTCATAACCAACGCCATGGCAATCCACCACTAAGCGCGGTGGATGTACGGCAATTAAAGTACCTTGAATGCGTCCAATCATGGGGTGATCTTACTCTTTGCTGGAGGGCTTGGGTTTGAGGGCCGAAGGTAAGCGGTAGTGGTGCGCAGCGCAGATGGCGACGCCCAGCGCATCGGATGCGTCGGTGCCGGGCGCACGGCTTAGGCGCAACAAGCGTTTCACCATCTCCTGTACTTGTGGCTTAGTGGCTCGACCCGTGCCAACTATCGACTGCTTGACGCGCAAGGCGCTGTATTCAGCCACGCTTAGCTTGGCTGAAACAAGGGCGGCGATGACCGATCCCCTGGCTTGCCCCAGCATTAAGGTAGAGCGTGGATTGACGTTTAAAAACACTTCTTCAATCGCAGCCGATTCGGGATGATAGGTGTCCAAGACTTCTTTAACGCCGCTATACAAGGTACCTAGGCGCTCAGGTAAGCCTTTCTTCGAGTCACCGCTTTCAATGGTTCCAGAAGCAACGTAGGTCATTTTCTGACCATCGACATCAATGATGCCAAAGCCAGTCGTGCGAAGCCCAGGGTCAATTCCGATCCAGCGCATGGGTTCTATCAATGCCCGTTTCGTTTTAGTGACGGAAGTGGCGGGTGCCGGTGAAGACCATTGCAATGCCATGCTCATTGGCAGCGGCAATGATTTCCTCATCGCGCATGCTGCCACCAGGCTGAATCGCGCAGCTTGCACCTGCAGCAACCACGACATCGAGGCCATCCCGGAACGGAAAGAAGGCATCGCTGGCAACTGCCGAGGACGCTAGGCTAAGGCCAGCGTTTTCAGCCTTGATGCTAGCCATGCGGGCCGAGTCAACGCGGCTCATTTGTCCAGCCCCAATACCCAAAGTCATGCCGTTGGCGCAATAGACAATCGCATTCGATTTAACAAACTTAGCAACCCGCCAAGCGAACATCATGTCCGTAAGCTCGGTTGGGGTCGGCTGGCGTTTTGAAACCACGCGTAGCTCGGGTTGCGTGACATTTTTAAAGTCGGGCGATTGCACCAATAAACCACCGCCCACGCGCTTCATATCAAATGCATTAAATCCAAGACCAAGTGGAATTTCAAGTAAACGCACATTTTGCTTGCTAGCAAAAATGGCTTTTGCTTCCGCAGTAAAACTAGGCGCAATGAGAACCTCAACAAATTGCTTGGAGATCGCTTCTGCCATGGCGCCATCGCAAGGCACATTCAATGCAATGATCCCGCCAAAAGCAGAGCTTGGATCGGTTTTAAAGGCTTTTTGATAGGCTTCAAGGCCAGTTGTGCCGGTAGCAACGCCACAGGGGTTGGCGTGCTTGATGATGACGCAGGCTGCTCGAGCAGCAGAGTCAGCCGAAAAGCTCTTGACGCATTCCCATGCTGCATCCGCATCGGCAATGTTGTTGTAAGACAGCTCTTTGCCTTGAAGCTGGTGGTAATTGGCGAGGGCGCCTGCAACATTTTCTGTATCACGATAAAACGCAGCCGATTGGTGTGGGTTCTCGCCGTAGCGCATCTCTTGCACTTTAGTAAATGCCAGGTGCAGGGTCTCTGGATAGGGCGAGCGGCTGGTATGACTTAAATCACTGCCCAGCGATGAGAGGTAATTTGCAATCGCGCCATCGTATTGCGCGGTATGTGCAAATACTTTTTTAGCCAGACGTAAATTCGTTGCATACGAAACCGTATTTTGATGTGCCTTCATTTCAGTCAGAATGGGCTCGTAGTCTTCTGGTGAAATCAACACCGTCACATCCTGGTGGTTTTTTGCTGCCGCACGCAGCATCGCCGGACCGCCAATATCAATGTTCTCAACCGCTTCGTCAAACGAGCAATCATCTTTCGCTACGGTTTGATTGAATGGATACAGATTGATCACCAGCATATCAATCGGCGCAATGCCATGGGCCGCTATCGCATCCATATGCTCCTTGGAGTCGCGACGCGCGAGTAGGCCTCCGTGCACCATCGGGTGTAGGGTTTTAACGCGGCCATCGAGCATTTCTGGGAACTGGGTGAGGGACGATACCTCGGTAACCGGCAAGCCATTTTCTGCAAGCAGCTTGGCTGTCCCACCAGTGGAAATGAGTTTGACGCCCAAGGCATGCAGCGCTTGGGCAAAAGGAATAATACCTTTTTTGTCGGATACAGATAAGAGTGCGGTGCGAATCATGATGGTGTGTACGTGTTCAAAGTATGGGTATGAGAGCAGCGCTTTAAATCAGCTGATGCTCAGTTAATTTTTTATGGAGGGTATTGCGGTTGATACCGAGGTACTGCGCAGCCAGGGATTGATTTTGCTTGGCGTGTTGCATCACCACTTCGAGCATGGGCTTTTCCACCACACTCAAAACCATGTGGTAAACATCATTTGGGGGATTGCCATTGAGGTCGGCAAAATAGCGTTGCAACTGGGTTTGAACGCATTCGCTAATGGGGTGTTTATTGGGCATCGTGTAACTCAGTCTATTTAAGCAGCTTCTAAAAATAACAGGCGATCAGAATGGGATTTCATCTCATCAAAAAAATCATTCACCATTTGCAATTGGGATTTGCAGTCATCGGCCGTGTTCATGCGCTGGCGAAAGGCATGCGAGTCTCGTAAGCCTTTGCAATACCAACCAATGTGCTTGCGGGCCGTTCGTAGCCCAATGTATTCACCATAAAAGGCATAGTGGTCAATTAAGTGATCATTCATGATGGTCTGAATTTCAGCCACCTCTGGAACATCCAATTTTTTGCCGGTATTGAGGTAGTAATTAATTTCCCGAAAAATCCAAGGGCGGCCTTGAGCGGCGCGGCCAATCATGATGGCATCGGCACCCGTTTGTTGTAAAACAAACGCGGCCTTTTCAGGCGAGTGAATATCGCCATTGGCGACTACCGGAATGCGAACGGCTGATTTCACCGCAGTAATGGTTTCGTATTCGGCTTCACCGTGATACAGATCCGCGCGCGTACGGCCATGCACCGTGAGCATGCTGATACCCGATTGCTCTGCAAGCTTCGCAATCGCTAAGGCATTTTTATGTTCCCGGTCCCAGCCGGTGCGGATTTTTAATGTCACCGGCACTGCATCTGGCCCGGCGCCAACGGCATTCACCACTGCCTCCAAAATCTGTTGCACTAGGGGCTCATCGCGCAATAAGGCAGAACCGGCTGCAACGTTACACACCTTCTTAGCAGGGCAGCCCATATTGATATCAATGATTTGCGCGCCATGGTCTAAATTGATCTTGGCGGCGGCGGCCATCATGGCTGGATCGGCGCCCGCAATTTGCACCGCAATGGGCTTGAACTCACCCTGATGATTGGCGCGGCGCTGAGTCTTTTCACTATTCCACAGCAGCGCGTTGGATGCGACCATTTCAGAAACGGCATAGCTCGCACCCAGTTTTTTGCAGAGCTGCCGAAATGGACGATCGGTTACGCCAGCCATGGGCGCGACAAAGAGTCGATTGGCTAGTTGGTGGGGGCCGATTTTCATAAAAGCCGTAGCGTCAATGGAAACATCAATGGGGGCGTGCAAATGCTGCAATAAATAAGCACTCCATTGTAGCGTAGGCAAGGGGAAATCTGCCTAATTTTTAGGCAGAACGAGACCGCCTTTGAGGCTTTAGGGTGCTTGCGTTAGAACTTGCTTTTAGGGAATTGTTTAGCGACGACCAAACATCATCTGGCGCGCGAGTCCCGTTTTAGCCGGTGGTAACCATTGCAACAGCGATAGCGCCGCGCCACGGGCCGCAATCACGGGAGTGAGCGGTGAGGTAAATACGCGTGCTAAAAAGTCAGTGATGCCAATCGTTGCTTTTCGATCGGCTTGTCTGCTGTTGCTGTATTCATGCAAGGCATTGTCAATTGCGTTGCGTGATTTGGTGGTGTGCGATTGTTTTGAAAACAAACCGCTAAGTTGTTCTGCGAGGAGGTAGGCATCACGCAAGCCCAGATTTAAACCTTGACCAGCAACGGGGTGGAGGGCTTGCGCCGCATTGCCAATCCAGACTTCATTGCCTTGCACAATCTCTTTGCGGTAATTCAGGCCCAGTGGATAAAGGCGCCGATCCCGAATCGATTTAAATTGCCCTACACGCGAACCAAAGCATGATTGAAGCGCATGCAAAAAATCCGCATCGGAAATGCCATTTAGTCTTTCTGCAGTGGCAGGTGAGCTACACCAAACCATATTGAGGACATTGCTGCCGTGGTGGCTAGGCAGCAAGGCCAATGGGCCTTCACTAGTGAAGCGCTCCCATGCATGGTGAGGCTGGGCATTTTCCACTTCAACCAGACCAACGAGTGCCGATTGCTGATAGTCACGGCCCGACTCTACCCAGTCTTGCTGGGTAAAGAGACCGCCTTCCGCATGCACAATGCAGCGGGCACGGCAATGATCCTGATCCTGATTGTTATCTGAGCCTGTATGTTGCCAAACGAAGTGCGGTGCCTTTTTTTGCAGTTGACGCAAGGACTCTCTGAGCGCGAGGTGAATACCGCGGTAGCGCACGATATGGCCTAGGGCCTCTTGATCTAATTCCTCGCGGGTCATCAGCGCGCGTCCAAATTGACCCACATGCGATACATGGACCGAATGGATTGCACAGGAATCACTGGGCCATGCCTGAATCGTGTCTAGTAATAATTTGCTGCCATGGGATAAGGCAATGCCTCGGGTATCGCTGGCAACAATGTCGCTATCGTTTTGTGGATTGCGATCAATGAGATGAAGTGAGAGTTCCGGAAATTTCTGTAAGCACCATGCAGCGCATGCCAAGCCCACTGGGCCGCCGCCGATGATTTGCACATCCACAGATGCATTCGATAAAGACATGCTTAGCCGCGCATCACCGCTTCGATCTCATCGGCCTTGACAGGGACACCGCGGGAGATCAAGTCACACCCATTTTGAGTCACCAGGGCATCGTCTTCAATTCGAATGCCGATGTTCCAAAATGCTTCTGGCACATCGTCTGCAGGCCGAACATATAAGCCGGGCTCAATGGTCAACATCATGTTTTCGCAAAGAATGCGCCATGGCTTTTCAGTAGCATTACTTGCACCTGCTTCACGATAGGAACCAACATCGTGCACGTCCATGCCTAACCAGTGGCTGGTGCGGTGCATGTAGAAACGACGATAAGCGCCTGTTTCGATGGCATTGTCGACGGAGCCCAATTGATGCAATGAAAGGAGTTTTTCATCCAACATGCCTTGGGTTAAGACACGGACCGCAGTATCGTGGGGTTGCATAAAGGTGTTGCCGGGTTTGGTGGCATCCACTGCCGCCTCTTGTGCGGCTAAGGTGATGTCGTACAGCGCCCGCTGCGCTGCTGAAAAGCGTCCATTAATTGGAAAGGTGCGCGTGATGTCTGAGGCATAGCCATCAAGTTCACAGCCGGCATCGATCAAACATAAATCCCCGGATTGCAGCTCGGCAGCGCTAGCACGGTAATGCAAGATGCAGGCATTGGCGCCTGCAGCAACGATGCTGTTGTAGGCAACGCTTTGTGCGCCGCTGTGACGAAACGCGTGCAATAACTCAGCCTCAATTTGGTATTCGCGTTGGCCGGGTCGGCAGGTACGCATGGCACGCAAATGCGCTTCTGCAGAAATCGCTGCAGCACGGCGCATGGTTTCAACTTCGCTTAGGTCTTTAAATAGACGCATCTCATGAACCAGTGCTTCAATGTCACGAAACTCCGATGGGGCATTGACTCCAGCGCGCGCTTGGCCACGAACCCGATCAATCCAATGGCGAATGCGGCGATCGGTTTCAGCACTGCTAGCTAAGCGAATGTACAGCGCCGTTTGATCGGCCAGCAGCTTGGGCAATGCTTGATCCAATTCGGTATTGGGATATGCATGATCAACCCCTAAGTACTCTGGTGCCGCTTCTGGACCTAAGCGGAGACCATCCCAGATTTCTCGCTCGGGATCTTTAGGGCGGCAAAAGAGATGCGCTACGACTGTATTGCGGTCAACTTGAAGAACCAGAGTTGCGCCCGGCTCATCAAATCCGGTTAGGTAAAAGAAATCACTGTCATGCCGATAGGGAAATTCACTATCGCGATTGCGCAATTGTTCTGGTGCTGTGGCGAGGATGGCAATTCCGCTGCCAGACTGCTCACGAATGCGCGCAGCCAACTGGCCACGGCGATGGCGGTAGAGATCGGCCTGAAAGACAGGGAGGTTACTTGGGGTCATAGGATTGATTTAGCTCGTATAAACGCTGCGGTGTCCCTACATCGTGCCACGGACCGGCATATTTTTCACCGAAGACCTGATTTTTGGCCATAGCCGAGCGCAGTAAAGGGGCTAATTTCACAGCTTCGCCCAATTTTAGGTCTGCAAACAGGGATTGGTGATAGATGCCGATGCCAGAAAAGGTCAGTTTACGTTCCTCAAAGTCGGCATCTCTTGGTTTGTCATTGACTTGCTCGCCATGCAGGTAAAAATCGCCGTCCGGGTGTTGTGGAGGGTTGAGAACCAGCGCTAAATAGGCAAGTAGCTTATTTCCATTGCTGAGCTGTGCCTGAAACCGGCTTGTAAATGCAGCAATCGGAAAGCCGGGACAAAATACATCGCCATTGATCACCAAAAAGTAGGGCTCTGGATTCAATAGCGCCAAGGCCTTACGAATGCCGCCGGCGGTCTCCAGGGCAGTTTCCTCTGATGAGTACTGAATTTGCGCTCCCCACTTAGCGCCGTCACCCAAAGCCAATTCGATTTGCTCGCCGAGCCACGCATGATTAATGACGATCCGACGAGCGTTTGCGGCTACCAGTGCTTCGATATGCCATTGCAATAATGACTTACCTTGAATCTGCAGGAGCGGCTTTGGTGTTGTATCTGTCAGCGGGCGCATCCGTTCACCACGTCCTGCTGCCAATAACAAACACGGCAATGCGTCGGAGGTGGGCGCGTTATTCATGGATCGATTACTTTATTGAGCTAATGGAATTAGCGCGCTCCAATAAGCGAGCCAGCGGCTTTAACTCAATATAGCGATTGGCGGTCGCTAAGGCATATTTCAATACCAGCGGAATATCCTTGAGGTATGCATCTTTGCCATCGCGATGATACAAACGCGCAAAAATTCCCAATACTTTGATGTGGCGCTGTAAACCCATCCACTCAAAGTCGCGATAGAACTCCCCAAAATCAGCGTGCATGGGCAAGCCTTTTTTACGACCCAATTCCCAATAACGCGCAACCCAATCAATTACCCGTTCTTCAGGCCACTCAATATAAGCATCGCGCCATAGCGATGCAGCATCGTAAGTAATCGGTCCATAGACGGCATCTTGAAAATCTAAGATGCCGGGATTATGCGTTTCAGTTCGCATCAGATTGCGAGAATGGAAATCGCGATGGACATACACCTGCGGCTGCGCCAGATTATTTTTTAGAATCAAATTAAATGCATTGCGCATGGTTTTTTCTTCATCTGCAGTCAGTTCAAATTGCAGGTGTTTTTTTAAATACCACTCTGGCAACAGATCCAATTCCCGCTGCAATAATGCTTCTGAATATTCTGGTAATACGCCGGGATGACTAGCCAATTGCATTGCTACTAATGCATTGATTGCATCTCCATATAGCGCATCTGTATTGGCATCATTGAGGGCGGTCAGGTAGGTTGTGGAACCTAAATCGCTGAGCAGTAAAAACCCATCGGATGTATTTTTTTCGAGAACGCGCGGTACATGTAACCCTGCTTTTTGCAGTAATTCAGCGATCGCAATAAAGGGTTCAACCGGCTCCGATTGCGGGGGTGCATCCATCACAATCAGGGTGGGATACAGGGCATTTTGGCTATGGAGCCGGAAATAGCGCCGGAAGCTTGCATCAGACGATGCAGGCGCCAGCGATGATAGGTCAAGCCCCCAGCTGCTAGGGAGGCCTTCTAGCCAGTGGCGGAGGGTATCAAGGCGGGTATTAGGCATATCGATTCGTATAATAAGTGGGTCTGGATCTATGAGCCATTATCGCCGTCGCGCTGGTCTTTGCGCCCCCCTTATTTTTACCCCATTTTTACGAGTAACGATGGGGTGCTTTTGGCTGTTTTTTTCAGCCGCCGTATTTGCTCAGGCACCGGCCTCAAGCCTCTCATCCTCACAGCGCAATACCGCCAATTTTGTCTTGATGCCTGACCGCGGTAATGTCAGCGTTTTAAAGTTAGATGATCAATTGCGCGTTGGAAAGCCTATTTCGGATAACCAAGCATTAACCTTCACATTTAGTGATTCGATCGAGGGCATTGTCGATCGTGAAATGAAACTCAAGGGGCGAGCTCAAATTCGGCGAAACGATACTGTCCTGAAGGCCGATGAAATTATTTATCATCCCGATACGGATATTGCCGACCTAATCGGTAATGTCGAAATGATTAAAGGCAATTCTACATTTCGAGGACCAAAAGCTAAATTTAAAGTGGATGCTCGGCAAGGCGAAATGCAAGAGCCTCGTTATGAAATTCGCGATAACCGCTCCAGTGGTAAGGCGAAAAAATTAACGATTCAATCATCCGATGTTTTTGTGTTTGATAAAGGCACTTACTCAACCTGCTCGCCCGATAACCTAGATTGGTATTTCACGGCTGATCGGATGGAGGTCGATAACGAGCAAAAAGAAATGACGGGTACGAATGGCGTGATGCGATTCTTCGATGTGCCGATTGCATACACGCCTTACTTTAGTTTGCCGACCTCCAATCAACGGCGATCGGGTTTGCTTGCTCCGATTGCAGGCTACAGTTCCAATAATGGTATTGATGTAACGCAGCCTTACTATTTCAATATCGCGCCCAATCGTGATTTACTGTTTATGCCGCGTTACATGACATTTCGAGGTACGCAATTGGGTGGATCGTATCGCTACATTGATCCAAAATATGCCGGTACAGTAGCTGCGGAGTATTTACCGTACGACAAAATACTCGGGCGCGATCGATGGAAGTACGATTGGCAGCAACGCCAAAGCATTGCGCCCAATTGGAACGGGTATGCAAACATCGCGCGGGTCTCGGATAATTTATACCCGATTGATTTTTCAAGAACCTTGGCTGGTGGTATTACCAATCAATTTAGACAAGAGGTAGGAACTACATCCTTGATAAAAGGGTGGAATGTTTCGGCTCGGGCAATGACGTTTCAGACGCTACAGCCCGATCCTACCGTCACAGTGCAATCTCCATACAACGTATTGCCACAAGTCGTTGCCGCGTACAACAGCCAGAACGCCTTACTGACTCCGGATCGTAGTCGGCAATTTGTCAGCCTACCTACAGGCCCACAAGTCAGTTTCTCGAGTGATTTCACCCGCTTTGCCTATAACATTGGCGGTAATTTAGCGGCTACTGCGCCGGGTGTATTCAGTCAGGCCGATCGAACCGTAGTCAAGGCAGCAGTAGGCATGCCAACGACAACTCCTGGTTACTTCATCAAGCCTAAGCTGAGTGTGCAGTCAAATAATTACAATGCCACCGCATTCGTACCTGGTTATCCGCCTGCACAGGGCTTCACCATACCAACTTTAAGTTTGGATTCGGGCTTGGCGTTTGAGCGGGAGGCTGCCGAGCTCAAGGGCTTTTTTGGTCGGGATATGTTGGTAACAATGGAACCACGAGCTTTCTACGTCTACACCCCATTCCAAGACCAGTCAAATACCCCATTATTTGACACCGCAAACGCCGGTTTTGGTATCACCCAAATCTTCAGTGAAAACACCTTTGTGGGTAATGACCGTATTGCCGATAACAATAAGTTAACCATGGGCGTTACCAGTCGCATGATTGAGGCAGCTACTGGGGCAGAGCGAGCTAACGTTACCTTGGCTCAGCGCCAGGATTTCACTGGGCAGCGGGTGGGTTTAACCAACACAATACAAAATCCCACCACGTATTCCGATACTTTGGGCGCCGGCTCGGTTCGGCTCATGGGCAACTTTAATGTGGATGCATTTGGTCAATACAACACCCAGCTCAATCGACTCGTTCAGACTACGGTTGGGGGCAGCTGGCGCCCAACCTCAGGCCGTAACCTTAACTTTGGCTACCGTAATGTTTGGAGTCCACCCGTATCAGCCTCCCCTGAAAATAATCTAGCAGGAACACCAGGCCTTACCACCACCGATCAATACAATATTTCTGGGCAGTGGCCGATAACCCGCAAGATTTCGACGCTAGGCCGCTGGGGGTACGACGCTTTGACCTTGAATACCCTAAATCTACTAGCGGCTTTGGAGTACAAAGAAGACTGTTGGACTGGTCGATTTGCTTACTCTCAGGTTCGCAATACCACCCAAATCACCACAACCCAGGTGCTATTTCAAATCGAATTTAGGGGATTTGGTGCCGCCGGCAGCAATCCAGTTGATATCATGAGGTTAAATGTTCCGGGATACATGCCAACCACCCGAACATTGCCGCCCTCAATTTATGAGAACTACCAATGACGTTTTGCATGAACCGCAGCATTAAGTTAATCCGCAATCTTTTCTTGCTTGCCTGTGTTGCGGTGGCATTGCCAAGTTACGCCCAATCGAATGCCCCAGCAAATGCGTCTGAGAGCAAGATACGGGATATTGATGGTGTCGCTGCTGTAGTGAATACGGGTTTCGTTACTCGTAAGGAAATTGATGACCGGATAGCAACCATTGCAAAACAGGGCGGTGGCGCAGCGATGCCCGATAAAGAAACCCTGCGTAAACAAGTGCTCGAACGCCTCATCGTTGAGAAAATTCAATTGCAAGATGCTGAACAAAGCGGTATCAGCGTTAGTAGTGCAGAGCTCGATAAAATCATTGCTGACATTGCCGCTCGAAATAAGTTAACTATGGCTGAATTTCGGGCCACCATTATGAAGTCGGGCTCAAGTTTTGAGCGCTATCGCGAGATGTTGCGCGATGACATCATTGTGACGCGCTTTCGGGAGCGTGAGGTCGATTCGCAAATTAAAATCTCTGACGCCGAAGTCGATAACTACATTAGCGAACGTACTCAGGCCATGAATGCCCCAGCAGCCAATGCGCCGGCAGCAGGCGGTCAGGAAGAATTAGACGTTGCGCAAATTTTTATTCCCGTCGATGCCAATGCTGGGCCAGGAACGATTGCAGAGGCACGCAAACAAGCGGATAGCTTATTGCGGGAGGCGCGTGGCGATGTGGATTTCTTGCAGCTTGGTGCAAAAGCCGCAAAAGAAAACCCACGTATCAAATTCCAGAATTTGGGGTATCGAACACCAGACCGATTGCCGCAACTCTTTCTTGAGGCGGTACGTAATATTGGCCCGGGACAGTTGGCTAATACGGTAGTAAAGAGCCCAGCCGGTTTTCATGTACTTAAAGTTTTAGATCGCCGAGTAATGGTGGCAGCTAGCCAAGCTCCGACTCCAGTGGCAACGGGCGACACCACACCCAAAAACATTACGATTACCGAAACCAATGCCCGGCACATCTTGCTGCGCAATCGGGCTGGACTAACGGATGCGGATGCGGAGCGGCGTTTATCCGGATACCGTGATCAAGTTCGCGCTAAGGCGGCTGATTTTGGCGAATTAGCGAAGAAGCATTCTGAGGATGGTTCTGCAGCCAACGGCGGTGTCTTGGGCTGGATGTCGCCTGGTCAGCTGGTACCTGAGTTTGAATTCGCCATGAATCGATTGCAAATCGGTGAAGTGAGTAATCCGGTGAAGACCGAGTTTGGCTGGCACTTAATTCAAGTACTTGAGCGCAGGGAAGCTCAGCTTACCGTCGAAAAGCAGCGCGAGTTCGCACGGGCTGCCATACGCGAACGTAAGTTTGAGCAGTTATATCAAGATTGGCTTCGTCAATTGCGTGATACAGCGACTGTGCGCATTCTTAACTTAGATAATGTCGCGCGTTGATTTAGTCATTACAACGGGCGAGCCGGCTGGTATCGGTCCTGAGGTATCGTTACAAGCAGCACAGGCGTTTTTGCAAGAGCAGGCGGATGCCCACATCACATTAATTGGCGACCCCAGCCTTTTTGGTGAGACCGTGAGACATCCGCGCTTACAGATCGAGTCCGTAAAGTTAAACAAGCCCGTTGTCTCAGGCACCCTGAATCAAAGTAATGCAGCCTATGTACTGGCTACACTTGATTCCGCGGTGGCCGGATGTCAAGCGGGGCGTTTTCAGGCCATGGTAACTGCCCCTGTGCACAAGGGCGTTATTAATCAGTCTGGTATCGCATTTACAGGGCACACAGAGTATCTGGCAGCCGCATGTGGAGTAGAGCGCGTAGTGATGCTCCTGTGCGCCAACTTGCCTGCTGGTTTAATGGGTTTGCAGCACGGTTTACCCTTGCGTGTTGCGCTCACAACCATCCATGTACCGCTTGCTTTAGTTCCAGCTCAGATCACGGTCAAGTCGGTATTGGAAACAATTGAAATTCTGCACGCCGGTTTGAAGAATCAATTTGGTATTGCCCAGCCACGTATTTTGGTAGCCGGCCTCAATCCCCATGCAGGGGAAGGTGGCTATTTAGGTTCAGAGGAAAGTTCCATCATTGAGCCGGCAATTGCACGGGCACAGCAAGCTGGCATTCGAGTAGCAGGGCCTTTTCCGGGGGACACCCTATTTGATTTTCGATCGCTGGATCAGGTCGATGCCTATTTAGCGATGTACCACGATCAAGGCTTAGCTCCATTCAAATTTGTGGCATTTAATACGGGCGTGAACGTGACCCTTGGATTGCCAATTATTCGCACATCAGTAGACCATGGCACTGCACTGGATATTGCTGGTAAGGGAGTGGCTGACTCGGGTAGCATGCTGGAAGCTTTGCGCCTCGGATTTCAGCTTGCCCGGCATCGAAAGGCTGCGCTACATGCATCAGGCGCGTAAACGCTTTGGTCAAAACTTTCTGCATGATGAAGGCATCATTCATGCGATTGTGAGTCTGATCGGGCCTTCGAGTGATGCAGCCATTTTAGAGATCGGCCCAGGCCTTGGAGCGCTGACTAAGCCCTTATTAGCCAATCTAGAGAGCTTAGACCTACTCGAAATCGATCGCGATTTAGTGGCCTATTGGCGTAAGCAGCAGCTGCCGGGGCTAACGATTACCGAGGGCGATGCCCTTAACTTTGATTTTCTGGCTTGGGCTCGAGCAAAAAAATCGAGCGGCTCAAAACAGATCAAGGTTGTTGGTAATTTGCCCTACAACATTTCCTCTCCCTTACTGTTTCATTTGGTCGGCGCGGCAACAGAGATAGATGAGCAAGTATTTATGCTACAAGCCGAAGTAGTTGAGCGCATGGTCGCTGAGGCAGGCTCCTCCGAATACAGCCGCTTATCCGTGATGTTACAAGCCCGCTATCACTTAGAAAAACTGTTAGATGTGCCGCCGGAGGCATTTGATCCACAGCCTAAAGTCAATTCTGCGGTTGTGCGCATGATTCCGCGGAGTAACTTCAATACCTCTCCCGAAGAGTGGCGCGCACTGGAAAAAGTCGTGGCAGCTGCCTTTGCGCAAAGGCGCAAGATGCTGCGCACTAATTTACAAGACTACCTTGGGCGTTTGCAGCTACAAGAAGATGAGCTGACCAAGCGAGCGCAAGACATTTCAGTTGGGCGCTACTTGGAATGGGCTTCCGTCTTGGCTGCATCCGCGTAGGCGCTCGGATCAATTACCCGCATTTCTGTTTCAATCCAGGATTCGACCGCGCTATTGAGTTGTCCGCCTGTCTTGCCTTCAGATGCAATCACGGGGCCAATGGAAATAATGACCAATCCAGGATACTTTAAAAAGCGATTGCGTGGCCAAACCCGACCCGCATTGTGTGCTACCGGAATAACCGCAGCGCCAGTAGCAGTGGCTAAGCGCGCTCCTCCCTTTAAATAGGGCTTATGGGATCCGACTGCAGTCCGTGTGCCCTCTGGAAAGAGCATGATCCACTTGCCTTCTTTCAGCCGTGCTCGTCCCTGACTGGCTACTGAAAGGGCGGCGGTTTCACGGTTATCGCGATTAATGTGAATCATTTTGAGTGCAGCCATGACCCAGCCAAAGAAGGGAATCCACAGCAACTCCCGCTTGAATACATAACAAAGCTGCTTAGGGAATAAAGCAATGTAAGCGATCGTCTCCCAAGCCGATTGGTGTTTACTAAGAATGATGATGGGTTGATCAAGTGCCCCCAACATATGCTCCATGCCCCGAATTTCATAGTGAATACCGCATAGCCATTTGAGAACCCAGAGGACAGTTTTATTCCAGCCGCTCACAAAACGGTAGCGGGTTTCACTACGCATAAACGGAAACACTGCCAGGCAAATGATTGCCCAGATCGGCGTGAACACCAGTAAGAAAAGCGCAAAGAGGGTTGATCTCAAGTAAATCATGAGTTGGACGCAGATCCTAATAGGGATTTGGTAAACGCCATTAAATCGGCATGTATTACCGTACCCGCTGGCAATACACCTGCGTCCACCGTCTTTTGACCTTTTCCAGTGCGAACCAAATGGGGGCTTGCGCCTAAAACAGTAGCGGCCTCTAAGTCACGTAAGGAGTCACCGACAATCGGTACACCAGTCAAGGGGAGAACAGAATCTGCCTTGCGATAGCGAGAAGCAATGTCCCGCATGAGGCCTGGTAAAGGCTTGCGGCAATTGCATTGGTCTTCATCAACATGGGGGCAAAAGAAAATACTGTCTACGCGACCACCCATAGGAGCCAAGAGGTCCATCATTTTTTGATGCATGGCATGCAGGTCATTGATGGTAAATAGACCACGCGCCAAACCCGATTGGTTGGTCGCCACGGTTACTTGATAGCCGGCTTGATTGAGTTCCGCAATCGCTTCTAAGCTCCCCGGAAGCGGAATCCATTCATCAGCCGATTTAACGTACTGATCGCTGTCAAAGTTAATCACGCCATCACGGTCGAGAATAACTAATTTAGAAGCGCTTGAACTCATGCCAGGGTGCCAAGATCGGCAACCAAATTCATTTGGTGGTGGAGCTGCTGTAACAAAGCCAAGCGGTTATCACGAAGGGCTGGATCCGGATCCATCACCATCACATCGGCAAAAAACTGATCAATTGGCTGACTTAAATCAACCAGCGTGCGAAGCAAGGTTACAAACTGGCGCTGGGCATAGGCCGCATCAAGAAGCGGAATGGCTTTTTGTAAAGCCCCATGTAAGGCAATTTCCGCTGGCAGCTTTAAAGCCGCTGCCGAGCACTGCGACGGAATAGGCGTAGTGGTTTTTTTCAAAATATTACTGATGCGCTTATTGGCTGCAGCCAATTGGGCTGATTCGGGTAAGGCGTTAAATTCACGTACTGCACGTAGTCGATCCATCAGGTCATTGAGCTGTTTAGGCTCTTGACTGAGTACCGCATCGATCTCAGCTGTAGTAAATGGCTTACCGGCTTCGGTTTGATCCCGTAAATAAGCACGCAAACGATCAATCACAAAGACATAGATTGCCGCTGGATCAGCTTTTTCTTGGACGCCAGCCTGCTTAAATTGCGCACGAGCCAGCTCGATGAGCTCAGGCAGGCTGCAGGGTAAATTCTTTTCGAGTAGCAATCTGCAAATACCCAATGCATGGCGACGTAAAGCGTAGGGGTCTTTATCCCCAGTAGGTGCGAGGCCAACACCCCAGATGCCAACTAAGGTTTCGAGCTTATCCGCAATAGCCAGGACGGTGCCAGTCATACTGCTGGGAAGTGCATCCCCTGCAAAGCGCGGCTGGTAATGTTCACTGCATGCTGCGGCAACTTCGGCGTCCTCGCCATCGTGCGCAGCATAGTAGCTACCCATGATGCCTTGCAGTTCTGGAAACTCACCCACCATGTCGGTGAGTAAATCGGTTTTGGCTAACTCGGCAGCGCGTGCCACCTGTTTTGGATTGACTGCAGAGCCCTTGCTTTGCGAATCCGTTGCGATGGCGGTGGCGATTGCACCAACCCGCTTGGTGCGCTCAAGTTGGGTGCCAAGTTGATTGTGGTAGACCACCTTATCTAAATCAGCAACGCGCGATGACAGGGGTCTTTTTTGATCCTGCTGAAAGAAAAACCGCGCATCCGATAGGCGGGGGCGCACGACGCGCTCATTACCTTGAATAATCGACTGCGGGGTAGCAGTTTCAATATTCGATACGATCAAAAAGCGATTACGCAGCTTTCCTGCGGCATCAGTTAATGCAAAGTACTTCTGATTGGTTTGCATCGTCAGAATCAGGCACTCTTGTGGCACCTCTAAAAATTCTGCATCAAAATGGCAGGCATAGACTGTGGGCCACTCGACCAATGCCGTAACTTCATCCAGTAAATTGCTCGGCATTAATACCGTATCGCCATTCGCCGCTTTGAGGAGCTCGGCTTCAATAGAAGCCCGGCGCTCATTGAAGTTCGCCATGACCTTATACTTGAGCAGTTCAGCGGCGTACTGATCAGCATTGCCAATCGTTAATACGCTAGGAGCCAAGAAGCGGTGCCCTTCCGTTTGATTTGCGGCATTTATGCCTAGCGCATGCACTTGCAGTGGGGTGCTACCATGCAGCGCCACAATTCGATGGGCTGGGCGCGCAAACTGAACATCTTCGAGTGTGCCATCTACCTGCTTCACTTGGTAGTGCATCATTTTGGCAATGGGTAGCGTTTGCAAGGCATGAACGATGGCAGTCTGGACGGTATCCTGTAGAACGGCACCACGGGCTTGGACATTTAAGTAGAGTGCTTCGTTTTTATCTTGCCCCGATCGCTCCAAGCTAGCGATGTCTATATCGGGATAGCCCAGTGCGCTGAGTTTCTTTAATAAGGGTGGCGTTGGTTTGCCATTGGCATCAAATGCAACACTGACTGGTAATACTTTTTCGCGCACAGGAAAGTCTGCCGCTTTACTTAGTACATGGGTAATCTGAACCGCTAAACGGCGTGGGCTCGCAAAGCTAGTAGTGACGGATTCGGCGGTACTTAAGCCGGCAGCCTGAATCGAGGCAGATAGGCTTGCAGCAAAGGCATCGCCGAGTTTGCGCAGGGACTTTGGCGGCAGCTCTTCAGTAAATACTTCGATTAAAAGCGTTGCCGAGGAAGATGGAGGGGAAGATGTACTCACAATAAAACCTTACGCAGTGACTTGCTGTTGGCACATTGGGAAACCCAATTGCTCGCGGGATTCAAGGTATGCCTGTGCTACCAAGCGAGAGAGTGTACGAATGCGGCCGATATAGGCAGCACGTTCCGTTACGGATATGGCGCCGCGGGCATCGAGCAAGTTAAATGTATGAGCAGCTTTGAGAACCATTTCATACGCTGGCAGGGCAAGCGGTACTTCCATTAAGCGTTTGGCTTCACTCTCGTAGTTACTGAAATTCGTAAAGAGCATTTCAGTATTGGAGTATTCAAAGTTGTAGCGCGACTGCTCCACTTCATTCTGGTGATACACATCGCCATACGTCACGCCATCGGTCCAGACCAAATCGTAGACATTCGAGCAATTCTGCAAATACATCGCAAGGCGCTCGATACCGTAGGTAATTTCACCCAAGACGGGCTTACAATCAATTCCACCCACCTGTTGAAAGTAGGTAAATTGCGTTACTTCCATGCCGTTGAGCCAGACTTCCCAGCCTAATCCCCAGGCGCCTAAGGTTGGGTTTTCCCAGTCGTCCTCTACAAAACGAATGTCGTTTTGTTTTAGGTCTAAACCTAAAGCGCTGAGGGATCCCAAATAGAGTTCGAGAATGTTGTCGGGGGCTGGCTTGAGCACAACCTGATACTGATAGTAGTGTTGCAAGCGATTTGGATTTTCACCGTAGCGCCCATCCTTTGGCCTGCGGGAGGGCTGCACATAGGCCGCCTTCCAGGGCTCTGGACCAATGGCCCGTAAAAATGTAGCGGTGTGGGATGTGCCTGCGCCCACCTCAAGGTCAATGGGTTGCAATAAGGCGCAGCCTTGTTTATCCCAATAGTCTTGAAGCGTGAGAATAATTTGCTGAAATGTAAGCATAGTGAGCCAGAACCAATCGATCTAAGTGACTGATTTTACCTGCCAATTGCGGGAGTTTTCCTAAAACCGGCGCCGTTGCAGTAAGGCAAATGCCAGAAGGAAACATGCCAAACTCAAAATCGGCCAATTTCCCCAGACGACAAACGGGGTTTTGCCTGTAAAGCCTTGTACCGAAGTGCTTAAGCTTGCTTGGGTCCATTGCGGTAAGGCCTGGAGCACGCGGCCATCTGGACCAATGACTGCAGTGATTCCCGTGTTGGTTGAGCGAATGCTGGGAAGCCCTGTTTCGATCGAGCGCATTTGCGACAAGCGCAATTGTTGGCTGGGCGCTTGGGACTGTCCAAACCAGGCCAGATTGGTTATGTTGACGAATAGATTGACTGGAGCTTCGCTGTTGCGAATGCGGCTAGCCAACTCATTGCCAAAGATGTCTTCATAGCAGATGGTGATAGCGGCACCAATACTGTCTTCACCTATGCGCTCAATATGAAAGGGGGGCTGCATCAAATTGCCCCGGGCAAAATCACTCATCGGAATTCGAAATGCATTGACAAACCACTGGAAGCCGGGCGGAATAAATTCACCAAAAGGGACGAGGTGAAATTTATCGTAATAGTAGGGCGAAGCGTTGGATGGCGATAAGCCGAGGGCGCGGTTGGAATACTGCAATTGCCCATTTGGGCTCGGAACAATACCAATCAAGCCCAGCAGAATGTTGCTGTGTGTTGCTTGTGAAAATGCCCTGAGCTGAGGTAGCGCATCACTTGGTAAGTCTCTTTCAATTAATGGAAATGCCGTTTCTGGAATTACGATCAGATCGGCCGCTTTTTCAACAATGGCATCGCTATAAAAACGCATTTGCTGGGTGATGGCATTTGGATTCCATTTCAGGCTTTGCTCAAAATTGCCCTGAATCAAACGAACACTGATAGGGGTACCAATTGCTTCGGTAAATCGCAATTGGTTGAGGCC
The DNA here is from genome assembly GCF_003065365.1 of Polynucleobacter difficilis. Classification (NCBI taxonomy): domain Bacteria; kingdom Pseudomonadati; phylum Pseudomonadota; class Betaproteobacteria; order Burkholderiales; family Burkholderiaceae; genus Polynucleobacter; species Polynucleobacter difficilis. The sequence continues at coordinate 1,780,386 of NZ_CP023276.1, read as the reverse complement.
CAGCATCAACACCAATACCAATCCAATGGGAATGCTAGTGCGCACAAGTGATTGACGCCATGCGCTTAACTGCATTGATGCCCACACTACCAAAAAAGTAGACCCTAAGCCGCCCAGCAGTGGCGCAATCGCTGCAAAGGGGCCATTGACTTGGGCTTCAGCAAAGCCGACCCATGGAAAGCCCGTGAAGAGTTGGCCGCGAAGGTATTCAAGGAGTACCCAAGCCGCTGCCATGATGGCGCTGCTCAGGAAAATGTGTCGGTGCTGTAGCTTTTTACCCAATGCACTGGCCAAGCCAAAAAAGAGTGCCATGTAAGCCGATAGTAAAACCACAGCAGCGACAGACAAGGCGGCATTCATGCCACCGATGTCATGCAGACTAATAAAAATCCACCATAGACCAACTACAAAATAAGCAAGGCCAAATAAAAAACCACCGGCAAAATGCGGCAGAAAATGCGTTGTATTAATTAAAGAGAGTCGCCACCACAAGAGGCTAAGCAACGGTATTTGCAGCCACCCACCCGAAGGGAGCTCGCCTGCAATTGAGACCGCAATCCCAAGGGCAAGGCAAAAGAGCCAGTGTGTGTAGCGAGTATTGCTGGGCAAGCTCTGACTAAACAAGCGTTGCCTTAGGTTGGTAGAGGGATATCAGATGCCAGACGCCTTGCTAGCAATACATGAATTTGCCGCGGATCGGCGCGCTGGACTTCAAACTCGATGCCATCAATTTGCACGCGCTCGCCCAGTTTGGGTATGCGTCCTAAATGGTGGGTAATTAATCCCGCTACGGTTTCGACTTCATCGTCATCAAACTGCGTGCCCAGTGCTGTATTCAGTTGCTCTAGTTCGGTAATGCCTTTGAGTCGGGTGTCGCCATTGGCGAGTAATAGTACGTTATCGGCATCTTCATCAATGTCGTGCTCGTCCTCAATATCACCCACAATTTGCTCGAGCACGTCTTCAATCGTGACAATGCCTGCAACGTTGCTGTACTCATCGACAACGATGGCTAAATGATTGCGATTGGCTCGAAAATCCCGCAGCAAGACGCTCAGGCGCTTAGATTCTGGGATAAAGACGGCAGGCCTTAGCCAATCGCGCAACTGAAAGTTGGCTTCACTGGCATGGCGTAACAAATCTTTAGCGAGCAAGATGCCCACGACAGCATCTTTGCTGCCTTCATAAACCGGGTAGCGCGAATGGGCTGCGGAGATAACGGTTTGAATCACCTCGGTAACCGAGGAATCAATGTCAATCCAGTCAATTTGCGCGCGGGGTACAAGGATGTCCCTGGCACACAATTCACCGACCTGAAAAACCCCCTCAATCATGGAAAGGGCATCTGCATCAATGAAACCCTCTGTCTGGGCAGCGCGCAAGGTTTCAATTAATTCTTGGCGTCGCTCCGTTGCGCTGGTGGGTTGTGGCGTTAGAAATTCAGCAAGGCGTTCGAGTAATGATTTATCGGGGTCAGGCATGGAAATAGAATAGCGTAGAACAAAGTAAGCTAAAAAAGTGGCCCTAATTAATGACGTAAGGGTCTGAAAAACCTAGGTTTTTCAGAATAGCCACTTCGCGTGCCTCCATTACCTTGGCACCCTGCTGCGTCATGTGGTCAAGGCCGGCAGCATGCAGACAGCCATGCACCACTAGATGCGCCAGGTGGGCTTTAACAGCTTTACCTTGGTCGCGCGCCTCGCTGCTGACTACTGGCATGCAGAGCACGATATCAGCCGCCAGCTCACCTTGGCTGATCCCATATGTGAAGGTCAACACATTCGTAGCATAGGCCTTGGTTCTAAATTGGCTATTTAGTAGTTGCCCTTCGGTGCGATTCACAAAGCGCACAGTGAGGTGACCTGAATGCGTGACGCTCGCACGAACCCATTTTTTAATGAGCGTGCTGGATACCAATGCACTTACTTTTTTCTCGAGTGCGGGACTGGCGTATTGAATCTCGACAGCACAGGCTTTTGCTTTAGATGAAGTAACGGTCTTTGGCATGCAAATTAATGTACGAGTGCGTTGACACGCTCGCCCCGAAGGGTATGTGCCAATACTTCCGTGATCCGAATATCCATCATTGTCCCAATCAAGGAATCCATTTCCTCAATCCCGGCTGGAATGTGTATCACCCGGTTGTTTTCAGTACGGCCTTGCAAGTTAATGCCGTCTTTAGCAATGCCTTCAATGAGCACACGCTCTTCTTTGCCTAGCATTGCTTTGCTAATCCGCTCTGCCTGAGAATCAATTAACGCCAATAAAGTCTGCAGGCGTTTCAGTTTCACAGGATAAGGGGTATCGTCCGCTAGGTTGGCCGCTGGGGTACCAGGACGAGGGCTAAAGATAAAGCAGTAACTGTTATCAAATTCCAATTCGGTCACCAGGCTTAAGAGCTTTTCAAAATCAGCATCGGTTTCCCCGGGGAAGCCGACAATAAAATCACTGGAGAGGCACAGGTCGGGACGGACGGCGCGCATGCGGCGAATAATGCTCTTAAATTCCAACACGGTATAGCCGCGCTTCATCGCTGATAAAACCGAATCAGAGGCATGCTGCACGGGCAGATGCAGGTGACTCACTAATTTCGGCACTTTGGCATACACATCAATGAGGCGCTGGGTAAATTCTTTGGGGTGGCTAGTAGTAAAGCGAATGCGCTCAACTCCCGGTATCTCGGCAATGTACTCAATTAAGAGGGCAAAATCGGCCAGCTCATTCGTCTTGCCCATCTTGCCGATATAGGCATTCACGTTTTGACCGAGTAATACGATTTCTTTCACACCTTGCGCAGCAAGCCCTGCTACTTCGGTTAGTACATCATCGAAGGGGCGCGATACTTCTTCGCCGCGGGTATAGGGCACAACACAATAGCTGCAGTATTTGGAGCAGCCTTCCATAATGGACACAAAGGCAGAGCCGCGGGTCTGCCGCGATGCAGGTAAATGATCGAACTTCTCGATCTCCGGAAAAGAGATATCAACCTGAGAAACGCCGCTGGACAATCGCTTGGCAATTAAGTCGGGCAGGCGATGTAGGGTTTGAGGGCCAAAGACCACATCCACATACGGTGCACGGCTAATGATTTGCTGTCCCTCTTGGCTCGCAACGCAGCCGCCCACACCAATTAATAATTCAGGCTTGAGTTTTTTCAGTTCACGCAGACGACCCAAGTCAGAAAATACCTTGTCTTCGGCTTTTTCCCGAATCGAGCAGGTGTTGAGCAAAATGACGTCGGCTTCAGCGGGGTCATTGGTGGCAGTCATGCCATCATTGGCATGCAAGACATCGGCCATCTTTTCCGAGTCGTACTCGTTCATTTGACAGCCGAAGGTTTTGATATACAGTTTTTTCATATGCCGTTTCAGGTTTATAACTGGGGGCGATTTGCAATTTTACGGGAAATCACCCCCCTTGCTAGCAAAAAGACTGCGACTGCCCGTAAGATAGTTAAACCATGAACAGATCCATTTGGCTTTGCACACTGCTTTTCTTAGGCGCTACCGGTACGCAAGTGATTGCAGCCCCGATTTATATCACTAGCTATCCATCCGAGGCCAATGCCAAGGTATTTGTGACGCAATACAAATCCGAAGCCAATTGCATTGTGTATGAAACGCCTTACCAAAGTGAGAATGACCCGGGTGTTTGGTTTTTCACTAAATACAAAAGCAATGCCAGGGCTCGCATTTACTACACCCAATACAAATCAGAGGCTGATTTAGTGGTGTATTTCACTAAGTACAAAAGTGAAGCGCGTTGCCGCTATTAACAATGCGATTAATCTCGATTAACAGCGGCAAAGCAGGTCCCTTATTTGCGAACCAGCACCTAGACCGCACCGTGGTGATGTCTGGCATTAAAAAGAGCAGCATCAGCAACATAGACCAAGCAAGCCCAGTCGACATCAATGCCTTAGGCGTAATTGGTGACGAACAGGCCGACTTGACGGTACATGGCGGGATTGAGAAAGCCATTTACGTTTATCCACGCGAGCACTATCCATTTTGGAATGCACTGTTATTACGTGAACTAAAAACGCCATTTGATTTGCAGCCCGGAGCGATGGGCGAGAACTTCACCATTACGGGTTTATTGGAAGCGGATGTATTTGTGGGCGACACGCTGCAGATTGGCGATCTCGAATTTATCGTGACCAAGCTTCGGGAGCCGTGCTTTAAGTTCAATGCAAAAATGCGCTACAAAGGCGCTGCCAAAGCAATGCTGCAATCTGGGCATTGCGGTTGGTATATGCGCGTCATCACGCCAGGAAAATTGATGGCTGGTAATGCGATCAATCTTTTGCCAGGAAAGCAAGAAACATCAATTGCTGATCAAGTCCGAGCAATCATGAAGCGAGAGATGCAAGGTGATTTATGGGACTAGTGCCCCAAAGAAAAAGCCACTGCAAGGTAGCAGTGGCTTCTAAATGTGGTGGCGATTCAGGGATTCGAACCCCGGACCTGTGGATTATGATTCCATCGCTCTAACCAACTGAGCTAAATCGCCAAGCGTTAAATTGTAGCAAATTCGGTTCATTTCCCCCTATCAGGCTTCCCAATGCTGTTTTTACGGCGTTGGGGCATATAAATTGGGCTTTATGGCCCTATAAGGGCAAGTATTTGGATTAATGCAAGCGCCGCCGCGCCTGAATTTTCTTGAACACTTCTTTACTAAAGATCCACAGCGCCGGTAAGCCGGGAATAATAATCATGGCCAGAGCCACAAGGGAGAAGTTGGCTTTCACCCAAGGGTGCTCTCCAATCCAGTAGCCCAATGCGGTTAAGCTGCAGACCCACAGGATCCCACCAATGACATTGTAAAAAGCAAAGATGGGGTAACGCATGTGCGCAACGCCAGCAACAAAGGGAGCAAAGGTGCGAATGAAGGGCATAAAGCGACCCAAGACAATCGTGATGGGGCCATACTTTTCATAAAAGGCGTGCGCCTGATCAAATGCTTTGCGATTAAACCAGCGTGAGCTTTCCCAAGAGAAAACCTTATTACCAATAAAGCGACCAATCGAATAATTGAGGGCGTCACCTAAGATGGCTGCTGTGGTGAGCAATGCCATCAGAACATATAAATCCATGCCGCCGACTGCGCACAGTGCACCTGCTACAAAGAGTAAAGAATCCCCTGGCAAAAAAGGCATCACCACAAAGCCGGTCTCGACAAAGATGATGGCAAACAGCAGGACATAAATCCAAACGCCCCATTCATTCGCAACGATTGCTAAATTTTTATCGAGGTGCAGAAATAAATCGATGAGGGTAGAAAATTCCAAGACGATCCTTTGGTGAGCCGTTACATCGCGTTACGTAGGTAATGCGGCTAGCACGTCATTTAAGTTAGCGCCAGTATAAGTGGGCTTGGGACCGATTTCTTCAAAAGGCAGATTTTGGCGATTCACCCAAAAGGTCGTCAGCCCAAACCAGCCAGCGCCAATCACATCCCAGGCATTACTGGAAACAAACAAAATGTCTTTGGGCGCACATCCAAAATGGCTGGTTAATAAACCATAACTAGCAGGGCTTACTTTAAATTGGCGCACTTCATCAACCGAGATGACGCGATCCAAAAGGGTATCGAGTTGATTCGCTTGCAATGCCTTGGACAGCATGGCTTGATTGCCGTTCGAGAGTACTGCCGTAGCGATCCCTGCTTGTTTAATCTGACTCAGCGTTGCTTGGCATTCCGGGAAAGCGCTTAACTTGGCGTATTGCCCCATCAGCTGCGCTTCCTGATCTTGGTTTAGTGGAATTGCGAGGCGCTTGCAGGAAAAACGCAGCGCTGCAATGGTGAGATCCCAGAAGGATTGATAGTGCGTTGATCCTGTAGGATCGCTCATCGTAATCAGGCGGGTGTATTCAATTTGGCGATCACGCCAGAGCACACACAAGGACTGCCCCTGACCTGGAAAGAGGTTTTCTGCCAAGACCCCCATCGAGTACACATCGAGGAGGGTGCCATAGGCATCAAATGCAATCAGCTTAGGCATGTGGCAATACCTTAAATAAAGCGGAAGGCAATGATGGCAATGATCGTCGGTGGTACGGCGTATAAAAACAAATACAGCGGACTAATTGTGCCCTCATGAAAACTGGATTTCAGAATAGAGTAGCCGGCTGGATTGGGCGCATTGGCGATCACGGTTAAACCGCCACCGGTGAGGGCGCCCGCTACCAGTGAATACTTAAACTCATCGGACAAGCCTTCGACCAGTGAACCTAAATAGGTCAGTGCTGCGTTATCCGTGATGGCGGTTAGAACCGTGGCGCCATAGTAGACCGTCGTTGAATCGAGATTAATCAGTAGCGGTTGCAGCCACCATTTTTGTTGGCTACCTAATACAACGAGTCCTGCTAAGAAAAATGCAACCAGCAAACTCTCGCGAATGATGAGCTTATTTTGATAGCGTGCATAGGCTGTGGTGTAGCCCACAAAGAATAAAAACAAGCCCATGAATAAAACCGAGTGGTGTACTGAAATGACTACTGCCACCAAGAAGGCTAAGTGAATGAAAATCACGCTCACTGGAATGGCGTCAATTTTCTTTTCATTCGGCTGGATATTGAAACCACGTAGCTCTTTGTAAAACAAGAATGCCAGCAAAGTGGAGTTGGCCGTAACCGCTACGGCAGAGCGCCAGCCAAAGTTTTCCAGCATGAACCACAGGTCCCAGTTCCAGGTGCTGGCCACCATCAAAATGGGAGGCGCTGCATAGGGAGTGAGGGCGCCACCAATCGAGATGTTGACAAAGAGTACCGCTAGTCCGGCGTACATCAACTTGGGTGAAATGCGTTTAGAAAAATAGTAGTCACGCAGCAGTAAGGCGGCAACCGTCATGGCAGCCGGTTCCGTAATAAAGGAGCCCAACAGCGGCACGAGGGTGAGCGTGACCCACAGAAAGCCTACCGACTTTTTAACCGGCAGAATGGCGGTGATACGCAATACCAAGAATAGGCAAAACTCGAGAACCGGTTTACTTGCCGCAATGATCATGATTACAAATACAAAGAGCGGCTCGGTAAAGTTGAGTTTCTCTAAATAGGCAATCGTGGCATCGGATCCGGTGTAAATAAAAAAGAAGGAAACCAGGACCATGGCCCAAAATCCAAACACCACTTCCACTTCACCCAGCAAATGCCATACCCCAGCGTGATTGGGTTGCTTATGTGCCAAACCCTCAAAAAAGGCGGTGGAAAAGGTATGAATAATCGCCAAGGCAAAAATAACGCTGCTGACGATGTTGACGGTAGTGGGGTTCATGGTGGCTGCCTGGCTATATCAAAGTATTTCTATTGTATTGATAAGTCAGTCAAATGAACATATGATGATTTGTAGGGACTTGATTGGCTTTGTATTTAATTTCAGGACATTCCCCGTAGACAGCTTACTAACGCACAAGCGCATTGACGAATGACAGGGCAAGACTCGCAACATACTTCTTCTTCCCATAGCCTGGTGCAAAACTTACGGCAACAGGTGATGCAAAGCTTGCCATTTTCCAAAATGGCCGAAGCTGACGTTGATTTTTTTCTGAAGCAATCGCGTGAGGCCTACTTTGCGCCCAAAGAGCGCATTCTTGCGCCGGCCGATGGTCCTCCTCAATTCCTCTATCTATTACGGCAGGGTCGCGTATCGGGGCGTCGTGATATCCCTGGGATTGAAGAAACCGCTTTTCAATTAGAAGCAGGCAGCTTGTTTTCGATTGGCTCGGCCTTTGCAAATCGGCCTGTTTCCACTATCTATAGTGCAGTAGACGACTGTTTTTGTTTGCTCTTCCCGGTCACAGCGATGCGCCAGTTGCAAGCCCAATCCAAACCCTTCAGTGATTTTTTAAGCAATCGTATTTGGGGTTTGCTTCAAGAATCCCGAACGGCCTTGCGCAACTCCTTTGCCTCACAGGCTCTAGCAGAACAATCCTTGGAAAGTCGCCTAGGTGATTTGCGCTTAAAAAAGCCGCTAACCACTAGCCCCAATACCCCTCTGCGTGAAGCACTCACATTAATCCACGAGAGAAAAGTCGGGTCGATTCTGGTTTGCGAGGATGAGCAAACCATCGTCGGCATCTTGACCCGCTACGACGTCTTGTCACGTGTGACCCTGAGCAATTTAGATCTCAACACACCCATTTCAAGTGTGATGTCAACCGGAGTAAAAACCTTAAGTGTCGACGATACAGCTGAGATGGCCGGCCTATTGATGTCGCGTTTTAACATTCGCCACTTACCGATTTTGGATCGCGGCCGTTTAGTTGGAATTATTTCAGAGCGGGATTTGTTTTCCTTGCAGCGTTTATCACTCAGTAATATCAGTAGCGCTATTCGTGCTGCCGATGATCTGCAGGGTTTGAAAAAATGCGCCAATGACATTCGGACCTTTGCACGTAATCTTTTGGGGCAGGGTGTTCAGGCCCGCCAACTCACAGCCCTGATTAGTCACTTAAATGATGTGCTGACCGAGCAGCTGATTACCTTAACTGCCGAGCGCTACCAATTGAACCGTAGTCGCTTTGCCTGGATTGCCTTGGGCTCCGAGGGGCGAAGTGAGCAAACCATTGCAACCGATCAAGACAATGCCTTGGTATATGCCGATGGGGAGGATGAGGCACAGCGTGTGATTTATCTTCGGTTCGCTCGGGAAGTGAATGAAGCCCTCGATGCTTGCGGATATCCGCTGTGCAAAGGCAACATCATGGCCAGCAATCCAGAGCTTTGTTTATCGCAGCAAGAATGGCTTAATCGTTTTGATCGTTGGATCGAACAAGGCAATCCAGAAGACTTGTTAAAAGCCAGCATCTTTTTTGATCTCCGTGCGCTTGCTGGCAATGCTGATTTATTGATTCCGTTAAAAGAGCTAGTACGCGTAAAAGCCGCGGCCATACCGCGCTTTATTAAATTGCTGGCCGAAAATGCCTTAAATTCACGGGTGCCGCTGAATTGGCTTGGCGCGATTGAGCCGACTGAGATCGATGGTCAAGAAATCATCGATCTGAAATTGCAAGGCACTGCATTGATGGTCGATGCGGCGCGTATTTATTCTCTAGCGCATGGTATTGAGGCGGTTAATACGCGGGAGCGTTTGGCTGCGGTGGGTCATGCGCTCAATGTCCCTGAAGCAGAAAGCGCCGCTTGGATTACGGCATTTGAGTTTTTACAAACCCAGCGCCTCGCCGTGCAAATTAGCGAGACCACGATTAAGGGCAACCCTAATACGATTGATATCAAGCAGCTGAACTCAGTGGATCGCAGCATCCTCAAAGAGTCGCTACTCAAGGTGCGCGCTTTGCAGCAACATTTGCAGCTGGATTATGTTCGCTAGTTTCTTTGATGGCTTGCAATCTCTTTTTAAAAGGAAGCGGCCCGAAGTGCGCCGCTGGATTGTGCTCGATGTGGAAACCAGCGGCCTTAACCCCCACTCTGATCGTCTTTTGGCAATTGCTGCGGTGGCGCTGGACGTGAGCCCGGATTTTGAGCGCATCGCCATTGTGATTGGCGATAGCTATGAGGCTGTCCTCAAACAAGATTTGCCCAGCAGCAAAGACAATATTTTGGTTCACCACATTGGCGCTCAGGCGCAGGCCGATGGCAGACCTCCGATTGAAGTCTTAGAGGAGTTCCGGGCTTGGGTCGGTAATTGCCCATTGCTCGCCTTTCATTCGGCATTTGATGAGGCGATGCTGAATCGCGCTTATGCATTGGCTGGTCTAAAGCCACTTCACAATGAATGGCTCGACATCGAGCCCTTAGCAAAGATTACGGGGGTAAACCCTAGTTTGCGTGCATTAGACGATTGGCTGGGGTATTTTGGGATTGAGTGCGCCGTGCGCCACCAAGCTGCCGCGGACACATTTGCCACCGCTGAGCTCCTGATGCGCCTCTGGCCCTATTTAAAGCGGGAAGGCAGGTCATGGCCATCCTTGCGGAATATTGCCCGTCAGGCGAACTGGATTCCGCGCTAAGCCAGTTCTAAAACCCTCATTTTTTCACGGTTTTATAGGGGAAAGCCCCGATTTGGCGACCCTGCCATAAGCACCATAATCCTTGTACTTCTAAGCGTTCCGAGTCGGAATGTAACTTTTAGGATTTTTAGTGCTTTTATTTTTGAATATCGCTCAGTTGATTTTGTACATCGGCGGCTTGGGTCTGATTGGCCAAGGCTTGCTTTATGTATTGGCTGGACAAAAGCGCGACACCAATTTGTTCTACCAATTGATCGGCATTATTAATAAGCCATGGACTCTACTTGCGCGTTTCATTTCGCCCAAGCAGATTCTCGACAGGCAAGTTCCATTTGTTGCTTTTTGCGTTGTTAGCGTTCTCTATATTGCGGTGACCATAGCGAAGATCGAACACTGCATCTCCATCGGGATTGAAATATGCCAGTAAACAAACGCAATCTCGATTGGTACTTACTGAAGTGGCGCGCAAGTGCATTAATCACCTTTGGTTTAAAAAATCAAGCAATGGATGTATTTGAGGAAATGAATCGCCGCTTTCCGCATGACGACTACGTCATAACTAGCCTGGCTTATATGAAGACCCAGCATGGGGATAAGGCGGGTGCGATTGCGGACTACAAGCGCTTGACACTCAAGCCTGATGTTTCTGAAGCCATTTGGTACAACCTAGGCTTCTTACAAGAAGAGATGGGGCAGGTTCAGGATGCGGAACATAGCTTTCGCCAAGCCATTAAGCTCAATGAAAATTTAGACCAAGCCTGGTATGGACTTGGCTTGGTACTCATTCAGCTACAGCGATTTGACGAGGCTATCAAGGCCCTGAAGAAAAATACCAAATTGCAGCCGATGAGCCCCTATGCGTGGTACCAGCTGGCCCGGGTGTATGCCGAGCGCAACCAGCCCGAAGAAGCCACCAAAATTATTCGTCACCTCAAAGAATTTGAACCCAAATTTGCTAAGCAGTTGGAGCGGGAAACCGGTCTAGGTGTTTAGTGGTTTTTAGTAGTGTGTATTAAGTAGTGCATTAGTAGTAGATGTATTTTTTTAACTAAAGGAGAAACTGTTATGCAATTAACAGAATCGCATAAACAATATTGGTCTAAGAACCTACGGATGACAGCAATTCTGTTAGCCATCTGGTTCATCGTGACCTTTGTTGTGGGCTATTACGCCCGTGATTTAAGCTTTAATTTTTTTGGATGGCCGTTTAGTTTTTGGGTCGGTGCACAAGGCGCTTTAGTGACTTATGTTCTGATCATTGCCTACTACGCGCACTACATGAACAACCTTGACAAAGAATACGATTGCGCTGAAGTGGAGGAGGACTAATCATGGCTGGAATGACACCTAGTGGCGGAGATGGCAGTATGTTTGGCGGCGGCGGAAGTAATGCCGACTTCAAAAAAGGTCTAAACAAGATTTATACCTATTACACCCTCGGCTTTTTAACGTTTGTGCTCCTCTTGGGTATTGCGGAGCAAATGGGCTTAGGCCGTGCAATGATTGGTTACGTATTCTTAGGCGCAACGGTATTGCTCTACGCTGGTATTGGCGTAATGAGCCGTACCAATGACGCGGCCGAATACTATGTAGCTGGTCGACGCGTACCTGCGATGTACAACGGTATGGCAACTGGTTCCGACTGGATGTCGGCTGCGTCGTTTATCGGTATGGCAGGTACTTTGTACTTGACCGGTTACGGCGGCTTGGCCTTCATCATGGGCTGGACCGGCGGTTACTGTTTAGTAGCGTTGTTCCTGGCTCCTTACTTGCGTAAGTTCGGTCAGTTCACCATCCCAGACTTCTTGGGCGCGCGCTATGACGGCAACCTGCCCCGTTTCCTCGGAATCCTTGCTGCGATTTTGGTCTCGTTCACCTATGTGGTTGCCCAGATTTATGGCGTTGGTTTGATTACAACCCGTTTGGCTGGTGTGCCATTTGAGATCGGTATTTTCTTAGGCTTGGCTGGTATTTTGGTTTGCTCTTTCTTGGGTGGTATGCGTGCGGTTACTTGGACACAAGTTGCGCAGTACATCATCTTGATCATTGCTTACATGATTCCAGTGGTTTGGTTATCCGTTAAGCAAACTGGCAATCCTATACCTCAGTTTGCTTACGGCCCACAGCTTGAAAAAGTGACCGCCAAAGAAGCTGAACTGATCAAGGATCCAAAAGAGCTCGAAGTTCGTGCGATTTTCAAAGCACGTGCTGACGCACTTGGAGAAAAGCTGAAAGACGTTCCTGCTGCATTGGCTGCCGATAAAGCAGCTGCCGAGCAAAAGGTTGCTGATTTGAAGGCTGCAAATGCACCTGCACCAGAAATCGCCGCAGCTGAAAAAGCCTTGGCTGCAGTTCCAAAGGATGCAGAAGCTGCGAAAAAAGCGTGGACAGCACAACGAGCCGGGGCAACTACCCGTTCAGCTCCGCTTGCTGGTATGCCACGCCATGCACAGCAGTTTGCTGGCGACCCTGCAGGTGATGAAAAGGCCCGTACGGCTTTCGATACCTCACGTCGTAACTTCTTAGCTTTGATCTTCTGTTTGATGGTGGGTACAGCGGCATTGCCACACATTCTGATGCGTTTTTACACGACTCCGTCGGTAAAACAAGCGCGTGAGTCGGTGACATGGTCCTTGTTCTTCATCTTCTTGCTGTATTTCACAGCGCCTGCTTTGGCAGTGTTGGTGAAGTACGAGGTCTTTACAGTGCTCGTCGGAACGCCATTTGATCAGTTGCCGGCCTGGATTTCATCATGGTCCAAGGTAGATCCTGCTTTATTGTCCGTTGCTGACATCAATAAAGACGGTATTTTCCAGTTGGCTGAAATGACCATTGGTGGCGACATCATCGTTCTGGCAACCCCAGAAATCGGTGGCTTGCCATACGTGATCTCCGGCATGGTGGCAGCGGGTGGTTTGGCTGCTGCGCTGTCGACTGCTGACGGACTCCTGTTGACTATTGCTAACGCACTGTCACATGACCTGTACTACAAAATGATCGACCCAAATGCACCTGCAAGCCGTCGTGTTGCAATTTCCAAAGCATTGTTGGTATTGGTTGCTCTGGCAGCGGCGTATGTTGCTGCTCAGAAACCAGCTGACATCTTGTTCTTGGTTGGCGCGGCGTTCTCCTTTGCTGCTGCAGCGTTCTTCCCAGCACTTACCCTTGGTATTTTCTGGAAGCGTGCGAACAAAGCGGGTGCTTGCGTTGGTATGGTGCTTGGTTTGGGTATTACCTTGTACTATATGATCACAACTCAGCCATGGATGCGCGGTGTATTCGGCGTAACTTCACCTGTTGAACTTTGGTACGGTATTGCGCCAATTTCTGCCGGTGTATTTGGCGTACCACTCGGTTTTGCTGCGATTATCTTAGTGAGTTTGGTAACCCCAGCCCCACGTAAAGATATTCAAGACCTGATCGACCACGTTCGTTATCCAACCCTCAGGGGCGATACGATGAATACGCAATCCAGTTAATTTGCGTATTAAATGACCAAGAGCAATCTTAGTCGTTGACGAACCCGCTCTTCGGAGCGGGTTTTTTATTGCCTAAAAATCGGCAGTAGCAACGAAGTGCTTTAGACTGCACCCTATGGAAAACCTCAGTTTTTGGATTGGCATCATTGCAACGATTGCATTTGCAGTCACTGGCGTACTGGCGATTGCCGATCGTGGCGTGGATTTATTTGGCGTGATGGTATTGGGATTAATCACCGCAATTGGTGGCGGTACGGTGCGCGACCTGATTTTAGAAACCCCAGTTTTTTGGGCAAGCCTACCGATTTATTTGTGGGTAGCCTTGGCGGCTAGCGCCATCGCCTTCTACTTGGAAGCTTTTTTTACTCAGCCACAGATTTATCGCTGGATGCTGTATTTGGATGGATTCGGCGCGGCTTTGTTTGGCATTCAAGGGGCTGATAAAGCCTGGAATATGGATTTCGGTTTACCGCTCGCGCCAGTGATCCTGGGTGTGATTACCGCGATTGGCGGGGGTCTCATTCGCGATATGCTGGCCGGTAGAAAGAACCTCTTGATGTCGCACGAGCTCTATGCCATTCCGGTGTCGCTTGGCTGCATTGTGTACGTCTTGATTTTGGAATACGCCCCTTCCTATACAACGCAAGGCGCGATTGCCTGCATGCTACTCATCTTTGGTTTTAGAGCAGCCGCGATTCATTGGAACTTGCGCGTACCCAAGCGCTTTATTACACGCTCACGTTAATTTTTTCATTTTCTTTGCGAACTACTTTCTATGAAACCCCGTCTCTATAGTTTTTGGCGTAGCTCGGCAGCCTTTCGGGTTCGCATCGCCCTGAACCTTAAGGGTATTGATTACGACACCATTGCTACGCACCTCACTAAAAAAGGTGGCGATCAGCTGCAGCCGGAGTATGGCGAGAAAAATCCCAATCGCTTGATTCCGCTCTATGAAGAGGGCGATGTGCGGATCCATCAATCGCTTGCGATTGTGGAGTACTTGGACGAGGCCTATCCCAAGCCATCACTGCTGCCGAGCAATCCAGTGGATCGCGCTTGGGTGCGGGCCTTGGCTTTGGATATTGCTGCCGATATTCACCCCATTAATAATCTGCGGGTGTCACGCTATCTGGTTCGTCAATTGGAAGTCAGCGAAGAGGCGCGCAGCACGTGGTATCGGCACTGGGTTGCGACAGGCCTTGCCGGTCTTGAGGCACAGATCAGCAGGGATTCGCGATCAGGGCGTTTTTGTTACGGTGATCAAGTCACGCTAGCCGATATTTGTTTGGTGCCACAGCTCTTTAATGCACTGGATGCCAAGATGGATGTCGCGCTCTATCCGCGCTTGATGGGTATTTTTCAGGAGTGCATGACACTGCCAGCCTTCGTCGATGCTTCTTGGGAAAAACAAATCGATGCCGAGGGTGCTAATCCCGCGTTTTAGTTTTACCGCTTAGGCAGTCTGATTGATCCACCAGATGATCATAGACAGCGTCACGATTGAGCCCAGCGTGGTTTGTAAAACGATGCGTGAGATTGCGGAGCCATCGGCTTGGTAATACTGCGCCAGCATAAATGGACCGGTGCCTGTGGGCAGGGCACTCATGAGTACGGCAGCCTGAACCCAAAATAAAGGTAGGCCGAGAATAGGGCCTGCAACTAGCCAAGCCACTCCAGGTTGCACGATTAACTTGATGAACGTTAGGCTCCAGACCCCGCTGACTTTGCCCTCGCTCTTTTGCATCAAGAAGAGGCCAATCGAAACCAGAGCGCAGGGGCTCGCTGCTGCGGCTAGGAAGGATAAAAACTGCTGAGCGGGTTCAACCATCTGCAGTCCGCTCGCAGACCATGCTGCCCCCGCAATCGGCGCGACCAATAAGGGATTTTTTACAAGTGAACCTAAAACAATCGCGATGATTTCGTACCAGGGCTTATGGGATTGTTTGCCGAATTCAATAAACACAATCGCTAGGCCGAATAGGCCGCAGACAACCACTAAGGTTGCAATGACAGCGGGCGCTAAACCGGAGTCTCCCAAAGCTAAGAGGCAAAGTGGGATGCCCATGTAGCCAGTGTTGGCGTACGAGCCACTTAATCCCGTAAAGCTAGCCGCCACCCAATCGCGCGTGTGATACCAGCGGTACAGCAGCAGTGCGATGTACACCGCAAAACACCCTGCACTGAAGGCGATGATGAAACCCGGTTGCCACAGAGTTTGCCAATCACTATTGGCGGTGAAGGTAAAGAGTTGTGCGGGCAGTGCTAGCCAGACGACAAAGCGATTGATTTCGGCAGAGGCGTTGGGGCCGAGCTTACCGGTCTTGCCGGCAATAAACCCAGCCAGAATCAGCGCAAAAACCGGAACGACAACACTGAGGACAGGTAGCAAAGTAACTTAGCCGATCTTTTTTAAGCCAGCCCGAAAGCGCGTAGCATTTTCAACATAATGATCTGCAATGCGTTCAATATTCTGAATGTGTTCTGGGCTGAGTTGTTTTACTGCTTTGGCAGGTGAGCCCAAAATCATGGAGCCATCCGGAAACTCTTTACCTTCGGTGACGAGGGCGCCGGCGCCGACTAAGCAGTGCTTACCAATCTTCGCGCCGTTCAGCACGATTGCTCCAATACCAATTAAAGTGCCATCACCAATCGTGCAGCCATGGAGCATGACTTTGTGGCCAATGGAGACCCGCTTACCAATAATGAGTGGAAATCCAGGATCGGAGTGCAGGACCGAAGCGTCTTGCACATTGCTCTCGTCGCCAATAATGACTTGGTCGTTGTCACCGCGCACGACGGTCTTTGACCAGACGCTGGCGTTTTTGCCTAAGCGGACATGCCCAATTACCTCAGCACTGTCCGCCACAAAAGCGCCTTCCCCTAATTGGGGAGCAATACCATCGAGTTCATAAATAGCCATGCCTCATTATAGATAGGCTATTTGGACATGGCTGCGATACCTTTTACCAGTTGGATTCGCGATCGGGGGTAGAGGAAATCCGGTGAATGCTTAAATCTGCCCCATCGAACTCTTCTTCTTGCGATAGGCGGATGCCCATCACCAATTTGAGTAGGCCATAAACCACAAAGCCACCGACCAGAGCAATGCTGACCCCTAGGAAGCTTCCAATCAGCTGACCTGCAAGGGAGATGCCGCCCAGCCCGCCAAGTGCGGTTGTGCCAAAGATGCCAGCCGCGATGCCGCCCCAAAGGCCGCATAAGCCATGCAATGGCCAGACTCCAAGCACATCGTCGATCTTCCAGCGGTTTTGCGCGAGCGTAAAGGTGTATACAAACAAAGCGCCCGCAACCAGGCCAACGATTAAGGAGCCCAAGGGATGCATCAGGTCCGAGCCAGCGCAGACTGCAACCAAGCCAGCCAAGGGGCCGTTATACGAAAAGCCCGGATCGTTTTTACCAATCAGCCAGGCAGACAAAGTACCGCCGACCATGGCCATTAAGGAATTAAGGGCAACCAGGCCACTGATCTTATCAATGGTTTGCGCGCTCATGACATTGAAGCCAAACCAACCCACCGCCAAAATCCAAGCACCCAGTGCTAAAAATGGAATGTTGGAAGGTGGGTGCGCAGAGACGTTGCCGTCTTTGGTGTAGCGACCACGGCGCGCGCCAAGGAGAAGAATGGCCGGTAGGGCAATCCAACCGCCCATCGCATGAACGACGATGGAGCCTGCAAAATCATGGAACTCTTCGCCCGTCAACTCTTTGATCCAAGCCTGGATGCCGTAATGTTGATTCCACGTAATGCCCTCAAAGAAAGGGTAAATAAAACCAACGAGTAAAAAAGTCGCAATCAATTGGGGATTAAACTTCGCGCGCTCAGCGATACCGCCAGAAACAATCGCCGGAATTGCCGCAGCGAAGGTGAGCAAGAAAAAGAATTTAACTAACTCATACCCATTTTTCTGGGCCAGGACTTCTGCGCCTGAAAAGAAGTTGACGCCGTATGCAATGCTGTAGCCAATGAAGAAGTAAGCAATGGTGGAGACAGCAAAATCAACTAGGATTTTGACTAGCGCATTGACTTGGTTTTTCTTGCGCACCGTACCCAGCTCTAAAAATGCAAAGCCTGCGTGCATAGCCAGCACCATAATGGCGCCCATCAAAATAAATAACGCATCACTACCGGTCTTAAACGAATCCATGGCCTATCCTTTTAATTGATGCCACATTATGGGGAATGGCATGGGGATTCTTGGCAATTTTTGCACCGGAATAGTGCAAGATGCGGTTTAGCTTGGTTTATGATGGAGTGATATTCACCTAAGAGAGAAGCCATGAAAAAACTGATTCCAGCTATTTTTGCTGTTTTTGCATTCTCCGGCGCTGCCCAAGCCCAAGAGAAAATTCCGGTGCTCAGCACCCAAGAGTTGGTCAACGTGTGCAAAACACCTGCCAGCCCAGAGTCGCGTAGTTTTTGCGTTGGCTATGTCACGGCAATTTATGACACCTACTTGGCAACCCGTAATCCAAAAACATCAAAGTCAAATATTTGCATTAAGCAGCCTGCACCAACCCGCGATGAGGTGATTGCAGGCTATATGCAGTGGGTTCAAGACAATCCGCCAGCAGCTAGTGGCCCTGCTTCGGGGACCTTTTTGCGTTTCTTGACCGTTCGCTTTCCCTGCGCACGTTAATCCACTCAATGCCTGTTTGAAGGAGCTCTATCCATGAAAAAAATTATTGCTATTAGTTCAGTTGTATTTCTAGCTGCAGGGTGCTCGAATATGAGTAACACAGAGCAACGCACCCTCTCCGGTGCTTCCATTGGTGCTGCGGCGGGTGCTGTGGGCACTGCGATTTTCCACGGCAATCCCATTTGGGGTGCGGTTGGCGGCGCAGCAGTGGGCGCGGCATCGGGCTATGTTTACGATGCCTATGAGAAAGAAAAGCAAGCGCAATACAACCAAGGCTATCAAGCTGGTAAAGCAGGAAAGCCGGCATCCAGTTCCAGCTCAGGATCCTCAAGCACCTCGAAGTAAGACTAGTCGCTTAGCGGCATCAAGCCCGGCTTGCGCTACGGCACAAGCTGGGTGTCAATCGCAATCGTGCCAATCAGTGCTTTGTGGACTGGGCACTTATCAGCAATATCCATTAGGCGCGCAGTTTGCTCTGCATCTAAATTACCAACGAGGGTAATCGTGCGTGTAAAGCGTTCGACCTCATCGGTGCGGCTAATGTCGACCGTCACAATCGCGTTCTCAAGCCCCCAGCTTTTGCGACCGGCATACATTTTGAGAGTCATGCCGGTGCAGCTTGCGAGGGCAGCAGCAAGGTATTCGTGGGGCGATGGGCCGCCATCACTGCCACCCTTTGAAGCGTCGATGTCGGATACGAGGTGATGTGAGCCAACGGCAATGCTTTGGTCGTATGCGCCGCTGCCAAATTGCGTTTCTACTTTTCTCATGGTGTTTTAGCCTAGTAACATTTTATTCATGCGTTTTACAAAACTGGCTGGATCACTTAAGTGACCACCCTCTGCAAGCAAAGCTTGATCAAACAGCAAATTAGCCCACTCGTCAAATGCAGCATCATCGTACTTGATCTTTAACACCAAGGGATGTTCAGGGTTGATTTCTAAAATGGGTTTGGTGCTGGGCGCTTCTTGGCCGGCTGCTTTGAGCATGCGCAATAGATTGCCCGAGAGTTCGTTTTCATCAGCAACGAGGCAGGCCGGTGAATCGGTTAAGCGGAAGGTCACGCGCACATCTTTTGCTTTATCACTTAAAGCTGCCTTCATTTTTTCCAGTAGATCTTTAAATTCTTTTTCGGTCGACTCTTGTTCTTTCTTTTCTGCTTCGTCGGCGAGCTGGCCTAGATCCAGCCCTCCCTTGGCAACCGAGGTCAGTTTTTTGCCTTCAAACTCGGGCATAAAGGACAACATCCACTCGTCCACTCGGTCCGAGAGCAACAAGACTTCGACGCCTTTTTTGCGGAAGATCTCGAGGTGCGGACTGTTTTTGGCGGCATTGAACGTTTCGCCGGTAACGTAAAAAATCGCGTCTTGGCCTTCTTTCATGCGCCCGATGTAATCCGACAGTGACGTTGTTTGTTCGGCGGTATCGCTATGGGTGCTGGCAAAGCGCAAGAGCTTCGCTAGGCGCTCCTGATTGCCTTGGTCCTCGCCAATGCCCTCCTTCAGTACCTGGCCAAATTCAGTCCAGAAAGTACGGTACTTTTCTAGCTTAGCGGTATCTTCGCTGTTCGCTAATTCTTCCAGCATGCTGAGTACGCGCTTGGTTGAACTCTCACGAATGACCTTAACGTCGCGTGATTCTTGCAGAATTTCGCGCGAGACATTGAGTGGTAAGTCGGTCGAGTCAATCACGCCGGTCACAAAACGCAGGTAGGTTGGCATCAATTGTTCGGCATCATCCATGATGAAAACCCGTTTGACATACAGCTGGATGCCACCGCGCTTATTGCGATCCCATAAATCAAATGGTGCATGTGCTGGTACGTACAGCAGTTGTGTAAATTCACTGCGGCCCTCTACGCGGTTATGCGAATAGCACAAGGGGCCTTCATAGTCGTGCGAGAGGTGTTTATAAAACTCGGTGTATTGCTCTTCACTGACTTCGGATTTGGAGCGAGACCATAAAGCGCTCGCTTGATTGATGGCCTCAAATTCTTCTTTGAGTACCTGCTCTTTTTTCTCCTCATCCCATTCTTCCTTGCGCATCTGAATTGGCAAGGAAATGTGATCGGAGTATTTGCGAATGATGGACTTGAGCTGATAGGACGACAGGAAGTCATCTTCACCTTCGCGTAGATGCAAGATGATGGAGGTTCCACGCTCAGGCCGGTTAATGGATTCGACGGTGAATTCGCCAGAGCCATCTGACTCCCAACGAATGCCGTCGCTGGCGGGTAGTCCAGCCCTGCGGGTTTCAACGGTAATGCGGTCGGCAACAATGAATGCAGAGTAAAAGCCAACACCAAACTGACCAATCAGGGCGGCGTCTTTTTGTTGATCGCCCGAGAGTTTAGAGAAAAATTCTTTGGTACCGGATTTAGCAATCGTACCCAGATTGCTAATCACTTCATCGCGGCTCATGCCAATGCCATTATCGGAAATGGTGAGGGTGCGCGCCGCCTTATCTAATTCAATTTGAATTGCTAAGTCTGGATTGGATTCATACCAATCGGGGTGGGTCATGGCTTCAAAGCGTAATTTATCCGCTGCATCCGATGCATTGGAGATGAGCTCACGCAAGAAAATTTCCTTGTTGGAATACAAGGAATGAATCATGAGTTGCAGTAATTGCTTTACTTCGGCTTGAAAGCCCAAGGTTTCTTTTGTCGTAGTCATTATGAATAACCTCTTTCGAACTAGGGAAGATTAAATGGACACCCTAAGATAAGAGGGCATTGTAGGGAATTTCAAGGGGACTTTTCCATACGAAAACAGCCCAAGTGGGTGGGCTGTTTAATGGGGTGGAGTGGTTCTTAGGCTGGGTGGGACTTGCTTGGCTTTTGGGCAATGGGGAGTTCAGCTTTTTTCCAGGCTGAAAAGCCGCCTGCTACATGGCATACGTTTGGAACGCCCATGCGGCCGAGTACTTCTGCTGCCAGGGCGGAACGCCATGCGGATCCGCAATACAACAGTAAGCGCTTGCCAGAGCCCAGCTCGGGCTTGTAATAGGGGCTATCTGGATCAACCCAAAATTCGAGCATGCCGCGTGGCGCATGAAATGCGTTGGGAATCATGCCTTCGCGCTCCAGTTCACGTACATCGCGTATATCCACAAAGAGGGTGTCCGGATCGTCAAGTAGGGCTTTTGCTTGCTCTAATTCGAGGGTTTCAATTTTGCTCATCGCATCAGCGATTAATTCTTTGTAGCCTAATTTGAGTGCCATTGCGTGCTTTCGTTCGTCAGTGCATCGGGCTTTATGCCGAAATGCGGATGAGCTATTGTAAGCAGAATCCGTAAAATTTCGATATGCTTGAATGATGAACCAATTCAATACCATCTCTGTATTGCCGCGCATGGCGACTTTCCTCTGTGGGATGATCGTTTTGCTGATTTCGTTGGCCGCAAATGGCCCCGCGCACGCTAAAGAGTCACTCGATCCCTATGTGAAGGGTTTGCAGTTGCAGGGCCAAGGTCGCATGACATTTTGGGGCTTTGATGTCTACGACGCACGTCTTTATGTCGGCGATCAGCGGGGTCAAACTGGCTTTGCTTTGGACCTCAATTACTTGCGCTCACTCAAGGGGTCCGATATTACGAAGCGCACCATCGACGAAATGCAACGCCTCGGTGTTAGCGAAGCCAACCGCAATACATGGGGAAAGAAACTGGATGGGATTTTTCCCGATGTGGTCTCGGGTAGTTCGTTGACTGCGATTCATGTCCCCGGGCGCGGCACGGTCTTTTTGCACAACGGCAAGTCGGTCGGTGAAATTGCTGGCGATGATTTTGCCAGGGCATTTTTTTCCATTTGGCTTGATCCCAAAACCGCCGCTCCTAAGTTGAGAACAGCCTTGATTGGCCAAGCGTGCGCCCCTTTAATTATTGCCCCAACGTGTGAGCCCTCCCGATGAAATCCCTATTCCGTCCCGCTTTACTTTGCCTGGCTACCCTTTTGATCTTGGGCGGCTGCTCTTCTCCTCAGGTGTCGATGTACGCCAAAGAGAAGCCCACGCTCGATCTCACAAGTTATTTCAATGGCACGATTGACGCCTATGGCATCTTTACCAATCGCAGCAATGAGGTGGTGAAGCGCTTTAAGGTGGTTATGAAAGCCAGCTGGGTGGTCAAAGACGGTAAGCGTGTTGGCACGCTAGACGAAGACTTTTTCTATTCAGACGGCACAACCCAAAAACGCATTTGGACCTTGACCGAAACAGCGCCAGGTGTGTTTACCGGAACCGCAGACGATGTCGTTGGTTCGGCTACTGGTCTGATGGCAGGCAATGCATTGAACTGGAAATACACCTTGGCCTTGCCAGTCGACGGCACCGTTTATAACGTCCAATTCGATGACTGGATGTATTTGATGGACGATAAGGTCATGATCAATCGCGCGCAAATGAGCAAGTTTGGTATTTACTTGGGCGAAGTTACCTTGGCTTTTTATAAGCGCTAAGCAGATCTGCTGAGTCACGCTGTGCGTAAATTGATTAACTTTGTTTTGTTCCAGCTCGGGTGGTTTGCCTGCATTTTGGGCGCGGCCCATGGCTATGTCACGCTAGCGGTCCTTTTTTGTGCGGCGATTGCAACCTTTCATCTGTGGCAATCCAGCGACCGCATCCAGGAGGGCGTGTTACTTCTCAAAATAGGCCTCTTCGGAATTGGCGCCGATACCCTGCTATTGCATACCGGCAGCCTGGTTTTTGAGTCAAAAGGGCTCTTACCGGCCTTATCACCCATTTGGATGTGGTCTCTGTGGGTCATTCTGGGGTGCACCCTCAACGAGTCGATGTCCTGGCTGAAGGGACGTTTTCTCTTGGCCTCGATCTTGGGCGCGATTACAGGCCCCTTATCCTACTTGGCTGGGGTTAAATTAGGTGCCGCACAATGGGGTGATGAAACGCAAGCCCTTGTTTTGCTTGGAATAATTTGGGCTATTGCCATGCCATTGCTGTTTTGGTGGTCAGGAAAAGTGCCTGCCAACAGGCCGCTGACATCCATCCAGTAAGCAAGAAAGTAAGCCAAAATAAACAGCGCTTGCAATAAGTACTGTTTTTATATACAGTAGATCCCAGATTGATACAGACAGCAGAGCAGTAGTGCAAAGAGGCGGGTTGTACCCCCAATTTAAGGCAAAAGACAAAAAGGCGGAGAGCAAAAGATGGCAATGGACGATAAGAAAAAATCAGCATCATCAGAATTTGACGGCATGAGTGGCGATAAGCAAAAAGCCTTATCAGCGGCGCTGGCGCAAATTGAAAAGCAGTTCGGCAAGGGCTCCATCATGCGCTTGGGCGATGCTGAAATTAACCAAGACATTCAGGTGGTATCGAGCGGATCCTTGGGTCTTGATATTGCCCTTGGAGTCGGCGGCCTTGCGCGCGGTCGTGTGATTGAAATTTACGGTCCAGAGTCGTCTGGAAAAACCACATTGACATTGCATGCGATTGCCGAAATGCAAAAGATTGGCGGCACCTGTGCATTTATCGATGCAGAGCATGCGCTCGATGTGCAATACGCATCACGCCTGGGTGTGGATGTGAACAACTTGCTGATTTCTCAGCCAGACACTGGTGAGCAGGCGCTCGAAATTGCAGACGCCTTAGTGCGTTCGGGTTCGATTGATTTAATCGTTATTGACTCGGTAGCAGCCTTAGTTCCGCGCGCCGAAATCGAAGGCGATATGGGCGATTCATTGCCTGGCCTGCAAGCGCGTTTGATGAGCCAAGCCTTGCGCAAATTAACGGGAACAATCAAGCGCACCAATTCCATGGTGATCTTTATTAACCAGATTCGCATGAAGATTGGTGTGATGTTTGGTTCCCCTGAAACAACCACAGGTGGTAATGCATTGAAGTTCTATGCCACCATGCGTTTAGACATTCGCCGTATTGGTAGCATCAAAAAGGGTGATGAGGTAGTTGGCAACGAAACCCGCGTTAAGGTTGTTAAGAACAAGGTTTCACCGCCTTTCCGCGAAGCCATTTTTGACATCATGTACGGCGCAGGAATTTCACGTGAGGGTGAAATAATCGATATGGGTGTCGAAGCCGATATCGTAGAGAAGTCTGGTTCTTGGTATAGCTATAACGGCGACCGCATTGGTCAAGGTAAAGATAATGTTCGCGATTTTCTGAAAGAGAATCCTGAAATTGCGAAAGACATCGAAGCCAAGATTCGTGCCAAGCTGGGCGTTAAAGCAGGTCTTGCAATCACAGATGCAGTAGACGATACGGAGATTGAATCGGCTGATGCCTGATTCAGTAAGTCCTAAAAAACAAAGCCCGAGTCTCAAAGCTCGGGCTTTGCGCCTTTTATCGCAGCGCGAGCACAGCCGTGCCGAATTGGTAAAAAAGCTAGGCGATTACTTAAGCCTGAAAGCCAAAGCAGATCGCGCTCATAACGCGCAGGATCAGGATCAAGAGCGCAGTCAAACAGATGCACCAGCGCTATCGCATGAAGTCCAAATTACCGCGGTATTGGATGACTTTGAGAAGCGGGGTTGGTTATCCGATGCCCGCTTTGCGGAAGCGTTAGTGCGACGGCGCAGTGAGCGCTATGGGATGCGCAAAATAAAGGACGAATTGCAGCGGGCCGGTGTCGCAAGTGAAGCATCAGCAGTGCTGTTAGATGGACTCAAAAATACTGAATTTGAGCGAGCAAAAGAGTTGTTTGAACGGAAATTCGATGGGATTGCCGATGACCAGAAAATCCGGGCTAGGCAATACCGTTTTTTGGTCTCCAAAGGCTTTAACCCCGAAATCGTCGCTAAGGTCATTGGCGGGCGCCAAAAAGGGGCTGAATAGCGCCAAAAATGGCAAATGACGCACTGCAAAATGATAGACTTACACACGTTTGCCAATAACCTAATTTTTTTAAGTTGACTGCGGTCAAATCAGCAAAATCAGGGTGAAGGGCAAAATAGGTCCTAATTAACCATTGGCTGCACCCACAGACAGTTTCCGGAGTAACGATGAAAATTCACGAGTATCAGGGTAAGGCGCTGCTGCGCCAATTTAATGTGCCAGTTCCGAACGGCATTCCAGCGCATAGCGTCGAAGAAGCAATGGACGCGGCTGCAAAACTGGGTGGCCCAGTGTGGGTGGTTAAGGCGCAGATTCATGCGGGCGGTCGCGGTAAGGGCGGCGGCGTCAAGTTAGCCAAGAGCATGGATGAGGTTAAAAAATACGCCAGCGAAATTATGGGTATGCAGCTCAAAACTCATCAAACCGGACCCGAAGGACAAAAAGTCCGCCGACTCCTGATTGAAGATGGTGCTGACATTAAAAAAGAGTATTACTTCAGTATCGTCACCGACCGTGGCTCACAGAAAAACGTCATCATGGCCTCCAGCGAAGGCGGCATGGATATTGAGGAAGTGGCAGAGCACTCGCCCGAAAAAATCATCAAGGTATTTGTGGATCCATTGCTTGGATTAACCGATGCCCAGTGCGACACCATTGCCCATGGCATTGGCGTGCCTGAGGGATCCGTGGCTAAAGCACGCGAGGTCTTTAAGAACTTATACAAGACCTATTGGGAAACCGATGCGTCTTTAGTGGAAATTAATCCGCTGATTTTGGAAGGCAACGGCAACATTAAAGCCTTGGATGCCAAATTTAACTTTGATCCGAATGCCTTGTTCCGTCATCCTGAAATTGTGGCGTATCGCGATGAAGATGAAGAGGACCCTGCTGAAATTGAAGCGTCGAAATTTGATTTAGCCTACATCTCTCTGGACGGCAATATCGGTTGCCTCGTGAATGGTGCCGGACTTGCCATGGCCACCATGGATACGATTAAGTTGTTTGGCGGACAGCCTGCCAACTTCCTCGACGTCGGTGGCGGCGCTACGGCAGAAAAAGTAACGGAAGCATTTAAGATCATGCTCAAAAATAAGAGCGTGGAAGCCATTTTGGTCAATATCTTTGGCGGCATTATGCGCTGCGATGTTATTGCCGAAGGCGTGGTGACTGCCTGTAAGGCAGTGAATTTATCTGTGCCACTGGTTGTGCGCATGAAGGGTACGAACGAAGATTTAGGCAAAAAGATTTTGGCTGAATCCGGCTTACCGATCATCAGCGCCGACTCCATGGCAGAAGCAGCAACCAAAGTGGTTGCGGCGGCTAAAAAACAGAAATAATCAAGGAAATCACCATGTCAATTTTGATTAACAAAAATACAAAAGTAATTACGCAAGGCATTACCGGTAAGACCGGGCAGTTTCATACTGAGAAATGCCAAGAGTACGCAAACGGAAAGAATTGTTTCGTAGCAGGCGTCAATCCTAAAAAAGCAGGCGAGTCGATTTTTAACATTCCCATTTTCGGAACGGTAA
The DNA here is from genome assembly GCF_003065365.1 of Polynucleobacter difficilis. NCBI lineage: Bacteria > Pseudomonadati > Pseudomonadota > Betaproteobacteria > Burkholderiales > Burkholderiaceae > Polynucleobacter > Polynucleobacter difficilis. The sequence continues at coordinate 1,753,941 of NZ_CP023276.1, read as the reverse complement.
AAGAAGCTGCCCAGCAAACTGGTGCAACGGCATCGGTTATCTACGTGCCACCTCCAGGCGCCGCCGCTGCGATTTGGGAAGCGGTTGAGGCCGATTTGGATTTTGTGATCTGCATTACCGAAGGCATTCCGGTGCGCGATATGCTGGAAGTACGCAACAAGATGGCACAAAAAGAAGCCAAGGGCGGCAAGAAAACATTGTTGCTCGGCCCGAATTGCCCCGGCATCATCACCCCCGATGAAATCAAGATCGGCATCATGCCAGGCCACATTCATAAAAAAGGCCGCATTGGCGTTGTCAGCCGTTCAGGCACCTTGACCTACGAAGCCGTTGGTCAATTGAGTGCGATTGGTTTAGGTCAGTCGACTGCAGTCGGTATCGGCGGCGACCCAATCAATGGTCTGAAGCACATCGATATCATGCGCATGTTCAATGACGATCCTGAAACCGATGCCGTCATCATGATTGGTGAAATCGGTGGACCAGACGAGGCAGAAGCAGCCCTCTGGTGCAAAGACAATATGAAAAAACCCATCGTTGGCTTTATTGCTGGCGTAACAGCACCTCCTGGAAAGCGCATGGGTCATGCTGGTGCTTTGATTTCGGGTGGCGCGGATACCGCGGATGCCAAATTGGCAGTAATGGAAGAGTGCGGCTTTAAGGTTACGCGCAATCCATCGGAGATGGCTAGCTTATTAAAGGCAATGATTTAGTTTTAGGCAGTTGTTTTACCCGTAGTAGTTGTTCAACATACAATAATTATTAGAGGATGACATGGAATTTCTTGCAATGTTAGATTGGTCTGTCGTTTTGCAGATCATTTTGATTGATATTTTGCTGGGTGGTGACAATGCGGTGATCATTGCATTAGCCTGCCGTAACTTACACCCCAACCAACGTCGCGCAGGTATTTTATGGGGCACAGCCGGTGCGATTGCTTTGCGCATTGTCTTAACGATATTTGCGGTGACGCTCTTGCAAATTCCGTATCTGAAGGTAGTAGGCGCTTTACTGCTGCTGTGGATTGGTTACAAGCTCTTGGCGGATGCCGGCGGTCACGACGAAAACGACTTAGAGGCACCAGATAAGTTATTTGCAGCGGTAAAAACGATCATCGTTGCTGACTTGGTCATGAGTCTTGATAACGTCTTAGCGATTGCAGGTGCCGCAGGACAAGTGGACGACCAAGCCCATCAATTTGGCTATATCGTCTTTGGCTTAATCGTTTCGGTACCGATCATTATTGCTGGTAGCCGCCTCGTGTTATTCCTGATCGATCGTTTCCCTATCATTGTGACGGCAGGCGCTGGATTGCTTGGCTGGATTGCAGGCGGTATGCTGATGACCGACCCAGGCATGATCAAGCACTTTGGCGAGGGCATTCAGGACTACGGCTTAATCTCTGGCATTATTGGCGCGCTGGGCGTCATGATTGTTGGCGAGATTGCGAAGCGTAAAGCCAGTAAGGCCCATTAAGAATCAGTAAAGTCGTACACTTAATCAGAGCAATCTGATGCGGTCAGTCCCCTAGTCAGTGGGCTCTTTGATAGATCATTGAGCTCCATTCACTAGGGGATTTTTATTGATATGACACTACACAACGAGAACGCTATCAGCAACACAGAGAAAAACGGATTTACCCTGATCGAGGTGATGGTGGTTGTCGCCATTATCGGAATTTTGGTGGCCGTTGCAGTTCCACAGTACCAAGACTACATTGCGCGCAGTCGCGTAATTGAGGGCATGAATTTATCTTCCAGCGCAAAACTCGCTGTAACTGAAGCATTTGCTAGTCGGGGCGTAGCGCCCATGAGTGATGCAACCCAAGGAGCCTTTAGTTTTGCGCCAACGCGTAGCGTCAAGGACATCGAAATTTTGCAATCCGGTGCAATTGCGATTGATTTTCAGGGAACGGTTGCGCCAGAAGGAAGCAATAGCCTGGTTCTAATTCCAACGAACTCCCCAGATGCAACTATGCCGGTACCACTGGATCTATCGAAACCAGAAGGCGCAACGTGGTCAGGGGGCTGGTCCTGTCGCTCGGCGATGAGCAATTTACCGCAGCCTTTACTGCCATCCGAATGCCGTACTTCGAAGTAATTTAGTTTGGACTGGCGGCTTATTCCCAAAAAGGATTAGCCGCCACTTCACTTATAAGTACGCACACTCCAAATTACTTGCGTCGTTTCTTCCACGAATAATCGATTCCATCGGGGCACTTTCCATCCGTAACCCCAGTGGCGCCAAATACACCGACTACCTCTTTGCCATCAAATTTAATGGTAACAAATTCACCTAACTCTTTAGCAAAAGCCATGGCTTCATCTAAGGAGTTGAATTCGTGCGTATCGAGATTGTGTTTAACCACTACCAATGGGGGCTTTTACTGAAGTTAGAGGCTTTATGGAAAGACTACTTCGCCGCTACCCACGTACCACTCTTCCCGCCACTCTTCTCCAAGAGCTTCACATCCCCCATCACCATGCCACGGTCTACCGCTTTGCACATATCGTAGATTGTGAGAAGGGCGACTTGGACTGCGGTGAGGGCTTCCATTTCAACGCCGGTAACTTCAATCTTGACCAAATCTTTGGGTTTATTTGGACAACATTTGGACAGAATATATCCTAAAACCATTTGCTTGTGTCGTAAATTTAAAGCTATTCAAATGGGCAGGGGGGCTATCAGGCGAATAAGTAAGATAAATTGCTGTAGGCACTTAGGCACACGAAAAGCTAGAATTGAACCCATGGACAACCTCGAATACGCTGGAAGAGTAAGCGCTCAAAAGCTGACAACTAATGAACAAGATAATAAAGCTGCTCAAGCCCAATACCGCCAAGAAATACTTGCTAACGCATTAAGACGGGCTACTTCAAATAAGCCTGATACCGTGGAGTTGACCCGTGAGCGATTCCCCGAAGAAAGCTAAACCGACACTAAAGTCCTTAATCGAGGATTTTCAGCTTCAAACAGGAAAAGACCTAATTAAGAGAATCAAGGCGAAAGAGCAGGAACTTGAGGTATTTAAGCAATCGGTCGAGTTTGAAGAAAGAAACAGAAAATTGAAAAATTCAAGAATCATTGATTAGCAATTTCTGACACTAGCAATACATTAAAATAAGAATATGAATTTCAAAAAAGGATTACTACGTCTGTGGTTAGTTAGCTTGCCTATTGTATTTGGCTGGAGCTATTTTTCAGAAGCAAAGCAGGCAAATGCAGTGGCTATGACTTGGTACGGATTCCATCAAGATGCAATTAGAGAGCTAAATAATCCAATCTGTCGGGAAATCGCAAACAAAAGCCCAAAAAAATTCCCAGAATTGGCTTATCCGAATCCTTGTAGCCAATTATCAATCTTTTGGGAGGACTTATTAGAGTTAAGGAAACCAAATCAAGCAATTAGCAAAGAAGATATTAATACTCTCTTTGAAAAAAATTGGGGAAGCTACGGGTCTAAGCAAGGTCTCATCTATGGCTCTATAGCATTAGTTGCATATCAACTAATCTTAATCGTCTTAGCAGTGATATTTTTTGTGGCTAGATGGGTTTTTAGAGGTTTTAAAAAATAATATCGAAATTTACTTACCTTTAGTAACCAGGTAATTTAGTTAAACATTAACCTATGGTAGCGGATATGCTCAATGGAGATTTCATGCTCCCCATGCTTAATCAGATTTCCCTCAATCCCTACTAGAGATAAGTCGTCATTAATAAAATAAACGCCCTTATCAAGCATTAAGTGATGGTTGGGACAGAGGCATAGTAAGTTGTCTGGACGGTCTGGACCGTTATGGGGTTTCCCAACGGGCTTAATATGAGCAGCTTCTGCATACGGACCTGCATTTGTATGGATTTCAATTGAACATACTTGGCATTTGTAGTTATAGAGCCTCTTAATCTCTTTTCCTAGCTTTGAGTCTCTAATGATTCGCTGAGAAGTTGCTGTAGCCCTTTTCGGGCTGTCACTTCCTGCCGACAAAGAAATTAAATCAAGCTCTTTGGTTAGCTTATTTGGTGGCAGTGATGAATCGAGTTTAACTAGCTTAAATCGATACACAAGGAATCCAGCTTTTCCTATCTCGTGCCAGTGGCTATCAACCAAATAAAGACCATCGTACCTATATCCAGTCTCAGGGGCGTAGGGATTCTTTTTGTCCGCCCCACGAATTACTCGAACTGGTAAGCCATCAATTTCGCTTTTGGCTAATGCTAAATTTCCTCGAACTAATTGTTGGTCCGCAATTTGGCGACCTTTATCATCTTGCCCACCTTCGCCCGTATAGATGATTACATCACCCGAGTCGGAATCGTCCTCATAGCCCCCGGAAATAACGACTGAATCTGCTCCGTCATCCTTCGAGCCTGATATACCTGCTTGAAGTGGTTTATGAACGCCAGTGGCAGCCGCTTCTTTTCTTGTTGTAAAAGTAGTGCCGACCGTGATTCCTTGAGTTTCACCAAAGATTCGACTGGACATAATTTTTTAGCATATTTAGAATTTTTTAACGTTGGGATTTATTTTTTCACAGAAACCGAAACCGCTAGAAGATAAATAGCTATTGCCCGACTGAAATACGTCGCTATATGTAATGGAGCCAGCATTTCTGTCAATGATGATGCCAACTTCTAAGGTATCACCTGTATTGCGGTTTATAGTCTTTTGCCTTACATCCCATTTAGACGCATTTGAAAAATTTGTAGCAGATATTAAATTATCTATTTTGATTGTTGATGCACTAGCTAACAAATTAGAATCTGGAATAATGGAAACATTTCCATCTTTATATGCCGTAACTTCGACTCTAGTTTTAATTTTTTGTGATGCTTCGTTTCTGTTACTATTTTTTTTATAAGCAACATCACAAAGTAGATTTATTTCTTGATAAGCGTATGCTGTTTTGAAAATGAATAAAAAAGGGATTAATAAAAGTAATTTCATTTCTTAGGCATCCTTCCACAAGCATTTAGGCATTCTTAGAGTATTTTGTAAGGGCTATATTTTTGTTTGGTTGTAATAAATCGCGCTTGGAGCATAGTAGGGGCTAGTAATTCACCTCTTCTTACAAGGAAAATCTATTGAAATTGCAGAAACAGTAATGCTGTCTGCGGACTTGTGCAGTTGAGCAGGATTTTCATTCATATACTTTATAACTAAATCAGACATTTGCCCCAGTGTTACCTTGCTTGGGAGGCAAAAAAGAATGTTATCACCTATGTCAATTACAGCCGAAACGTATCCATGGCATATCCCCCTGTTATACGAGCCAGTTGGTTTATTGCACTGCTCTTTAAGTTCATTCCCTGTATAGAATCCAGCCTGCACAAAAGACGGGATAAGCAAAGTAACAAATAAAATCTTTTTCATTTCTTAGGCATCCTTCCGCCAGCATTTAGGCATTCTTTTAGAGTCTTGTAGGGGGTGTAATTCTTTGTTTGGTTGTAATAGGTCGTGTTTGGGGCATGACAGATGCCAGATTTACTCATCTTTACTGGCTCTGATTGAGCCTGAACCCCAGCACCTAAAAAAGTTGATAAAACTGCTGCAATTAGTATGGATTTCATAACTAAAGAGTAGCACAATGAAGTTTTAGGGAGTTCAAAATGAAACGATTTCTTTTAATTGCTTTCTGCCTTATTTCTACAAGCGCTTTTGCCCAGCAAAGCCTCAATTTCAACAATTCACCCATGAATTTTGAGAACTCACCCATGAATTTCAACAATTCTCCGATGAATTTCAATAACTCACCGATGAACTTCAATAACTCGCCGATGAACTTCAATAGCACAAATGGGGTTTACGATAATCAAGGAAATAGGCAGGGTTACCAAGTTCAAGCGCCTTCTGGGGTCGTTAATTATTTTGATAACAAAGGTAATAGGATTGGGTATGCGCCAAAGTGAGCTTGTCAAAAATATCCTAATTAAGCAAAACTAGGTCAATCTATGCTGAAACTTTGTTTTTCGCTTATTTTAATTTGCCTCTCACCCCTTGTATTTGGTCAGAAGATTGCTGGAGAAATGAATCCGCTTAGTAGTATTGTTTCCTCGCCTGACTATCAAACTGACAGAACAAGAGTTAGTTACGCTATGAAGAGATGCTCCGCTCTTTATACGGTAACAGGATTAGTAATGATGGAAAAAATGGGTGAATCAAAACTTGGTAAGGAAATGACTGAGTTAGGCGCTATATATGCGGATGGCTCAATGCAGCTTGATATGGCAATTCAAAAGTCTAGAAATCCAAAAGTAAATATGACTATCGAGGATTGGCAAAAAACCACGATAGACATGATTAATAGAATTTCAAATATTTATATTACTGATATGAAGAATAGCTCTGATAGAACAGGTGACTTTTTCTCAAGCGCCTACAAATCAGATATGAATATATGTAAAGACCTTAGTAAATATACAAAAGCTAATAAATGACCCCTATGAACACATCAGCTATTAGCGTCCTTAACAGCTAATGTAATCTTTTTTTTATTTGGCAACTGTTATGAGTGAACTTTTAAAACTTGGGCTAATTGCTGTAGTTATTTACTATGCCGCATCTTTTCTTTTTGGAAATGAGTCAGGCTGCGAAAAATATGCATCTAAATTTTCTTGTAGCTATGTCGAGAATAAGGCTACTTATGATGTTTACTACTGGAGAAATGTCTCCGATGGGAATGCTGCAGACGAGAGACTAATTGGCTCTGTTACTGGATTGGCAAATTGTAGAAATATGGCAATTTCTCATGCATCAGCAATCAATGAGCGCTGGAATGAGCGTTCATACATTTGTATGCTTAAAAAGGATGGTCGCAATATAGAAAAGCACAGACTATAAATTAATCGTAGCTTGAGCATGTATCTACTTTTTCACGCAAAAAATAAGTCTATCAATGAAATGAAGCCTGATAACGTTTAATTGCCTCTTCCAAGCAAGACTGATAAAGCGCACCCCTTACTATCATTTGATTTGCTCTGTATGCGGTAAGAACTCCAAAAATCAACGATACAAAGTTTTTAGCATCTTGTGTTGCCTCTTCGTCCTTGAGGACATCTTCAATATATCCATCTGCATCAAGGTAATATTCAGCAGGCTTTGGCAGCCCTACTTTTTTGAAAGAAGCTAAAAGGTCGACTACAGCCTCTTCTTTGCCTTTCCATCTATAAAGTACATAAAGAATTAAAGAATTTTTCAGTGCAAGGGCAATTTCTAACAGGCTAAGAATAATTAACCCTAATAATGCCTCTCCGAGCTGAGATGAGGTGTCGTAACTACTTTGAAATATCTTTAGAACTAAGTAGATAACGACATACTCTAAGATAAGCCGTACAGCATAGTTAGTCCAAAAATTTTGCTTTTTTTGACGTTCAAACTGCATAGGAAGACCTTTTTATATTAATTCTAATAAGTATTATTTCTTAATTTATTCATTTCTTAGGCATCCTTCCGCCAGCACTAAGATACTCTACAAGAGTCTTATAAGGCGCTCAGTATTTAAAAAATACTATCTACATCTAACAACGATTCCGGCACGCTGGGGGTCAAATTGACCATTTGCGTTTTCGTAGTAGCCTTTAGATGCTAAACATGCAGTAAAGGCTGAGCAAGTTGGCATGACCGTTGAATTTGCACCACCGCCATACTGATTAACAAAGGCAGAGCTTTGCCTTGCTGAGGTCTCTTGCACGCATTGATATCGTGCATTTGCAAAGTCTTGAAATGTACCCGGACCCGAGTATCTGGGTGCCGCACATGCGGTAAGGGTTGCGATTATGCAAAGAGACAGAAATTTCATCTTAATTTCCCGTTGATAGAGATAAAAGTTTAATTGAGTTATAAATTTTAAAGTTTATGCAATCCTATCAAATAATAAATCTAAAAATAATCCAGTAGTCAGTTTTTATTGCGATTTTCATTCACCACTTCTGTCCAAAAAGTCTGCATTGCTCCCCAAACCTGCTGTTCGTGATACCACTTGCAAGCATAACTGTCATGTACCGATATTAGTGGCGTATTGGTATCAATAGCCCAGCGAAACATTTTTAAACCAATCTCACCCTCTAACAGCTGCATCCTTGCTCCAGTGTCGTTGTAAAAAACTTCCTGCGACTCTAACCATGAATATTCTTTATAAAAAGCACTCAGCAAACTTCGGTATAAATCGGCTGTTAATTCATCTCTATTCGATTGGAATAAAGATTTGATTTGACCGCCTTTTTGACCAATATTTTTACAACCAAGAACCCTTGTAATAAAACCCTTTGCTTGCTGCCTAGTAGCTCCTGTAGCTTCGGTAATCAAATCGTATGGGTCATCAGGCATTTGCTCTCCCAAAAGGGCTGCAGAGAGCCTTAAATGGTTTGCTGAGAAGTCTGGTTCCGCCATTCGCTCACCATCTAACAATGTATTTTCTCTGATTGGTAGGCGACGATTGACGATGGTTTGAAATGAGTTATTTAATCTGCCTCCACGATGAAGGTTCTGACTAAAGCTACGAGTGGTTGCTCCTTTTTTTGCCCACCAATGCTCTTGCATAAACTGGTTATATTCCTTCAGTAATGCTTCATTTTCGGCATAAAGTTCTAATTTGGGTATTGAGCCATCTGGAAAGTCATTAAATACGTGGTAGCTTTCTAATGCCATCTCTGACTGGAATTCATAAAGACAGCCAGCAAAGTACTCCATTAGCCTTGGAGTAGCAAAGAATTGACTACATTTACTTAGTGATGGGTCTCCCCAGTGCTTGTAGCCAGCCCTTCCTAAAGTGGCATAGCCTTCAGCGATGAGGACATCCATAATGCGCTTGACTCGTCTACGACTAAAGCCTAATTTACCTAGTCTTTCATCAGACTTGTAATGGACATCTCTGATTGATAGGGCTAACCATTCTTGCTTATAAACACAGGCTACTAAAGCAAATAAAATATGCCTTAAATTCTGCCTAAAAAGGTCTCTGTGAGCCTTTTCCTCAGACTTGCAGACCAAGGGTAGTAGCTCATCTAAAAGCCTGCCTATCTGGCTCTTACGCAGCCCTACGTCACTTACTTTATACAGCTGTATTGCGGTTGAATCGTCATTATGAGGAAGCTCCTGATTGAGGAGCTGAGCAGTCAAAAGACGACTGTTTTCTTCCTCTAAAAGAGCTATTTTCTCTGGTTTAGTAGGGGTGTACACGCTAGAGCTTAGTTACCTTAATGATTGTATTTAAATGATGACTTTAGTTCCTATAGAAACCAATAACCATAAGGGTTTATCTTCACCTTAGTGACTTTAAATCTATCTTAATTAAGTGTTTCTACATTGTTACTTGAGAGGATACTTCCTTGTCTCTCATGCCTGTTCTATTTCGCTACGCAGATTGTGTTTACCAATGAAGTCCAGCATGTCTCCAGTGAGCCTGTTAAGGCTTCTGAGGTACTTAGTGGCTTCATCTAGACTTCCATGCCTATCGTGCAACCATACCTCCATCTCTGTATCGAAATACTTTGCATGCAGTTCCAGCCAATAAGTCTTGTTCTCATAGACCTTTGCATCCAATGTTATGTACGAATGGATGTCTGGCTGAAAGGTAGATTGCTTTAAATGCTCTAGAACAGGATTTAAAGGTGGCTCTTTAGGCACTGGGACGCAATTCTCTGTCTCTAAGGCTTCAAGCTGCGACATTACTGATGTTTCCTGCATGGCAATCTCCTCGGGTCTGGTCTAAATATCAATAACAGACTCTGTGCAACGAAGTCAATAGGAGCAGATTTAATTCTTTATGACAGTTACGTAGATATAGTAAAAACCTGCTGCCCATATTGCTAGGCAAAAGATGATGGTAAGTAGGCGAGATTCCTTAGACTCTGATTCATGCTGCACATAGACTGGAGCTGATTGCTTGGGTTTAGGGGTAGAGGCAGCCTTCATTTTTGCTTCCGATTCACTTTTCCCAAGTAGCTCTTGGTCATACTTTTGCTTACTAACTGGGTTACCAATAACTGAGTAGGCTTTATTAATATCACTCATTAGTTTGGTACTAGATGCAGCTGTCTCTGATTGGGACTTGTCAGGATGGTACTTTTGAGCCAAAGCCTTATATGCCGCTTTAATTACCACCTCGTCAGCATCTTTGCTAACCCCTAAGATTGAGTAATAGTCTTTCATTTCCTTCGCTTCTTCCACGAGTAGTCAACACCATCAGGGCATTTACCCTCTACAACTCCAGCAGCACCGAATATGCCTACTACCTGTTTACCATCAAATTCAATAGTTACAAACTCACCAATAGCCTTTGCCCATTCCATGGTTTGGTCAAGGGTCTCAAATTCGTGTGTTTCTGTATTGTGTTTTACGGTAATCAATTCAGGCTTTTATTAAGTGGTTAATATTTAATAATTAGACTCTGACAATCTTATGCCAGTTTTCTGGCAATATCTTCCGCTCTTGGGTGGTAGTAGCGTTTCAGCATAGCAATGCTGCGATGTCCCGATACCGCAGACAGTTCGATTAGATTGGGTAGCTTTTCTGCAAGTCGTGTAATCGCTGTGTGTCGTAAATCGTGAATTCTTAAATTATTTAAGCTAGCTCTTTCTCTAGCCCGTTTAAAGGTATTCTCAAGCGCTGCAAAGTTAATTGGTAGCACCCTTCCATCAATGCTTATGGGAAGCACTTGTAGCGCCTCCATAGCTCGTATAGATAGGGGTACGGTACGTGAATCACCATTTTTGGTTAATTGTAGGAAAGCGGTTCGTTTGGAGTAATCAATATTGTCCCAGCGAAGGCTTAACAGCTCGCCTCTGCGCATGGCTGTCTCTAGCGCCAGAATGATGAATGGTCTTGTGTAAATATTGCGGTTTGCTTTTGGTTCACATGCCTGAAGTAACTTCACTTCTTCTTCATGGCTCAAAATGCGATTTCTTCCTTGCGGTGATGGCGGTTTTCTAACCAGCAGCACGGGATTGGCGATATTGATGTCCCACTCTCGTCTAGCGTGATTGATGATGGAGGAGAAGTACGCTAGCTCCCGTATAACAGTTCCTGTGCTGACCTCTTGAAGTCGTTCATCACGGTACTTGGATATTCGGCTACTGTTCAACAGCAGAACATTTACCCTAGCAATCGGTTTTCTAAGAATGGCTTTAAGACGGATGGTATCTTCCTTAGCACCTCGCATCAGAGGTGTTACTTCCCTAAGGTAACGCTCAATGAGTTCTCCAAAAGTGGTCTTTTGAGCTTGATGGTTATTTTGATAAGTACCTTTGTCCCACTCAACCTCGATGCTCCTTGCCCACCTCTCGGCATCTTCTTTTGTCTGGAAGGTTTTAACTAGGGACTGTTCTCCCTTGCGAGAGACTCGTGCCTGCCACTTATTACTTCTGAATCGGATTGATGCCATTTCTTATCCCTCATTTGGACAAGATTTGGACAAGACTCAAAGTTACATGCTCTAGATGCTACTTAGGTTAGTGTTTACTTCGCTGCTACCCACGTACCACTCTTCCCGCCACTCTTCTCCAAGAGCTTCACATCCCCCATCACCATGCCACGGTCTACCGCTTTGCACATATCGTAGATTGTGAGAAGGGCGACTTGGACTGCGGTGAGGGCTTCCATTTCAACGCCGGTAGGACCAGTAGTTTCTGCTTGGACTTGGCAGCAAATACTATGACTAGCGCGATCGAGTTCAAATTGCAGGCTGACGTGACTCAGCGCCAATGGATGGCACAAGGGAATGAGATCCGAGGTCTTTTTGGATGCCTGAATGCCGGCAATGCGGGCGATGCCTAAAACATCCCCTTTTTTGTGGTTACCTGCCTCCACTAAGTCAAAGGTGGCTGGTAGCATCCGAATGCTGCCTGTAGCAATGGCTATCCGGTGTGTATTGGGCTTCTCGCCAACATTGACCATGTGTGCTTGGCCAGAGGAATCAAAATGAGTCAATGGGTTCATGAAATAGGTTTTACCATAGAGGGATGGGGATCGTAAAACTAGCTTATTTTAAGTGGATGCAAAAGCCGGTGCTATTGGGTATCGGCCGGAAATGCTTGGCCCTGCACTTGATTTTTGCAATGGGTTTTGCGGGCGCCCAAACACCCCTGCCCAAGGCGCCAGGCTCTGAGGTGGTGGTTGAGGGCAATTCCGCGGCACTGCAAAATCTGGGGCGAGCGGTTCAGTCGCAAGAGGCGCAGTCACCGTTTCTGCCCAATAAAAATACCGTACGTACCCAGCCTAATTTAGTTTTGCCCGATATGGGTGATCCAGGCGGTGATGCGTTAAGTCCGGTGGATGAGCGTCGCATCGGTGAGCGTATCATGCGGGAGATCCGCGCCGATCCGGATTATTCCAATGATTTGCCAATCTATGATTTTCTAAATCAAATGGATCGCCGCCTACTGCATGCTGCAAAACGATTGCAGTTGGGCGGAGCCAATGCCTTGGGTAGCGCTCAATACAACTTTGAAGTTTTTGCGGTTAAAGAGCCGAGCATCAATGCGTTTGCGTTGCCCGGTGGCTTTATTGGCTTTCATACGGGGCTTTTGGTTGCGGCCGAAACGGAGTCCGAGGTTGCCTCCGTTATGGGCCACGAAATCGGCCACGTACTGCAGCGTCACATTGCACGCTCCATGGACAAGCAGGCTATGAACACCATGATTGCCATCGCCGGCATGGTGTTGGGGGCTTTGGCTGCATCCAGCAACCCATCCGCAGCGGTGGGTTTAATGCGCGGCGGTCAGGCTTTATCGGTTCAGAATCAATTGGCCTACTCACGGGATGCAGAGCGTGAAGCGGATCGCATTGGCTTTTTGATTTTGGAAGGCAGTGGTTACGACGTCAACGGCATGCCTGCTTTTTTTCAGCGCTTACAAAAAGCCACCAGCATTATGGACAGTGGCGTACCAGCTTATGTTCGAACTCATCCCCTCACCATTGATCGCATCGCTGACATGCAAGACCGGGTGCGCATGGTGAATGCCAAGATTGTTCCCAGTTCATTGGAGTTTTATTTAATTAAAGCGCGCGCTCGCCTCGATCAGCAAAAGGGCTCTAGCGGCTTATTTGATGCCCGTAATATCTTTGAGAGTTTTAGCAAGCAAGCCTCCCCTATCAAACAGATGGAGGGATTCTATGGACTTGCTTTGGTTGCGCAGCGCCAAGGCAAAGTGGATATCGCTGAAGGCTATTTGCAAAAAACCCGGCAGATGATACAGGCTGCAGCAGCTCCGGGGTCACCTTTACTGCGGCAGAGTGTATCGCTGGATACCACGGCATCGGAATTGGCTTTAGCCAAAGGTAAATCCCAAGAGGCGCTGCAGATTGCACACGCGACATTGCGCGCCTACCCAGAATCATTTGCCGCAGCAGTGGCGATGATTCATGCCGAGCTCAAGCTCGGCAAAACCGACGAAGCCATCAGCTGGCTTCGAAGCCGGGCCAAGCAGCAGCCCAATGAAACCATTTGGTGGACATTATTAGCAGACGCCTATAACCAGAGCAATAACGTGCCCTTGCGGCATTACGCCATGGGCGAAAAGTTTGCCTTAACTGGCGCATGGCCTTCTGCAATTGAGCAAATGCGAATTGCACGGGCGGCTGGCGGCAACAATTATTACCAAGGCTCGACGATCGATGCGCGCTTAAGAGAGTTTCAGAGAATGTACCTAGAAGAGCAGCGCGAGGACGCCAAAAGCAGAGGCGGCTAGGCTCGCATCACGTACTTAAGGCTGTGGGCGGGTTTGAAACTCAAATCGCCTTGCTAGTTCAGCGGCGGTAATAGGTTCCAGTGCCAGATCACGGCCTTGCCACTGCCAGCTTCCTTCTAATGCGCATGCGGTGTTGCCAAGTGATGCAAGTCCTGAAAACAGTTCGATGTCATGGTCATGTAGCAACGCAATACTCAGGCGTTCTATTTCACAAAACTGATTTGCGGCAGACCAAATGGTTTGGGTGAGCATTCCTTCAATCAAGATATGGCCTGCTTCATCCATGAAGGCAGCAGTCGGCGTCAGCAGGCTTTCGGATTGCGTCTGAAATTGCCAAGGATGTTCTGCATTGCCGGTGGGCATCATGCGTACTACCCAGGGCGTTGCATCGAGATTAACGTAGACGCGCTGCGGCCCATTCTGAAAAAAATACCGACCCTCGGCATCGCTGGCGTAATTACGGGCAATGAAGGCATTGAGTGCTGCGTGCTTAATGACATCGCCTGGTAATCCATGGGCTTGAGCGTAGTCGTCGCGCATGCGCCAAGCACCGCGCCGATCAAGTGCTAGCCAGCCAAAGCAATGCGGTACATTTGGCCACTTGACTAAGGACTGGGCAATGCCTTGATCCATTGCGTTTAATGCAAGCCGTGCTGGGTGATGGGTGCGCTTGAGCTGACATCAGTGGAATGGCTGGCATGCAGGTGAGCGATACGCCACCCTTGACTGTCTTGCAACACCACCAAGGTGATATTCAAAAAGAAAGCCGACTCAACTTGATCGGCACGTAAATGAACGGCCTCAGTAGTGTCGTAGATTGCTGTGCCTAAGGTTGAATGTGAGATGCATGCAATCGGCTCTAAAAATAGAGCTTGGTTGGCGAGCAAGCGCTCTAAGCCCCCACGAATTTCGGCGTGACCACTTAGGCGCTGACCTTCGGGTAGCACGCAGGTAATAGAGTCATCGTCTAGCCACAATGCCAGGGCAGCAGTAACGTCTCGCTGCTTGAGTGCCTCTCGCCATGCATCCACCACTTCATCGGCATTGTGAAAGAGTCTGGCAAGGTTGGGCATGACTGAATTCCTTTGCGATGAAGAAGTAAAGCAGTGCGATAAGGCTTACTGAAGTGCAGCAAATACGCGTTCGGGACTAATCTGATTTAAACAGTTTAAATGGCCGAGCGGGCACTCGCGTTGATGGCAGGGACTACACGGCAAATGCAATGAGATGACAGTGGCTTTTGCAGAATTGGGTGGGGTATGGTTCGGATCACTAGAGCCAAATACTGCTAGCTGCGGAATGTGCAGTGCTGCAGCAATGTGCATCAAACCGGAATCATTACTCACCACCTTGCTGCACAGGCTAATAATGGCAATGGCCTCATCCAGCGATGTGGCTCCGCACCAGTTGAATATACGACCCTGAGAAGCTACCGAAGAAAGAATTGCATCGCCAACGGCGCGATCCGATGGGCTGCCTAATAAAACTACCGAAGCTGTAGGCTTGGCGTTCAGAATCGACTGCGCAAGCGCCGCAAAGTGCGCAGCAGGCCAGCGTTTGCTGGGGCCGTATTCTGCGCCGGGGCAGAGTACGACGAGTGCATCCGTTTGAATGCCGGCCACCTGTAATCGCGTGCGCACAGCCTCCAATGCAGATGCAGTTGGGCTTAATTGCGGTGCACGTATCGCCGCATCTACATTGCGAGATGGCACACACAAATTGGCGTAGTGCTCCACCATGGGGATGCGCTGTGTTTTTGGTGAGTTGGCTTTGGTCTCGGTTAGCAAGAAGTGACGCAGTTCACCTTGATAGCCAATACGCACAGGAATGTTAGCCAGCCAAGGAATGAGGGCGGACTTCAAGCTATTTGGCAGAATATAGCAGCTGGCGTAGTCGCGCTTTTTAACCTGAGCAGCGAGTGCGCGCCGCAGACCCCACTGCAATTTGCCATGTCGAAGATCGGCTTCAATTAATTCAGTGGCTTCACTGCAGGCTCGGTAAACCGGTGCCACCCAGGGGGTGGCTAAGACATCGATTACTGCATCGGGATGGGAGGCTTTGATGGCCGCCAGCAGAGGCTGTGACATCACTGCATCGCCAATCCAGTTCGGGGCGATGATAAGAATGCGATGCATTTGCAGATCCCCGCCTCGGCTCATGGATGCGGGGATGGGGTGATTAATGACCGTGGGGTTCCGTACCGGGAATCAAGTGGTACTCGGTGCCGCAGTACGGACACTTTGCTTGGCCGGTGTGGATGATGTCTAAAAAAACACGGGGGTGTAAATTCCAGCTGGGCGTATCGCTGGTTGGGCAATGCAAAGGTAAATCAGCGCCATTGACCATGACGGAGGTCTGCGCTGCGGTGTCTGCTTGACTCATGACGGATCCTTTCGTGTACTGTCTTACTTGACTGGGGTGAGCCAATCGCTGTAACGGTCATTTTTGCCGTACACCGTATCAAAAAACACATCTTGAATTTGCTTGGTAATGGGGCCTTTTTTGCCATCGCCAATCATGCGGTCATCGAGCTCGCGAATCGGCGTTACTTCGGCTGCAGTACCAGTGAAGAAGGCTTCATCGGCAGTGTAGACTTCATCGCGGGTTAGGCGCTTTTCACGCACTTCAAATCCCAAGTCTTTGGCAATTTGAATAATCGAGTCGCGCGTAATGCCATCGAGGCACGATGCTAAATCTGGCGTGTAGACAATGCCGTTGCGCACCATGAAGAGATTCTCGCCAGAACCTTCGGATACATAGCCTTCGGTATCGAGCAATAAGGCTTCGTCGTAGCCGTTGGCAGTGACTTCTTGGTTGGCCAGAATCGAATTAATGTAATAGCCCGATGCCTTGGCGCGCACTAAGGAGGAATTAACAAAGTGCCGTGTGAAAGAGGATGTCTTTACCCGAATACCTTTATTGAGTCCATCTTCACCCAGGTAAGCGCCCCATAACCAAGCTGCAATCACAGTATGAATGGTGTTGCCTTTGGGGGAGATGCCGAGTTTTTCGGAGCCAATGTAAATCAAGGGGCGGATGTAGCATGACCCCAATTGGTTGGCATTGACAACATCAATGATCGCTTGACGGATTTGGGCTTCGGTATAAGGCAGTGTGATCTGGAAAATTTTGGTGCCATTGAGTAAGCGCTTGACGTGCTCATTCAGACGAAAGATCGCAGTGCCTTTGGGTGTCTTGTACGCCCGAATGCCCTCGAATACGCCCATGCCGTAATGCAAGCTATGCGTGAGCACATGGGTTGTTGCTTCGCGCCATGGAATGAGTTTTCCATCGGACCAAATAAAACCATCGCGGTCGGACATCGACATGTTTTCTACCTTTTGCGTTGAATTAATCGGAGCCTTGTGCCCTGCAATCGACTTGCAAAACCAAGCTGCCTAACATGGGCTTTATTGTAGAGCAGGCGGTAGCGCTTCCTATAATGGGGGTTCCGATGCCTAAGCACCCTAAAGCCCCCCTCATTCTGTGCCATTTGCCGTATTTTGCTTGGCCGCATGATGAGCGGCTGGCCTTTCAGGTCGGTCTTCGTACCATGTCAAAGTCCGTGGTGACGATTTTTACGTGGGCCTTAGTGACCGGTTTGGCCATGGGGAAATCCACCTTGACCCTCTGGCAGGCTGTCAGCATGAGCCTCTTGGTTTTTGCAGGTACAGCGCAGTTGGCCGCATTGCCCCTGATTGCGCTGGGTTTGCCAGTCTGGACGATCTTAATCACGGCCTTTGTCGTCAATTTGCGCTTTGTCATCTTCAGCATCGGGATGCAGGCACACTTTTACTCCTTGCCGCTGTGGCGCAGAGCCACTCTAGGCTATTTCACGGCCGATTTTGGCTATTTGATGTACACCTCGAGGTACCCAGAAGCCCATCCGCCCGAGGAAAGTCCAGCTACTCGTCGATCCCGCATCGCCTTTATGTATGGACTAACCTGCGGTAACTGGAGTATTTGGCAGATGGGCTCTCTTTTGGGTATTGCCCTAGCTGGGCAAATTCCACAAAGCTGGGGGCTGGAGTTTGCCGGCACGCTTGCCTTAATTGCGATTATTGTGCCGATGCTGGACCGCGCTGCAGCACGCTGGGCTGCTGGCGTTGCGGCCCTGGTTGCCGTTCTCAGCATGGGTTTGCCCTTTAAGCTCAATATTGTTCTGGCGATTGTTGCGGCTATTGTGGTGGGCATTGTTAGCGATCGCCGACCCAAAGACCCCCTAACCAAGCCAGTTAGTGCGGGAGATTAGGCATGCCCGCCCTCAGTTCATTCGAAATCGGCGCACTTTTTGTGGGTATGGGCCTAGTGACCTTGGGTACACGGGGTTTTTTTATGTTTTGGGGGGATCGGGTACAGATGCCCGAAATCATTCTGCGCTCCATTCGGTATGCCCCGCTGGCGGCGATTGTGGCGATTGTGGCCCCCGAGATTCTCATGCCGGACGACGCCACTGAAATTACCCAGTTTAATTGGGCTATTCCGCAGATTTGGGCAGGTTTAGCTGCTTTTATCGCATTTACCTGGTTACGCACCATGCTGCCGACTCTGATTATTGGGATGCTGGTTTATAGCGCGCTGCGCTACTGGTTTTAGAATGGGGGATTGTTCTTTTACCGAATTGCATTTCCATGTCCGATACCCTTTTTAAAGTAAAACGCCTCCATGACTTAGCGCAGGCTGGACTGTTAAAAGGCAAGCGGGTACTGATTCGCTCGGATCTGAATGTGCCTCAGGATGAGGCTGGCAATATTACTGAAGACACCCGTATTCGGGCATCCATTCCGGCGATTGAAATTTGCCTACAGGCTGGGGCTGCAGTGATGGTGACTTCCCACTTGGGCAGACCAACCGAAGGTCAATTTAAACCGGAAGATAGCTTGGCGCCAGTAGCGCATCGCATCGCAGAAATCCTCAATCGCAAAGTACCCCTGATTAGCAATTGGGTTGATGGCGGTTTTGATCTTCAGCCTGGCGATCTCGTGCTGCTGGAGAACTGCCGCGTCAATGTAGGCGAAAAGAAAAACAGCGAAGCACTCGCCAAAAAAATTGCCGCACTCTGCGATGTCTATGTCAACGATGCTTTTGGTACAGCGCATCGCGCTGAAGCTACTACCCATGGTGTGGCGCGTTTTGCGCCGATTGCTTGTGCGGGGCCACTCATGGCTGCTGAGCTTGATGCCTTAAGCCGCGCGCTTGCTAATCCCAAGCGACCCCTGATTGCCATCGTGGCAGGATCAAAGGTATCGAGCAAGCTCACTATTCTGAAAGCCCTTGCCGAAAAAGTAGATGAGTTGATTGTCGGCGGCGGCATTGCAAATACCTTCATGCTGGCCAAAGGCCTGCCGATTGGAAAGTCTTTAGCTGAGCCCGACCTCGTTAACGAAGCCCGAGAAATCATGGATCTGATGGAAAAGCGCGGCGCCCATGTGCCCATTCCAGAAGACGTAGTGGTAGCGAACGAACTCTCGCCACTGGCACGCGCCAATCGGGTGCCTTCCAATGAAGTGGCCGAAGACGACATGATTTTGGATGTGGGTCCAAAGACGGCCGCACGCCTCTCTACTATGTTGGCCCATGCAGGCACGATTGTTTGGAACGGCCCTTTGGGCGTTTTTGAGATTGAACAGTTCGGTGGCGGCACCAAAATGATTGCAGCAGCGATTGCCCATTCCCCCGCATTTTCGATTGCGGGCGGCGGCGATACCTTGGCAGCAATTGCCAAATACGGCATCGAAAATCAAGTCGATTACATATCTACCGGCGGCGGCGCTTTCCTTGAGTTTTTGGAAGGCAAAACATTACCGGCGTTTGCAGTGTTGGTTGAGCGAGGAAGTGAATAAAAAGGAGCGTTTCATGCTACGAGCCACAAAGATTATTGCAACACTAGGACCCGCTTCGGAGAAGCCAGAGGTTTTGCGAGACATGATCCGTGCCGGATTAGATGTGGTTCGAATGAACTTTTCGCATGGCACCGTTGAAGATCACCGCGCACGCCATGACATGGTGCGATCAATTTGCGCTGAAGTCGGTCGTGAACTTGGCATTATGGCGGACTTGCAAGGACCCAAGATTCGGGTGGGTAAGTTTGCTGAAGGCAAGGCCATACTCAAAGAGGGCGCCGCATTTATTTTGGATGTTGCCTGTAATCTGGGTAATGAAGAGCGCGTTGGGCTGGATTATAAGAATCTACCTAATGATGTGCGCGCTGGCGATCGCTTACTCCTCAATGACGGCTTGATCGTATTGCGAGTGGAGTCAGTCAAGGGCGGTGAGATTCATACGCGGGTGGAGCTTGGTGGCGCACTCTCGAATAACAAAGGCATCAATCGCGCTGGTGGTGGTTTAACGGCCCCCGCTTTAACTGAAAAAGACATTCAAGATCTAGACGCTGCGATTGCGATGGGTGTGGATTTTGTTGCGATTAGTTTTCCAAAGGATGGTGCCGATATGGCCCATGCCCGAAAACTAGCCGATGCAGCCAGTGCCAAACATGGCGTACCCAAGGTGAAGTTAATTGCTAAAGTCGAGCGTGCTGAAGCGATTGAACCCGATGCCCTCAATAGCATCATTGCCGAGAGCGACGGCATTATGGTCGCGCGTGGCGACCTTGCCATTGAGGTAGGCAATCCTGCTGTGCCAGCCTTGCAAAAGCGCATGATCAAGCTGGCTCGTGAGGCTGATAAGTTTACGATTACGGCCACGCAAATGATGGAATCCATGATTAGCGCGCCGGTGCCCACCCGCGCCGAGGTGAGTGACGTCGCCAATGCGGTTTTGGATGGGACTGATGCCGTCATGTTGTCGGCAGAATCTGCTACGGGCATGTACCCTGTCAAGACGATTGAGCAGATGGCAGAGATTTGCATCGAAGCAGAAAAATCAGAACAAGTTCGGCTCGATACCGACTTTTTAGATCAGACATTCACCCGCATCGATCAGACCATTGCCTTAGGCGCATTGTTTACGGCGCACCATTTGCACGCCACTGCCATTGCCGCATTAACGCAGTCGGGCTCTACTCCCATCTGGATGAGTCGCCATAATATTCATGTCCCTATTTTTGCCTTGACGCCCAATATCTCAACTCAGCGGGTACTCAGCACCTATCGCAACGTTACTCCTTTGGCTTTAGCGCTAAGCAACGATCGTGATACGGCATTGGCGCAAGTTGAGGCACGCCTGAAAGAGCTCGGTGCCGTGAAGGCGGGCGATACGATCGTGTTAACAGTTGGAGCGCCAATGGGCTCCCCTGGCGGCACCAATACGTTGAAAATTATCAACGTAAAATAAGACCTTGAATTTTTATCCCTTTAAATAGAAGAGACTGTCATGCCCCTTGTATCCATGCGCCAACTGCTAGACCATGCTGCCGAAAACAGTTATGGATTGCCTGCTTTTAATGTCAATAATTTAGAGCAGGTACAAGCCATCATGATGGCGGCAGATGAGGTGGGCGCACCCGTCATCATGCAAGCATCGGCAGGAGCGCGAAAGTATGCGGGCGAAGCATTTTTGCGCCACTTGATTTCTGCAGCGATAGAGGAGTATCCCCACATTCCAGTAGTGATGCACCAAGACCATGGTCAAAGTCCAGCCGTATGTATGGCGGCGATCAAAAGCGGCTTTACCAGCGTGATGATGGACGGCTCACTCGAGGCTGATGGTAAGTCGGTTGCGAGCTATGACTACAACGTCGCCGTATCGCAAGAGGTAGTGAAGTTCTCACACTCGATCGGTGTCACGGTAGAGGCGGAGCTGGGTGTTTTGGGATCCCTTGAAACCATGATGGGCGATAAAGAAGACGGTCACGGTGCCGATGGCGCAATGACCCGCGAGCAGTTGTTAACGGATGTAGAGCAGGCAGCTGACTTTGTGCGTGCGACGCAGTGCGACGCGCTTGCGATTGCGATTGGCACAAGCCATGGCGCATACAAATTTACCAAGAAGCCAACTGGCGATATTCTGGCCATCACTCGCATTAAAGAAATCAATCAACGCATTCCCAATACCCACCTCGTGATGCATGGCTCCTCGAGCGTTCCGCAAGAGTTACTTGCTGAGATTCGGGCGTTTGGTGGCGACATGAAAGAAACCTACGGCGTACCCGTAGAGGAAATCCAAGAAGGCATTAAGCACGGCGTGCGCAAGATTAATATCGATACTGACATTCGGTTGGCCATGACTGCTGCAATCCGCCGCTATTTGTTTGAGAGCCCAGGCAAATTTGATCCACGCGACTACCTCAAGCCAGCACGCGAAGCAGCGAAGGCCATCTGCGTTGCGCGTTACACCGCGTTTGGTTGCGCTGGTCAAGCGGCCAAGATTAAACCCATGTCTCTTGAAAAAATGGCTGAGCGTTATCGCGCAGGTCAGCTTGCGCAGATCGTGAAGTAATGCAATGAAAAAAGCATTGCATGCAACTTCGATTACCTCTTTACCCCTGTTGTCAAAAGGCAAGGTGCGCGACGTCTATGAATTAGGTAGTGACCGTTTGCTGATGATCACAACCGATCGCTTATCGGCCTTTGATGTGATTTTGCCGCAACCCATTCCTGAAAAAGGCATCATCCTCAATCAAATGGCAAATTTTTGGTTTGATAAATTAGCCCATGTAATTCCAAACCACCTTACTGGCATTGATCCAGCTAGCGTAGTGACGGCAAATGAAGTAGAGCAGGTGCAAGGTCGCGCGGTGGTGGCGAAGCGACTCAAGCCCATTTTGGTTGAGGCCGTAGTGCGCGGTTATTTGGCGGGCAGTGGCTGGAAAGACTACCAAGAAACCGGCAGCGTGTGCGGCGTTCCTTTGCCGCCCGGCTTAAAAAATGCTCAAAAGTTAGATCGGCCGATTTTTACGCCTGCCGCCAAATCGGCTGTGGGTGAGCACGATGAGAATATTTCTTTTGACGAAGTGGTAAAACGCATCGGCGCTCCCTTGGCCAATCAAATTCGCGATGTCAGTATTCGTTTGTATGAGGAGGCGTCTCGCTACGCTGCAACCCGCGGGATCATCATTGCCGATACCAAGTTTGAGTTTGGTTTAGATGAAGCCAATCAGCTGGTTCTGATGGATGAGATTCTGACGGCAGATTCTTCCCGCTTTTGGCCTGCAGAGACATACCAGCTTGGCACCAACCCCCCATCGTATGACAAGCAATTTGTACGCGATTGGTTGGAGCAAGCGCGGATCGACGGCAAGCCGTGGCCTAAAACCGCGCCAGCCCCCGATCTACCGAATGAGGTGATCGAAAAGACCGCAGAAAAGTACCGCGAGGCCCTCGCCCGCCTGAGCCAGGCAGGCTAATTGGCGGTCATTCCGCTGGAGTCCCTGCCAAAAGGCTGGGATAATAGATCCTCTTTTCGTATCCAGCATAAGTGGAGTAGGTCATGAGCGCAGGTTCAAACGCAACAGCAGTCGTTGGCATTGTCATGGGTTCCAATTCCGATTGGGACGTTATGCAGCATGCTGCCCAGATGCTAGACCAGTTTGGCGTACCGTATGAGGCTCAGGTTTTATCTGCGCACCGCATGCCCGATGATATGTTTGCGTATGCAGAAGCGGCTCGCAGTCGTGGCCTGAGGGCCATCATTGCCGGCGCAGGTGGCGCCGCCCATTTGCCAGGTATGCTGGCCTCAAAAACCCTAGTGCCTGTTTTTGGCGTGCCGGTTCCCAGCAAGTATTTACGCGGTGAAGACTCTTTGTATTCGATTGTGCAAATGCCCAAGGGCATTCCGGTAGCTACCTTTGCGATTGGCGAGGCGGGCGCTGCCAATGCAGCTTTGCATGTCATTGCTATTTTGGCTGCGCACGATGCTGAATTGATGAGGGCCCTTGAGGGCTTTCGCAGTAAACAGACTGCGCTAGCGCAGTCCATGGAATTAGCGCCAAAGTAATTGATGAGTATGGACGCAGCCTCTTCCTCGACTATCTGTAAATCGCCGGCCTGGCTGGGTATTTTGGGTGGCGGTCAGCTTGGGCGTATGTTTATCCATGAAGCGCAGTCTTTGGGATTTAAAGTCTGCGTACTCGATCCTGATCCACTGAGTCCGGGTGGATCGGTTGCCGAAAAACATTTATGTGCCGATTACCTTGATGCAGCCGCCCTCTCTGAAATGGCGAGTTTGTGTTCTGCCATTAGTACCGAGTTTGAAAACGTTCCCGCACAAGCGCTCGATTTTTTTAAAACCCGCGGGATTTTTGTTGCTCCTGATAGCAGCTGCGTCTCGATTGCACAAGACCGCATTAAAGAAAAAGCATTTTTGGCGCAGTGCGCGCCTATCTCGGGTGTTGGCCCGGTGCCCTATGGTGTGATTAATAGCGAAGCTGATTTAGCCTTGCTTGCGAACAATCTCTTCCCTGGTATTTTAAAAACAGTGCGCCTCGGTTATGACGGCAAAGGCCAGATTACAGTACAGTCGCGCGATCAATTGGCGGCGGCTTGGAATGATTTAGGTCAGGTTCCCTGTGTATTAGAGAAGCGCATGGCATTGGCTTTTGAGGTGTCGGCCATTGTGGCGCGTGGGCATGATGGTGATGTGCGCTCATTCCCGCCCGCTGAAAACATCCATCGCCAGGGCATCTTGCATACCAGTACAGTACCCTCGCCATCGTTACAGCGGCATCCTGTTTTACTCGAGCGGATTCAAAAAGCGACCAGCGCCATTGCGCAGGAGATGAACTATGTCGGCGTGCTTTGCGTCGAATACTTTGTTCTTACCGATGGCAGCATCGTTGCCAATGAAGTGGCGCCACGCCCGCATAATTCAGGGCACTACACCATGGATGCGTGCGTTACCAGTCAGTTTCAGCAGCAGGTGAGGGCAATGGCCCGCTTGCCGCTGGGTGATACGCGCTTATTAAGTCCGGTTGCCATGCTCAATATTTTGGGTGATGCATGGTTTGTTCAAGACGGTAAGCAGCAAACGACTGCAAGCGAACCAGCATGGGAGCGCGTTCTCAGCCACCCCGATGCAAAATTGCATTTGTACGGTAAGGCTTCGCCCCTGCCCGGTCGCAAAATGGGCCATGTCAATTGCCTTGGTCAATCCCTGGATGAGGCGCGGCAGAATTGCACTGCTGTTGCCGGCGATTTAGGCATTGCTCCTTAAGTGATGCTGAAGTAGTGAAAGCCGATCCGCAGCCCACCATTGGCAGTACCGAATTGCAGCAAGCAGTAGAGCAAGCAGTACGACGTTTACAGCAGGGTGGTTTGGTTGCGATTCCGACGGAGACGGTTTACGGACTTGCGGCAGATGCCAGCAATCAAAAGGCGGTACAAAACATATTCTCTGCCAAAGGTAGGCCTGCAGACCATCCGCTAATTGTGCATTTGGCAGCGCCATCCATGCTAGATGCATCCTTGGCGAATCGATCCGACGCCTGGTTTAAGTTGATTGCGCCTTGGGTGCGCGATCTGCCAGAAGAGGCGATGCGATTGGTCGAGACTTTCTGGCCCGGCCCCTTAACCTTGGTATTGAAAAAAGACAAACACGTACTGAGCGCGGTAACTGGCGGTCAAGATACCATTGCATTGCGTTCGCCTGATCATCCAGTCGCGCAAGCCCTCTTGCAGGCCTTTGGCGGTGGCTTAGCAGCGCCATCGGCAAACCGTTTTGGCAAGGTCTCGCCTACCCGAGCTGCGGATGTCAGCGCTGAATTCAGTGACCAAGCTGATTTATTGATCTTGGATGGCGGCGATTGCATTGTTGGTATCGAATCGACGATTGTGGATCTGTCATCGGGCACCCCAGTCTTGTTGCGCCCTGGTGCGATTACGCCAGAGCAGATTGAGCAGCAAACAGGAGTGCGTGTATTGCAAGCGGGCGCACGTGCAGATTCAGACAAAGTTACTCCACGCGTTTCGGGTAGCCTTAAAGCCCATTACGCACCCAACACACCATTGCGTTTGTATGCGGCGGGTGCAGCGCTCGATTGCATTTCGCAATACCCAGATACCAAGTCGCACGTAGCTCTGGTGGTGTGGGAATCAGAACAAATGCGTGACCCACAGGTATTGGGCGCATCGCACATTCATCAGATACCCATTCCAGAGCAGAGTGACTTATTTGCTAGCCGCCTATACCGATTGTTGCGTGACTTAGATGACCATTCGTGGGAATTAATCGTGATGCCCGAGCCGCCCATGGGGCAAGAGTGGGATGGGGTACGGGACCGACTTCAGCGCGCTTGTTTTGGCTCGGGGCCGCCCGTTAGCAACCATGTCAGCAGTTGATCGTGGGCATCCATGCCACGAAAGGCATTGGGGTGATTAATGAATGAACTAACGGCATAGGTTTTGCCAGACTGACTAATCACATAGCCCGATATCGTCCGCACTTCCGTAAGCGATCCGGTTTTAATGCGCGCTTCTGGTTTTGTCTTGAGGTGCAAGAATTGCCGTAACTGCTTAATTAGTCGATTCTTCATGGTGCCATCCGATCCGGCCAAGGGCAGTGACTGTATAAAGAGATCTCCCGATGGAAGTTGACGGGCAGTAATCAATAGATCATTGAGGTGACGCGCACTAATGGCTTCATTGCGCGATAAGCCCGAACCATTTTCTAAAACCAATTCAGGAAAATCCAAACCCCGTTGTTTGAGCCAGGCTTGCATGACCCGATCACTCGCGCCGGTGGATGCCGGCTTACCTAAACGCTCTAAGCCAAGCGTTAAAAATACTTGCCGAGCCATGACGTTATTGGAAAACTTATTGATGTCGTTCACTGCATGAATCAATGGCCCACCCTGAAATTCCAGTAATGGCCTTGCAAACAGGGGAACCTCACCACTTTTCCCTTGCGGTTGCTTGACCCAAGAGCCACCAGCCAACTCCCATGCCGCCGCAAACCCTAAGGTTAAAAAAGTATTGGCATCTAATGCCACGACATTGTAGTTAATGCTTTTACAGGCGCTTGGGAACTCGCCGGTAAATTGCGCACTTAAAAGATCTGAATTTTTTGACTCCGAACTGACATTTTTTACTAACTCAAACTGCATCTTTCGTTGCCAGTCATCGCAATTTTGCTTACTGGTACGCAGTCGATTGTTAACCTTAAAATAGGCAAGAGCAGGGGTATACGAAATCGCAACACCATTGCTATTGTTGGTTTGAGTCAGCTGAAATGATAATGTTCTAAAAGCATATAACAGTGGATCGGGTGGGACGTTATAGGCCCGCATTGATTCCCCGTCAATGGTGGTGTGCTCCATTACCTCAGGACTGTAGGCGCTGCGGTCAAAAATCAAATTCCCATCAATGCGTTGAATGCCCAAGGCGCGTAGACTTTTCATCATTTGCTCTAGCTCTTCTGGCACTAATTTCGGATCGCCACTGCCGCGCAGGTAAAGATTGCCCTTGAGGAGGCCATTTTTGATCTGGCCATCCGTATACAGATTGGTATTCCAGCGGTACTGTGGCCCCAGCAAATCCAGTGCAGCCAAGGTAGTTAGTAGCTTAATGGTGGAAGCGGGATTCATCGACTGTTTCGCGCGCCAATCCAGTATTTCGCGCGCATTGCCGCCTGCTGTACTGGGCAGCTCCAAAACCGAAATACTGACTGCATCGCGCGGAATTTGATTTTTATCAAGGGACTGCCACACAGCAGGAGGGGCCTCGATCGCACCGCTAGGGGCGGATGCCCAAAGGGGCTGACTGCCAAGTCCGAAGAGCAGAACCGCTAGCCATTGGAATAGCGGAATTGCGAACTGAAATGCAGGAAGTACTGCGGGGCGTAAAGTAGAAAAGAGCGGCACGGGCTTATGGTAAGCCAAAACAGCAAAAACACTAAAAATTGAGGTACTTACTTAATTCATCCTAAGCCAAGCCCCCGAGGCTACCATCGTATTTATTCAAATGAAGGGCGGTTTAAAAAAGCATCAATCACGCTGTTTTGCTTCAAGAGCAATTCTTTCAGTAGGGCCGACCGTTTTGGGGTGGAGTCCGAGCGGTTGGAGGCCAGACTATCAAGGCGGTTAGCAAAACGCAGACCATTCATTAGCAATGCCCCGCCTTTGATTCGATGAATCAGACTATCCAGATCGGATTGGGATATAGCCCCATTAGATAGCTCTGCAATCGCCTGGTGGTGAACCTCCATGATTTCATGCAAGATAAGCCTGCCGATTTGATTTTGATCAGCGCTGCCTTTGCCGAGTTGCGGAAACGCAATGGTGTCTTCTTCTGTATCGCAGTCAACTTCAATAATGGTGAAGTGACGTGCTAATTCATTTTCAAGGGTGGCCAAGTTAAGGGGTTTGATTAGAACGGCATTCATACCCGAGGCAAGCAGTCGATGCCGAATTTCCAGGGCGTAGATATCGGCGGTAACGCCAATAATGATGAGCTCCGAAAAACCATCAGCACG
This sequence comes from Polynucleobacter difficilis, assembly GCF_003065365.1. Taxonomy (NCBI): domain Bacteria; kingdom Pseudomonadati; phylum Pseudomonadota; class Betaproteobacteria; order Burkholderiales; family Burkholderiaceae; genus Polynucleobacter; species Polynucleobacter difficilis. The sequence goes on along the minus strand of NZ_CP023276.1, from coordinate 1,725,894 downwards.
GATCGATTGCGATAAATCAGCACCATGCATACCAGGCATGGAGTGGTCGGTTAGCATGACATCAAAATGCCGCTGCTTCAGCAGTAGCAATGCCTGTCCAGCACTTTCGCAGACCGTAACCTGCGCTCCCAGCACCTCTAATTGCAGGGATAGAACTTGACGGCTAGCCGGGTGATCCTCGACCACTAAAGCGCAGACTTGCTTGCCGTGGTGTTGCATGCGCTGCGCACTATGTGGGGTTACCTCAGTGATTAATCGATTGGAGGCTACTTGGGTTGTTCTTGGAAAGGCAGCAGAAAAATAGACATTGCTTCCCATGCCAGGTTCGCTATCAAAATACAGGCGACTATCCATCGATCGAATCAAATGGCTGGCAATCGTTAAACCGAGCCCGGTTCCTGGATGGATATTGCCGGTATGTTGCTGGTGTTGGGCTCGGACTTGCTCAAATGGCTGAAGGGCAATCGCAATATCGGCAGGATTCATGCCGACACCAGTATCAATTACGCGAAACTCAATCAACTGGCCTGCATGATCATCAGCCAAGATCCGTACCGAAAAATGGATCGATCCCGCATTCGTAAACTTAATTGCATTGCTTAGAATATTGTTTAACACTTGACGCAGTCGCAACGAGTCGACCATCAGTACTTCTGCAATCCGCAGGTCGAGATGGGTATGCATACTCAATTGGCGATTCGACGCAAAGATCGAAAAAGCCGCATCAATCTCCTCGACCAGGGTTCTAAGGCAGCAGGGCTCTGGCGTTAAGGTGAGCTTGCCTGCCTCAATCTTAGAGAGATCGAGGACTTGATTGAGCATGCCTAGGAGGGACTCGGCCGAGGCATGGGCGCTCTGCAATAAAGGCTTCTCGCTATCGGGTAAGCGTGGGCTTTTCAGTAATAACTCCTGAACCCCCAAAATCGCATTCATCGGTGTTCGAATTTCGTGGCTCATTTCAGCCAAAAAATTAGACTTGGCATTGTTGGCCTGCTCAGCGTGTTCTTTTTGCATTAACAAGGCGGCATTCTGTAGAGCATGCTGTTTTCGATTGCGCTGCAAATGAATAATCCAAGCAAATCCGCCCAAGAGCATGGCGCATAAAAAGCCAAACAGAATATGGCGCTTCCACGGCGCGTGATGCTGGTGCATAAAGTCAAGATCAGCATGGTCAGAATCGTCGCTTGGCTCGATACCAAAACCGGGGATGGAAAAGATGGCACGCGATGCTGCCGGATCAAGCGTATGCAAGGTCTTTTCCAGGATACCTTTTAAGTGTTGGGCATGGTTGCCAATAAACCACCGGTATGCCAGTGGCTCGCGACCATATAGACCGTTGAGTTTTAAATGCGTTTGATATTCCGCATGCATACCGTACCGCGCAAGCCGAATCGGCATCACTACGGCGTCGTACTCGCGCTTCATGAGCGCGGCAAACAAATGGGCTACGGATTGGTGGTCACGCTGTATCGAGGTTGTTCCAAAAAATGCCATCTTTTGCGCGACAACTGGGCTATCGAGTAAGGTATCTGTTCGCGTGACCATCACTTTATGACCCCAAAATACGGGCTCTGACCAAATCCCTGCCTGCATTTTCTGTTGTGAGGCCAGTGGCGGATCAATAACAAAATCAATCGATTGCTTATTAAGTAGGTCGGCCAAGTCTGCATCGTTAGCGCGCCAAATCGGTTGGTATTGCTGCTGCGTTTGCTGACTAAGCTCATCAATTAAGGATTGGTAAATCCCAACTTGCCCACTTTTGTCTAAGGGCGCAAGGTAAGGCGCATGTTGCTCATGAATACTGAAATACACCACGGGCCTTGCTTTGATCCACGCTTGCTCCGCCAGAGTGAGTTCAATGTGGTGTGCAAAAGCCGTGCTGCAGTAAAGCAGCACGGCACTACAAGTGAATTTACCGAATGCAGTTGTCCGCATCATCCCTCAATGATGTGGTTGTTACGGCAAAACATAATGAGGTCTGCAATATTGCTGATACCCAGCTTTTCAAAGATGCGGGTTTTATAGGTTGCTACGGTCTTATTGCTGATGTGCAATAGGTCTGAAATGTGTTGATTGCTATTACCTTTGCCTAAATATTTCATGACTTGCAATTCGCGATCAGAGATCAGGGCCAGTTTCTCTTGGTCGCTAAGCGAGCTATGGCCATTGCGTGTGTGTGAAAAGCAAGCATAGCCTTGGGAGATCGCCACGCAGGCTGCCAAAATGACATCCGCCCCAGCCGTTTTATTGATAAAACCATGTGCGCCTAAGGAGCGAACGCGCCCTCCATACACGTGCTCATCTAGGCTTGATAAAACAAGCAAGCGGATATCGGGGTAGGTCAAACTAATGCGGCGAATGACATCAAAGCCATCCGTTTTGGGCATATCGAGATCGAGAATCACAATATCGGGATTCATTTGCTTCAAACTTTGTAAGCATTCCTCGCCATTGCGGCACTGGCCTACCACTTCAAACAGCAATTGGTCCTGCAGCATACTTTTGAGGGCCATCAGCATGGCGGGATGATCGTCTACCAACATGACACTTTTCTTCATTGCCTATCTCCGTTCTGGTTTGTACTTCCATGGGGTTTCACTGCAAAAATGGCTTTCGCAATTCGACTGTCGCTGATATGAAGAATTTGGTGCCTACTTACGGGCGACATCATGAGTCCGCCGTAGCAAAAATCCACCGGCAAGAGCCTGGCGTTTTCGAGGTCTTTAATTAAGGTAACGCCATTGGCATACAGCATTGCACCCAATTCTCTTGCCATCGCGAGGGCATCGAGTAATTGGGCTTGTTGGTTCGCTAGCGCAATATCATCGCTACGCAGCTCCTGAATTGAAAAATGGATGCCGTCGAATTTAATTTCTTCCAGCCACTGTGGCTGGATTGACTGCGGGTTGGCGTTCATTAGGTGCAGCAGTACACCGATGCGACGCAGGCGTAATAGGCCCTCTTTGCAATTGAGTCGCAGGGCTTCGGTTGGCATTGCAGTAACGCCAATGTGAACGAGGCCAACCGGTAATCTGGAATTTAAAATCAGGTCGCACAAGGCATCAATGCGATTTGAATTGGCGAGCACGCTAGGTGATAAAGGCAAGAGAATCTGAATGGGTCTGTTACAGCAATGCCAATAACTGGCCGCATCCAGTCCTTCCATGGAAAAGCGTAATACCTGGGAGTCGCTAGCGCCTAAGAGTGGCCTGAACAAGGCGGCGGACATGGCGTTGCCCGCACCGTTAAATATGGGTTCGTAGCTAACGGTTTGGCGTTTAGACCAGTTGGCATTACTACCGCCATCCTGGGTTTCGTGGGCTAGATTGGGTACATGAGTGCCTTGGGCATCCCGCAGCTCATGAAAAGGCTTGTTCTTCCATGCATGAACAAGCGTATACAGCCGAGATTTGGGACTCATATGGTGTTCTCCAGTCGATGACTGACCAGTCTAGGCAGGACAGGTCCGGGAAGTAAGCAGGCAGATCTGATTTGTGTGTAGGAATAGACCTACAACAGGGATTTATTGGGCCGCCCCCTTGAAATGAGGAGGAATAGACCTATATAATCAGCACTCACTGCAATCGAGTGCTAAAACGACCTTGACTAAGTCAAAATCGTTTTAACTTGAGGTGTAGAGATTATAACCCGACGATTTATATCGATTTTTATGTAGTTAATACTCACTAACTTAGGAGAAGGAATGAATCTACGTCCTTTACATGATCGTGTGATCATCAAGCGTATGGATCAAGAAACCAAGACTGCCTCAGGAATCGTTATTCCCGATGCAGCAGCCGAGAAGCCAGATCAGGGCGAAGTATTAGCCGTAGGTCCAGGCAAGCGCGATGACAGCGGCAAATTAAATGCCCCTGATGTCAAGGTAGGCGACCGTGTGTTGTTTGGTAAATATGCCGGACAAACCGTCAAAGTGGGTGCAGATGAACTTCTCGTTATGCGCGAAGAAGACATCATGGCCGTTGTTCAGAAGTAATTGAGAACATAAGAGAGGAATTCAATCATGGCAGCAAAAGACGTTGTATTTGGCGATAACGCCCGTACCAAGATGGTGGAGGGTGTCAACATCCTCGCCAACGCAGTAAAAGTTACCCTCGGACCAAAAGGCCGTAATGTCGTTATGGAGCGTTCGTTCGGCGGACCTACCATCACCAAAGACGGTGTGAGCGTAGCAAAAGAAATCGAACTCAAAGACAAGCTCCAAAACATGGGCGCGCAGATGGTGAAGGAAGTTGCTTCCAAAACCGCTGATATCGCTGGTGATGGCACAACCACTGCAACCGTACTCGCACAATCCATCGTGCGCGAAGGTATGAAGTATGTTGTTGCTGGCCACAATCCAATGGATTTGAAGCGCGGTATTGATAAGGCAGTAACGGCAGCCTTAGAAGAGCTCAAAAAAATCAGCAAGCCATGCACCACTACCAAAGAAATCGCCCAAGTTGGTTCGATCTCTGCAAACAGCGATGTGAGCATTGGTCAGCGCATTGCTGAGGCGATGGAAAAAGTGGGTAAAGAAGGCGTGATTACCGTTGAAGATGGCAAGTCACTCGAAGACGAACTCGAAGTAGTTGAAGGTATGCAGTTTGATCGCGGTTACCTCTCGCCTTACTTCATCAATCAGCCAGAGAAGCAAGTTGCTGTATTGGAAAGCCCATACATCCTCTTGTTTGATAAGAAGATCAGCAACATTCGTGATCTCTTGCCAGTACTTGAGCAAGTTGCCAAATCGGGTCGTCCATTGATGATCGTAGCGGAAGACGTCGAAGGCGAAGCCTTGGCTACTTTGGTTGTGAACAACATCCGCGGCATTATTAAGACCTGTGCTGTGAAGGCCCCTGGTTTCGGTGATCGCCGTAAAGCCATGCTCGAAGACATCGCCATTTTGACTGGCGGTCAAGTGATTGCCGAAGAAATTGGCTTAACCCTTGAGAAAACAACCCTCGAGCATTTGGGTCAAGCCAAGCGCGTTGAGATTGGTAAAGAAAACACCATCATCATCGACGGTGCTGGCGATGCCAAAGCCATTGAAGCCCGCGTGAAGAACATTCGCGTTCAAATCGACGAGGCAACCAGCGACTACGATCGTGAAAAATTGCAAGAGCGCGTTGCCAAGTTGGCAGGCGGTGTTGCGGTGATTCGTGTTGGCGCTGCGACTGAAGTCGAAATGAAGGAGAAAAAAGCACGTGTTGATGACGCTCTGCACGCAACTCGTGCAGCAGTGGAAGAAGGCATTGTTCCTGGCGGCGGCGTAGCACTCATTCGTGCTAAGCAAGGCATCATGGGCCTCAAAGGCGATAACCCAGATCAAGATGCTGGTATCAGCATTGTTCTGCGTGCCATGGAAGAGCCATTGCGTATCATCGTTTCCAACGCAGGCGACGAAGCCAGTGTGGTTGTGAATGCGGTAATGGCTAGCAAGGGCAATAACGGCTATAACGCAGCCACTAGCGAGTACGGCGATTTGGTAGCTCAGGGTGTTATCGATCCTACCAAGGTAACTAAAACTGCATTAGTGAATGCAGCTTCGGTTGCAGCATTGCTCCTCACAACCGACTGCGCAATCTGCGAGTCTGCAAAAGAAGACAGCGCAGGCGGCATGCCCGATATGAGTGGTATGGGCGGCGGCATGGGTGGTATGGGCGGTATGATGTAATGATCTAGCCTCGCTAGAACAAAAAAGGGCAGCCTAGCTGCCCTTTTTCTTTGGTGGTTATTGCTACAAACGAATTAATCAGATCGTGGTAACTGTAATGCGACTTCGAGACCGCCTAGATGTGATTGATTCATCTGCATTTTTCCTCCGTAGATAGCGATGAGCTCATCGACGATCGCTAAACCAAGCCCAGTACCAGGAGTAAATTCATCGAGCCGCACGCCACGACGAACAACATTGGCATAGTCATCAGGAGTGATCCCCGGGCCGTCATCCTCAATAGCGATCGTGACCCAGCCCTTTTCTTTGGAGATCGAAATTAACACCTGTGTACTTGCCCATTTGCAGGCGTTATCAATCACATTACCTAGGATTTCATGTAAATCACGCTCATCCCCGTTAAATTGAACGGCGGACTCAGATGCATCAATAGTCATCGTCAACGATTTATCTGCATAGATCTTTTCCATCACCCGCACAATCGATTGAATTGCTCCAACAACCGGAGTTTTTAGCGTGATATTACGGCTGCGCGTGATGGTTTTTGCCCGTGCAAGGCTCCAGTCAACCTGTTCTTTAGCAAGTCTAGTTTGCTCAAGAACGAGCTGACGAAAATCGGCATCATGAATTGTTTTGCTCGCGATGGCATTGGTAATGACCGCTAGAGGAGTTTTGATTGCGTGTGCGAGGTTGCCCGCCTGAATTTGTGCTTTGCTAACCAACTGCTTGTTTTGTTCCAAGACTGAATTAAAGTCATCTACCAGCGGACTAAATTCGTTAGGATATTGCCCTTCGATGCAGGTAGTATCCCCAGTGCGTAAACGAAGCATGGCTTTTTTTAGTTTACTTAGCGGCGATAGCCCAATCGTAATTTGCAATACCACAATACTTAGTAACGCAGCAGCCAAGATCGTGAGATACCACTGTATTTGCGATTGAAATTGGCGTATTGATTGATCTAGCGCTGCTGTATCTTCCGCAACGGTGAGTAAAAAAGGGATTGGAATGAGGCCATCTAGTTCAATTGCTTGTGATCGGGCCATTAGATGTTGGCCTTTACTGGTATTGATGCCATAAAAAGAGGCTTTATCGGGCGAATGAACTTGCAGTGTTGTATCCCATAGCGAACGAGACCGAATGATTTTTCCATCGGGTAAATTGGCCTGCCAATACAGTCCCGAAAGGGGGCTGGACCAGCGAGGCTCATTTGCTGGAGCCTTAAAAATAAGTTCGCCGGTCTTGGGGTCTTGCCCAGCAAGACTGGCAACCTGGAGAAAGCGGGATTGCAGTGCAGATTGAAATTGCCGAGTAGCATGCTCTTCAAAAAGTGTGCCAATGAGAGAGCTAGCGAATGCTAGGGCGATTGCAATGCCTACTAAGGAGGCAATTGCAATCCGAAAGCGAATCGAATTAAAGATCATCATTTAGGCGATAACCTAAGCCTCTAATGGTTTCAATCAGGCCCTCGGGTATTTTCTTGCGCAGGCGGGCAATGAAAACCTCAATGGTGTTGGAATCAGGATCCTCGTTGTATGCATAAATATGCTCACCTAGCGTTGCACGATCAATCACTTCGTTCGGATGATGCATTAGGTATTCAAGCAACTTAAATTCATGGGCAGTTAAGGGAATCGGATTGCCATCCAAAGACACCTTACTACTACGGGTATCTAAAAGGAGCCCTTTAATCGACAGGACAGGGGATGAGTGCCCCGCCGTTCGCCGAATCACACTCCGTATGCGGGCTAAGAGCTCTTCCATGTGAAATGGTTTAGTCAGGTAATCATCTGCGCCCGCATCGATACCAGATACCTTTTCACTCCAGTTGTCCCGTGCGGTCAGAATAATAACGGGTAGTTTTTTTCTGGCAAGACGCCAGCCCTTTAAAACGGATATTCCGTCAAGTTTAGGAAGGCCTAGGTCTAAGATGGCAACATCAAAGGCTTCCTCTTTGCCCATATGGAGGCCGTCCTCGCCGTTGTTGGCGATATCCACCGCATAGCCTTGCTCCTCTAAAGCCATACGCAATTGTGCGCAGAGGGTAGGCTCATCTTCGACGATTAATATGCGCATTCGAATTACTGACTGCTATTTTTTGATTTTTGCTTAATGACGACGCCGGTCTTGGCATCCACCTCAAGCTTGGTGAGAACGCCGCTGGCGGAAAGTTGCTTGATTTCATAAACCCAAGTGTTTTTCTTGCGCTCCAGCTCAACCTCAAGGACTTGACCTGGGTAGTCTTTAGCCATTTTTTGAAGAATATGTTGCAGAGGCATCACTTCCCCTTGCTCCACTGCTTTACGGGCGCGATCTTGATCGCTATCTGCATAAGCCAAATGGGGTTGGGTGATGAGAAATGCAAGCAGTACGAATCGAAAAATGAAGGTCATTCCTCATTGTAGGTGGTGAATTCTGAACGGCAGATGAATGGAGCCTTCAGATTCCGTAAACCCCGTTTATTTAATACTGATTGTATGAACTCAAACACATACAGCATTCATGCTAAATCGGCTCTATTCATGCTCTTGGTCTTTACAGCAATAGCACCAGCAATTGCAGCAGAAACAACGCCCAGTAAACAACTGCAGTATTGGGCCGATAAAGCCGGTAGTCAAGCCAATAGCGATAGGGGGAAGATATTTTTTAATTCCACCCACGGCAAAGAGTGGTCCTGTTCATCGTGCCATGGTAACCCACCCACATCCCCAGGAAAGCATGCTAGTACCAGTAAGGCAATTGATCCTCTCGCACCATCTGCAAATCCAGATGCGCTTACCGACTCTGCCAGAACGGATAAATGGTTTCGCCGTAATTGCAACGACGTCCTTGGGCGGGAATGCCTACCCCAAGAAAAGGCGGACGTCTTGTCTTACCTCATCAGCATTAAAAAGTAGGAGTGATTATGAAAGATTTTATTTCGATGCTGGTGCTAACTGCGTTGACGTACGTGGCAGTAGGAGCCGCCTCTCAATTGGCAATGGCGGATAGTGCAAATAGGATACCCGTTGAGCGTTTGCCGAGCTATCAAGCCGAGTGTGCGAGTTGCCATCTGGCGTATCCACCGGGATTTTTGCCGGCACAATCCTGGTCCTCTATTATGAGCGGCCTTAGCAAGCATTACGGAACCGATGCCTCTGTTGAGCCTAAGGATGCGGCGGAGATTTTAGCTTGGCTTAAGCGCTATGCAGGAAGTTATAAGCGTGTTAAAGAGGCGCCTCCAGAAAATCGAATCACCCAGTCCTATTGGTTTCAAAAGAAGCACCGCAAGATTGGGGTTGAAGATTTTGCTAAGCCCTCTGTGAAGAGTGCAGCCAATTGCAATGCATGCCATCGTCATGCCGAGCAAGGTAATTTTGACGATGACGATGTGCAGATTCCAAGGTAAAAATAATGGGTATTTCAACTGCGTTCAGCAAGTCGGTGAAAAATACGCTGCATTTGATTGGGGCCGTATCATTCATTATGGCCTACATCACTGCAGACAGTGAGTCATTTCGTCTGGTGCATGTGTATTGTGGATATGGCTTCGGGATCATTTTTCTGTTGCGTTTGTGCTGGGGCGCAATTGCGGGTGGAGCTAGTTCGCTCGGCGCCCTATGGCGAAGGGCAAGTATGGTCAAGGGAATTCAAGCGGACATGAAGGCACTCGAGATACAACGCCTCTGGAACTGGAATCGGTGGTACGGCGCTTTCATGGGTGTATTTATTTTGGTGATGTATGTGTTAACGCCTTTGTTAGTGCTTACCGGGATTGGGGGCTATGAAGAATGGGGCGGCAAGTGGCTACGAGCAATCTTTGAGGGCTCTCATGAGACTCTGGGCGAAATGTACCTATTCATTATCTTTGTACATTTAGCGCTCGTAGGGGTGCGATACGCTCGTACGCGGCTACTGGAGTCTCGCGCTGCAGTCAGTGACCCTGCTGTTAATTGAATCGGCGTGCATCGGCCCATTCGGCCAGGCCAACAAAAAGCCACTTGAAGGTGGCTTTATCTCCGATTGAATATCTGAAGTAGTGACTTTAATTAGGCTCAATCCCACCCTCTTTAATGACTCGCTTCATGCGCACCAATCCTTGCGCTGTAACTTCTTTGAGGTTTTCAGATCCAATTGGACTGATTTCAAATCCTTGCTGTGTCAGTTGCTCGCGCAATTTAGGGTCCTTTAGTGCGGCAGCAAGGGAATCGTTGATCTTGCTCACCACAGCGCTTGACGTACCTTTTGGCGCAACAATGGCACCCCATGTTGAGAATTCATAGCCGCGAACACTCTCATCGATGGTTGGGGTATTCGGAAGCAAAGAGGACCGCTTTTTGCTGGCAACACCTAACACCTTAAGCTTGCCAGACTTAATGTGGGGCAATACCACCGATAAGGCGCTAATCATCACCGGAACTTGGCCGGCCATGACATCCGTTACCGCAGCGGCAGCGCCGCGATATGGAATGTGCACCAAGGGAGCTCCAGTTAGCTGGCGAAACATTTCCATGCCGATATGCTGGGGTGATCCATTTCCGCCCGAGGCATAGTCAATTTTTCCAGGATTGGCTTTTGCAATTCGTACCAGATCAGCCGCTGTGTTCGCCGAAAAAGATGGGTTGGCAACCATGACAAAGGTGATCGATGCAATTTGGGAGATGGGTACAAAACTGGTGATGGGGTCATACTCCACTTTTGGGTATAAATTGGGCACCATGGTCAAAATACTGTCATTAAAAGCACCTAAAACATAGCCTTCAGACGGCGATTGTGCAACTTTGGTGGCCCCAATCAGACCGGCCCCACCTGGAATGTTTTCAATCACAATCGCTTGGTTTAAGTTTTCGCCCATACGTTGAACAATGGGGCGCATCAATATATCAACCCCACTTCCAGCCTGTAGGGGCATGATCATTTGAATGCTGCGATTCGGATACGTTTGCTGGGCAAAGACAGTGGCCGAACAAAAAAGACCAATAAGACAAAACAATGTTGGAAATTTTTTCACGATGAGTTCTCTCTGTGTGTAATTACATCGGATACTAAAAAGGAAAAAGCCACTCGAAAGTGGCTTATCCCAAGCTTATGCATTCAATTAATCAACCGCTTTGACCATGTCTTCGATGACCTTCTTCGCATCACCGAAGACCATCATGGTTTTATCCATATAGAAGAGTTCGTTATCTAAGCCGGCGTAACCAGCAGCCATCGAACGCTTGTTGACAATGATAGTTTTGGCTTTAAACGCTTCCAGAATCGGCATGCCAAAGATTGGGCTACCAAGTGTACGCGCTGCTGGGTTAACCACGTCATTGGCGCCTAGAACCAGAACCACATCAGCCTGACCGAAGTCGCTGTTGATGTCTTCCATTTCAAATACTTGGTCGTAGGGTACTTCGGCTTCCGCTAGCAAGACGTTCATGTGACCAGGCATCCGTCCGGCAACTGGGTGGATCGCATACTTCACCGTTACGCCATGGTGAGTCAACTTCTCGGTTAACTCTTTGAGTGCATGCTGCGCGCGCGCAACCGCCAAACCGTAGCCCGGAACAATGATCACGGTATCGGCATTGGTCATCAAGAATGCCGCATCTTCAGCTGAGCCCGATTTGTAGTTCTTTGGGGCGCCATCATCGTCACCGCCGGCGGCTGCCTCAGCGCCAAAGCCGCCAAGCAACACTGCGATGATTGAACGGTTCATCGCCTTACACATGATGTAAGACAGAATTGCACCTGAAGAGCCAACGCAGGCGCCAGCAATGATCAAAACGGGGTTGTTGAGCGTAAAGCCAATGCCCGCTGCTGCCCAGCCCGAGTAGCTATTGAGCATCGACACCACCACTGGCATATCGGCACCACCAATCGGGATGATCAAGGTCACGCCGAGTACCAAGGCAACTGCGCACATGGCCAGGAAGGCCGCATGACTATCCGTTAAGAAATACACCACTCCAGCCGCAACCATCAGTATGGCAAGAATCAGGTTCAGCATGTGCTGGCCTGAGAAAGTCACTGGCTTGCCGCTGACTTTGCCGGACAGCTTACCGAAAGCAATGATCGAGGCAGTAAAGGTAATCGCACCGATGAAAGCGCCGATGAAGAGCTCGATCTTCTGCGCGCCCGAGTGATCTTGTGCGGGATTGATTACTGCTGCAATTGCGATCAGTACCGCGGATAGACCAACGAAGGAGTGCATTAAAGCAACCAGCTCAGGCATCTTGGTCATTTGCACGCGTTTAGCGGCAATCGAACCGATGATCGCGCCAGCAACAATGGCAACGCCAATCAGCCAGTAGACCGGCTTAAATGTTGGAATCAAGAATGTGGTGATGACGGCGAGCAGCATGCCGATCATTCCATACACGTTACCTTGACGGGAGGTGGTCGGTGACGATAAGCCCCGCAGTGCGAGGATAAAAAGTACCGAAGAAATGAGATAAGAAATCGCTGTGATATTAGACATGGTGTGGTTCTCTTACTTTGTGCCAGCGGCTTCGTTTTTAGGAGCCTTCTTTTTAAACATTTCGAGCATGCGCCGAGTGACCATAAAGCCACCAAAAATGTTTATCGAGGCGAGGAAGACGGCCAGTGCGCCAATCAAGCTGGTGAGGGTAATTTCATCGCCATTGATTACTTCGGTTTGCAGCAAAGCGCCGACGATGATAATTCCAGAAATCGCATTGGTCACCGCCATTAAGGGCGTATGCAATGCGGGTGTAACGTTCCAAACCACGTGGTAGCCCACAAAAATGGCCAGCACAAACACCGTAATGTTTTGGACCGTAAGAATACTTTGAATTGCAGCTGCATCCATGATCATTCCTTCAATAATTAATTGGTACGGACAGCTTGGCCATCACGACACATGAGGCAGGCTGCAACAATGTCATCATCGGCAGCAGCAGGAATGGCCAGCTGCGCTTCTTTATTAATGATGAGCTTCATAAAGTCCAGTACGTTGCGCGCGTAGAGTGCCGACGCATCTGCTGCAACCATGCTGGGTAAATTCGTATGGCCAACAATCTTCACACCATTCGCATCGACAATTTGATCGGCGCGAGTAAGGGGGCAATTGCCAGAGCCATTTTCACCACGGCCTGCAGCCAAATCGATCACGACTGAACCCGGCTTCATCTTGGCTACGGTCTCGCTGTGCAATAAGACAGGTGGCTTGCGTCCTGGAATTAAGGCGGTCGCAATCACAATATCCGCTTGCATGGCGCGCTCAGCAACCAAGGCAGCTTGGCGTTTCATCCAAGACTCGGGCATGGGGCGTGCATAGCCACCAACACCTTTAGCGATCTCGCGCTCTTCATCGGTCTCGTAAGGCACATCCACAAACTTCGCGCCAAGCGATTCGATTTGTTCTTTTGCGGCAGGACGCACATCGGACGCCTCAATCACAGCGCCTAGGCGCTTGGCTGTCGCAATGGCTTGCAGACCTGCAACGCCAGCACCCAAAATGAGTATGCGCGCTGCCTTAACCGTACCTGCTGCGGTCATCAGCATAGGCATAAAGCGCTGATATTCGTTGGCGGCAAGCATGACGGCTTTGTAGCCTGCGATGTTGGCCTGAGAAGACAGCACATCCATGCTCTGGGCGCGGGTAGTACGTGGCGCTGCCTCGAGGGCAAAGGCGGTAATGCCTTGGCTGGCCATCGCTGCAATCGCCTCGTTATCAAATGGATCGAGCATGCCAATCAGCACGGTTCCGGATTTGATTTGCTTGAGTTCGTCGGCCTGTGGGCTACGAACCTTGAGCACCATCTCCGCCGCAAAAGCGTCGGCAGCGCTACCAATGGTGGCGCCAACGGCTTCATAGGCTGAATCTGGGACGCTGGCACCGTTACCGGCACCGGATTGAATAATGAATTGATGACCTTGGCTGATCAGCTTTTTGACCGTCTCCGGTGTGGCTGCAACCCGAGTTTCCCCCGGTCTGGTTTCTAGTGGCACTCCAATGCGCATGGCATGTCTCCGAAAGCAAATAATTTAGAAAAGCGGTATTAGTTAAAGTAGCTTGGCCTTGTGAGCGCACTTACCCATTGCGTTCGTAATTTCTTTTAATTGGTGTGTATCCAACGTAAGACTTTTACAATGGGGAACCGGTAACTTAAGTGTAATTCTCTCATTTTTTTGATGCTCGACCTTCAATCTTCCGCAATTCCGCTGTCTCAGCCCTCAAAAGTCGTGGTGGGGATGTCTGGGGGCGTGGATTCGTCCGTAACGGCTTGGCTTTTAAAACAGCAAGGCTTTGAAGTTATTGGACTTTTTATGAAAAACTGGGAGGACGACGACAATAGCGAGTATTGCTCCAGCCGCCAAGATTGGCTCGATGTAGTCTCGGTTGCCGACCTGATTGGGATTGACGTAGAGGCGGTGAACTTTGCTGCAGAGTACCGGGAGCGTGTTTTTGCTGAATTTTTACGCGAATACAGCGCCGGCCGCACCCCCAATCCCGATGTCTTGTGCAATGCCGAAATCAAATTTAAAGCGTTTTTGGACCACGCCATGGCCTTGGGCGCAGACGCCATCGCCACTGGGCACTACGCCCGTGCAAGGCACGCCGTGGAGGGTGTACAGCTTCTAAAGGGGCTCGATGCCAGCAAGGATCAAAGTTATTTTTTACATCGCCTGAGTCAGCAGCAGCTGGCAAAGGTGATGTTTCCACTCGGCGAAATGGCCAAGACCGAAGTACGCAAGTTGGCTGACCAAATTGGTTTACCAAACGCACGTAAAAAAGACTCGACTGGCATTTGCTTTATTGGCGAGCGGCCGTTTCGGGAATTTTTAAATCGCTACCTGCCGACTACTCCAGGCCCGATTAAAACCCCGGATGGCAAGACCGTGGGTGAGCACATGGGCTTGGCATTTTTTACCCTCGGCCAGCGCAAAGGGATTGGGGTTGGTGGTAGCCAAGATGGCAATGGGGATGCTTGGTACGTTGCGCGCAAAGATATGGCGAGCAATACCCTGTATATCGCTCAGGGCCACGCACATCCTTGGCTGAGCAGCCAGCATTTAAATGCAATCGATGCGAGTTGGATTAGTGGTGCAATGCCATTGGCAGGCGCTTATGGAGCCAAAACACGCTATCGCCAAGCGGATGCTAATTGCACCTTGGAGATGGCATCTGCTGGGTTCGCGCTGCAATTTGCGGATTCCCAGTGGGCGATTACGCCCGGTCAATCTGCTGTGGTGTACGACGGTGATATTTGCTTGGGCGGCGGGATTATTTCTGCGAGCCCAGAATAGCCCCAAGCCGCTAAGTATTACGCTGCGGGTGGGACCGTGTCTTTAAAAGACTGCCGCTGCATGAGTCCTTGGTAGAAAGCCGCTAGGTTGGGATGGGGCGTGCGCCAGTCCAGCGATGGAAAGCGAAAATCCAGGTAACCCAAGGCGCAGCCCACCGCAATATCAGCAAGACTAAATTGATTGTGGTGGCAGTAATTGGATTCGCCTAGGCCAATCGACATAGTTTTCAGGGCTGCATCGATTTTGCTCATTTGGCGCTCAATCCAAGCAGGGCTTTGCTGCTCTGCTGGTCGCCAGGTTGCTTCTAGTCTGGCCAAAATACCGGCATCCAAGATCCCATCTGCCAATGCTTCCCAGGTTTTAACCGCGGCACGCTCACGACCATCGGCCGGAATTAACTTACCAACGGGGCTCAAGGTATCGACGTATTCCACGATTACCCGTGAATCAAAAATAGCACTGCCATCGTCCGTCACTAGGCAGGGAATCTTCCCCAGAGGGTTATGTTGCCCAATGGTGGTTTCGGGAACCCAGACGTTTTCAGGCACAAAATCGGCCTCAATCTTCTTTTCGGCTAGGACAATCCGTACTTTGCGGGCGTAAGGGCTGGTAAGTGATCCAATTATTTTCATAGCGGTGGAGTATAGCTCCGTGGCGGGGATGACTCAATAACGCTTTAAAATAGGACTTTATTGATTACCTCCACTAAAGGCAGCGCCGTGAGCCAACCGATTAGCACTTTAAACGCCTTATCTCCACTGGATGGGCGCTACGCCAGCAAGCTCGATGCATTGCGACCCTGGTTGTCCGAGTCTGCATTCATGAAGCAACGCGTCTTTGTAGAGATTCATTGGCTTTTAGCTCTTGGGTCTGGGGGTCTTGCTGATGTGCCCGCCATCTCTAAAGCCGATGCCGATTTTTTGTTGTCCTTAGCCAATGCCTTTACTGATGCCGATGCGCAGCGCATTAAAGAAATCGAAGCCGTAACCAATCATGACGTGAAAGCGGTCGAATATTTCTTAAAAGAAAAAGTATCGGGCCGTCCTGACTTGCTTAAGGCCAGCGAGTTCATTCACTTTGCCTGCACTTCCGAGGATATCAACAATACGGCGCATGGCTTGATGCTGCGCGGTGCGCGCGATACCGTATTGCTGCCCCAGTTGCGCAAAATCCACGACGCCTTAACAGAATTGGCGCTAGCCAATGCTGCGGTGCCGATGCTCTCGCGCACACACGGCCAGCCCGCATCGCCTACTACCTTGGGCAAAGAGATTGCCAATATTGCCAAACGATTGGAGCGCGCGATTGCTGCAATCGCAGCGGTACCTTTACTCGGCAAAATGAATGGTGCGGTCGGTAACTACAATGCACACCTTTCGGCTTACCCCGATTTTGATTGGGAGAAGTTTGCACGCGAAGTCGTGGAGCAGCGCTTAGGCTTGCAATTTAATCCGTATACGATTCAGATTGAGCCACACGATGGCATGGCTGAATTGTTTGACGCGATTGCGCGCGCCAACACCATCTTGCTCGACATGGACCGCGACTTTTGGGCCTACATTTCTTTGGGCTACTTTAAGCAGCGTACCAAGGCCGGTGAAATTGGTTCGTCCACCATGCCGCATAAAGTCAATCCAATTGATTTTGAAAACTCCGAAGGTAATCTGGGTGTTGCTAATGCGCTCTTGCGCCACCTCGCTGAAAAGTTACCGCTCTCACGCTGGCAGCGTGACTTAACCGACTCCACCGTATTGCGTAATCTGGGCCCTGCATTTGGACACAGTGTTTTGGCCTACGACAGCGCCATGCGCGGCATTGGCAAGCTCGAGCTCAATGTGGCGGCAATTGCAGCCGATCTCGATGCCTGCTGGGAAGTCTTGGCGGAGCCAGTGCAAACGGTGATGCGCCGTTACGGCATTGAAAATCCCTACGAGCAATTAAAAGAATTAACCCGTGGCAAAGGGATTAATCAAGCAGATCTTCAGGTCTTCATTCGGGGCTTGGCGATTCCGGAAGATGCAAAAGCCCGCTTACTGGAAATGACGCCATCCAGTTATTTGGGTAAAGCAGTCGAGTTGACACAGCGCCTCAAAAAGTGACGCCAGCTAGCCCAGAGCCTGCATTGCCGCAGTCAACGGTCAATCGCCCTTGGCTCTGGTTTGCCTGCTATCAACTGGGGTGGCATCTTCTCTTGCCAGTCGTACTACTGCGGCTGTGGTGGCGAGGCCGTAAGGACCCAGGCTACCGCCAAGCGATTGCGGAGCGTTTCGGTTTTAGCCAAGGCATTCAGCCTGGAGCTATTTGGGTACATGCCGTATCGGTAGGCGAAACCAGAGCAGCGCAGCCTCTCATTGAAGCCTATTTACAAGAGGGTAAATCCATTGTGCTGACGTGCATGACGCCCAATGGGCGGCGCACTGGTGCAGCCATTTTTGCTGATGCCATAGCGCAGGGCCGTTTGCAGCAAGTGTATTTGCCTTATGACCTCTGCTGGTCGGTAGAGCGGTTTTTAAAAGCAGCGAAGCCCACGCTGGGTTTATTTATGGAAACCGAAGCATGGCCAACGATTGTGTTTCGCGCTGCCGAAATAAATTTACCGGTCTATTTAATCAATGCCCGCTTATCTGAGCGCAGTGCGCGCCGCGTTGCTCGCTTTGGCAATGCAGGCCGTTCTTTGTTTCAGGCATTCGCCGGTATTTTGGCGCAGACCGAACTCGATGCAGGGCGTTATCGGGCGCTTGGCGTGAAGCATTGTGAGGTCGTCGGTAATCTAAAGTTTGATGTGGTGCTAGACCCCGTATTGGTTAAGCAGGGCCTCGCATGGCACGCGCATCTAGAAAAAAACCATCGCCTCATGGTTTGCGCTGCCAGCACCCGCGAAGGCGAAGAAGCAATCATTCTGGAGGCATGGCAAGCTGTACTTCAAATGCATGCTGAAGAATCAGTATCGGCATCAGGATCGGCATCAACGGCACAGCCCTTGCTGTGCATCGTGCCACGCCACCCCGAGCGCTTTACTGAAGTGGCTGAGCTCTTTCGTGCTTACGGGCTGATGGTATTGCGCCGCTCTGAAATTAATTTAGACGCCGTGGATTTGCAAAATACGATTGATCTGAAAACGGCAGTGGTGCTCGGCGATTCAATGGGCGAGATGCCTTTGTATTACAGCGCATCCGATCTCGTGGTGATGGGCGGAAGTTTGCTGCCATTCGGTGGCCAAAACCTGATTGAAGCGTGTGCTGCGGGCTGCCCTGTACTGCTTGGGGAGCATACCTTTAACTTTCAGCAGGCAAGCCAAGATGCAATTGATTATGGTGCAGCTATGCGGGTTGGGAACAATGGATCATTGGCAACGACATTGGCCGGCACGATAATTCGAATTTTGCAAGATCAGCAGCAGCGCAAAGCAATGCGGGAGGCGGCTCTGCGGTATGCCGCACATTATCAGGGCGCGACCACCAGAATCATGGCCGCACTCAAAGGACGAACTACTTAAACCGTAGCGCCGTAGTTGGGATCGTCTTTGCGCGTTGGATCGTCTGGCTTTTTATCGTTCTTGATTAAGTCTTCACGCTTAATTCCAAGCCACATCGCAATCGCAGCCGCCACGAATACTGACGAGTAAATACCAAACAAAATGCCGATGGTGAGAGCTAGCGCAAAGTAAAAGAGGGTAGGTCCGCCGAACAACAGCATCGCGAGCACCATCATTTGCGTACTGCCGTGCGTGATGACGGTACGGCTAATGGTGCTGGTAATCGCGTTATCAATTACCTCAGGGGTGGTCATCTTTCGGTACTTGCGGAAGTTCTCACGGATCCGGTCAAAAATAACCACCGACTCGTTTACCGAATAGCCTAAGACAGCCAGAACTGCGGCAAGAACCGAGAGTGAGAACTCCCATTGGAAGAAGGCAAAAAAGCCGAGGATGATGACCACATCGTGCAAGTTAGCAATAATGCCGGCAATGGCAAATTTCCACTCAAAGCGGAACGACAGGTAAATCATGATGCCAATCACCACGAAGGTAAGGGCCTTAAGGCCATCGATTGCTAACTCTTTACCGACCTGAGGGCCCACAAATTCAACCCGTTGCAACTTGGCCTCTGTGCCATCCTCGACCAACGCTTTCATCACAACCAAGCTTTGATCTGCAGAGGAAATGTTTTTCCCCTCCGCATCCTTTTGCAAAGGAAGGCGAATAATGATGTCTCGCGAACTACCAAAGTTCTGGATCTGGGTATCGGTGTAGCCAAGCTTCTCTACCTTTTTACGAATCGAATCGAGCGGCGCGGTTTGTTGATAGCTCACCTCCATGACCGTACCACCGGTGAATTCGATCGAGAGATGTAAGCCGTTTTGCCAGAGGAAAAAGACTGCAGCTAAGAAAGAGACAAATGAGAATGCATTGAGAATCAATGCATGGCGCATGAAGGGGATGTCTTTGCGGATGCGGAAAAATTCCATGGCTTATTTCTCCTTCGCGACCCAAACCTGGCCAATTGAAATTTTCTGTAACTTCTTTTTTCTGCCGTACCAAAGATTGACAATGCCGCGCGAGAAAAAGACTGCCGAGAACATCGAGGTCAAAATACCCAAGCAATGGACCACCGCAAACCCCTTGATGGGGCCGGAGCCGAAAGCTAACAATGCCAAGCCAGCAATCAAGGTGGTGATATTGGAGTCCAAAATAGTTGCCCAGGCCTTATCAAAGCCAATTGCAATCGCAGTGCTGGGGGCAACGCCATTGCGTAACTCTTCCCGAATACGCTCGTTGATCAGCACGTTTGAGTCAATTGCCATACCCAGTGCCAAGGCCATCGCTGCAATACCAGGTAGGCTTAAGGTCGCCTGCAGCATCGATAGAAGCGAAATCAGCAGCACAATGTTGACTGCCAGGGCAGTGACCGAGAAAAAGCCAAATAGCATGTAGTAAGCAATCATGAAGACAGCGATTGCAATAAAGCCAAAGATCAGCGAAGTAAAGCCTTTTTCAATGTTCTCAGCGCCTAGGCTTGGGCCAATGGTGCGCTCTTCAATGATTTCCATTGGGGCTGCCAGTGAGCCTGCGCGCAATAGCAGGGCAAGGTCGTTGGCACTCTCGGTGGTAGGCTGGCCCGTAATCTGAAACTTGGAACCAAACTCACTTTGAATGGTGGCAATGGTAAGTACTTCGCCTTTACCTTTTTCAAACAAAATCATGCCCATGGGTTTGCCAATATTTTCACGGGTGACTTCCTGCATTACCCTACCACCGGCCGCATCCAGAGAAATATTGACCGAGGGGCGTTGATTTTGATCAAAGCCTGCGCTCGCATCGGTAATGCGCTCACCACTAAAAATAATCGACTTCTTAAATACGCCCAGTCGGCCTTCGCCAAAACGGAATACGTCCATGCCAGGAGGAACGGGATCACCAACCGCAATGGTGGATACCAGCGGGTCAGCGAGGCGGGATTCGAGGGTAGCAGTGCGGCCAATGATATCTTTGGCGCGAGCAGTGTCTTGTACGCCCGGCAATTGCACGATGATGCGATCAGCACCTTGTTGCTGAATGACTGGCTCTTTTACGGCCAGTTCATTCACGCGCTTATTGAGGGTGGTAATGTTTTGCTTTACCGCGTTGTCTTGTACTTCTTTAAGCGAGGCTGGCTTGAACTGGCCAAGGAGACGAGCACCACTGGCTTGCGCACTCAGTTGCCAAATCAGGTCGGTTTGTGAGGCGGTGAGCAGTGCCTTAGCTTTTTCTGCTTCCTCGGCGCTACCAAACTGAATGGTGACGGATTCATTGCCGCGTTCAATGCCTTGGTGGCGAATGTTCTTTTCACGCAATTGACTGCGAATATCACCCGCAATGGCCAGCACTTTTTTCTGTACCGCGCCTTGCATGTCCACTTGCAGCAGGAAGTACACGCCACCGCGCAGATCAAGACCCAGGGGCATTGGCATCGCATTAATCGAGCTGAGCCAATGGGGTGTGTTGGAGAGTAGATTTAAAGCAACTGTAAAGCTGGGATCATTTGGATCGGAATTTAGTTTTTGTTGCAACAAATCCTTGGCGCGCAACTGAATGTCGGTGCTATCAAAGCGAACCTTCACTGACCCGACGTTGCCGGTGCGCTCAAAAAACATTCCGGTACTTGGAATCGAGGCATCGGCTAATATTTTTTCAACACGCGCTTGCGTTGCTAGCTCAACCTTGACGGTTGGCTTGGCGGCCGAGACCTGAACCGCTGGAGCCTCTCCAAAAATATTCGGTAAGGAGTAGAGCGCGCCAATGAGGAGCGCAACACCAATTACAAGGTACTTCCAGAGTGGGTAACGGTTCATAGTGTCTCGATGACGCGAATGCTAAAAATGAGATTAAGCAGCTTTGAGGGTGCCTTTAGGCAAAACCATGGTGACCGCCCCCTTTTGCATGATCACTTCGGTGCCCGCTGCAATTTCAACGATCACGTTTTGATCTCGTATTGCATTGACTTTGCCAAGAATTCCGCCGATGGTAATGACTTCATCGCCAACTGCCAATGCTTCGAGCATGAGGCGCGTTTCTTTTTGACGCTTCATTTGTGGGCGAATCATGATGAAGTACAGCACCACAAACATCAACAGGATGGGCAAGAAACCCATTAGGCCGCCGCTATCTGAGCCAGCACCAGTTTGAGCAAATGCATTACTAATCCACATATTCAAAGCCTCCATAAAGAACCCTAATTAAAAAGCCAGAAAGATCGGCTAAGGTGCAATTCTAAACCGCTTAGGGGATTTGAAGCCTAATCCTGGCCTGGCTCGACGCCGCGTTGCCGATCGGCATAAAACTGCTCGCGGTAGGCGCTAAAGCGGTCCTTTGCCAGGGCTTCCCGGATTTCAGTCATTAGCCCTATGTAGTAGGACAAATTGTGGATCGTATTGAGCTGCGCCCCCAGAATTTCATTGGCTTTTTGCAGGTGATTGAGATAAGACCGGGTAAAGCGCTGGCAGGTATAGCAGGAGCAGGTCGGGTCTACTGGGCGATCATCGTCTTTATAGCCACTGTTGCGCAGCTTCAAATCGCCAAAGCGGGTAAATAGCCAGCCATTGCGGGCATTTCGGGTGGGCATCACGCAATCGAACATGTCGATGCCATTGCTAACCCCGAGCATCAGATCTTCAGGGGTGCCAACACCCATCAAATAGTGAGGGGCTTTTTCTGGAAGCTTGGGGGCAGTAAACGCCAAAATTCGTTCAAACTCAGGCTTAGGCTCTCCTACCGAGAGGCCGCCAATCGCAATGCCATCAAATCCCTGCTGACTTACTTCGGCTAAGGAGGCTTCACGCAAGGATTCAAACATCCCGCCCTGCACAATGCCAAAGAGCCCATTACCCGTTTCAAGCTCCCGAAAGCGCTTGAGTGAACGGGCGCCCCAGCGGAGCGATAGCTCAAGGGATTGCCGCGCTGCTTTTTCAGTGGTGGCTTGACCATGCGTCTCATAGGGAGTGCACTCATCGAATTGCATGGCAATGTCACTATTGAGCACTGCTTGGATCTCCATCGAGACTTCGGGAGACATGAACAATTTATCGCCATTAATGGGTGAGGCAAAGGTCACGCCATCTTCTGAAATCTTGCGCAGTGCGCCCAGGCTAAATACCTGAAAGCCACCCGAATCAGTCAAGATGGGTTTATCCCACGCCATAAAGCGATGCAGTCCACCGTGTTTCGCAATGACATCCAGTCCAGGCCGCAGCCATAAATGAAAGGTGTTGCCCAAAATAATTTGCGCTTTGGCTTCCTCAAG
Source organism: Polynucleobacter difficilis (assembly GCF_003065365.1). Classification (NCBI taxonomy): domain Bacteria; kingdom Pseudomonadati; phylum Pseudomonadota; class Betaproteobacteria; order Burkholderiales; family Burkholderiaceae; genus Polynucleobacter; species Polynucleobacter difficilis. The sequence goes on along the minus strand of NZ_CP023276.1, from coordinate 1,703,208 downwards.
ATCGCGCGGGGTCATGGCCTTGACCGTACCGTAGGTCCCGACCGGCATAAAGATGGGTGTTTGCACACTGCCGTGGGGCAGATCAAGCCTGCCGAGTCGTGCCAAGCTTTGCGAATCGCGCTTGATTAACTCAAATTGAATGGGTGAAGTCATTAGCCTAGTTTAAGCGGAACGATTCAGGTACATGGCATCACCATAACTGAAAAAGCGATAGCGCTCCGTAATCGCGTGCCGATAGGCCTCCCGAATAGTATCCATACCGGCAAAGGCGCTAACTAACATCAGCAAAGTGGACTTGGGTAGGTGGAAGTTGGTAACCAAGGCATCGACCACTTTAAATTGAAAGCCCGGAGTGATAAATAAATTGGTATCCCCCGTTAGCGCTTGATTCAGGGCATAGCTCTCCAGTGTGCGCAAACTGGTGGTGCCAACGGCAATCACGCGTCCGCCCTTTTGTTTGGTTTGTTCAATCGCTTCAATGGTTTTTTCAGGGATGCTGTACCACTCATAATGCATTTGGTGCTGACTTAAATCTTCGGAGTGAACGGGAGTGAAGGTGCCTGCGCCAACGTGTAAGGTAATGGTCGCTCGTTCCACTCCATTCTTAGCCAGCTGCCCCAAAACCAAATCATCAAAGTGCAGGCCTGCAGTAGGCGCTGCTACTGCGCCGGGGTTACTTGCCAAAACAGTTTGGTAGCGCTCGGCATCGTCGCGATCCGCTTGGTGCTCAATGTAGTGCGGTAGGGGTAGTTCACCAAAGCGATCAAGCAATTCCAATACGCTTTTCTGAAAAGCGATTTCATAAAAGCGATCCTTACGCTCTAGGATCTCGACATCGATTTGTTCGCCGAGCTTATTCTGAATGTGTATTCGGCTACCGACTTTGGGCGTCTTTGAGGCTCTAATTTGCACCCAGGCTCGATTTTCACCAGTGATGCGCTCAATCAAGAGCTCAACTTGCCCCCCGGTTTCTTTCTGACCATATAGCCTTGCTGGGATTACCTTCGTATCATTGAAGATGAATAAATCGCTAGGCTTGGCAATTTGGCTGATATCGACAAATGTACGGTCATGCAAGCCGTTGGCGGCCACCTCCAACAAGCGGCTGTCGGAGCGATTGGCGAGGGGGTGCTGAGCAATTAGCTCGGGCGGAAGGTCGTAATTGAAGTCGGAGAGTTGCATAGCATTACCATCGAAGTTGGAATTCTAACCATGACGAAACCCCGACCACCAAATGCACTCGAAAAAATGGGCTTAAATAGTCCCATTGCGCTCGCATTGCACCTTCCAAGCCGCTACGAGGATGAGACTGCGCTTTACACCATCGAAGACGCATTAATTAAAGGGTCATTTAGCGCAGTACAAACCCAAGGGAGGGTGATACGTAGTCAGGTGCTGTTTCGGCCACGGCGGCAGTTGGTAATCACCATTGAGGATGACACCGCTCTGCTCCAGTTGCGCTTTCTCAATTTTTACCCAAGCCAGCAAAAGCAAATGGCGGTGGGCGCTCATGTGCGCGTTCGTGGAGAGGTGCGCGATGGGTATTCGGGACCTGAGATGGTTCACCCCACCGTCAAAGCAGTTGCGCCCGATGCGCCACTACCAGCGAGCCTGACCCCGGTCTACCCCGCCAGTGAGGGCGTGACCCAAACGGTGATTCGTAAGGCGGTGCAGCAGGCATTGCGATCGGCTGACATTAAGCAATTTCTAGCCGAGCTGATTCCCGCGCCGGTGACTGCTGATCTCTTGCCGCAGGGCGAATGGATGCCTTTGCATGATGCTATTCACTATCTACATAATCCGCCAGCAGATGCGGATACCGCTGCATTAATGGAGCGAACCCACCCAGCATGGCGACGGGTGCAGTTTGAAGAGTTATTGGCACAGCAGCTCTCGCTAAAGCAGGCTCATGCCCTGCGCCGTCAGCGTAATGCGCCGCGTCTGCACGGAGATCCACCAACTCAAGGGCAGCAATCGATTGAGCAAGGGCTATTGGCAGCACTGCCATTCGAATTAACGGGAGCGCAAAAGCGGGTGTGGGCACAAATTGAGTCGGACCTCAGCCGCGCATTTCCGATGAACCGCTTATTGCAAGGGGATGTGGGTAGCGGCAAGACCATAGTTGCCGCACTGGCTGCAGCGAGGGCGATCGACCATGGTTATCAGGCTGCGGTCATGGCCCCCACTGAAATTTTGGCCGAACAGCACTTCATCAAAATGCAAGAATGGTTTGGGCCGCTTGGGGTCGAGATCGTCTGGCTATCGGGTAGTTTAAAAGCCAAAGAAAAAAAAGCTGCGCATGCGGCGATTGAGAGTGGTGCTGCGCAGCTAATTATTGGTACCCACGCTTTGATTCAGGAAAGTGTTTCGTTTGCGAAGTTAGGCCTTGCGGTGATTGATGAGCAACACCGCTTTGGGGTCCGTCAACGCTTAGAGATATCGCAGCGCATCGGCTCTGAATTGTTCTACTGCCATCAGCTGATGATGTCCGCAACCCCAATCCCCCGCACTTTAGCAATGACCTACTATGCCGACCTGGATGTGGCTGTAGTGGATGAGCTGCCACCAGGACGCAAGCCCATTACGACCAAGGTGGTGAAGCACAGCCGGCGGGATGAAGTCATCAATGGCCTGCAGGACTGGTTGAGTAAAGGCTTGCAAGCCTACTGGGTTTGCCCCCTAATTGAAGAGTCGGATGCCTTGCAACTGCAAACCGCAGTGGAGAGTTATGCGCAGTTAGAGCAGCACCTGCCCCAATTTAAAATAGGTCTCGTCCATGGGCGATTAAAGGCGGAGGAGAAGGCTGCTGTGATGGCAGCATTCAAGGCCAATCAAATTCAATTGCTGGTGGCGACTACCGTGATTGAAGTGGGGGTAGATGTGCCCAATGCGGCCCTCATGGTGATTGAGCATGCGGAGCGATTTGGTTATGCCCAAATTCATCAATTGCGCGGCCGAGTAGGGCGCGGCACAGCCGACTCGGTCTGCATATTGATGTATGCAGAACCCCTTTCGGCCGCCGCTAAGGAGCGTCTACAAACCCTGCGTGAAGTATCCGATGGCTTTGTAATTGCCGAGCGGGATTTATCACTGCGCGGCCCGGGTGAACTCTTGGGCGCAAAGCAATCGGGCGATACCATGCTCCGTTTTGTAGACCTGCAACGCGATGCCTGGCTGATCGATTTAGCCCAGCAGGCAGCAGAGCGCCTTTTGGCCAATCACCCTGCGGTGGTGGATCAACAACTGGAACGGTGGCTCGGATCGCGCGCCGATTTTCTAAAAGCCTGATAATTGAGCCATGACATTAACTGAACTTCGCTACATTGTTGCGGTTGCCCGGGAGCGCCATTTTGGGCGCGCCGCCGAGGCTTGCCATGTTTCGCAGCCCACCTTATCGGTTGCCATTAAAAAACTTGAAGAGGAATTGGGCGCGCAGATTTTTGAGCGAACCAGTGCCGAGGTTGCAATGACGGCCTTGGGGATATTGATTGTGGAGCAAGCGCAGCGTGTTTTAGAAGAGGCCAATGCGTTGAAGCACCTGGCAAAGCATGGTCAAGATCCTTTGTCGGGTCCTTTGCGTCTGGGCGCAATTTATACGGTTGCCCCTTACTTGTTGCCGAGTTTAGTTAGGGTAGCGCGTGAGTCCATGCCCAATGCCCCCCTCTTTTTGGAAGAAAACTTTACGGTTCGTTTATTAGAGATGCTGCGTCAAGGCGCGCTCGACTGCGCTATTTTGGCCGACCCATTTCCGATGGCCGGCCTTGAGGTTGCCGAGTTGTACGACGAGCCGTTTTATGTGGCCGTACCAAAGGACCACCCGTGGACTGAGCGCCAATTAATTGGCCATGATGAATTAAAAGAACAAAATACCTTGCTCTTGGGCGCGGGACATTGCTTCCGGGATCATGTGATTGGCGTATGCCCAGAACTCAATCGCTTTGGGCCGGGCCCGACGATTGGTGAGCAGCGCAGTTTTGAGGGCTCCTCACTGGAAACGATTCGGCAAATGGTTGCAGGCGGTATTGGTATTACCGTTTTGCCACGTACGTCGATTCCAGATCCCAAAACACGCGAAGGTTTAATTCGCTATATCCCATTTGAAGAGCCCATGCCGACCCGTCGCGTGAGTTTAGTGTGGCGTAAAAGTTATCCGCGTGCAGCGGCGATGGTCGAGCTCGCTAAAACAATCCGGCGTTGTGATTTGCCTGGAGTGAGGCTGGTCTGATTTTGCAGCGCCTGCATGCATACGCCCGCTTAATTCGGCTCGACAAGCCGATTGGTACGCTGCTGTTACTGTGGCCCACTTATTGGGCTTTGTGGCTATCCAATGAGGGAATGCCGCCCTTCGATTTATTGATTATTTTTACGCTCGGCACTTTTTTGATGCGCAGCGCAGGTTGTGCCATGAATGACTATGCTGATCGGGATTTTGATCGCCATGTCGAGCGCACTAAAAATCGCCCCATCACCAGCGGTCAAATCAGCGGTAAGGAAGCGGTGTTGATTGCTGCCATCCTTGCCCTCTTGTCCTTTGGGCTCATTTGGCCACTGAATTTACTCACAAAACAGTTGTCAGTTTTTGCAATTGTGATCGCAGTTGTATATCCGTTTACCAAGCGCTTCTTTGCGATGCCGCAAGCCGTATTGGGTGTGGCTTTTGGATTTGGAATTCCGATGGCCTATGCCGCAAGCCTGAATCAAGTGCCACTCGAGGCATGGATTTTATTTGCCGGCAATCTTTTCTGGACGATCGCCTACGATACGGCGTATGCCATGGTGGATCGTGACGACGATCTGCGATTAGGCCTATGTACTTCCGCCATTACCTTTGGGCGTTTTGAGGTGATTGCTATTGCAGTTTGTTATGGATTGCTATTGATCAGTCTTTTGTGCGTTGCCTACCTGGCTCAACTCAATGACTTGTTCTGGTTTGGCTGGGTTGGGGCGCTCATCTGCGCGATTTACCATGTATCGCTGGTGCGAACCCGGCAACGGGATGCTTGCTTTAGGGCATTTCGCCAAAACAATTGGCTAGGCGCCTTTTTATTTTTAGGGATCGTACTGGGATTATTGGGCTAGCTCATCGCCCATGGCTTTGCCGCGCTGGGCAGCAGCAGCAAGGGCTGCTTCTAAAATACCTTGCCAATCTTCTTCTTTGAGAACAGCTAAAGCTGCGGCAGTTGTACCCCCTTTGGAGGTCACTTTTTCCCGCAAGCTGCCTGCAGACTCGTCTGAATTAACAGCAAGCTGCGCAGCGCCTTGCAAGGTAGCGTAAGCGAGGGCTCTGGCGCTTGCTGAATCAAGGCCTAGTTTTTCTCCGCCATTTTGCAGCGCCTCTAAAAATGCAAACACATAGGCGGGGCCACTGCCCGACAGCGCAGTAACCGCATCAATCAAATTCTCATGGCTTACCCAAACGCTTTGCCCCACTGCGTTGCACAGTGCCGCCGCCTTAGAGCGGGCTTGCGCATCAACGCTAACATCTGCACACAAGCCGGTAATGCCCATGCCAATGAGGGCAGGGGTATTTGGCATTGCGCGGACACAGCGCGAATGACCTAACCAGCTTGTCATGCTGCTAAGCCGAATACCGGCCGCAATGCTGATGATGAGTAAGCGATCAGAAGCGATGGTTTTTAAGTGGGGCGCTAGGGATAGAGCTACTTGCTTAAAGTCTTGGGGTTTCACGGCCATAACCACGACGTGCTCGAGCTTCGAATCGAATTGCAATTGGTCGATCGAATTGACGATGGCTAGTGAAAAATCAGCCTTCAGCTTTTCGGCAGTAGCGGTAAATGGCTCTACTACCGAGATTTGTTTGGCAGAGAGGCCGCTGGCTAACAAACCACCAATCAGGGCTCGACCCATATTGCCGCCGCCAATAAAGGAGATGTGCGTCTGCGCTAAAGGGGAGAGAGTGGAATCGGTCATAAGCAGAATAGTACTAGGCCTTGGCGGTAGGGCGCTGACCAAAGATGGCGGTGCCGATTCGGACCAGGGTGCTGCCCTCAGCAATGGCTACCTCGAGATCGTCGGACATGCCCATCGAAAGGGTATCAAAATAGGCGTAGCCTCGGTCATCGAGGCGGGATTGCTGAATTTCTACAAACAGCGCTTTCATTTTGGCGCATGCGGCGCGTTGCTCTACGGGGTCAGTACTGGGAGCAGGAATAGCCATCAGCCCACGTAAGGTCAGCCCCGGCAGTTGTGCTACCGCATCGCATAGCCCTACCGCCTCTTCAATCAAGACACCGCTTTTACTTTCTTCATTGCTGACATTGACTTGCACACAGACTTGCAGGGGCAGCACCTCGGGCAGCTCTAGGCGCTGCGCTGACAAACGCTCTGCAATTTTTAGGCGATCAATGCTTTCAACCCAGTCAAAATGATGGGCGACTTCCTTGGTTTTATTGCTTTGCAGTGGCCCAATAAAATGCCATTCAAGCCAAGGACGTAATTTTTCGAGCTCCTGTATTTTCTCAACGCCTTCTTGTGCGTAGTTTTCGCCAAAACACGTTTGGCCGGCATGCATTGCCTCTTCTACCGCGCTTGCAGGAAAAAGCTTGCTAACTGCCATCAATTGAATTTCTTCGGGCTCGCGTTTCGCGGCGAGAGCAGCTAATTCAATGCGGTCTCTGACCTGGATTAAATTGACAGCGATTCCCCTCATGCGGCCTCAGACACTCTAGCTTGCGTAGCGTCTACCAGGAGCTGATCCACAATCTCAACCCAATGCAGTACCGGCATTTTTTCTTGCTGCAAATGGGTGATGCAACCAATGTTGGCAGAAACAATGGCAGTAGCATTGCTATCTTCATAGGTCCGTTGCAAATGGTCTAATTTTTGCTGACGCAATTGACCGGAAAGTGCGGGCTGTAAAACCGAGTAGGTGCCAGCAGAGCCGCAGCACAAATGGCTGTCAGCGCACAAGCGAGCGGGTACCCCAATGCTCTCCAATAAGCCTTCAACTTTGCCGCGAATTTTCTGACCATGCTGCAAGGTGCAGGGTGGATGGTAGACCACGCCTGATTTTGGATTACTACCCAGTAGCGCAACCAAGTCATCGGTATAGTTCGGCAATATTTCTGCTAAATCTTTTGTCAGCTCAGAGATGCGCTTGGCCTTCGCTGCATAGTGCGGATCCTGCGCAAGCAAATGACCGTAGTCTTTGACCATGACGCCGCAACCCGAGGCTGTCATCACGATGGCGCTGACTGGATTGCTGCCATCAACATAAGGCCACCATGCATCAATATTGCGCCGTGCTGCTTCGAGTCCGCCATCCTGATCGTTGAGGTGATAGCGGAGCGCGCCGCAACAGCCTGCCTTAGGTGCGCTAATCAGGTCAACGCCGAGACGCGATAAAACACGCTGGGTCGCTTGATTGATATTGGGCAACATGCCGGGCTGTACACAGCCCTCTAAGACAAGCATCGTTGTACGTGCCGCCTGCTTAACAGGCGCTACGGATACAACATTATCAGTCTTGATTTGATTCGTGTAGACGCCGTTGATGGGTACCTTGCGTTTGAGTTCACTTGGCAACAATGGGCGCACCAATCTGCCCAAAGCCATCGCAGAGTTAAAGAGCGCGGGACGCGTTAAACCTTCCTTTAAAAGCCAGCGCGTAAGGCGCTCACTGGATTTGCGTGGGGCCGTACTTTGTTCGGCCCATTTACGCCCAATGTCAATCAGTTGACCGTATTGAACGCCGCTAGGGCAGGTGGTTTCACAATTGCGGCACGTTAAGCAGCGATCCAGGTGCAAACGGGTTTTTTCAGTAACCGCTTGACCCTCTGCTATTTGCTTGATGAGGTAGATGCGCCCACGTGGACCATCTAACTCGTCGCCTAATAGTTGGTAGGTCGGGCAAGTGGCGGTGCAAAAACCGCAATGCACGCACTTTCCTAAAATACGTGCAGCCTCGTTACCGTCGTGGGTATTAATGAACTGGGGGGCTAATTGGGTTTGCATATCAATGAATAGATTAAGGAAGGCGGCCGGTTGCAAAAACCCCGGATGGATCAAATGCCTTACGCAATTGGGCTTGAACGGCAGTGAGTGCTGCACTATGGGCTTGATCGCTCAGCAAAGTGAAGCGCTGCTCAACGCCATTACTCCCAACGCGAAAGCAGCTGGCGTGACCGCCGTGCTCAATGGCTTTTGCTTTCACTTTCGCTTGGGTGCTCGCATCGGCTGGGCCATGCCACCAGCGTTGTTGGCCGTGCCATTCGAGAACGCGCTGCTGCGTGCCACTTGAGGCGAGCGTAGAAAAATCGATGGGTGGACAGGCTGCAGGCAAGGCTAGGCGATAGAGGGCATCATCGGCACCCAACGCATGAAAACAATCCAATTTGTGTTCGCGCAGATCGCGCCAAAATGCAGCAGCAATGGCAGGGTCAAGTTCGGTTGCGCCCAGAGTCGATTTCATGAGAACGGTAGCAGACTGGACTGCGGCAACTGCCCCTGCAAGGCGAATGGTGAGCTCGCCATCGGCATTAGCGTCGCCCGAGCCAATCCAGCTACTCGCCGACAAGGGCAGGGGTTGGCCTGCCCACTCATTCAATACCTTTAGTGCGCGCGCCTCAGAAATAAAGCAACGCAAGGATGCGGTGCTGGCAGGTTTTGGTAAGACCTTGACGGAGGCCTCGAGTATGAGGGCGAAGGTACCTAAAGAACCTGGTAATAAACGCGAGACATCATAGCCGGCGACGTTTTTCATCACCTTACCGCCGAACGATAAATCGTGCCCTTGTCCATCCATCAGGCGCGTACCCAGTACGTAGTCGCGCAAATTACCGGCACTGATCCGTCCTGGGCCAGCAAGACCAGCACCAATCGCGCCGCCAAATGTTGCTTGCGCCCCAAAGTGGGGAGGTTCAAATGCCAGCATCTGATTTTTTTCGGCAAGCGCCGCCTCAATGGTGGCTAATGGCGTTCCAGCTCGCGCCGTAATGACAAGCTCTTCGGGTTGGTAATCTACGATCCCATGAAACCCAGAAGTGAGTAAAGGGGTATGGGCATTGGGGTTGCCGTACCAGCTCTTTGAGCCACCCCCTTGAATCGATAGCGCCGTCTTTGATGCGGCCGCATGTTGAATTTGCTCTCGGAACTGCTGAATCTGCACATCACTCATATTAAAAACGCTCCAACTCAGGATGCGGTAACTTGCCACCGCTGATGCGCATGCGACCGTACTCGGCGCAGCGGCTAAGACTTGGAATGGCTTTGTCGGGGTTCAGTAATTGGGCTGGGTCAAAAGCGCGTTTCACACCCCAGAATAATTCCCGCTCGTGCTCACCAAATTGCACGCACATCGAGTTGATCTTTTCGATCCCAACACCGTGCTCGCCGGTAATCGTTCCGCCGAGCTCAACGCAGGCCTCGAGAATGTCAGTACCAAACTCTTCCGCACGGTGCCACTCATCCATGTCGGCGCCATTAAACAAGATCAGCGGATGCATATTGCCATCGCCCGCATGAAATACGTTTAAGCAGCCTAGTCGATATTTCTTCTCCATTTCTTGAATGCGGCGCAAGAGCGTAGCAATGTGGCGCCGAGGAATCGTCCCATCCATGCAGTAGTAATCGGCTGCAATGCGGCCTGCTGCTGGAAAGGCATTTTTACGACCACTCCAAAAGGTCAGGCGCTCCGTTTCATTTTTGGAGATGCGAATGCCGCTGGCGCCAGCTTTTTCCAAAACCGCAGTCATGCGCCCAATTTCTTCTGCTACTTCTTCTGGCGTGCCATCCGACTCGCACAGTAAAATGGCAACGGCGTCCAAGTCGTAGCCGGCGTGCACAAACTCTTCGACCGCTCGCGTCGTTGCCTTATCCATCATCTCTAGGCCGGCCGGAATAATGCCAGCAGCAATAATGGCTGCAACCGCATTACCGCCTTTTTCGATGTCATCAAAACTAGCCATAATGACTTGGGCTAATTTGGGTTTTGGTACGAGCTTTACAGTCACTTCTGTGACCGCTGCTAACATGCCTTCACTACCCATCACGATGGCAAGCAAATCGAGTCCGGGCGTATCAGGCGCTAGGCTGCCAAATTCGACAATTTCGCCGCTCATTAAAACACCACGGACGCGCAACACATTGTGCAGCGTTAATCCGTACTTTAGGCAGTGAACGCCGCCGGAGTTTTCGTTGACGTTGCCACCAATCGAGCAGGCAATTTGCGATGATGGATCGGGTGCGTAGTACAGCCCCAAATGGGCAACTGCCTCAGAAATCGCCAGATTGCGCACGCCCGGCTGCACTACCGCAGTACGGGTAAATGGATTGATGTCCACAATCTTTTTGAGCTTGGCAAGCGAGAGAACCAGACCTTGGGCGATGGGCATCGCGCCGCCCGATAAGCCAGTGCCAGCGCCGCGGGGCACTACCGGCACATTCATGGCATGGCAGACCTGCAAAATACGCGATACTTGCGCTTCGTTTTCAGGAAGGGCGACGGCCAAAGGCATGCGCCGATAGGCCGCTAAACCATCACATTCATAGGGGATTGTGTCCTCGGGCTCCCACAAAAGGCCGTCTTCAGCCAAGATGGGCCTGAGCGCAGAGACTAATTTGGCCTGCAAAGCCTGTATTTCTAAGAGATCGGGTGGAGGGGCGACAGTATTCATCACTCCATTTTAGCCATTTACCTATAATCAGTTGATGGGAAATCGACTTTCAAAAATTGCAACGCGAACCGGTGATGCCGGTATGACCGGTTTGGGCGATGGCAGCCGAGTTGAAAAGGACCATTTGCGTATTTGTGCGTTGGGCGACGTAGACGAACTCAACTCTGAAATCGGGGTTTTGATGACCGAGGCCATCCCAGAATCCATTGCCAGCGAGATGCAGGTACTCTTTTTGCGGGTGCAGCATGATTTGTTTGATTTGGGTGGGGAGTTGTGCATTCCGAATTACACCTTACTCAAAGAAGAGCAAGTGGCGCAGTTGGATGCGTGGCTCAAGCACTACAACGATACGTTGCCCCCTTTAACTGAATTCATTCTGCCAGGCGGGACACGTGCGGCTGCGCAAGCCCATGTGTGTAGAACGGTTTGTCGTCGCGCTGAGCGATCTATCGTGAAGCTCGGTTGGCACGATACGCTGCACGATTCCCCGCGTCAGTACGTTAATCGCTTATCGGATTTGCTGTTTGTTTTGGCGCGAGTATTAAATCGCGCTGCTGGCGGTCAGGACATTCTCTGGAAGAATCAGAATAAATCCGATTGATCCAGAGTGGCCATTGTGGTTTAACCGCGCCGACGCTTCTTAACGGCTTGCGCTAGGCGCTCTAAGACCTTGACTGAGTCATCCCAATTAATGCACGCATCGGTAATGCTCTTGCCGTATTCGAGGGCACTAGCATCATCTTTGCCTGGGGTGAATTTTTGGGCGCCACCGTTGAGGTGACTTTCGATCATCACGCCAAAGATGTGGCGTGAGCCAGATTCAATTTGTTTTGCAATGTCATCAGCCACCGTGATTTGACGCTCATGTTGTTTGCTGGAGTTAGCATGTGATAAGTCCACCATGAGGCTGGCTGGTAATTTAGCGGCCTCGAGCTCCTGACACGCTGCGGTGACAAATTTTGCTTCGTAGTTTGGTTCTTTGCCGCCGCGCAGAATAACGTGGCAGTCTTTGTTGCCGTTGGTTTCAACGATGGCAACTTGACCATTTTTGTGCACCGATAAAAAGTGATGTTCTCTGCGCGCTGCCTGGATGGCGTCGGTGGCAATACGGATGTTGCCGTCCGTACCGTTTTTAAATCCAATCGGTGCTGACAGGCCAGAGGCGAGTTCGCGGTGCACTTGACTCTCGGTAGTGCGGGCGCCAATGGCTCCCCAGGAGATTAAATCAGCAATGTATTGCGGTGAAATCACATCCAAAAATTCGCTACCGGCAGGCATGCCCATGCGGTTAATTTCCATCAGCACCTGACGCGCAATTCGGAGACCTTCTTCGATGCGGAAACTCTCATCGAGATACGGGTCGTTAATCAAACCCTTCCAACCAACGGTAGTGCGGGGTTTTTCAAAATAGACCCGCATGACGATTTCCAGCTCACCCGAAAAGCGCTTGCGTTCAGCCAAGAGGCGTTGGCAATACTCGAGCGCAGCTCTGGGATCATGAATGGAGCAGGGACCTATAATGACTAAAAGTCGGTCATCTTTGCCATGAATCAGATTACGAATCTTGCTGCGCGTTTGGCTGATTAATTTTTCAATCGCTGTTCCAGCAATTGGGAAAAAACGAATCAGGTGCTCTGGCGGTGGCAGTACCGTAATGTTGTGAATGCGCTGGTCGTCGGTATCCGAGGTTTTATCCACGCTGGCATACCAGTTTTCGGGGGTGATGTTGGTTCGAGTGCTCATATCCGTATTTTAAGCTGATTAGGCCGTGCCCCCTACTGTCATGCCATCGATCCTGAGAGTTGGCTGACCTACGCCTACTGGCACGCTCTGGCCCTCCTTGCCGCAAACGCCCACTCCACTGTCCAGTTTGAGGTCGTTGCCAATCATCGAGACCTGTTTTAAGGACTCTGGGCCGTTGCCAATAATGGTGGCACCTTTCACGGGATATTGAATTTTGCCGTTTTCGACCCAGTAGGCCTGGGATGCAGAAAAGACAAACTTCCCACTCGTAATATCCACTTGCCCACCGCCAAAGTTCACTGCATACAGGCCGCGTTTGATGCTGGCGACAATTTCTTGGGGATCTTCTTTACCAGCCAGCATGTAGGTATTGGTCATGCGTGGCATGGGTAAGGAAGCAAAACTCTCGCGCCGACCATTGCCGGTCTGGGGCATTTTCATGAGTCGGGCATTCAAGGTATCTTGAATATAGCCTTTCAGAATGCCATCCTCAATCAAGGTGGTGCATTGGGTTGGCGTGCCTTCGTCGTCGATATTCAGTGAGCCACGTCGCCCGCTCAGGGTGCCGTCGTCGACCACCGTCACTCCCTTGGCGGCAACCCGTTGGCCGATACGGCCAGCAAAGGCAGAGGATCCTTTGCGATTAAAGTCACCTTCCAGACCATGGCCGATGGCTTCGTGGAGCAGTACGCCCGGCCATCCTGGACCCATGACAACGGTCATCGGTCCGGCAGGAGCAGGACGCGACTCTAAATTGAGGAGTGCGCTATCCACAGCCTCATCTACCCAATGATTCACCAGGTCGGTTGTGAAGTACCCGTAATCATGGCGAGCGCCGCCACCAGCTGAGCCAGATTCGCGACGCCCATTTTGTTCCGCAATCACATGAACGGAAACGCGGACGAGTGGCCTGATGTCGGCCGCAAGCAAGCCATTGGCGCGCATTACCAGCACGACGTCAAATTCCCCAGCTAAGCTGGCCATCACCTGAATGATTCGGGGGTCCCGCGCTTTAGCGCGCCGCTCAATTGCTTCCAACAAAGCGATCTTCTCCGTTGGACTTAAAGAGTCCAATGGATTTAAGCCGGAGTACAAGGTATTGGCGACGGGTGTCGATGTAGTTCTCGCAAGAGCCTGCTTGCCACCCGATGGGCCAATCACGCGAGTCGCTTTAGCGGACTTGAGTAGGGCGGGTAGATTGATTTCATCCGAATACGCAAACGCAGTTTTGTCGCCATAAATTGCGCGCACGCCAACGCCCTGGTCAATGCTAAAGCTTCCCGACTTGACGATGCCTTCTTCCAGACTCCAGCTTTCATTGCGTGTGTGCTGAAAGTAAACATCGGCATCATCTAGGCGATGGGCGTACATCACCCCAAAGGTGTCATGCAAATCGGATTCGGTAAGGCCGCTGGGCTCAAGTAATATTGACTTTGCTATTTGCAGTAAGTCACCCTGTTGTTTAGGCTTAGTCCAATCGGTCGGCATGTGAACATCATTCATAAATGCAGTGTCTTTCAAAAAATCACATTGTGCGGTGGTGTAATGCGGGTAATTTAGAGCGTACCGCGTTTAACTGTTCTTTGCTGAGAACGCCGTGTACCAAGCCCTCACCTTGACCTAGGGCGCTAACAACCTGGCCCCACGGGTCAATCAACATGGTATTACCCCAGGTGCGGCGCTGATTCTGATGAAGTCCCCCTTGGGCGGATGCCAAGACATAGCATTGGTTTTCTATGGCCCTAGCGCGCAATAAGATATCCCAATGGTCTTTGCCGGTGGTGTAGGTAAAGGCAGCCGGAATCAGGTGGCAATCCACCAATCCAATCGCTCGATAGAGTTCGGGAAAACGCAAGTCATAACAGATACTCAAACCAAAGCGCCACTCCACACCATCAACTGAAATCGACACGCTCCCAGGTTGATCGCCCGGCGCAATCGTTTCTGATTCTTGATAGCGCTCTTCATTTGTCTGAAATCCGAACAAATGAATTTTGTCGTAGCGTGCAATTTGCGTGCCATCTGGATTGAATACTAAGCTGGTGTTGAGGACCTTGTTTGGATCGCTGCACTCCAGCGGAATGGTGCCCGCAACCAAAAAAACCCCATGCTGCTTTGCAAGGCTGGATAAGCGCTCTTGGATTGGGCCGTGACCTAGTTTCTCTCTCGCCTTAACCTTGTCGGTATCGGCCAAACCCATCAAGCAAAAGTATTCTGGTAGCAGAACAAGCTTGGCACCAGTAGCAGCAGCCTCGGCAACCCAATACGCTGCCCGATCGAGATTTTCTGCGAGCACGGGCGTAGACACCATCTGAATCGAGCAAACACGCAGTTCGGACATAAGCGGAATCGGTTAAAAGTAGGAATACGTCAATCGTACTGCTTTACTTTAATTGGGGGTGGCGATTACACCAGAACCGGCGAAGGACTCAATGACACTTTGTGTGCTGGCGGGTGCAGGGGCATTTGGAGTGGGCGCGCTTGGCTTAGTCTGTTCTTTGAGTAAGCCCTTCGCACGAATACCATCGAGCACCTTGGGATCTAAGGGCTGACCCTGCTGGTTGAGGGGAATAATTTCTGGATCCGTCCAGGAACCTTGCACTAAATAATCGGACTGCATTGCCTTATTGATTCGATTCGTTACCAAGTATTGGCCAATCAAGGCGCCTAGCCCAGCAATTGGATTAATCGCAAATACCGCCAAAGCGCCCGAGGTTGCATCAATGCTAGGAAAAACCGTAATGCGCAAATCCTGATTTTCTTTTGGGGCATCAATAGAGCCAGCCATTGCAACACGGGCCTGATCGAGTTGCATTAAAAAATTATCGGTTTTGGCAATGCCGTTGTTGACTACAAAATCACCCGTAATGGTTTTAAAGGCAGTGCCTTGCGACACCACTGTTCCAAGACTGCCTTGCAAGTCTAGGGTCGCAAAGCGTAAGAGGCTTTGTAGACTGAGCACGCTAAACAATTTAGCGGCAGTGGTGTCGACCTTTAGGAGGCGGCCTTTTTCGAGTGCAACATTGATCTTGCCGCTCAGCGTGGCAAGTTGGGGCTCCAATACCGAGCCATTCCATGCTAATTTTCCGCTAATGTTGCCTTCGCCACCTTCAATTGACTTGGGGTTACCCCAACGGGCTGCAATCGGGCCAAGATCTGCAATCGCCATCGTGACATCAATCTCAGTACGCTCTTGTTGAGTACCATCGCTGCCGCGCCATACCCCGCTAAGAGTAGCAGCGTCTTGCGGATTAGTAACTTGCAGATTATTAATAATCAAGGCGGTGGGTGAGCGAGTCGCTTTAAGGCTGACCTTACCAAGGGACTTGTCGCCATATTGAAAGTCATCAATGGCCACATTGATGTTGGGTAATTCACTAACCGATACTTGGAGCTTCTCCTGTTTCTTGGTTGCTGAGCTGATGGTGGCGGCAGGCTCGATTTTTTCCGGAATGCGCAGGGCACTTAGCTTGCCGCTCAGCTGCCCCGCAATATCTATTTTTTTCTTAGGCTGCCACTGAATTTTTCCTGCTACCTGTGGTGATGTGAGTTGCAACTGCAGTTGCGCGTCTTTTTGATTTGCAGTTAATTGCAGGTCAGACCAAAGGCGATTGAGTAGGGTTAATTTTTTCACCTGGGCAGTGATTTCAAGCGGCAAATGACCGTCGGCATATTGGGATGGGAGAGGCTCACCCCCTTTTTTTGTTGCCGCATCCATTGCTGGGCTTGGTTTTAAAAATGCATACCAGGCATCGAGATCAAGTTCATTGGTGTTGATCCCAAAAGCAATACCATTCTGAGGCAGGTTAGCCGGCATTCCAATCCCATAGGCTTGCCGCATTGCACTTCCGGTAGCAGAGCTGCCCTGCATAAAAATACGCTCACCAATTTGGCCGGACCAACTCAGCATGCTCCCCCCACTTTTTGGATCTGAGTTGCTTTTTAAGTTCAAGCGAGCAGTGAGTGGGGTGTTGATTATCTTGTTTAAGGGTTCTGGGGCGTTCAAACCAAATGAATTCAGATTGAAGCGGATATTGCTATCGATATTGGATTTGTCTATACGGACCTGACCGTCATAGCTAATCTTGCCTGTCATTGCATTTAAGACAGGAGCAAAGGTCGAATCACTTTTATCTACCAGATGTTTTTTGAGTTCATTGGTATTGATGCCGCCAGCAATCGTCACTAGCTTTTCGGCTCCTTTTGCTGGCTGACTTGTCAATTGGAGCTCGCCGCCCATGAGTTCAGCACGGAGCGTTTCTGGCATCGGAAAGTCATCTTGTATTCGTAGACTGCCTTTGGCATTGGCCAGCGGTGGAAAGTCGGACCACTGTATTTGATTGCCCAATAAAGTTAAACGAATATCGAGATCGGGATCTTTTGTACCCGATAGGGGAATGGCTAACTCCACACTTAAATCCGCAGGGCCGCCGACACTGAGTAATTTCGCAATCGAGGGACGCTTTTGCAAAATAGGGGTAGGTTTGATGTAGTCCAGTAACTCCTTCAGGTCGCCGCTAGCGGAGCCCGTTACTTTTAGATCTGAATTGGGAGCGTTGATGTCATTGATCGTGGCCTTAACCGATTGCAAGAGAACATTTTGGTAATTTGCCTTGTCCACTTGCACTTTCAGCATCGCCTCCTGCATCATCACTGCGCCGCTGATATTGGTAAATGCTGGCCAGCTACCTTGACTGACGGGAAGCGTTGGAACAGGATTGAAGGTGGTATTTTTTATTGGCAGATTAAGCGTGAACTCGCCTGGGTATTTCGCAGAGTAGGGAATTTGATTGGGGTCCCCTTTGATCGATAAGCTACCTTGTTGAATCTCGCCAGCAGCAAATGCCTTACTCAAGTAGGTGCGCGCATCGCGATCCATCTCGACCGGAAGATACCGATGCACTTGGGTCAGCGTGGCGCGCTCAAATTGCATATTCAGGGTAAGCACGTCCGCTTGCTTGGGGTCGCCAAAGAGGTAGTTGGCAGTCAGAGATGCGCTGACATCGGGGTTGCTGAATGCCACATCTTTCCCGCTGATTTGCCATTGCCCCTTTATCTTTTGCCAATCAATCCGGCCTTTTGCTGTTTCCAGCTTGAGTTTTGGGTCTACCAAAAAGCCGCTGATATCGAGCTCGAGATTGGGGGAGTTCAATATCAGGCTGCCCTGTTTTTCATTGGTCTCCAGCCGGCCCGTTAAGTTGGTCACGCTCGGTAAAACAGTGCGCGGTCCGAGGAAGCGAAAGTTGCTTAAATCTGCCTTGATCGATAGGGCCAAATTGGCATTCGGTAACCAGGTTTTAGGTAGTGGCAGGGCGGATGATTTTTCAGACCACTGGATATCGACGTTCTCGAGCAGTCCGCTTGCCTTTGAGCTGGCGATGATGCGATGCAGTTTGTTGGGTAGCGGTAGATTGAGCGCAAACAAAGTGGCGTCATCGACGCTGATTCGGGGGGATGAAAATCCAAAATCCCGAATTTCTTCACCGGTTTTGGTCGGAGTCCAATAAAACGACATCGGACTTAATTGTTTCAGAGGGGAATTTTTAGGACTCCCAAAATCCCGCCACGCTAATTTTTTACTCGTTACTGAAACCACTTTTCCTTTGGAGGTTTCCTGAATTTCTGCCTCGAGTCGACCAAACTCCAACAGATCGCGCTCCTGTTTAAATTGAACGCGTAAGTCATCTGCAAAGAGTGAGGCATCACCACCATTTAGTCTGCCTTTATTAAGACTTACAAAACCACGTGACTCTAGAATGCCTTCGAGCATGGGCAGTGGTAGCTTAAAGTCGAGCGCCAAGCGATTGAGGTTGAGCCCCTTAAAGTCCCAGGTAAATTGCCCGTTCCAGTTGCGCCAATTACCGGGCTCGCCACCAAGCCCGTGTTTAAAGTCTGCGCTTAAGCGCAATGGGCTTGGATTACTGGGCAGATAAGCCACCACATCAATCAGGTGATCCCGAAGGCCATTCGAGATCAAGAGGGACTCGATGCGAACATCGGTATCTAATTTTTTCTTTTCGCGATCCCGCCAATGAATCACTGCATTGCTTAACTGAATCGCGTTTTGCGCCAAGAGCCAATCACTACCAGCATGACCGCTTTCGTTTGGATCGAGTGCAATACCGGCAATCGAAATAACCCCGGCCTGACTGCGCTCCGCCGTGAGTTCGGCATTGCTGATAACCAACTTTTCAAAATACGGAGCAAGGTGATAAAAGGACAGGAGGCTGAGTTCGCCCGATATGGATTGAATTGCCAGTGCAGGCAAAATTTTCGTTGGGCCACTGACCTTGCTCGCATTCTGATCATAGAACCGCAACCCATCGATTTCAAATTCAGGCCGCAGGCCATCCCAGGTGACGCGCACATCATCCATCGTGACCGTAACACCCAGTCGGGATCCGATGAGCTTTTCTAAGGTGGGCTTGGATTTTTCAATCTGCGGCCAAACAAGATAGCGAACCCCAAAATGCAGTGCCACTGCAAGTGCAGCAACGACAGCGATTACCTTGAGGAGGCGGACTGTCCAGCGCGACCAATGGAGCTGAGCAATGCCGCTTTTCATGCTGCGCAGCAAGGGTCCGAGGGAAGAGTTTCCAAACATAAACCCTATTATCCGTCACCCCACTCAAGAATAGCTATGATTCGGTATGGCCTCGTTTGATCATCAAGTCGACTTTTTACAACGGCATTCTGTATTTGCTAGCCGCTGGTTGCAGGCGCGTCCTGACTGGGCCCCGTGGCTTGCCGAGCATCAAGGTCAGCCGGTTAATTTGGCCGCGATTAAGACCTTGCTCGAGCCAGCGCAACGCATCGCTGCCGAGCCAGAATTAGACGAAATGAAGCTCATGACGGAGTTGCGCCTTGCCCGTCAGAAATTAATGCTGTACTTGGGCTTGCGTGACCTCAGCGGGCAAGCCCCATTGGCTGAGGTGACGGAGGCACTGAGTGTATTTGCTGAGCAAACCGTCGCAATAGCCCTGGAGGCGATTCGCACCGATTTGAAGGTACGCTTTGGTATTCCATGGTCCTCAGAAGCCAATTGTGAGGTCCCGCTGATGGTGGTAGGGATGGGCAAGCTCGGTGGCTATGAACTGAACTTGTCGTCAGACATCGATTTAATTTTTCTCTATGAGTACGAAGGCGACACCCAAGGCGGTGAAAGAAGCCTGTCGAATCACGAGTGGTTTACTCGGATGGGTAAACGTTTAATTAAGATCATCTCTGAGCACGATGCCAATGGCTTTGTCTTCCGGGTGGATATGCGTTTAAGGCCCAATGGCGACTCTGGTCCCCTAGTATGCAGCTTGGATATGCTTGAGGTGTATCTAACTGTTCAAGGCCGGGAGTGGGAGCGTTATGCCTGGATCAAAGGGCGACTCATTTATCCGCTAGCAGGCTCGGCCAACCATGGGCGCTGCGAAAAAGCATTGGACCAGCTCATCCGTCCGTTTGTTTATCGGCGCCACTTGGATTACGGCGTGATTGCGGCGATTCGGGATTTGCACACGCAGATACAGCGTGAAGCAGAAAAACGCAGCGCCAATCGCCATGGCAGATCCCACGACATCAAGCTGGGACGAGGCGGTATTCGTGAAATTGAATTTCTAGCGCAAATGTTTCAATTGATGCGCGGCGGTACGGATCCGCGCCTTCGAATTAGACCGACCTTGCAAGTGTTGCAGTTGTTAGCCCAGCAGAATCTGTTGCCAGAGAATGAGGTGCATGATTTAATCGAGGCCTATATTTTTCTCCGTCGCCTCGAGCACCGCATTCAGTTATGGGAAGACCAGCAAACCCACTATTTCCCCGAAGAGACCGAGTCTCGAGCCCGACTGGCCGAGGCCATGGCTGGGCAGTCCGAGTCCCAATTATCGATGTTTCTAGAAGAGCTCACTCGCCACCAAGATCGGGTCGCACGCTTATTTGAAAAAGCCTTTGTGCTGGACGATAAAACACGCCTTGATACCGAATCCGTTACGTCCGATTGGCAGCCCAATGGCGAGCGCTATCCAGAAGCCTGCCAGCGTTGGCAGACTTGGCTCGAAAGTTCAAAACAGCGCAGCTTGCCAGAAAAAAGTCGACACATCTTTAATAATTTAATTTGCAAGGCGGCAGAGCAGTTAGAGCAAGACGCCATCAGCCCTGCTTTGGCAGACCAAACCTTACTGCGCTTCTTTGATTTATTGGAGGCGATTGCGCGGCGTAGCGCATACCTGTCCATATTGGCCGAGTACCCCAGTGCCTTGCATAATATTTTGGCTTTATTGCAGGCATCTCAATGGGGCGCAAGCTACTTAAGTCGCCACCCCCATTTGCTGGATTACTTACTTGCTACGCGTTCTGAATCCGAACTCGTAAATCACCCGGAGGCCTATTGGAAGGGCATTAAGGCTGATTTAGATATGCGCCTCGATGACGCTCTCGCAGATGGCGATGGCGCAGCTGAGCACGCCATGGATATCTTGCGGGTGACCCACCATACCGAAACCTTCATTACGCTGTTGGCCGATTTGGGAATAGGTATTGCCAAGCCGTTGAGCGTTGAGGCGGTAAGCGATCGCCTATCTGCCTTGGCTGATTTAATTCTGCAGGCGAGCTTTGAGCGGATTTGGCCGGGCGTGGCCAAGAAATTTGATTTAGATCTGACCCTTCCATCGTTTGCCGTGATTGCGTATGGCAAATTGGGCGGCAAGGAATTGGGCTACGCGTCGGATTTGGATTTGGTTTTTCTATACGATGAAAAAGAAGCTGGAGCCGATGGGGTTCATTTTCCGGCGCAAGAGGTTTTCTCCTTGCTGGCCAAACGCATGATTAATTGGTTGACCACGCATACGGCTGCAGGCACCCTTTTTGAAATCGATACCCGCTTGCGGCCTAATGGCTCTGCAGGATTTTTGGTGACGAGCCTGGATTCATTTCGCAAGTATCAATTTCGGGAGGGCGACAATGCTGCTTGGGTCTGGGAGCATCAGGCCTTAACGCGCGCCCGATTTGCTGCCGGCAATCTCCAGGTGGCACCGCAATTTGATGCCATTCGATCCGATGTGCTGAGCCAGGTACGCGATGTCACTGCTTTGCGCTCAGAGATTTTGAGTATGCGTCGTAAGGTCCATGCTGGGCACCCTAACCCCAGCACCCAGTTTGACCTCAAGCACGATGCCGGCGGTATGGTCGATATTGAGTTCATCGTGCAATTTCTGATATTGGCTTATGCACACCAGCATCCTGCGCTGATTGGTAATTTGGGGAACATTGCATTGTTAGGCATTGCTTCAAATGCAGGATTGATTCCCAATGAATCTGCTGTTGCAGTAGCCGATGCGTACCGCTTGCTGCGCGAACAGCAGCACCGATTGCGCTTGGATGGGGCCGAGAAAACCCGAGTTGATTTAAGTTTGCACCCCGACTTACTGCAGGCACGCACCGCAGTCAGTGCTTTGTGGGGATCCATTTTTCAAGATACATCAAACGAATAACATCCTTGCCCTAGCAAAACAACGCAATTTAATTTTGTTCTAGTAGCTCGCGGGCATGGCGCCGGGTTGTATCGGTAATGGTTGCGCCGCCCAGCATGCGGGCGATTTCTTCTACGCGCTCATTGCGACCCAGCGTACTAACCTGTGAGAGGGTGGTATTGCCCGCTTGGGATTTACTGACTTTGAGGTGATGATTACCTTGGGCTGCAACTTGAGGTAGATGGGTCACGCAGATAATTTGATGGGATTCGCCCAGTTGACGCAGGAGTTTTCCGACGGTTTCAGCAACGGCGCCACCAATGCCAGCATCGACTTCATCAAAAATTAAGGTAGGCGTAAAGGAGGCCTTGCTGGTAATGACGCTGATCGCTAGGCTAATGCGAGCAAGCTCTCCGCCGGAGGCGACTTTGGCAAGGGAGCGCGGAGTGCTACCTGCATGACCTGCCACCTGAAATTCGATTTGCTCAAGACCACTAGCCCCACCTTCGGACAAGGGAAGAAGAGCAATCTCCAGTTGACCGCCCGCCATGGATAAAGCTTGCATCGCCAAGGTGACTTCTTTGCTGAGTTGGGCGGCTGCTTTGCTGCGCTTTTGGGATAGCTGCTTTGCCGCTTTGAGATAAATCTCTTCCGCTTGCATTACTTTAGTGCGAAGCGCCTCGATGTCTTGTGCTGCAGTTAAGGCGCGCAAGTGGTCTGCGGTATCGGTCAGCAATTGCGGCAAGGCATCGGCGTCGACTTTGTATTTGCGCGCGGCACTATGTAAATTCTGCATACGAACCTCGAGCTGGGCTAAGCGCTCTGGATCGAGGTCTAACTTTTGCAAATAGCGGTTCAGGCCATGCACGGCTTCATCCACCTGAATTTGTGCGGACTCGAGTGCATCTGCAATGTCTTTTAGATTGGGGTCGTGTTCGACTAAGTCGTGCATCACTGCATTCATTTTCGAAAGGGAAGAGTCGACCGAGTGATCGGATTCACTCAAGATCGTGATTGACTCTTGACAGCCACTAATTATTTTTGCTGCATTGGCCAATCGGCTATGGTCACTTTGGATCGTGAGCCACTCTCCAGCAATGGGTGCTAGCTCCGTTAACTCTTCCAGTTGCCACTCAAGACGCTCGCGCTCTCTTGCAAGGTCTTGGCCGGCATTCTCTGCTTGGGCTAGTTGTTTACGTAAGTCATGGGCCGCCCGAAAAGCGCTACTGACATCGCTTACCAGCGCTCCAAGGCCCGCATGTCGATCAAGTAGATCGCGCTGCGCACCGCCCTTAAGCAAGAGCTGATGCGCATGTTGGCCATGAATGTCTACCAATTGATCGCCTGCTTCGCGCAATTGTGCGAGCGTGGCAACACTGCCATTAATAAAGGCTCGACTACGCCCATTGCTTTCAACGATGCGTTTTAAAAAAAGACTGTGGCCTTGATCTTCGCTAGGAAAGCCATTCTCATCAAGCCAGGTGGCAATCGCTGCTTGCGCTTCAGCATCAATTTGGAAGAGGGCGCTAATCTCAGCGCGATTGCAACCTTCGCGGATTTGACTGCTATCGGCGCGCTCCCCCAAGACCAAACCAAGCGCATCGAGCAAGATGGACTTACCAGCACCGGTTTCGCCGGTCAGCACCGTAAACCCCGATGTGAAATCAAGCTCAAGTGCGTCGACGATGACGAAGTCACGAAGGGCTATGGTTTGCAGCATGGATCTAGAGTACTAAATAAAGGGGATTCAGAATGTCGATGGATACTCATTCCAATGTAGCTTCTCACGCAAAGTTCTGTAGTCACTGTGACCGCGTGGATGCAATAAAGAAATGGTTTTATCGGATTGGCGCACCTCAACCCGATCGCCGACTTGCAGATGGGTGAGGGATTGCATATCAAAGTTGACGATGACCTCGCGCCCACTAATAACCTCAATGCTGGTTTTTGCATCTTGCGGCAAGACAATGGGACGATTCGAGAGGGCGTGAGGCGCAATCGGCACAAGCAAGATACCTGCAACCCGGGGATGCAAGATGGGACCTCCTGCAGATAGTGCATATGCAGTGGAGCCGGTTGGCGTAGAAACGATCAAGCCATCGGAGCGTTGGTTGTACATAAAGGAGTCATTGACCTTGACTGCCAATTCCACCATGCCCGATATTCCGGAGCGGTTAACAACCACGTCGTTTAAAGCGAGTGCGCGATTAATCACCTTGCCGTCGCGAAGAACAGCTGCATCGAGCAGGGTGCGCTCATCGGCTTCATAGTGGCCGGCGATGATTTCGGTAAGAACGGTTTTGACATCCTGAATCGGAATATCGGTCATATAACCAAGGCGACCCAAGTTCACCCCGACTAAAGGCACCTTGCTGCCCGCAAGCTGACGTCCAATGCCGAGCATGGTGCCATCGCCCCCCAGCACAATCGCCAAATCGATCGAGCCGGCAAAGTCCTCTACCTTTTTATGGGGATAGTCATTAATCTGGGTATTTTTTGCGGTTTCAGCCTCGAGAAAGACTTCACATCCATGTCCCAGCGCCAGCTTGGCCAGTTCGTGCAAATGGTCCGCAATGCCATCCGCCTGGTATTTGCCGACAAGCGCAATCCGGCCGAAGCCTTTTGGGTGATTTGGGGAAGAAGGGCTTACCATATCAAGATTAAACCATAGGCATAAAATAAAGCCCACCATGGATGATCGCTCCCGCGCCCTCTTAAAAACCCTCATTGAGCGATACATTGAGGAGGGTCAGCCTATTGGCTCAAGGACCCTATCGCGCTTTTCAGGGCTCGATCTCTCCGCTGCGACCATTCGGAATGTGATGGCCGATCTCGAGGATATGGGTTTTGTGACCAGCCCCCACACCTCTGCCGGTCGCGTCCCAACGCCACGCGGGTATCGCCTGTTTGTGGACACGATGTTGACAATGCAGCCCCTCGAGGCGCTTGCGGCTCGTGATTTAGAGCAGCATTTGTTGCCAGACTCACCGCAGCGCATGATTAATTCTGCCGCAGAAATCCTATCGAACTTGACCCACTTTGCTGGTGTGGTGATGACCCCAAAGCGCGCTAACGTGTTTAAGCATATTGAATTCTTGCGCCTAGGTGAGGGCAAGATTTTGCTGATTGTGGTGACCCCAGAGGGCGACGTGCAAAACCGCATTTTGCCAACCAACCAAGATTACAGCCCAAGCCAATTGATCGAGGCAGGCAATTACATTAATTCCCAATTCTCGGGCAGAAGTTTTGATGAGGTGCGTTTGCGTCTCAAAGCAGACCTCGATAATTTGCGAGCCGATATCTCTGGCCTGATGACCTTAGCGCTGGATAGCAGCTCTACCATTGGCGATATGGGCTACAGCGGCATGGTGCTTTCGGGTGAGCGCCGCTTGCTTAATGTAGGCGACCTGAGCTCCAACCTGGATAAATTACGCAAGATGTTCGACATGCTCGAGCAAAAATCCGTTCTCATGCAGTTACTCGACGTATCCAGTCATGCCGACGGTATTCAGATCTTTATTGGCGGTGAAAGCGATTTATTGCCCTACGAAGATTTGGCCGTTATCAGTGCGCCCTACAGTGTCGATGGCACCATCGTCGGCACCTTGGGGGTGATTGGCCCAACGCGGATGGCTTATGATCGCGTTATCCCGATTGTGGATATCACCTCGAAATTGCTTTCTGGCGCCCTCAGCCACTCCTAAGGATTTGTTTTGAATCAAAACCCCCATCTGCGCCCAAGCAAGACAGCCATTTTGCTGCTGAACTTAGGCACACCCTCTGCACCCACGCGTAGCGCAGTCAAAGTCTATTTAAAAGAATTCCTTTCCGATCCGCGGGTGGTGGAAATTCCACGCATCATCTGGTGGTTTATTTTGAATGGCATTATTTTGCCGATTCGCAGTGGCGCTTCTGCCAAAAAATACGCCACGATTTGGTTGCCTGAGTTAGGTTCGCCACTCTTGCACTACTCGCGCCTGCAAGCCAAATCATTGGCGGTAAATTACGCTAATCAAAACCAAACCGTGTTGGTCGACTTGGCAATGCGCTATGGCAAACCCAGTACCCAAGACGCCTTAGATGCACTGCAAGCCGAAGGGATGGAACGCTTACTGCTGCTTCCCCTCTATCCGCAATACTCGGCGACAACAACGGCATCCAGTTTTGATGAAGTGTTTCGCGTGCTGCGTTCATGGCGCAATCAGCCGGAGGTGCGCATGGTGAAGCACTACCATGACCACCCCGCCTACATTGAAGCATTGCGCCAACAAGTAACGGAGTTTTGGGAGAAAGAAGGTCGCCCTGACTTTGCAAAAGGAGAGCGCCTGGTTCTGTCCTTTCATGGGCTGCCCAAACGCAATTTGTTAAAGGGCGATCCTTATCATTGTGAGTGCCTCAAAAGCGGCCGCTTGCTGGGCGAAGCCTTGGGACTCGTTCCGGGGCAATACATCGTGACCTTTCAATCGCGCTTTGGTAAGGCGGAATGGTTAAAGCCCTATACCGCGCCTACGCTCGAGCAGCTTGGAAAAGAGCAATGTCCGCGGGTCGATATTTTTTGTCCTGGATTTCCGGCCGACTGCTTGGAGACGCTCGAAGAAATAGCCATGGAAGGCAAAGAAATTTTTATTGAGCATGGCGGCAATGATTACCGCTATATCCCTTGTCTGAACAATAGCCCGGCATGGATCAATGCGCTGCATGCGATTGCAGCGGATCATATGGCTGCTTGGCCGCTAACCGATGAGCCCGCTGCGGTCTTAGCCAAGCGCAATGCGCTGGTTGCCGTTGCTGAGGCGCATATCGCCAACCCCACCGCTCCAGCTGCCCCTTGAAATGGCCTGTTTTGCGCCCATATGTAGATGAAATAAGTAACAGCAAGTGCGCTCAAGGCCACTTCCCTTCCGACATTACCAAAGTGATTTAGACCCATGACCCAAGAAAAACCCGATTCAACACCAGAAAATCAAGCTGAAACAGCCGCAGATACAGCGGCCAATGCAGCAGAAGCAGCGGTAGAGCAGACTGCCGAGCAGCAGCTGGCTGAAATGCAACAAAAATTAAGCGAGATGCAAGACAACTTCTTGCGCGCCAAAGCTGAGGGCGAAAATATCCGTCGCCGCGCAGCAGAAGACATTGGCAAGGCGCATAAATTTGCCATTGAGGGTTTTGCTGAGCATTTAGTACCGGTTGCAGATAGCCTTTATGCAGCCCTCAACGCCGAAGCAGTCGATGCAAAAGGCTTTAAGGAGGGGCTAGAGATCACGCTCAAGCAGTTAATGAGCGCCTTTGAAAAAGGGCGTCTAGTCGAAATTAATCCTGCTAGTGGCGATAAGTTTGACCCCCATCACCATCAAGCCATCTCGATGGTTCCCTCAGAGCAAGAGCCTGGAACCGTGGTGAGCGTCTTGCAGCGCGGCTACTCCTTGGCAGATCGGGTTTTAAGACCCGCTTTAGTGACGGTGAGTCAGTCGGCTTAGTAGCCAACCCCCAGCATTTCGGGCAAAAAAAGCGAATAAATTGGTTTTTCTGGGTTTTTGCCCCTTGAATTGGCCTTTTTTGACCCCAAATACCTTATATCAGACGTAATAACGCGAATTTAGCGCACACCTTATTTTTAAGCGGAGTAGATATGGGAAAGATTATTGGAATTGACTTAGGAACCACCAATTCGTGCGTTTCTGTAATTGAAAACGGCACCCCTCGGGTGATTGAAAACGCCGAAGGCGGACGTACAACTCCGTCGATCATTGCTTACATGGAAGACGGCGAAGTACTCGTTGGCGCACCTGCGAAACGCCAATCGGTTACCAACCCACGCAATACCGTGTATGCGGTTAAGCGCCTGATGGGCCGTAAATTTACCGACAAAGAAGTACAAAAAGACATTGGTCTCATGCCATACAAAATTATTCAAGCGGATAACGGTGATGCATGGGTTGAGGCGCGCGATAAGAAAATGGCGCCACAGCAAGTCTCCGCTGAAATTCTACGCAAGATGAAAAAGACGGCAGAAGATTATTTAGGTGAAGAAGTGACTGAAGCGGTCATTACGGTACCGGCTTACTTCAATGACAGCCAACGCCAAGCAACGAAAGACGCTGGCCGCATTGCTGGCCTGGAAGTTAAGCGCATCATCAATGAGCCTACTGCAGCTGCCTTGGCCTTTGGTCTGGATAAGCAAGAAAAGGCGGATCGCAAGATTGCTGTTTATGACCTGGGCGGCGGAACCTTTGACGTCTCCATTATTGAAATTGCGAACGTCGATGGTGAAAAGCAGTTTGAAGTACTTTCCACCAACGGCGATACCTTTTTGGGCGGCGAAGATTTTGACCAGCGCATCATCGACTGGATCATCGACGAGTTTAAAAAAGAGCAGGGCGTTGATCTCAGCAAAGACGTGTTGGCATTGCAGCGCTTAAAAGATGCAGCAGAAAAAGCCAAGATTGAATTGTCTTCATCGCAGCAAACCGAAATCAATTTGCCTTACGTTACGGCAGACGCCAGCGGCCCTAAGCATTTGAACTTGAAACTCACTCGTTCCAAGCTCGAGTCTTTGGTAGAGGAGTTGATTGAGCGCACCATGGGCCCATGCCAAATGGCACTCAAGGACGCAGGCGTATCGGCATCCGACATCGATGACGTAATTTTGGTGGGCGGTCAAACGCGCATGCCAAAAGTGCAAGACAAAGTGAAGGACATCTTTGGTAAAGAGCCACGCAAAGACGTAAACCCAGATGAAGCCGTTGCCGTTGGCGCAGCGATTCAGGGATCGGTTTTGTCGGGCGACCGTAAAGACGTTCTGTTGCTGGATGTAACGCCACTCTCCTTGGGTATTGAGACCTTGGGCGGCGTGATGACGAAGATGATTCCAAAAAACACGACCATCCCAACCAAGCA
Source organism: Polynucleobacter difficilis (assembly GCF_003065365.1). Lineage (NCBI taxonomy): Bacteria > Pseudomonadati > Pseudomonadota > Betaproteobacteria > Burkholderiales > Burkholderiaceae > Polynucleobacter > Polynucleobacter difficilis. Next base: position 1,674,476 of record NZ_CP023276.1, on the reverse strand, counting down.
TGCACAGGTTTATTCCACAGCAGAAGACAACCAACCTGCGGTTACGATTAAGTGCTTCCAAGGTGAGCGTGAGATGGCCAGCGCCAATAAGCTATTGGGCGAGTTTAATTTGGAAGGTATTCCACCAGCTGCACGCGGCACCCCACAAATTGAAGTCACCTTCGATATTGATGCCAACGGTATTTTGCATGTCACCGCCAAAGACAAAGCCTCTGGTAAAGAAAACAAAATTACCATTAAGGCGAACTCTGGCTTAACCGAAGAAGAAATTCAGCGGATGGTGAAGGATGCTGAAGCCAATGCAGCGGAAGACAAAAAAGTATTGGAGCTCGTTACTGCTCGCAACACAGCAGATGCCTTGGCCCACTCAACCAAGAAAGCATTGGAAGAGCATGGCGCTAGCTTAGAAGCAGCAGAAAAAGAAGCAATTGAGGCTGCGTTAAAAGAACTAGACGAGGCGATTAAAGGCAGTGATAAAGCCGCGATCGAGGCAAAAACCGAAGCGCTTGGTAAGGCGAGTCAAAAGCTGGGCGAGAAAGCCTTTGCTGCTGAGCAAGCTAAAGCCGGCGGCGGCGCTGCTCCTGGTGCTGCTGGTGCGAGTGCATCTCAGGGCGGTCCAGCCGATGCGGATGTAGTCGATGCCGACTTTAAAGAGGTTAAAGAGGATAAGAAATAATCCGCTTTTTATATAGGCAGTAAACACAAGTCGGCCCAGCGCCGACTTGTGTCGTTTTAATGATGCTGAGAGGAAGAGGCTGTGGCTACGAGTAAACGCGATTTTTATGAGGTGCTGGGCGTTGGAAAAAATGCCAGCGACGAGGAATTAAAAAAGGCGTATCGCAAATTAGCGATGAAGCACCACCCCGATCGCAATCCGGATAATCCGGGTGCAGAAGCTAAATTCAAAGAGGCGAAAGAAGCCTATGAGATGCTCAGCGATCCTCAAAAGCGCGCTGCCTATGATCAGTACGGCCATGCGGGCGTTGATCCCAATATGGGCGGCGGTGGATTTGCAGGCGGCGGTTTTGCGGATGCTTTCGGTGATATTTTCGGGGATATTTTTGGCCAAGGCGGTGGTCGCGGTGCGGGCCCCCAGGTCTATAAAGGCGCCGATCTGCGCTACAACATGGACATTACCCTCGAGCAAGCAGCCGAGGGTTATTCCACCCAAATTCGAGTACCCAGTTGGAGTAACTGTAAGCACTGCAGCGGCAGTGGCGCCGAACCTGGCAGCAAGGTTGAAACCTGCCCAACGTGTAACGGTCAGGGACAGGTACGGGTTGCACAAGGCTTTTTTTCAATGCAACAAACCTGCCCCAAGTGCCGCGGTACTGGCCAATACATTCCGAAGCCTTGCAAGCAATGCCATGGCAGCGGTAAGTTAAAAGAACAGAAAACCTTAGAGATCAAAATTCCGGCAGGCATCGATGATGGTATGCGCGTTCGTTCGGTGGGCAATGGTGAGCCTGGCGTCAATGGAGGCCCCAGTGGCGATTTGTATGTCGAGGTACGCGTGAAGCCGCATCCGGTGTTCGAGCGTGATGGCACTGATCTCCATGTGCAAATGCCGATCTCGTTTGCAACCGCAACCATCGGCGGCGAGATTGAAGTACCAACATTGACTGGCCGGGTTGAGTTTCCGATTCCAGAGGGAACGCAAACGGGTAAAACATTCCGCTTACGCAATAAAGGCATTAAAGGATTGCGCTCAGCTGTCGTGGGTGATCTGTTTGTGCATGTGATGGTGGAGACACCCGTCAAGCTGTCCGATGAGCAAAAGGACCTACTCAAGCAGTTTGATGAGAGCCTAAAATCAGGCGGCGCAAAACACAATCCCCATCAAAAAGGATGGTTTGATAGCGTGAAAAGCTTTTTTAGTTAAGCGCTGAATCGACTAGGAGGCGAAGCCGTGTTCCGGACCCGGAAAACGGCCCGTCTTCACGTCGCGAACAAAGGCTTTGACTGCCGCTTCGATGGAGGGCTTGCCTTCCATAAAATTCTTTACGAACTTAGGTGGCTTACCCGGGCTAATTCCGAGCATATCCGGCAATACCAATACTTGGCCTGAGCAGTCTGGTCCGGCTCCAATGCCGATCGTCGGAATGGACACAGCCTCTGTAATTTTTTTCCCTAATGCCGATGGAATGGCTTCTAGCACCAGCAGTTGGGCACCAGCAGCGGCGCACGCCTGGGCTTGTTCCAACATCAGCGCTGCGGCATCTTTGTTTTTGCCTTGTACTTTATAGCCGCCAAGCAAATGGACCGACTGTGGCAACAAACCAAGGTGAGCACATACGGGTACGCTACGCTCAACCAAGTGGGCAATGATGTCGAGTTGCCAGTCGCCTCCACCCTCGAGCTTCACCATGTCGGCACCTGCACGCATGAGTTCAGCGGCAGACTCTAGGGCAAGGTAGGGATCGCCATAACTGGCAAAGGGTAAATCGGCCATCAAAAAGGCTTTGGCGTTAGCCCGAGCAACACACTGGGTGTGATACGCCATCTCATCAACGGTAACCGGTGTCGTGCTGTTGTGGCCTTGCACAACATTACCGAGCGAGTCGCCCACCAAAATGACATCAATGTCGCAGCGATTCAGAAGCGCAGCCATGGTTGAATCGTAGGCCGTCAGGACGGCAATTTTTTCTTGCTCTGCATGCATCGAGAGCAGTTTAGAAATCGTAATGGGCTTTTCGCCTTGCAAATAACTCATGCCACCAGTGTAATGAATTAATGGGCCGGGGGGCGATATTCGGCTTTTTCGTCACTGGCGCAGTTGCGGCAGGTCAGTTTTTCAATACGCTGATGCGCTACCTGGGGTAGGTAGCTTTTGAGTGCGCCAAATTCTGGCAAAAAGAAATCCGGCGCAATTTCCAAGAGGGGCAGCAAGACAAACGAGCGCTCGGTAATGCGGGGATGAGGCAGGGTCAGTTCGGTATCGCCCTGTGCAACCCCTTCAAAATACAAAATATCCAGATCTAAGGTGCGCGGCGCATTTTCATAGGGACGCTCACGGCCAAACTGCTGCTCGATGGTTTGGCAAACATGCAGCAAGCCATAAGGCGTTAAGTCGGTTTCAATTTGGACTACGGAATTAATGTAGTCGCCGCCCGTCGCTTCGACAGGCGCGCTTTGGTAAAGACAGCTTTTATGGATGATCCGCAATTGACTACGCAAAGCCAAGCAAACCATGGCATCGGTAATGATTTGGCGCGTATCGCCGACATTGCCGCCAAATCCAATAAATGCTTTTGCCATAGTGAGTCCCAACTGAATATCTGAGTACTTTACTGAAGATTGCCAAAACGTGCTTGGCAGCCCATATTTAGTCGGCGGCAGCCTGATCAGGGCCTGGTGCGGCTGCTTTGGGTTTGCGCCGCCTGCGGCGTTTGCTTGCTGGGCCGCCCGCACCAGAGAGGGAAACTTCCTCTTTGACGGCGGCCAATAATGCTTCTTGCTGTACCGGGTCGGCATCAATAAAGCGGGTCCACCATTGCCCGAGGCTTTCTGGGCGCTCACCCGTAGCGCAGCGGAGCAACATGAAGTCATACCCTGCCCGAAAGCGCGGTAACTCCAGCATGCGTTGTGGGAAACGACCAATCCGTTTATCGAACCGAGGTTGCAGAGCCCAGATCTCCCGCATGTCGGCTTCGAAGCGGCGTTGAATCATCATGCCCTTGCTTTGGGTTGCGATCACGTCGTCCATGGCGGCATGCAAAGCGGCAATATTCGGCATGCCGGCAGCCAGATTTTTTTGCCATGTGCTGAGTAACTCAGGCCACAGCAGGGTAGCAAACAGAAAGCCGGCAGAAACCCCTTTGCCATTCTGAATCCGTTCATCGGTATTGCTGAGCGCCAAGCGAATAAATGCTTCATTACCGGGAACACCGGCTTTGGGGTCGAGCGCGGCATCCAGCATGGGCAATACCCCGTGATGCAGACCCGCCTCCCGTAAGCCCTGAATGGCTTGCCACGAGTAGCCCGACATCAGTAGTTTGAGGATTTCATCAAAGAGCCGAGCAGCGGGCACGTCATGAATCAACTTGGCTAATTTGGCAATCGGCGCACGTGTTTCAGGGGATAGGGTAAAGCCCGTTTTGGCCGCAAACCGAATCGCCCGCAACATGCGCACCGGGTCTTCACGGTAGCGTTTGGATGGATCGCCAATCATGCGCAGGGTGCGCTGCTGCATGTCTGCCATGCCGCCGTGGTAATCGAGGACGGTTTCAGTAGCGGGATCGTAATACATGGCATTAATGGTGAAGTCACGCCGCGTAGCATCCTCTACTTGAGTGCCCCAAACGTTGTCGCGCAGAATGCGGCCACTGTCGGCGACGTGGTCACCCGCATTTTCAAGTAAGGCCCTGAAGGTGGAGACCTCGATGATTTCAGGGCGCTCTTTGCCAAAAAAAGTGACGTGCACAATCTGAAAGCGGCGACCGATGAGGCGCGATTTCCGAAACAGCTTTTGTACTTGCTCCGGTGTGGCATTGGTTGCCACATCAAAGTCTTTTGGACCAATGCCGAGCGCAAGATCACGCACTGCGCCGCCAACGATGTAGGCTTGATAGCCTGCTTGTTGCAAGGTATGGGTTACTTTGACTGCATTTTTGGAGAGGAGTTGTGGGTCAATTCGATGCGCTTTTTTGCTAATACGCTTGGGAGCGCCGGCAGCAGCGGATTGCGTCAGCTTGGCTCGGGGGCTGCGGCGGAAAATGCGCTGAATTAACTTAGTAATCATGCGAACAGTTCCAAAATGGGCCACTGCCTTTTTTCGGCCTCTGCACGCAAGCGGGGGTCCGGATTGGTTGCGATGGGATGACTCACTTGTTCTAATAGTGGCAGGTCATTGAGTGAGTCGGAATAAAAATAACTTTTCTCCATCTGATCCATCGTGTGACCTAGGGAGGCCAACCAATCCTGCACTCGCTGAATTTTGCCTTCCCGAAAACTGGGAATGCCATGCACTGCGCCCGTAAACATTTGGCCCGCTTCATTATTGACGGTGGCTGGTTCAGTAGCCACTAAGTGCGAAATCCCGAATGCATTGACAATCGGGCGGGTGACAAAGCTATTGGTCGCAGTGACAACGCAGCATAGATCGCCGGCATCTTGATGGCGCTTAACTAAAGAAATGGCTGCTGGATGCAATTTGCCAATAATCACTTCCGCCATAAACGCATCATGCCATTGCTGCAGCTTTGCGCGGGGATGCTCGGAAAGCGGTTTTAAAGCAAAGCGCAGAAATGCATCGATGTCTAACTTGCCGAGCTTGTAGTCCGCATAAAACTGATCATTTTTCTGCGCATAATCAACCGCATCGACCACCCCTTGGCGAACTAAAAATTGACCCCACTCGTAATCGCTATCGAAGGGTAACAGGGTGTGGTCCAGATCAAATAAAGCAAGTTGTGTCATCGGTTCATCAATTCATTATTCGGACTACTGGAAAGCTGCAGTAATTCGCGTACTAGGGGTAAGGTAACGGCCCGCTTTGTTTCTAAAGAGTAGGCATCAAGGGCATCGAGTAGCGCCATCAGGTTGGGCATATCCCGGTAAAACCGACTCAAAAGCCATGGCAGTACATCAGGCGAGAGTACTAGTCCACGATCGCTCGCCGCCTGCTCTAAGGCCTGTATCTTCTCATGGTCGCTCAGTAAATGGGTCTGAAACACCAGACCCCAAGCAAGGCGCGTCCGCAAATCTTCGCGCAACTTGAGGTTGGCAGGAGCATCGCTGCCCGCCATAAAGACGAACAGTTGCTGACTATCCCGTACCGTATTGAGAATGCGAAAGAGTGCACTACTTAAGCGCTCATCAAGCAGATCCACATCATCTACGGCAATGACGGTAGGGGTAGACGCCTTTAATTGCTCTGGCAGTTCTGCTTCCAGCTTCACCCACGTGCTTGGCTCATCGCTCCTCAAGTTGTAATGTGGAAGTGAGGCATTTTGCGCTGCGTATATGAGGGCGCGTAACAAATGGCTACGACCTGATCCGGGTGCGCCCCACCAATAAATCCAACGGTGGTTTAGGGGGTTTGCATCGACTATTGCTGGAGTTGCCGAGGGTGCGGCCCACTGCTCGGTAATTTTTTGTAGGGTAGAGATCAGAGCGCGATCACCGCCAGGCAAAAAATTACCCAAGGATGCTTGGTGCGCGCGACCAAGATCGAGGGCAAATTGCCGTGGCAGGGCATTGGAGCTCATTTGCCCTGGTACCAGCTACTCTTGATGTACAAAGACCAGCCAAATTGAATCAAGACTAAGCTGACGGCGCTAGCGGGTAATGCGAGTAAGACGCCAAAAAACCCAAAGAGCTTGCCAAAAATAATTAAGGCAAACAACACGGCAACGGGATGCAAGCCAATGCGCTCGCCCACCAGTCGCGGCGTCAGAAAAAAGCCTTCCAAAAACTGACCGACACCAAAGATGGCTAGCACCCACAGCAACTCAGAGCCAAAGCCAAATTGCAGTATGGCTGAGAGAATGCCAATGCCGAGTCCTAGGGCAATACCGATGTAGGGAATGATGATCATCAGGCCAGTAAACACGCCCAATGCAATGGCGCCATCCATCCCGACGAGGCTCAGGCCAATGCTATAAAACGTCGCCATCACCAAAATCACCAAAATCTGTCCGCGCAGGTATTGGGATAGCAGCCCATCGGTATGCATGCAGAGATGACGTGCGGTATGCGCAAAGCGGGGAGGAATGAAGCCCTCGATTAGTTTAAAAAAGTGATCCCAGTCGATTAAGAGATAAAACAAGACAAACAAAATCAAAATGAGATTAACAAAGCCATGCACTACCGAGCTACCCGATAAAAGAATGGTGTCGAGCGTAGAGCTGACTAAGGCATCGGCATTTGTACTGAGGTGGCTGGTTACTTTTTGTGTCACGGTTTCGCGGAGTGCGGTCCAGTCAAACTGAATGTGGTGTTCGGCTAGGGTGGGTTCTAACCATGCCTGGGTGTTTTGCACCCAAATGGGCAGTTTCGTTTTGATCAGGGGAATTTCATGGCCAAGGAGATTAATGAGCAGCATGAAAAGCCCAGTAACGAGGCTCAGGCCAAAAATAATCGTCAAGGTCGCCGCCAAGGCGCGGGGGATGTGCAGGCCCTCCAGCCGGCTTGCTACAGGGCGTAGGGCATAGGCAAGAATAAAAGCAGCCAAAAAAGGGGTAAAAATTTCTGCCATGGGGCATTGATCCTCTAGAATTCAATGATTCTACCGATCAACGCATGCTTTTACCTTATTTCCAAACGGCCCCCATGAGCTCCTCCCCTAATTCCCAAGCCCAAAGCCTCTCGTACCGCGATGCTGGCGTTGATATCGACGCTGGCGACGCCCTGGTCGACCGCATTAAGCCGCTGGCTAAGAAAACCATGCGCGAGGGTGTGCTGGCTGGTATTGGCGGCTTTGGAGCCCTGTTTGAGGTGCCCAAGCGCTATAAGGAGCCGGTCTTGGTCTCGGGTACCGACGGCGTGGGCACCAAACTCAAATTGGCATTCGAATGGAATCGCCATGACACCATTGGTCAAGATTTGGTCGCGATGAGCGTGAATGACATTTTGGTCCAGGGTGCAGAACCCCTCTTTTTTCTGGATTACTTTGCCTGCGGCAAGCTGACGGTGGATACCGCGGCAACGGTGGTGGGCGGTATTGCTACTGGCTGTGAGCTAGCAGGTTGCGCCCTGATTGGCGGCGAGACCGCTGAAATGCCAGGCATGTACCCTGATGGCGAATATGATTTAGCCGGCTTTGCAGTCGGCGCGGTTGAAAAATCCAAGATCATTAATGGCAGCCGGATTGTGCCGGGCGATGTCATTTTGGCCCTGGGCTCCAGCGGCGCCCATTCCAATGGCTATTCCTTGGTGCGAAAGATTATTGAACGTGCTGGCGCCAAGCCAAGCGATGATATTGGCGGACGTCCTTTGATTGATGTGGTGATGGCACCAACTGAAATTTACGTTAAGCCATTATTGAAGCTGATCGGCGAAGTGGATGTGAAGGGCATGGCCCACATTACAGGCGGTGGACTAGTGGATAACGTGCCCCGTGTTTTGCCAGAACATACTCAGGCTGTTTTGCATCGCGACAGTTGGGTTCTGCCTGATTTATTCCGTTGGCTGCAAATGAAAGGCGGCGTGGTCGATGCAGAGATGGTTCGCGTCTTCAATTGCGGTATTGGTATGGTGGTTGTTCTTGCTAAAAGCGAAGCGGACAAAGCACTCGCTTCACTCCAAGCGCAGGGCCTAAAAGCATGGGTTGTGGGTGAGGTGGTTGAGCGCGCACCGAATGCAGCGCAAACGATTGTTATTTGATCGTACTGATTTGATCTAAGCAGTATTGCAGCGCTGCTGGTAAGCCGCTGGCATCAAACGGATTAAATACAGTTCGGCCCTCAATTGCCCTGAGCCAGGTCAGTTGACGTTTGCCCAGTTGCCGCGTTGCTGCTAATGCCTTGTAACGCATTTGTTCCGCGTCGATCTGCCCATCTAAAAACTCCCACGCTTGACGGTAACCGACTGCGCGCATCGAGGGTAGGTCGGCATGGATACCCGGATAGGCGCGAAGCAAACGCACTTCATCAATCAATCCGGCCTTGAGCATGCCATCAAAGCGACTCTCTAAATTCTGATGCAGCTCTGCCCGCTCACTGGGTTCTAAGGAAACCAGGCGCAGCCAGCTTGGAATCAATGAACCTGCACGACCGTCATCACTGGGCGATTCTGCAAGCCAAGCCGACATTGGTTTGCCGGTGGACTGCACAACCTCTAAGGCGCGCTGAATGCGCTGCGAATCATTGGGCTCTAAGCGCGCTGCTGTAATGGGATCAAGCGCCATTAACTCCGCATGCATGGCTGGCCAGCCGAGCGCCTTGCCGCGCTCATCCAGGCTTGCCCGAATGATTGGGTCAGCAGGGGGAAGGCTAGATAAGCCATAGGCAAACGCACGCCAATAGAGCATGGTGCCGCCGACGATAACCGGCACATTGCCCCGTTGCCGTATTTCCGTGACAAGTTGTTTGGTATCGGCTGCAAAGCGCGCTGCAGAATAGGCTTCGGTTGGATCGAGAATGTCGATGAGGTGATGCCTTACTGCTGCACGCTCGGCTAGCGTGGGTTTAGCACTTCCGATGTCCATGCCTCGATAGACCAGCGCAGAGTCCATGCTGATCAGTTCAACTGTGATGTTGCGCGCCTGCGCCGCCTCTGCGAGCAACATGGCTAGGTGGGTCTTTCCAGATCCAGTGGGACCGGCTATGGACAGGAGAGGCTGCTGATGCGATTCAGTCGGCATGGCGAGTTGATCGCAATGGTTTTAATGTGAGCGAGCTTGGCTCTCGAGGGTGGCAATGTGGCTGCGAATCTCTTCCGCATCGCTCGCCTCGGGCGCTTCACTAATGTACTGTTGCATGTCCTGCAGGGCCGGACGTACGTATTCCAGTTGGGCAAAAATAAGGCCGCGATCACGCACTTCCTCGATGGCGTCGGGTAACAAAATCACCAAGCGCTCCTGAATGCCAAGCAGGCGTTCCCAGCGCTCATGTTCGGAATAAATCAATTTCAGGTTGCGCAAAAAGCGCGAGAGAATTTCTCGGCTACTGGATGCACGCAAGAAAATACTCAAGGGAAGTGCAGTCTCACCCCGATAGCCTTTGGCATCCAAGTAGGGGTCGAGCATGGTTTGCAATTCATCTTTGGAGTAGGTGGCGCCATTGAGCGGATCCATAATGATTTCACCTTGAGGCAAGGAGACGCGCATCATGAAGTGATTCGGAAACGAGACCCCACGAATTTTCAGACCAATTTGCTGGCCGAGCTCGATCATTAAGATCGCGAGGGAAATCGGAATGCCGCGACGACTCTCCATCACGTGGTGCAGGTAGGAATTCTCAGGCGCATAAAAGTCATTCGCGTTTGGTCCAAAGCCCAGCTCGGTGTAAAAAAAATGCTTGAGCAGTTGCAGGCGCTGCACTTGCGACGTATCGGCAGTGATGCGTTTTTTTAGCTTGTTACCTAGGGCATCAATTTCATCGAGCGTATGCTGCACATCCAAATCTGGAAAAGCATGCTGCGCAACTGCAATCGCAGCTTCGGTTAATGGAAAATGATCATCCTCGGCAACGAGGGAAGTGAAGTAATCAAGTTGACGTGTGGGCATACGGTCTATTTTGCATGACGCCGAAAATGCTGCCAACGAATGCCCACAATCCAAAGGGCCATGAAATACACCACAGCAGCGCCCAGAATCCACGCAGCTAATAAACCAATGCGTGTCCATGGCTCACTCTGCATGGCGATCCATTGGTGCAGGTTGGCGCCATAGTGGAGTAGGAGCGATAAAGGAATCAGTGCAATAGCGAGTTGAAAGAGGTATTTGGTCCAGCCAAAGCCGGCCGCAATCGCGCCGCGCCGGTGTAAGCCAATCCAAAGTAGGGCTGCATTTAAGCAGGCACCAAGACCAACCGAGAGCGCTAGGCCTGTATGGCCCAAGAAAGGCACCAGCACAATATTGGCGAGCTGGGTTGAGATCAGCACCAGCAAAGCAATGCGCACGGGTGTACGAATGTCTTGGCGGGCATAAAAGCCAGGCGCCAGAATTTTGATTAGGATCAGTCCAATCAGTCCAACGCCATAGGCGGCAAGTGCATGCTGGGTCATGGCGACATCCAGCGCAGTAAAACGACCGTAGTGATACAGCACTGCAACGATGGGTTCACCAAACAGCAATAGCGCTACTGCACAGGGCGCGGCCAGTAAGAAGGTGAGTTGCAATCCCCAGACCAAAAGCTCACTAGCCTGTTTTGTATCTTGCTGGGCATTAGCGCGACTCAGGCTAGGTAGCAATACAGTGCCGAGCGCGACACCCAGTAGTGCAGTAGGAAACTCCATCAGGCGGTCGGCATACGACAACCACGAGACACTGCCGGTTTGCAACCGAGATGCAATATTCGTATTGATGACTAAGGAGATTTGCGCAACCGATACGGCAAAGACAGCCGGCCCCATAAGTTTGATTACTCTGCGCGCATCGGGATTTAGCCAAGCGCTCCGAATGGCGCCGGGCAATAAGCCAATGCGGGGCAGTAGACCCAGCCGACGCAGCGCAGGAATTTGAATCGCCAATTGCAAAACGCCGCCGATCAGTACGCCGAATGCCAGGGCATAAATCGGTTGATCGAGTTGGGGTGCAAGCCAGAGCGCACTACCAATTAATGCCAAGTTCAGCAAAACGGGGGTGAACGCTGGAATCGCAAAGCGCTGAAAGGTATTGAGAATGCCTGCCGACAGCGACACCATCGAAATCAGCCCAATGTAGGGAAACATAATCTGGGTCATGACCACGCTGGCTTCGTAAGCGGGACTGCCGCTAAAGCCGGTGGCAATCGCCAAAATGAGGAGTGGGGCGCCAACAATGCCTAGGCCCACGGTCAGCAAAAGGGCCCAAAAGAGGAGGGTGGCCACCGCGTTAATTAGGGTTTTGGACTGGGCGGGATCATCTTTACTGGAAACTTCCCCCAAAATCGGCACAAATGCCTGGGAAAATGCCCCTTCGGCAAAGAGCCTACGGAGCAGATTGGGCAGCCGAAAGGCTACATTAAAGGCGTCTGTCCACTCAGAAGCCCCAAAACTACGGGCAATCAGGGTTTCGCGTAAAAGCCCTGTAATGCGCGATAGCATGGTAAAGGAGCTAACCTTGGCGGCAGCGGAGAGCAGGTTCATGGGTCAATTTTCACCTATTTATCAGGCAACTGGGCTTTTTAACTGCTTTCAGGTAAAATCTTGGGTTTTGGTGATCTGACTAAAGCAATCTGCAAGAAAACCCTCAAAAAGAGGATTTACCTTGTAAAGGCAATTTATTCAGCTTGCTATCGAACGATTTAACCCATTGAAATTACAGAGGTAGGTTTAAACATGGCCAATACCGCACAGGCACGCAAGCGCGCCAGGCAAGCAGTAAAACAAAACGAGCACAACTCCAGTTTGCGTTCGAAGCTTCGTACATCCATCAAGGCTGTGCGCAAAGCAATCGACACTGGCGATAAAGCTGCTGCTGCGAAAGTATTTGTCGCTGCGCAAGCAACCATCGACAAAATTGCAGACAAGAAAATTGCACACAAAAATACCGCGGCTCGTCAAAAGTCCCGTTTGTCTGCAGCAATTAAGGCAATGGCAGCCTAAGACGTTTTTGTTGGTTTAGTAGTACCTAGCCATAGCCCGCTCCTTATTAGGGCGGGTTTTGCTTTTTAAGTATGGGTTTGTGATTTAGGTTCGAATTCGCATGCTTCCTCAATGGCCAAATCATTGTCTTTGGCAAAGTTGAGAACAAAGTCGAGGGCGCGTGGGTCGATGTCATGCAGTCGGGTATCGATCACGACGCACTTGATCTGCGCTATTTGAACTGGCCTTGCATAGGGTGAAAAGGTAAAGCGCGGATCGGCATGATCGCCGGGTGGCCTAAATGAAGCCATGACCCCGCAGAGTCGCTCAGCCCAATCGCTCGGCCGAAATGGCTTGCCGGAAGAATTAATCCCTTGGATGAACAGTTTTTTGTGTTTCAAATGGATGGGTGTTTTAGTTGGAGCATGTGTACCAGATTGCCCTATAGCTTAACAGTACAGCTTGCATTTAATCGCCCCATTAATGAAGGCGTCGTGTTTTGAAAATGAGATCAATACAAACTCCTCGGAGAGCCTCATGAATACCTCTTTAGCAAAGCCCCAAGTGCCGGGCCAACTGAAGCATTATTTGCAATTTACTGATCTGACGCGCAGCGAATACGATTATCTCTTCGCCCGTTCTGCTTGGCTCAAGACTAAATTCAAGAGCTACGAAACTTGGCATCCCCTCCATGATCGCACCTTAGCGATGATTTTTGAAAAACAGTCGACCCGTACACGGCTTTCATTTGAGGCGGGTATTCATCAACTGGGCGGTCACGCGGTTTACCTCAATACGCGCGATACCCAATTGGGTCGCGGCGAGCCGGTTGAGGATGCCGCTCAAGTCATTTCTAGAATGACCGACATCATCATGATTCGTACCTTTGGCCAAGACATCATCGAGCGCTTTGCCGCCAACTCCCGGGTACCGGTCATCAATGGTTTAACCAACGAGTTTCACCCATGCCAGGTATTGGCTGATATTTTTACTTTTGTAGAGGCGCGTGGCCCGATTGCAGGTAAAACAGTTGCCTGGGTTGGTGATGCGAACAATATGGCCTATACCTGGATTCAGGCGGCTGAAGTGTTGGGCTTTCAGGTCCGCTTTTCAGCTCCGACTGGATACACCCTTGATCCTGCTCGCTTAAGCGCTGCAGCAGCCAATCACCTCACGGTTTGCAATAGCCCCGAGGATGCATGCAAGGATGCTGACCTCGTGAGCACGGATGTCTGGACTAGCATGGGCTTTGAGGACGAAAATAGCTCCAGAATGGCGGCGTTTAAAAACTGGATGGTCTCGGATAGTTTGATGGCCTTGGCCAAGCCCAATGCACTCTTTATGCATTGCCTGCCAGTCCATCGAGGCGAGGAAGTATCTGCTTCCGTGATCGATGGTCCGCAGAGCGTTGTTTGGGAAGAGGCTGAAAATCGTCTGCATGTCCAAAAAGCATTAATGGAATACCTGTTATGCGGCCGCTTGGATTAATGCATTGCTGTCTTAGCATTCCTTTTTTAAAATAGCACTTGAATCAAATTTTTACGTAAAGCGAACACCTACATCATGTCGGAAATTAAAAAAGCAGTTTTAGCGTACTCGGGTGGTTTAGATACCAGTGTGATCTTGAAGTGGTTACAAGATACCTACCAGTGTGAAATCGTGACCTTTACTGCTGATCTGGGCCAGGGCGAAGAGTTGGAGCCAGCCCGCACTAAAGCCCTGCAATTTGGCATCAAGCCAGAAAACATTTTCATCGATGATTTGCGTGAAGAGTTTGTTCGCGATTTCGTGTTTCCGATGTTCCGCGCCAATACGGTATACGAGGGCGAGTATTTGCTCGGCACCTCGATTGCTCGCCCTCTGATTGCCAAGCGGCAAATTGAGATTGCGCGCCAGGTCAAGGCCGACTCGGTTTCGCATGGCGCTACTGGCAAAGGCAACGACCAGGTTCGGTTTGAGCTGGGCTATTACGCGCTTGAACCAGGGATCAAAGTCATTGCGCCGTGGCGCGAATGGGATTTGTTGTCCCGCGAAAAACTCCTCGCCTATGCTGAGAAACATGGCATTCCAGTCGAGATGAAGCACAAGCAAGGTGGTGCTCCTTACTCCATGGATGCCAACTTATTGCACATTAGTTTTGAAGGCCGCCATCTCGAGAATCCCAATGCGGAGGCCGAAGAATCAATGTGGCGTTGGACGGTTTCCCCCGAGAACGCACCCGATGCAGCAGAGATCATTGAAATTGAATTCCGTGCGGGTGACCCAGTAGCTATTAACGGCAAAGCCTACAAGCCCCATGAGCTCTTGGCTGAGCTCAATCGCCTGGGTGGCAAGCACGGCATTGGCCGCCTCGATTTAGTCGAAAACCGCTTTGTCGGCATGAAGAGCCGTGGCTGCTATGAAACCCCCGGCGGCACGATTTTGCTTAAAGCCCACCGCGGTATCGAGAGCATTACGCTCGATCGCGAAGTGGCCCACCTCAAAGACGATTTAATGCCACGCTACGCTAGCCTGATTTATAACGGCTACTGGTGGTCGCCAGAGCGCTTGGCACTGCAGACTTTAATTGACCATACCCAAACCAGCGTCAACGGTGTAGTCCGTTTGAAGCTCTACAAAGGATCCGTCTCGGTGATTTCAAGGGACTCTGCCAACACCTTGTTTGATCAGAACATTGCCACATTTGATGACGATGGTGGCGCATACAACCAAGCCGATGCAGGTGGATTCATTAAGCTCAACGCCTTACGCATGCGCATTGCTGAAATTGCAAAACGCAAACGCGCCTCCAAGTAGTAAGTTAATCCTTCCCTAAATACGTATTTAAATTCAGATAAAGAACATCACCATGCAATTCGATCACGCCTCCGTAGGAAAAAAAGCCAATGTCTACTTTGATGGGAAGTGCGTATCGCATACCGTTACGTTGGCTGATGGCACGCGCAAATCGGTGGGTGTCGTATTGCCGAGCACCCTACGTTTTGACTTGAGCACCCGCGAAGTCATGGAAGTGGTTGATGGTACGGCTTATGTGAGTATCAACGGAGCGCCTGAGCAAACCTTCGCCGCAGGCCAAAGTTGGGAGGTCGCCGCAGGGGGTTACTTTGTGATTCGTGCGGAATCACCTGTGCATTACGTTTGCCACTTCGACTAATTTATTGGCGCGGTAAGCCCTGGATCACGCTACCAGGGCCAATTGCCCGCTGGCTAAACCATTGCCGGTTCATCTCTAAGGCGTAGCGAACCGGCGCTTTAGGGCAGTGATTATTCAAGGTCTCTGCCTGCATCTCTTCAATGTTAACGATCTTGCCATCATCGGCAATAAAGGCAATCGCCAAGGGGATCTTGGTATTGCTCATCCAGAAGCAGTGCGTGGCTTTTTGATCGAAGATAAACAGCATGCCCGAGTCGGTTGGCATGGAGGTGCGATTCATGAGTCCCACTTGCCGTGCTTGCGGGGTACTCGCTACCTCAGCCTGTATACGATAGATGCTCGTCTTTAGCTCAATAATGGGGAGACTGGTATTAATACTTTGCGCCAGGCTCAGGCCTGTTGTTAGTGCGAGCAATCCAGCGAAAAGCGTATGGCGAATGAAGGTCAGCATGACTGCATTCTAAATAAAGAAGTGAGACAACATAAAATCAGGACGAAAAAAAACCCAGAGATCACCCTGGGTTTTTAATTTGATCAAGGACAGTGATTAAGCGCCTTGAATATTGGTCGCTTGTTTGCCTTTAGGACCTTGGGTAATGTCAAACGTTACCTTTTGGCCTTCTTTGAGGGTTTTAAAACCGCCCATAGTAATCGCGCTGAAATGCGCGAACAGCTCTTCTTCACCATCATCAGGTTTAATAAACCCGAAACCTTTTGCATCATTAAACCACTTAACAACTCCGGTCGCCATGCGAACTCCATTACATAAACTTGAAACAACCGTGAAAATGGGGGGAATACCTTTTAATCAGTCTCACTCCAAAACACGCCTAATAGAACCTCAACTTGAAGCACTACCCTGATTGTTTGCCCTTTTGGCAGGGGTGTCAAGGAGTTATGGTGTTATTCGTACTAGGAGAAACCCCTTTTTATCTCCAAAATCGTCCCCATATGATCTTTAACCCCAGTTTTTGCCGTTTTTTTGCAACATAACGTGGTTTGAGTCAAGGTTTCTGCCTTGTGTTTAGAATGGTTCATATGAGTCGCGCAATCAAAATTCCTGGTAATACCAACCCATTAATTCCGGGTATTGGCGACACCGCATTACTCGAAAAGCAGGCAGAGAAGCTCAAAGCCCCTGCCATGTTCAAAGTGATGCTCCTTAATGATGATTACACCCCCATGGAGTTCGTGGTGATGGTGATTCAGGAATACTTTAATAAGGATCATGAGACGGCCACCCGGATCATGCTCCAGGTTCATTTGGCTGGCAAAGGCGTTTGCGGAATCTTTACCCGTGACGTGGCTGCCACCAAAGTGCACCAGGTTGTTGAGCTATCCCGTGAAGCGGGTCACCCACTACAGTGCACTATGGAGGAAGCATGATTGCCCAAGAATTAGAAGTGAGCTTGCACATGGCGTTTGTTGATGCGCGGGCCGCGCGGCACGAGTTCATCACCGTCGAACATCTTCTGGCTGCGCTCCTCGATAACGCGACTGCAGTGGAGGTCCTGAAAGCGTGTTCAGTGAACATTGCTGAGCTGCGTGCTCAGCTTAAAAACTTTATCAATGACAACACCCCAGTTGTGCCTGGCACCGAGGAAGTGGATACACAACCGACGCTGGGATTTCAGCGGGTGATTCAGCGCTCGATCATGCACGTGCAATCCACTTCCAACGGCAAGAAGGAAGTAACTGGCGCTAATGTGCTGGTCGCCATTTTTGGTGAGAAGGATTCGCACGCGGTGTATTTCTTGCAGCAGCAAGGCGTTACTCGCTTAGATGTAGTCAACTTTATTAGCCACGGCATTCGCAAGGATCAAGTTGAGCCAGCAAAGGCGGCGGATCCAAGCCAAGAGACTGAAGAGTCAGCGGCCAGCGGCAAAGAAAGCCCGCTTGATCAGTTCACGCAAAACCTCAATGCCATGGCCCGCCAAGGCAAGATTGACCCCCTAATTGGGCGCGACAGTGAAGTCGAGCGCGTAGTGCAAGTGCTCTGCCGTCGTCGTAAAAATAATCCACTCTTAGTAGGTGAGGCCGGCGTAGGTAAAACCGCGATTGCGGAAGGCTTAGCATGGCGCATAACCAAGGGCGAAGTGCCTGATATTTTGGCCAATGCCACGGTCTATTCGCTGGACATGGGCGCACTGCTTGCTGGCACTAAATACCGCGGTGATTTTGAGCAGCGCTTGAAGGGTGTGCTCAAAGCCCTGAAAGATAATTCCAACGGTATTTTGTTTATCGATGAGATTCACACTTTGATTGGTGCTGGCGCTGCTTCGGGCGGCACCTTGGATGCCAGTAATTTACTTAAGCCTGCTTTATCGAACGGCCAGCTCAAGTGCATTGGCGCCACCACCTTTACCGAATACCGCAGTATTTTTGAAAAGGATGCTGCACTGGCGCGTCGCTTCCAAAAGGTTGATGTGGTTGAGCCTACGGTTGATCAGACGGTGCAAATCTTGCGCGGCCTGAAGTCCCGCTTTGAAGAGCACCACAGCGTGAAATACGCTTCTGCTGCCTTGGTTGCTGCTGCTGAATTGTCCTCACGCTACATCAATGATCGCCATTTGCCGGATAAAGCAATTGATGTGATTGATGAAGCAGGCGCTGCCCAGCGTATCTTGCCTAAATCAAAACAGAAGAAAACCATTGGCCGCCCTGAGATTGAGGAGATTGTAGCTAAGATTGCACGTATACCACCGCAATCGGTCACGGTTGATGACCGCAGTAAATTGCAAACCTTGGACCGCGACATTAAGAGCGTCGTCTTTGGTCAGGATCCAGCGATCGAAGCGTTGGCAAGCGCGATTAAGATGACGCGTGCCGGTCTTGGCAAGATTGATCGTCCCATTGGTTCCTTCTTGTTCTCGGGCCCAACCGGTGTTGGTAAGACGGAGGTTGCAAAACAACTGGCTTACATTCTCGGCATTGAGTTATTGCGCTTTGACATGTCGGAGTACATGGAGCGCCATGCGGTGAGCCGTTTAATCGGCGCGCCTCCAGGCTATGTTGGTTTTGATCAGGGCGGTTTGTTAACTGAGGCGGTCAATAAGAAGCCCCATTGCGTGTTGTTGCTCGACGAGGTTGAAAAAGCCCATCCGGACATTTTTAACATTCTCTTGCAGGTGATGGATCACGGCACGCTCACCGACAACAATGGCCGTAAGACGGATTTCCGCAACGTCATCATCATCATGACCACGAACGCCGGTGCTGAAGCCATGCAGAAGTCGGTTATTGGCTTTACCAATGCACGTGAGTCTGGCGATGAGATGGCCGATATCAAGAAGTTCTTTACGCCAGAGTTCCGTAACCGCTTAGATGCGATTGTGTCCTTTAAGGCGCTCGATGAGACCATCATCATGCGGGTAGTTGACAAGTTCTTAATGCAGCTTGAAGAGCAGTTGCATGAGAAGAAAGTCGACGCTACCTTCAGTCCTGAGTTACGGGCACATTTAGCGAAACACGGTTTTGATCCTTTAATGGGCGCAAGGCCAATGCAACGCATTATTCAGGACACCGTCCGCAAAGCCCTTGCGGATGAATTGCTCTTTGGTCGCCTGGCGCAAGGCGGTACGGTTGCGGTTGGGATTGATGCGGACGGCAAAGTGCTGCTGGACATTCATCAGGCTACCCCACCAACGAAGGCCAGCAAGACCGATGTGGCGCCTGCTGAGGAAATCTAACTTCTCAGTAAACTAGCTTGTAATGAAAAATACCAACCTTTCGGTTGGTATTTTTTTGGCCCGTATCTTTTCTGCCTTAGGCAGCAAGTAACTGGCAGGGCTCAATCCGTTTCAAAACATCGGCTAAATTACTCTTTGCAACTGCGGTGTCGTAGCTTGCCTGCCCTCTTAGCCACCAGCCATCACTCAGTCCAAAGTATTTACAGAGGCGCAGATCGGTATCGGCGGTAATGGAGCGTTTTCCTGCAACAATGTCACCAATACGTTGCGGAGGCACTCCGATATCTTTAGCCAGACGATATTTGGTAAGACCCAGTGGCTTTAAAAATTCTTCTTCTAACATCTCGCCGGGCGAGACAGGTGCAATCGTTCTCATAACCCGCATGATTCGATTTATCCTCTCCCCGTACTTCCAAACCCGCCCGTCCCGCGACTGCTTTCAGCGAACTCATCGACGATCTTGAGTTCCACTTGCTGTATGGGCACGATCACGAGCTGCGCTAAGCGCTCCATGGGCTCAAGGGTGAAGGGCGTGCTGCTGCGATTCCACGTGCTCACCATGAGTTGCCCCTGGTAATCGGAATCAATCAGGCCGACAAGGTTACCCAGCACAATGCCATGCTTATGACCGAGGCCTGAGCGCGGCAGGATGAGGGCTGCGTAGCGTGGATCTTCTACGTAGATGGACAAGCCAGTCGGTACCAATACCGTTTGACCTGGAGCAATCACCATGGCGGCATCGATACAGGCACGCAGGTCTAGGCCGGCACTACCCGGAGTGCCGTAGCTCGGCATTTGATCGCGCATGCGTTCATCGAGAATTTTGACTTGCAGTGTTTGCATGGTGTTTTTAGAGTTGGGTTGCAACAAATTGAATGAGTTGGCGTGCGAGCTGCAGCTTTGGAGCTTTTGCTAATTTCTTACTGCCACGCTCATGAATCAGAAGCAGTTGATTTTGGTCGCTACCAAAGGTATCGGGGCCGATATTGCCAATAATCAGCGGGATGCCTTTGCGCTTGCGCTTGTCATCTGCATGCTCTTCGAGTTTGGTTGACTCGGCAGCAAAACCAACACAGTAGGGATATGGCTTACCTTTAGCCTTTTTGGCAGACTGCGCCATAGTAAGCAAAATATCAGGGTTGGGGGCGAACTCAATATTCGGCGTCGATTTGCCGCCGCCCTGACGTTTGATCTTTTCTTTGGAGGGGTTGGCAATGGCCCAGTCCGCTACTGCGGCAACACCAAAAAATAGATCGCAAGTGGGCGAGGCCATCACTGCCTCATACATGTCTTTGGCCGAAACCACATCGGTCCGCTGGATTTTTCCTGCAGCAAGAAGGGGGGTATCTAACTCACATGGACCCGCGATTAGGTGCACTTCTGCGCCAGCCTCCAGAGCGGCTCTGGCTATGGCAAAGCCCATCTTGCCGGAACTGCGGTTGGTAATGCCACGTACCGGATCAATTGCCTCAAACGTAGGGCCTGCAGTAATTAATACCCGTTTTCCTGCCAGTACTTTTTTCTGAAAGAAGGCAATCAATTGCTCGGTGATTTCAGCGGGCTCGAGCATTCTGCCCATACCCACTTCACCGCAAGCTTGGGCGCCACTGGCGGGTCCGAGTAATTCAGCGTGATCACTGCGCAAGCGCTCCGCACTGCGCACAGTTGCGGGGTGTTGCCACATCTGCAAGTTCATCGCGGGCGCCAAGAGCAAAGGGCAATCGCGCGCGAGGCAAAGGGTGGTGAGGAGATCATCGGCGAGACCAAGGGATAGCTTGGCCATCAAATCAGCGCTAGCAGGCGCAATCAAAATCGCATCTGCGGCGCGCGATAACTCAATGTGCGCCATATTATTATTGATGCGCGCATCCCATTGATTCGTGAACACAGGATTACCAGTTAATGCTTGCATGGTTACGGGTGTGATGAACTGGGTTGCAGCCTCGGTCATGACGACTTGAACGCTTGCCCCCTCTTGCATCAGTAGGCGAGCTAATTCGGCAGACTTATAGGCGGCAATGCCACCCGAGATGCCGAGAACAATTTTTTTATTGAGAAGTGACTGCATAGTCGAAGATTAAACGGGTTTGAGCAGAATGGCTAGATTAGGTGGGGGTTGATGCTCTTTTGGGACGGATTTCACCCCAGATTATTAGGGCTGCGCCAAGCACAATGGCGCTATCGGCCAGATTGAAGGCGGGCCAATGCCATTGCCCATAGTACAGATCAATAAAGTCCACGACAGCGCCATAGACAAGGCGATCAATCACGTTGCCGACTGCGCCGCCCAAAATAAAGCTAATTGCCAAGGAAAGCAGCGTATCGTTTTGGTGTCGGCGCAAATACCAAATCATAAAAATAGCAGCGGCCGTTCCCAGCACGGTAAAGAGCCAGCGTTGCCAACCACCACTACTAGCCAAAAAAGAAAACGCGGCGCCTGGGTTGTAAATCAAGAACCAGTTTAAAAAACCGGTGACTGGCGCAGGCACGGCATATTGCAGCGATGTTTGCGCCCATAATTTGCTTGCTTGATCTAAAACGAGGACAAGACAGGCCAAGCTGAGCCAGCCATAAAAACGGCGCTGATTGTGGGGGTCGGCCTTGGCGCTCACAGCGATCTGATTTGATTATGCAAAGGCACGCTGTTCACCAGCGCCAAATAAATTGCTGATGCAGCGACCGCAAAGTTCAGGGTGCGCAGGATCCGCGCCCACGTCTGCAGTATGGTGCCAGCAGCGACCGCATTTTTTATATTGGCTTGCGCGCACTAGAACCTCTAGCCCCGCACTGCTGAGTTCAATATTGGCGCTGGACGTGATGGTGACAAAGCGTAGATCGTCTTCCAGTGAGTGCAGGATGGCAAAGTCGACGTTATCGACTTTGATGGTCAGCTCTGCTTGCAGTGAGGAGCCAACATGACCTGCTTCGCGCTCAATCTCAATCGCCTTGGTCACCTCAGAGCGAATCTCCCGAATGCGATTCCATTTGGCGAGCAACTCAGTGCCCTTGGTGATATCGGGGAATGTGCCGAACTCTTCGATAAAGATAGAGCCCTTGCTTTTGTTCTCAGATCCATGGGGGAAGGATGCCCACGCTTCTTCTGCGGTAAAGGAGAGGAAGGGAGCAAGCCATTTCAAGAGATTACGGGTGATGTGGAATAAGGCGTTTTGCGCCGCGCGTCGCTCTTTTGAATTGGGCGCGCTGGTATACAGGCGATCTTTGAGAATATCCAAGTAGAAGCCGCCGAGGTCTTCTGAGCAGAAGGTCAACATGCGCGCCACTGCGGGCTGGAACTCATAAGCCTGGTAGTGCGCCTGAATCTCTTCCTGCAACTGCTTCGCGAGTGCAACCGCATAGCGATCGATTTCCAGCCACTCTGTGCTCGGCATGCTGTGCTGGGTTGGATCAAAGT
Source organism: Polynucleobacter difficilis (assembly GCF_003065365.1). Lineage (NCBI taxonomy): Bacteria > Pseudomonadati > Pseudomonadota > Betaproteobacteria > Burkholderiales > Burkholderiaceae > Polynucleobacter > Polynucleobacter difficilis. Next base: position 1,652,053 of record NZ_CP023276.1, on the reverse strand, counting down.
CAGCCAAGTTCGCCAGTAAGAAACGCAAGGTATTGCGCATGCGGCGATAGCTTTCAACTACCCGTTTCAGGATCTCATCGGAGATGGTCATCTCGCCTGAGTAGTCAGTAGAGGCAACCCAGAGACGAATGATTTCAGCGCCTAACTTATCGGCTACCTGTTGGGGTGCGATAACGTTGCCGACGGATTTACTCATTTTCCGACCTTGACCATCGACCGTGAAACCGTGGGTCAACAATGCCTTGTAAGGCGGCTTGCCATCGAGCATGGCGCCAGTGAGTAACGAGGAGTGAAACCAGCCGCGGTGTTGGTCTGAGCCCTCTAAATACAAATCAGCCAAACGGCCATCAGCATTCTCAGCTTCGGGACGATAGAGCTCATTACGGTGTGAGCCACGAATGACATGCCAGTGAGTTGTCCCTGAATCAAACCACACGTCTAAGGTGTCGCGGTTCTTTTCATATTGGGATGCATCGTCGCCGAGCAACTCAGCCACATCGAGTTTTTGCCAAGCCTCAATACCGCCTTGCTCAACCCGCTTGGCAACTTCTTCCAAGAGTTCGGCTGTGCGGGGATGTGGCTCACCCGTTTCTTTATGCACCAAGAAGGCCATCGGGACGCCCCATTGACGCTGGCGCGATAAGGTCCAGTCTGGGCGATTGGCAATCATGCTGTGCAGGCGCTGCTTACCCCAAGCAGGATAGAACTCCGTATTGTTGATGCCTTCTAGTGCTGCTTCACGCAAACTCGCTTTTCCATCGGCCGGCTTTTTATCCATGCTAGCGAACCACTGTGAAGTAGCACGATAAATGATCGGTGTTTTATGGCGCCAGCAATGCATATAGGAGTGGCTATACGATTTGTCTTTTAAAAGACTACCGGCACTGCGCAGCGCTTCCACAATTTTTGGGTTGGCTTTCCAGACAAATTCATTGGCAAACAGGGGCAGCCAGGATGCATAGACCCCATTGCCCATCACTGGATTCAGAATATCCTTATCGACTAAGTCATTCGCTTTACACGACTTAAAGTCCTCCTCGCCATAGGCGGGCGAGCAGTGCACTAGACCAGTACCCGTATCGAGCGTGACGTACTCTGCTGGATAGATCGGGGAGAGGCGACGGTAGCCTTCATCTAGGGATGCGAGTGGATGCCAAAAGGAGATGCCGGCTAATTGCTGACCCTTGCACGTCGCGATGACCTTGCCTTCGAGGCCATACTCTTGCAGGCAAATTTCAACACGGTCTTTTGCCAGAATAAGCAGGGCTTGATCGGTCTCGACCAAAGCGTATTCCAGCTCGGGGTGAACATTGAGCGCTTGGTTGGCGGGAAGCGTCCATGGCGTCGTAGTCCAGATTACGACCATGCCTTTTTTCTCTGGCAAGTGCGGGATGCCAAACGCCTTCGCTAAATTACTTCGCTGCGCATCATCAAAAGCAAAACCAACATCGACTGCAGGATCGGTTTTATCTTGGTACTCGACCTCGGCTTCAGCAAGCGCAGAGCCGCAATCAAAACACCAATTAACCGGTTTTAGACCACGGAAGACGTAACCCTTTTTCCAAATGGAGCCGAGCGCACGAATCTCATCCGCCTCATTGCGGTAGTTCATGGTGAGGTAGGGGTTGTTCCAGTCGCCCAGAACGCCCAAGCGCTCAAAGTCGGTTTTCTGTTTCGCAATTTGCTCGCTGGCGTACTGGCGAGCTTTTGCCTGTACTTCTGCGGTTGGTAAATTTTTACCAAACTGTTTTTCAATTTGGATTTCAATTGGCATGCCATGGCAGTCCCAGCCAGGAACGTAGGCAGCATCAAAGCCCATCAGCCAACGGGATTTAACGATCATGTCTTTGAGAATCTTATTGACCGCATGACCAATGTGAATATCGCCATTGGCATAAGGGGGGCCATCGTGCAAGATGAATTTGGGTTGCCCGGCATGCGCTGCCCGAATGGCTTCGTAGAGTTTATTTTTTTGCCACTGAGCTACCCATTGCGGCTCGCGCTTGGGTAAGTCGCCCCGCATTGGAAAAGCAGTTTCCAGAAGGTTAACGGGATAAGAATTGGATTTATCAGACATGGACTTTTTTCTGGAAATAATCACGCGCACATTGCGCATCGTTTTGGATAGCGGACTGCAGTGTTTCGAGATCAGGGTATTTTGCCTCGTCCCGAATTTTTTCTAAGAGTTCAACGCGAATAATGCGGCCATACAGGTCGGCGTTGAAATCAAATAAATGCACTTCAAGTAAAACACGCCCCGCATCTTCTACCGTTGGCCTAACTCCTAGGCTGGCAACCCCTGGCAATGGAGTATCTCCAAGGCCATGAATGAGGACGGTAAAAATACCGGTCATTGCAGGCTTTCGTTCGTTCAGGTGATTTGCTACAGCCAGGTTCAAGGTAGGAAAGCCGAGTGTTCTGCCGAGTTGACGACCATAAATCACGTGCCCAGAAATCATGTAAGGCCTGCCCAGTAGAAGAGCTGCCTTGGCCATATCACCAGCTGCTAGTGCATTACGCAGTGCGGAGCTAGAGATCCGCTCTTGATTCTCTAAAACAGTATTGATATTCGAAACCTCAAAACCAAATTGTTCACCAGCACGCTTTAAGCTAGCAAAGTCCCCTGCACGTTTTGCGCCGTAACAGAAGTCATCGCCAATCAAAATCCATTTGGTATTGAGGCGCCGCAGCAGAATTTCAGCAACAAATTGCTCGGGGGTTAATTTGGCATAGGCGGCATTAAAGCGCTCGATCACCACGCGGTCAATGCCAATGTCCGCAAAGGCAGTTAACTTATCACGCAAATTTAAGATGCGGGGCGGTGCCTCGGCCGGTGAAAAAAATTCTTTGGGGTGCGGCTCAAACGTCATCACGCAGGAGGCAAGACCTCTTGCGCGCGCACCTTCCGTCAATGCCTGGAGCAAGGCGTGATGACCCCGATGCACGCCATCAAAATTACCGATGGTCAGGGCACAAGGGGGTGCGGCACGAAGGTGGGCAGAGCCTCGGAATACGTTCACTAGTCGCTTTCAGGGTAGCCTTGAATTATATTGTGGGCATGCACTCCATCGTTACCTTAATCTCCGGGCGCGGATCGAATTTCGAAGCCATCGTCAAAACAGCCCAAAAAGAGAATTGGGCAGTCCAATTTAGTGGGGTGATAGCCAATCGCCCTGAAGCCAAGGGCCTTGATTTTGCTCGCTCTCATGGCATTCCTGCACTTGCTCTGGATCACAAAGCCTACCCAGACCGCGCTGCATTTGATCGGGCATTAATGCAGCAAATCGACCTTCTCAAGCCCGATTTAGTGGTTTTGGCTGGCTTTATGCGCATCTTGACGCCGGAGTTTATTCGGCATTACGCCGGAAAGTTGATCAATATCCACCCATCCCTGCTGCCCAGCTTCCCCGGTTTACACACCCATGAACGGGCTTTGGAGGCAGGAGTAGAGACGCATGGTGCCAGCGTGCACTTTGTCAGCGAGGGTGTCGATGAGGGTCCCATCATCTGCCAAGCCAGTGTTCCTGTGCTTCCAGGTGATTCGGCAGCGCAATTGGCTGCACGGGTTTTGCAAATGGAGCATCAAATCTACCCGCGGGCCGTAAAATGGTACCTTGACGGTCGATTGCGAATAGAAGGAAATCAAGTGAAGGTGTACCCCCCAGAGTCGCAGTTGTTTGCCCATGAGTAAAGCCAGACCCGAGCGCGGCGCCAAGCCGACCCGCAGTAGAGCATCCGATCGATCCCCATCCTCTGGCGCGAGGACGCAAAGCCGTCCCCAGCGACGCGGACCTGAGACTGCTCCTGTGAGTGGGCAGAAGAATTTCTCCCATGCCAAAGCCTTGCCCCAGCATGCCGCCCATTTGGAGCGTCTGCTTCCCGAGCTCTTAAGTTTTGATCAGCCTTCGGATCGAGTGGTCAGTCGTTACTTTCGCGCTGAGCCCCAACTCGGTAATCGTGATCGGGCCTTAATTGCCGAGAGTGCCTTTGCTATCCTGCGCCGTAAAAATGAGATGTCGCAATTTGCTTCGAGTGGGAGCGGAACCCAGGCGAGGCGCCTTGCTCTGCTTGGCATGATGTCCGCATTATCGGAGGGCGGCCTTGGCTCAGCCAATCGCCCAGAGAGCGCACTGGCTGACTTGGCCCACGTTATTCAGCCGAGCGAATATGACTGGCTCAAACGCTACTCTGAACTCGATCGCGATACCTTAGCGCCGATGGTGCGCAACAACTTGCCCGAATGGCTTTGGAATGCATTTGAATCATCGCCCGGCGAGGCTCAGCGCCAAGACCTCGCGATTGCTTTGATGCGCCCAGCCCTGCTGGATTTGCGCGTCAACACCATTAAGGCCAATCGCGATACCTTACTCGAAGAAATGAATGCTTTGGGTGGCCGTTATCAAGCAGTAGCAACACCTTTTTCGCCGGATGGCATTCGGATTATGGGTAAGCCTGCATTACAGAATTCCAGCTGGTTTAAGGAAGGCCTTTTTGAAGTGCAGGACGAAGGCAGCCAATTGCTTTGCCATTTATTGGGCCCCAAGCGCGGCGAGATGGTGGTTGATTTTTGTGCGGGCGCTGGAGGCAAGACCTTAGCCTTGGGCGCATTAATGCGCTCGACTGGGCGCCTCTATGCCTTTGATACGTCGGAGCGTAGGTTGGCCAATTTGAAGCCGCGCCAAGCGCGTAGCGGACTATCCAATGTGCACCCAGTATGGATTGATAGTGAGAATGATTCGAAGGTGAAGCGCTTGGCCGGCAAAATTGATCGCGTTTTAGTGGATGCCCCTTGCAGCGGTATTGGCACCTTGCGCCGTAACCCTGATCTGAAGTGGCGCCAAACGCCGGCTGCAGTAGCCGAGCTCAATGTAAAGCAGGCCAGCATTTTGGCCTCAGCCAGCCGCTTACTGAAACCTGGCGGCCGCTTGGTTTATGCCACGTGCAGCTTATTACCTCAAGAAAATCAGGCCATTGCCTTACAGTTTTTAGAAAAACACCCTGAGTTTGAGTTAATTCCTGCGGCTGAAGTGCTCAAAGACCACTTTTTAGATGGTGTACAGCCGATTGGGACGAGTCCAGATAACCCCTGGTGGCAACTATGGCCGCATTTACACGGCACCGACGGCTTCTTCGGGGCAATTTTTAGGCGAAAAGCTTAAAATACAAGGTTACTGATTCCGCTTAGGGGATGCCTTGAATTCCAGCTTTGATATAACTGCTTTGCACGATGGTTTGATCCAGTGGTTGGCCCATGGCTACCTTGATTGGGCTTGGTGGCAAATTGTGCTGTTTACCTTGGCGTTAACGCACATCACCATCGCCGGCGTCACTATTTTTCTGCACCGCTGCCAAGCACACCGTGCGCTGGATTTGCATCCGATTGCATCCCATTTTTTCCGTTTCTGGCTTTGGCTTACTACCGGCATGGTCACTAAAGAGTGGGCCGCAGTTCACCGCAAGCACCACGCTAAATGCGAAACCATTGACGACCCCCATAGCCCGCAGGTTTTAGGTATCAATACCGTATTGTCACGCGGTGCTGAGCTCTATAAATCCGAAGCCAATAATCCAGAGACTCTGCAAAAGTTTGGTCATGGCACTCCCGATGACTGGATTGAACGCAATATCTATTCTAGGTTTTCTTGGCAGGGCGTTGCCCTCATGATGATCATCGACCTGTTCTTGTTTGGTGCGATTGGAGCAACCGTATGGGCAGTGCAAATGCTGTGGATACCAATCACTGCTGCCGGTGTCATTAATGGCATTGGCCACTTTTGGGGCTATCGCAATTTCAACAATGAAGACGCTTCCCGCAATATCGTGCCCTGGGGTATTTTGATTGGCGGCGAAGAGTTACACAATAATCACCACACCTATGCCACTAGCGCGAAGCTATCGAACAAGTGGTATGAGTTTGATATCGGCTGGCTCTACATTCAGATGATGAGCGCAGTGGGTTTGGCTACCGTAAAAAAGGTGCCACCCAAGCCAGTGTTGCTAGATGTGCGCCCTGCAGATCAAAGCACCTTGGAGGCCATCATCGCTAATCGCTATGAAGTAATGGCGCGCTACAGTAAATCCTTAAAGAAGTTCTTCACGAGCGAAGTGCAGCACATGCAAGAGTTGGCCGCCCATTTGAATGATGCGCGAACCTGGCTTTGTAAAGATGAAGCGCAGCTGACGACCATCGAGAAACGCAAGCTGGAAGAGCTCACGCAGCAAAATGCACAACTGCGCAAGATGATTGAGATGCGCCGTGATTTGCAGGCCCTGTGGAGCCGCTCTAATGCGACTGGCGAGCAACTCTTAACCCAACTGCGTACTTGGTGCCAGCAGGCTGAGGAGAGCGGTGTATCGAACCTGCGCGACTTCTCGATTCGCTTGCGTCGCTATAGTTAGACATCCGTATAAATGAGGTAATAAAAAAACCCGCATGTAGCGGGTTTTTTTATTGAGATAAAACTGATTTACTTCAGCTTGGTCTCTTTGTAAGCAACGTGCTTGCGAACGGTAGGATCAAACTTCATGATCTCTAACTTCTCAGGCTTGGTACGCTTGTTTTTGGTGGTTGTGTAGAAGTGACCAGTACCTGCTGATGACTCTAACTTAATCTTTTCTCTGCCGCCCTTAGCCATTTAAATATTCCTTTAGATTTGGCCGCGTGCGCGCAAGTCAACTAAAACGGCATCGATGCCATTCTTGTCGATTACACGCAAACCTGCGTTGGTTAAGCGAAGGCTGATCCAGCGATTTTCTGATTCAACCCAGAAACGGCGATTTTGCAGATTAGGCAAAAAGCGACGCTTAGTTTTATTGTTTGCATGGGAAACATTATTGCCAACCATCGGCTTTTTCCCAGTGACTTGGCAAACTTTTGCCATGACACGACTCCTTAATTGCGAAAAAAGAAGATTGTAGCAGGCGAATGGCTAAATGAGCCAGCCCTTTTGTAGATTGCTAGATGCGACTCGATTATTCCTTGTAATTTAATGGCTAAGTTAGTATTTACTACTAATTTGGATCAATATCCATAATGCCAGCCTCCACAAAAGAGAAGAAACTGCTCTGGCTGACGATGCAATGGTCCAAAAGGCCAATCGCAACCCATTGCAATGCTTGCTGGAGGGTGCGGGTTAATTCAATATCCTTTTTGCTGGGGTAGGGTTCACCGCTGGGGTGGTTATGGGCCACGATTAGGGCGCTGGAGTTGCGTATCAGGGCCTCTTTGACGATTTCGCGGGGGTAGATGGCGGTCTGTGCCACGGAACCCCGAAACAGCTCCTGGCACTCAATTAAGCGATTTTTAGAGTCTAAGTGAAGGCAGAGAAAGACCTCATGGGGCAGTTGCCCGATTTTGGCCTGAATCAGCTCGCGCATTTGGGCTGGCGAGCCTAAAACGGAGTCGTGCATCAGCTCATACTCTAAGCTGCGTTTGACTAGCTCATAGGCAGCCTGAATTTGTGCCCATTTGGATATTCCCATGCCATAGCAACGGGTAATTTCCTCGGCGCTGGAGTTGAGTAACCTGGGAAGGCTGCCAAAAGTCCCTAAAAGGTCTTGAGCAAGGGTTACAGCGGTTTTCCCCCTGACACCAACCCGCAGGAAGATTGCCAGCAATTCGGCGTCTGAGAGCGCCTCAGGGCCGGCCAAGCGCAGTTTCTCTCGCGGCTGCTGGCCTTTGGGCCATTCGGAAATCGGAGAATGTACTCCGCCCGTTGTCCTAGCTACAATATTCCGATGACTACGCAGACTGTTCAATCCGACTCCTACTTGACCCTCAACTACCGCTTGGTTTTGCCTGGCGGGGAGGACTACATCAACACCTTTGAGGACAACCCGGCGACGGTGATGTTTGGTACTGGTCAATTTGCCCCCTGTTTTGAAAAGGCGCTGTTCGGCATGACGACCGGCGAGCGCAGGACGGTGGTGATTCCTCCCGAGGAGGGCTTTGGATTGCACAAGCCAGAATTAGTGCAGTGGGTCACGATGGAGACCTTGAAAGAGAACACCGATGAAACTCCAAGCTTTTCGCCTGGCGATGTGATTGAGTTCAATGCCCCAAGCGGCGCTCAATATGCTGGTGTCTTGCAATCGATGACCGACGAAGGGGCGTGGTTTGATTTCAACCATCCCTTGGCAGGCAAGCCCATTACATTTGAAGCAGAAATCGTAGCCATTCTGTAGACCACTATGAGCCAAACCGATCAACCCGAAATTTTGCTCGCCCAGCCCCGGGGGTTTTGCGCGGGCGTTGATCGCGCGATCAATATTGTGAACGAGGCCTTGAGCCGCTTTGGTAAGCCCATTTATGTGCGCCATGAGATTGTGCATAACAAGTACGTGGTGGATGAGTTGCGCACCAAGGGCGCGGTCTTTGTAGAAGAATTGGCTGAAGTGCCGCGCGGCGGGATTGTGGTGTTTAGTGCTCACGGCGTTTCGCAAGAAGTTAGGCGCGATGCCGAAGCCCGCGGCTTGCAGGTATACGATGCAACTTGCCCACTGGTTACCAAAGTGCACTTGGAAGTAGTCAAGATGTGCAAAGAGGGTTTTACCGTCTTGATGATTGGTCATGCCGGCCATCCGGAAGTAGAGGGCACGATGGGCCAAGTGGGCGAAGGCATTATCTTGATAGAGGACTTGGAAGACGTAGCCAAGCTCAATCTGCCCGCCGATGAAAAGGTAGCCTTTGTTACACAAACCACCTTATCAGTCGATGAAACAAAAGAAATTGTCGATGCCCTAACCAAAAAGTTCCCCGATATTTCAAAACCACGCAAACAAGACATTTGTTATGCAACGCAAAATCGCCAAGACGCCGTCAAGTTCATGGCGCCGCAAGTTGATCTCGTTATTGTGGTGGGAAGTAAGGCAAGCTCGAACTCCAATCGCTTGCGGGAATTGTCTGAAAAGTTAGGTGTGCCTTCCTACATGGTGGACGCACCGGAGCAGCTCGAAGAAAAATGGTTTGAAGGAAAAAAGCGCATCGGCTTAACTGCAGGTGCATCTGCGCCAGAAAGCCTAGCGCAGTCGATTGTTGCGCGCATTCAAGAATTTGGACCGCGGCAAATTCGGTCCTTGCCTGGCATAGTGGAAGACGTTACTTTTTCACTGCCCAAAAACTTAACAAACTGAGTTTTTTAATGGACCTGCTGTAAGAGGCCGCGCAGCATACCGCACATCTGCGCAATCTCAGCATCCGTTACCGCCAGCGATGGCATAAAGCGCAGTAAATTGGGTCTTGGGGAATTAATCAGCAAGCCTTCAGGGCCCTGATCGCGGGCCATCTCAACCAGCTTAGGCCCTACATCCTTGCCCAGCATCAAGGCCCGCAATAAGCCTTTACCGCGTTCACCTTCGAGATTAAATTCAGTTGCAAGGGTTTGCAGCTCACGGCTCAGTAATTCACCCTTACGAACCACCTCATCTAAAAAGCCTGGGGCTAGCAGTTGCTCGATCACGCTGATACCAACCGCAGTCATGAGTGCATTGCCGTTGTACGTACCGCCTTGATCGCCCGGAACAAAACACGAGACTGACTCAGTCGCCAGTAATGCGGCCAGAGGAACGCCACCACCAATACCTTTGCCTAAGGTCATGATGTCGGGTTTGATGTTGTAGTGCTGATAGGCAAATAGTTTGCCGGTGCGACCACAGCCTGCTTGGACTTCATCGACGATGAGTAGCACCTTGTGCTCTTGTGTCAATGCGCGCAAACCTTCCATAAACGCAGTCGTGGTGGGTATCACGCCGCCCTCACCTTGCACTGGCTCGACCATCACTGCTACGGTTTTAGGGCCAATTAATTTTTTGACGGACTCGAGGTCATTCAATTCTGCTTTTAAAAAGCCAGGAACCTGCGGTGCAAACATGGTGTCCCAGCCCGGCTTGCCAGAGGCGCTCATGGTGGCTAAGGTTCTGCCATGAAAGGAATGCTCAAAGGTAATGATTTCGTGCGCGCCTGACTTGTGGAGTTGACCCCATTTGCGGGCCAACTTAATTGCACCCTCATTGGCTTCGGCACCGCTGTTGGCGAAGAAGACGCGATTAAAGCAGCTCTGTTCAGTGAGTAGATTCGATAAGCGAATCATCGGCTCGTTGTAAAAGGCGGGGCTTGGATTAATTAATTTACGCGCCTGAGCATTCATCGCGGCAATCATCCCAGGATTGCTATGACCTAAGCAATTGACAGCCCAGCCTTGTAAAAAGTCGAGGTAGCGTTTGCCATTGTGATCCACCAACCACGAGCCAAGACCTTCGGTCATCACGAGCTCAGGGCGCTGGGTGATGAACATCACGGAGTGACTGTCAACCGCAGTTGGGCTCAGCGGAGTAGAAGGGATGTCGTGCGGCTTATTCATGGCTCAATCATACAAAAAGGCAGGGATTGCTGCAGGGGTTTTTCGGATTAGGCGCTTACAGGAAGCAAATCGGCAGCGGTAGTAAAGGAATCAGCAAAGAAGGCATCGCTGGGCAATTGGCATGCCGCAACAAAATCAGCGCGCGCTGCATTGACCACGACGGGGGCGCCGCAGGCATAAACCTCAACACTGCGCATGTCGGGGAAATCAGCCATGGCCGCCTGGTGAACAAAGCCGTCACGCCCAGTCCACTGATCTTCTGGGAGTGCATGGGAAACAACTGGAACGTACTTAAAGTGCGGCATGCTATTGGCCCAACTGCGACAAAGGGCATCTAAATACAGGTCATGCGGCCGGCGTCCACCCCAAAACAGGGTAATCGGACGCTCTATTTTTTTGGCTTGCATGTGTTCGATGATCGATTTGATCGGAGCAAAACCGGTTCCCGCAGCGACAAAAATAATGGGACTGCTGCTGTCCTCGCGTAAAAAGAAGCTGCCCATGGGCCCCTCAAAGCGCAAAATATCTTTTAATTTGAGTGCGGGTTTGTCGGGCACCCCAAAGACAAAATCGGTAAATAGGCCGCCAGGGGTATGGCGAATATGGAGCTCCAGTGGCCCCTCTGCCTCTGGCGCAGAGGCAATCGAGTAAGCCCGCCGTTGCCCGTCTTTAAGTAAAAATTCAAGGTATTGGCCTGCCAAAAACTGAAAGCGCTCCGCGGCCGGTAGTTGCAACTTCAGAATGGCAACGTCAGGACTGGGGCGTTCCATTTCATTAACGCGGCAGGGGACTTTCCGAATCGATAGATCGCCAGCACCCTGCACCTCACGCACTGCAATCACCAAATCGCTTTGCGCGTGGGCACAGCAAAACAGGGCATTGCCCGCCGTTTTTTCGGCGGCAGTGAGGGCACCTTCATTATGGTTGCCATGACTTACAGAACCCTCAGTTACCTGACCTTTGCAGGAGCCACAGGCGCCATTTTTGCAACCATAAGGCAGGGTGATACCTTGCCGCAAGGCGGCTTGCAAAATGGTTTCATCCGGGCTGGCATCAAACTGTTTGCCGCTGGATTTGAGGGTCACTTGGTAAGGCAATCTCATTCCTTTAAATAAATCGGTACGATAGTAGGTATGCCATCGTCACATCATGCTCTAGCAGTACCATTTCAGCGCCCCCGCGTTTTAATCGTGGGGTGCGGCGATATCGGTATGCGGGTACTGCAACAGCTCACTCGCTTTCAGGCATACCGCGTTTTTGCATTGACCTCACAAAGCAGCCGTTTTCCAGAAATCAGGGCAATGGGCGCTATTCCGATGCTGGGCAACTTAGACCAGATAGACACGCTTTGGCGTCTGCGTGGTTTAGCCAGCACGGTAGTCCATTTAGCGCCGCCACAACAAACCGGCGCAAGCGACCTGCGCACCCACAACCTATTACGGATTTTATCGCAAGGCGCAGTCACTGTCAGGCGACTGGTCTATGTCAGCACGACCGGTGTCTATGGTGACTGTGGCGGTGGTGATGCGATTGAAACGACCACGGCAAACCCACAAAGTGAACGGGCAATGCGACGCTGGGATGCTGAATGGCAATTGCGTCAGTGGGCCTTATTGCACCACGTGCGCCTCAGTATTTTGAGGGTGCCTGGAATTTATGATGCGAATCGATTGCCTACAGAGCGGATTAAAGCAGGTACACCTGCTTTGTTGCCCGAGGTAGACGCTTATTCGAATCACATTCAGGCCGACGATTTGGCGCGGATTGTTAGGGCCGCCATTTACCACGGCAAGCCGCAGCGCGTGGTGAACGCCTGTGATGGTGCGCAAACCAAAATGGGTGACTACTTTGATCAAGTTGCCGATGCATTTGGCTTGGAGCGCCCACCGCGTTTGCCAGCAGATCAAGTACAACAGTTGGTCAGCCCGATGCTGTGGTCTTTTATGCGTGAATCACGGCGCGTCGGTAATGATCGCCTGAGAGAATTAAAAGTACAGTTGCGCTATGCCAGCACGCAGGATTTTCTGAGCGAACTTACTTCCAAGAATCCTTCAGGCCAACCGCGCGATTAAAGATTGGTTTGCCAGGCTTGGAGTCGACTGTATCCACTACAAAATAGCCGTGGCGCTCAAACTGAAAGCGGGACTCTGCGAGCGCATCTACCATCGAAGGCTCTAAATAGGCAGTGATCACTTCTTTAGAGTGGGGATTGAGGTAATCTAAGAAATTCTTTTCGCCACTGTCGGGATGGGGGTCGGTGAAGAGGTGCTCATACAAACGCACTTCGGCTGCCAGCGCATGCTGCGCACTGACCCAATGAATATTGCCTTTGACTTTGTAATTATCGGAGCCGGGCGTACCACTCTTGCTATCCGGAAAATAACGCGCATGCACTTGCTTCACTTCGCCGTTCGCATCGAGTTCAAAGCCAGTGCATTCAATCACAAAGCCATAACGCAAGCGCACGCGACTACCTGGCTGATCGCCGATCGGTGGATAAAGCCGGAAAAAGCCTTTGACCGGCTCGACCATAAAGTCATCTGCTTCGATCCAAAGTTCGCGCGTAAACGGAAATTCACGGCGTCCCCAGTCGGGGTGATGTGGATGGCGTGGCGCCGAGCAGATTTCACTGGCGCCCGGATCCATGTTTTCAATCACCAATTTGAGGGGCTTTAGGACTGCAATCGCACGCGGTGCTTTTGCATCCAAGTCATCCCGTAGCGCGCCTTCCAGCGTACTCATATCAATCCAGCTGTCAGCCTTGGCTACGCCAATGCGCTCGCAAAACAAACGAATGCTTTCAGGGGTGTAGCCCCGGCGACGAATGCCCACAATCGTTGGCATGCGCGGATCGTCCCAGCCATCCACTTTCTTTTCTTCGACTAATTGCAAGAGCTTGCGTTTGCTGGTCAGGGTGTGCGTTAGATTGAGGCGGGCAAATTCATGCTGGTGGGGCAAGGGCTCTGTAAAGACACCGAGCTCTTTGAGTGCATTCAGAATCCAGTCATAGAGGGGGCGGTTGTTTTCAAACTCCAGCGTACAGATCGAGTGCGAGACATTTTCAAGCGCATCCGAAATGCAGTGCGTGAAATCGTAAAGGGGATAGATACACCAGGTGTTACCGGTTCGGTGGTGCTCCACGTGCCGAATCCGGTAAATCACCGGATCGCGCATCACGATATTGGGGTGAGCCATATCAATCTTCAGGCGCAGCACATGCATGCCATCGGCAAACTTTCCGTCCCGCATCTCGCGAAAGAGTTGCAGATTTTCTGCGGGACTGCGATCGCGAAATGGACTGGGTGTGCCAGCTTGATTGAAGTTACCGCGATTGGTATGAATGGCATCTGCACTTTGGCTGTCCACATACGCTTTGCCGCTCTCGATTAAGAGTTCAGCAAATTCATAGAGGCGATCAAAGTAATCACTGGCGTGATACAGGTGCTCCTTACCTTGGGCGTTCCAGTTAAAGCCAAGCCACTGCACCGCATCCAAAATGCTATCGGCATACTCCACATCTTCTTTAGTCGGATTAGTATCGTCTAGGCGCATATTGCAGCGAGCACCGCCAGGCAGGAGGCTGTAGTCGGCGGCTAAACCAAAATTAAGGCAGATGCTTTTCGCATGGCCGATGTGCAGGTAGCCATTGGGCTCGGGTGGAAAGCGCGTAATGATGGCGGGAATGTTTGCGCCAGCCCGATTGGTTCTGCCTTGGTAGCGACCGCTGGCTAAATCGGAATCAATGATTTGGCGCAGAAAGTTGGATGGCTCTGCGGGCGGAGTCGTCGCTTTAGGGAGTTTGCTATCAATAGCCATATCCCTATTGTAGAGAAGAAAATGCCTCTCCCTAGAAAGACAAAGCCCGCAGGGTGAGTGCGGGCCTTATCACTGCATGCGGTAGAGCGGGCTACTCTTCGACGAAAACCTCTTCGCGGCTCTTCTTCACGGCAGGCAACATAACCACAATTACCAATAAGGCCGCCGCAATTAACAAACCAAGCGACAGTGGGCGGGTAACAAAGGTGGTGAAATCGCCGCGCGAGAGTAGCAGGGCGCGGCGGAAATTTTCTTCCATCATTGGCCCGAGTACAAATCCTAAAAGCAGTGGCGCGGGCTCGCAACCCAGCTTAAAGAACAGGTAGCCAATAATGCCGAATGATGCAGTTATGTAAACGTCCATAATTGAGTTATTAACGGTATACACACCAATACAGCAGAACACCAAAATCGCTGGATACAAAAAGCGGTATGGAATCTGCAGTAATTTCACCCAAATGCCAATCAGCGGCAAATTCAACAAGATCAACATCACGTTACCGATCCACATCGATGCAATCAAGCCCCAGAACAGGGTTGGATTGCTCGTCATCACCTGAGGACCTGGCTGAATGTTATGAATGGTCATTGCGCCCACCATTAGCGCCATCACAGCATTGGGTGGAATACCGAGGGTCAGGAGGGGAATGAATGAGGTTTGCGCCGCCGCGTTATTGGCAGATTCTGGACCAGCAACACCTTCAATCGCACCCTTGCCGAACTCATGGCTGTACTTCGATGATTTCTTTTCAACGGAGTAGGCACCAAAGGCCGCCAAAGCAGCGCCGCCGCCAGGCAAAATACCCAAAATGGAACCAATCGTAGTGCCGCGCAGAATCGCTGGAGTCATGCGCTTGACGTCAGTCCACGTTGGGATCAGCGTAGTTACTTTATTCAAGAATGACTCGCCGGTCCCTTTCTTTTCCAAATTCATCATGATCTCGGCAAAACCAAAGACGCCCATGGCGACGGAAACGAAACCAATGCCATCACTTAATTGAGGAATGTCAAAGGTGTAGCGCGCCACGCCGGAATTCACGTCGGTACCAATCAGCCCCATTAAGAGGCCCAAAATGATCATGCCGACAGCCTTCAGGAGCGAGCCCGATGCCAATACAACCGCACCGATCAAGCCGAGCACCATCAGAGAAAAGTACTCTGCTGGACCGAATTTGAAAGCCACCTCTGCTAAGGGTGCAGCAAAGCCAGCCAAAATCAGCGTGGCTACGCAGCCTGCAAAAAATGAGCCCATACCAGCGGTAAAGAGCGCCACGCCGCCACGGCCGCGTCGCGCCATTTGGTAGCCATCAATCGCGGTAACCACCGAAGCAGTTTCACCAGGGATATTCAGCAGAATCGCCGTGGTTGAGCCGCCGTACTGTGAGCCGTAGTAAATACCGGCCAGCATAATCAGAGCAGCAATCGGAGGCAATGCATAGGTTGCAGGCAAGAGCATCGCAATCGTTGCTACTGGTCCCAAGCCTGGCAATACACCAATCAAAGTGCCCAGCACACAACCAATAAAGCAATACATCAAATTCTGCAATGTGAATGCAGTGTCAAAACCAAGTGACAGGTTAGCTAATAATTCCATTTTTCTTGTCTCGTCAACTTAGTTCATGAAAGCGGGAAAAAGCGGGAAAGAAAGCCCCAGTCCTTTTACAAACGCCAAATAGGTAAACCCAACCAGGAAGACCGCATTGAGTGCAGTACCCTTCCAGCCAAAATCATGGCTGACCGAGGCGGAGACGAATACCAGGGCAAAAATCGCAACAATGAATCCCATAGTGGGCAATAAAAGGCCATAGAGCACCACCGAACCGGTGATCCACAACACGATTTTAAAATCCCACTTGGGCATTTTTTCTTCAATGGATTTTTTGGATAGCGAACTGAGTAAAACAATCAGGCCGATCACTGCCATTAAGACGCCTAGCCAGAATGGAAAATAGCCTGGGCCCATTTTGGCTGCGGTACCCATACGGTATTGGGATGCAATAACGGCAAAAAAGATGCCCACAACAATAAACATGATGCCGGCACCAAAGTCTCTTTGGTTGCGAATCTTCAAAACACGCTCCTTTGGGCTACAAACTAGCCACTGTAATTTTTTTTAATGTTGTGCGATTGTAAGGCAGAGAATCGGGGCAGAGAAAAGGGTTTACCCTAATATTCGGTCAATGCCATAATTGAGGGTATGAAAGTTACCGAAATTCGCCAAGCCTACCTCGATTTTTTTGACGCCAAAGGGCACCAAATTGTGCCCTCGAGCGCCGTTGTTCCTGGGGATGATCCGACTTTGCTGTTTACCAATGCAGGCATGAATCAGTTTAAGGATGTCTTTCTGGGGTTTGATAAGCGCCCGTACCAGCGTGCCACCTCCGCCCAAAAATGCATTCGTGCTGGCGGCAAACACAACGACCTCGATAACGTAGGCTATACCGCCAGGCACCATACTTTTTTTGAGATGCTGGGTAATTTTTCGTTTGGCGATTACTTCAAAAAAGACGCCATTGCATTTGCATGGGAATTACTCACCGATGTATTGAAGTTACCAAAAGAAAAGTTGCTGGTCACGGTTTATGCCGAAGATGACGAAGCCTACGAGATTTGGAACAAAGTGATTGGCGTTCCAGCGGATCGCATTATTCGGATTGGTGACAACAAGGGCGCTCGTTACGCTTCCGATAATTTTTGGATGATGGGCGATACCGGACCTTGCGGTCCATGCACGGAGATTTTCTATGATCACGGCCCGGAAATAGCAGGCGGCCCTCCTGGCAGTCCTGATGAGGACGGTGACCGCTACATTGAAATTTGGAATAACGTATTTATGCAGTACAACCGCGATGAAGCGGGCGTGATGCATCCACTACCTAAGCCAAGCGTCGATACCGGCATGGGTCTTGAGCGAATTGCTGCAGTATTGCAGCATGTGCATTCCAATTATGAGATTGATTTGTTTGTACATTTATTACAGGCTGCTAAAACAGCCGTCGATAATGCCGGCGGTGGTAATTGCGATGCGACGAGCCCATCCCTAAAGGTAATTGCAGACCATATTCGTGCTTGCAGTTTTGTGATTGTGGATGGCGTGATTCCAGGTAATGCGGGTCGTGGTTATGTGCTGCGCCGTATTGCGCGTAGAGCAATTCGCCATGGTTACAAATTGGGCGCGCGCAAACCATTTTTCTATCAATTGGTTCCAGCTTTGGTGGCGCAGATGGGCGACGCTTACCCTGAGTTGCGCCTTGCCCAAGAAAAAGTCGCTGCGGTACTCAAGCAAGAAGAGGAACGTTTTTTCCAGACGATTGCCAATGGCATGGAAATTCTAGAAGGTGCTTTGGCCGGCGGCAGCAAAACGCTCGATGGCGAAACCGCATTTCGATTACATGACACCTTTGGATTTCCGCTCGATTTAACGGCGGATGTATGCCGCGAACGGAATGTCTCTGTCGATGCAGCTGGTTTTGAAGCGGCGATGCAACAGCAGCGCGATCAAGCCCGCGCAGCAGGTAAATTCAAAGTAGCGCAGGGATTGGAATACAAGGGCGCGCCAACCCAATTTCATGGTTACGACGGAATACGTCATGAGAAAGCCGCCGTGCTTGCCTTGTACCTTGATGGCGCCGCGGTGCAATCGATTCAGGCGGGCGATGCTGCCGTCGTCGTTTTGGACAATACCCCGTTTTATGCTGAGTCGGGTGGGCAAGTGGGCGATCAAGGCGAGTTACGCAATGATGCAGCCCGATTTGAAGTTGCCGATACATTCAAAATTCAGGCAGATGTTTTTGGTCACCAAGGTGAATTACTCGAGGGTAAATTAAGTATTGGTGATCACTTGAATGCCGTAGTAGATACGCAGCAACGTTTTGACACGATGCGTAATCACAGCGCTACCCACATCATGCACAAAGCCTTGCGCGAAGTATTGGGGGATCATGTGCAGCAAAAAGGGTCGTTGGTGGATGCCAACAAAACCCGATTTGACTTTACCCATAATGCGCCGGTAAGCCAGGAACAGATTCGCCGTATTGAAACCATTGTTAATGACGAGATTTTGCATAACCAGGCGACGTCTGCTCAGGTAATGGCTTTAGAAGATGCGCAAAAAACCGGCGCCATGATGCTCTTTGGTGAAAAGTACGGCGATTCGGTGCGCGTTTTAGAAATTGGCACATCAAAAGAATTGTGTGGGGGCACCCATGTGTCGCGCACGGGTGACATTGGCAGCTTAAAGATTGTGTCGGAGAGCGGTGTTGCTGCTGGCATAAGGCGTGTCGAGGCGGTAACCGGTCGCCATGCGCTTCACTTTTTACAGACCTTAGAAGATCGCATTAATGCTGCCGCCGCAGTGCTGAAAACCAATCCCCATGAATTAACCCAGCGGGTAACGCAGTTACAAGACAGTTTGCGTCAAGCAGAGCGTGAACTGGAAAAAATGAATTCCAAATTGGCTGCGAGCCAGGGCGATGAGTTAGCAGCGCAAGCAATCGATATTGGTGGCTTAATGGTCTTAGCGGCTCGTATGGATGGCGCTGATGCGCAGGTACTGCGTGAGACCATGGATGCCCTCAAAGGCAAGCTGAAAACGGCGGCGATTGTATTGGCCTCGGTACAGGGCGATAAAGTCAGTTTGATTGCGGGCGTTACTGCAGATGCTACTGGGCGTGTAAAAGCGGGCGATCTGGTTAATTTTGTCGCGCAGCAAGTGGGCGGTAAGGGTGGCGGTAAGCCAGAGATGGCAATGGCCGGGGGCACCAATCCATCGGCCTTGCCTGCTGCATTGGCAGGTGTTAAAGAGTGGGTTATTCAGGCAAGTAAGGCGTAAAAAGAGGAGTAGGACATGAGTGAAGTCATCATCCCCGAAGTCAATCGTGAAATCGATGCGATTGGCATGAATTGCCCTTTGCCCATTCTGCGCACTAAAAAGGCCTTAGCGGATATGGAGTCAGGCCAGATTTTGATGGTGAAGGCAACCGACGCCGGCGCTGCTCATGACTTTCCGGTTTTTGCCAAGCAGACCGGAAATGAACTCATTGCCACCGCAAGCGAAGGCGATACCCTGATTTTTTATCTCAAGCGCCGATAAGCGCTTCGGTCTACGATCTGTTTTTTAGGTAGGCAGCGAAATCAGCGCCCAGCTCGGAGTGGCGCAAGGCAAATTCAACTGAGGCTTTCATATAGCCGAGCTTGCTACCGCAGTCATAGCGCACACCATCATATTCATAAGCAAACACAGGCTCTTCCTTCAGGAGTGCGGCAATCGCATCGGTCAATTGAATTTCGCCGCCAGCGCCAGGTTTGAGGTTCCGAATGTGAGTAAAGATCGAGGACGATAAAACATAGCGTCCAACCACTGCTAAATTTGATGGCGCATCTTTGGGCTGCGGCTTTTCCACGATCCCATTTAAGCGATAGATGCCTTTAGATACTTCAGCGCCATCCACAATACCGTAGGAACTGCTTTTTGCAGGATCAATTTTTTCAACTGCAATCACAGAGCCATGTTGTGCCTCATGCACCTTGAGCATCTGTTGCAACACTGGCGGTTGGCCATCCAATAAGTCGTCGGCCAAAATGATGGCAAAGGGCTCATCGCGCACTAGCTTTTCAGCGCAGAGGACTGCATGACCTAAGCCTAAGGCCTCCGGTTGACGTACATAGACGCAATTCACATGACTTGGTTTAATGCTGCGGACGATTTCTAATAAAGCGTGCTTGTTTTTTGCCTCAAGCTCGGCTTCCAGTTCATACGCTTTATCAAAATGATCTTCAATTGCGCGCTTGCTACGACCGGTTACAAAAATCATTTCAGTAATGCCCGCCGCAATTGCCTCTTCTACCGCATACTGAATTAAGGGCTTGTCCACCACATTCAGCATTTCCTTTGGACTGGCTTTCGTCGCAGGCAAAAAACGAGTGCCTAAGCCAGCAACAGGGAATACGGCTTTGCTTACTGGCTTAGAGAAAGGGGCGGTCATTGCAAATCCAATCAAACAAAAAGAATGAGCTGATTCTAGCGGAGATCAAGTTAGCCAACTAGGCTTTGCCGAGGCGATCCAGCTGGGCAAGCAATTTTTCGTGGTTTTGCTCAAATCCAGCCAAACGCAGCTTCTCCTGCGCGACCACCTCAACAGGGGCGCGCGCAACAAAGCTCTCATTATCTAATTTGCTGCGGGCTTTGCTGATTTCATTGGCAAGTCGGTCAATTTCTTTACGCAGGCGTATGCGTTCAGCATCAACATCGACTTCAATCTTCAGTAGTAACTTGAGATCACCCACCAAAGCAATTGGCGCCCCAGGGGCATCGCGCTCAAGCAAGGCTTCATCACTGTAAATCTTGACTTCCGATAGTTTTGCCAGTGCTTGCAAATAAGGACTCGCCTTTTCTAAAAAGGCTGCAGGCCCATAAATCCATAGCGGTACTTTTTGTGCTGGAGAAATTTGCATCTCCCCTCGCAGATTACGGCAGGCATCCACAATCGCCTTCACTTGATTGACCCACGCCTCGCTTTGCTCATCGAGCTTTGAGAGTTGTGCAACCGGGTAGGGCTGCAATGCAATCGACTGCCCTGCTTGTTCAGCAAGGATCTTGCCGGTTTTTGGCCCAACCGTTTGCCACAGGGTCTCGGTAATAAATGGAATGAGTGGATGGGCCATGCGCAAAATGGTTTCGAGCACACGTAAAAGAGTGCGGCGCGTTGCGCGTTGCTGTGCTGGCGTGCCCGTTTGCAGCTGTACCTTAGCGAGCTCTAAATACCAATCGCAGTATTCGTCCCAGACAAACTGATAAATGGCGCTCGCAATATTGTCAAAGCGGTATTGCGTAAAGCCTTTTTCAACCTCAAGCTCAGTCCGCTGCAAGGCCGACACAATCCAGCGATCGGCTGCTGAAAAATCAAGGTGGCCATCGGTGCCACATTGTTCGTTGCATGGGGCAAAGCCATTATCTTCATCCGATCCAGGGCAATTCATCAAGACAAAGCGGGTGGCATTCCAGAGTTTGTTGCAAAAGTTGCGGTAACCCTCGCAGCGCTTCTGATCGAAATTAATATTGCGACCCAATGAAGCAAGCGAGGCAAAGGTAAAGCGCAGCGCATCGGTACCAAAAGCGGGTATGCCTTCCGGAAACTCTTTTCGTGTTTTTTTGCCAATGCTGTCCGCCTGCTTTGGATTCATCAGGCCAGTAGTGCGTTTCTCGATGAGGGTGTCAAGCGTGATGCCATCAATCAGGTCGATGGGGTCCAAGGTATTGCCTTTGGATTTGCTCATCTTCTGGCCTTCTGCATCCCGTACGAGACCATGGACATAGACCGTATGAAACGGCACCTTACCTGTGAAATGGCAGGTCATCATGACCATGCGCGCTACCCAAAAGAAAATGATGTCAAAGCCAGTAACCAATACTGAGGAGGGCAAGAAATGCTTGAGCTCTGGGGTTTCTTTGGGCCAGCCCAGCGCACTAAACGGCACTAGGGCAGAACTAAACCAGGTATCGAGTACGTCGGGGTCGCGCGTCAGGGTACCGGTATAGCCGGCAGCCAGTGCTTTTGCTTTTGCATCCGCTTCGGATCGCGCTACAAAAATTTGCCCAGCATCGCCATACCATGCTGGAATCTGATGACCCCACCACAATTGGCGTGAAATACACCAATCCTGAATGTTCTCTAACCACTGGTTATACGTACTGTTCCAGTTTTCGGGAACCAATTTAATGTCACCGCTGGTGACTGCATGCAATGCGGCTTCTGCAATGGATGCGCCCGGTTTGTACGCGTTGTCTTGCGATGGCTTGGACACTGCCACAAACCATTGGTCGGTCAGCATCGGCTCAATAATCACTTGCGTGCGATCGCCGCGCGGCACCATCAATTTATGGGGCTGTACCTTTTCTAAAAAACCACTCGCCTCTAAATCAGCAACCACTTGCTTGCGAGCCTCAAAGCGATCTAGACCTTGGTATGCGCTCGGCGCGTTCTCATTGATCTTGGCATCGAGCGTTAGAACATTGATGAGGGGGAGTTGATGGCGTTGACCAACGGCATAGTCATTAAAGTCATGTGCTGGAGTTACCTTCACAACGCCAGTCCCAAATTCAAGATCAACATAATCGTCGGCGATGATGGGGATGGTGCGATCACACAGTGGCAGGCTGACCGATTGACCAATCAGATGGCGGTAGCGCTCATCATTGGGATTGACCATCACGGCAACGTCACCCAGGAGGGTTTCTGGGCGAGTCGTTGCTACCACGAGGGAGCCGGAGCCATCGCTTAAGGGATAGCGGATATGCCACATGCTACCGTCTTCCTCTTCGCTCACCACCTCGAGATCAGAAACGGCTGTGCCCAACTGTGGATCCCAATTCACCAGGCGCTTACCGCGGTAAATTAAACCTTGTTCATGCAGACGAACGAAGACTTCTACAACCGAGGCCGACATTTTGTCGTCCATCGTGAAATACTCCCGACCCCAATCAATCGACGCACCTAGGCGCCGAATTTGCCGAGTAATGGTTGAGCCAGAGCTTTCTTTCCATTCCCATACTTTTTCTAAAAACGCATCGCGGCCTAAATCATGGCGGGATACTTTTTGCGCATCGAGTTGGCGCTCAACCACGATTTGCGTGGCAATACCAGCGTGGTCGGTTCCTGGAACCCACAAGGTGTTTTTGCCAGACATGCGGGCATGACGGATCAATCCATCCATGATGGTTTGATTAAACGCATGACCCATATGCAAAGTGCCTGTGACATTGGGTGGCGGCAGCTGAATGCTGAAGTCCGCCTTATCGTCGTCAAGGGTGGCACTTGCGATGCCGCGCTTTTCCCATTCCGGACCCCAAAATGCTTCGATTGGGGCGGGTTCGTATGATTTGGCTAGCTCCGCTCCAGCAGGCGATTCTGCTGTGGACTGGGCTGGGCTTGATTCAGGGGTATTCGGGGAGATTGGCATAAGAGTCAAATTATAATTGGCGTAATGTATTCAGACCTACTCGCGAACCTAAACCCAGAACAACGCGAGGCGGTGACCCTACCTCCGGTTGCAGAAAATGGCCATGCCCAGTCCGCCCTGATCTTGGCCGGCGCCGGTAGTGGCAAGACGCGGGTACTCACCACCCGCATTGCTTGGCTGATCCAAACAGGCCAGGTTTCGCCTATTGGGGTCTTGGCAGTGACATTCACCAATAAAGCGGCCAAAGAGATGATGATGCGGCTGAGCTCGATGCTGCCGATCAATACCCGCGGGATGTGGATTGGCACGTTTCATGGTCTCTGTAACCGCTTACTGCGAGCGCACCACCGCGACGCGGGTCTCCCCTCTACCTTTCAAATTTTAGATACCCAAGACCAGTTGTCGGCAATCAAGCGACTCCTCAAAGGTCTCAAAGTTGATGATGAAAAGTATCCACCCAAGCAGTTGCAGTATTTCATTGCGCACGCCAAGGAGCGCGGTATGCGGGCGCGCGATTTGGAAAGCGGCGATGATTTTCAGGCGCGCATGGCGCAGCTCTACGATGCTTATGACCAGCAGTGCCAGCGGGAGGGCGTGGTTGATTTTGCTGAACTCTTATTACGTAGCTACGAACTCTTAAAGCACAACGAAGCCATTCGTAACCATTATCAAGAGCGTTTTAGGCACATCTTGATCGATGAGTTCCAAGACACCAATGCACTGCAGTACGCCTGGTTAAAGCTCCTATCTGGTCACGATGGCGGCCGCGCCAAAGCAGATGCGAGCGCTGTCTTTGCTGTAGGCGATGATGATCAAAGTATTTATGCTTTCCGCGGCGCAGATGTTGCCAACATGCGCCTCTATGAAAACCAATTTCAGCCGATCATGGTTAAGTTAGAGCAAAACTACCGCTCGCATGGCCATATTCTGGATTCGGCAAATCACTTGATTGCGAACAACACGGGTCGCCTCGGAAAGAATCTGCGAACCGATGCGGGCCATGGCGAGCCAGTTCGTATCTATGAAGCAGCGAGTGATGGCATGGAGGCCAGTTGGCTGATTGATGAGATTAAAGCGCTCGTCAATGGGGGCTTGCGGCGCAGCGATATTGCGCTTCTTTATCGCAGCAATGCCCAGTCACGCATTATTGAGCACGGTCTATTTTCGTCAGGGATTCCATACCGCGTGTATGGCGGTCTGCGCTTTTTTGAGCGCGCTGAAATTAAACACGCCCTCGCATACTTGCGCTTATTAGAGAACCCTAATGACGATACGTCATTCTCTAGAGTGGTTAATTTTCCAACGCGCGGCATTGGTGCGCGCTCGATCGAGGCATTGCAAGACGCAGCACGGCAGCAGCAATGCTCACTGTATTTGGCCGCCTCCAGCTTAGAAGGAAAGGCCGGTGCGGCCTTAGGCAGCTTTGTGCGCCTGGTTGACCACATGCGCGAGGCAACCCGCCGCAACACCCTGCCAGAAACGGTTGAGTTTGTGATTCAGCACAGCGGCTTAATCCAGCACTACTTGACCGAGCGCGAAGGCCAAGATCGCGTCGAAAACTTACAAGAACTCGTGAATGCAGCTACGGCGTTTATAGCCGAAGAGGGCTATGGGCAAAATGCCGAAGCCGCATTATTGCCCGGAGAAAACGACCCAGGTACGCTCGAAGCATCGCCGCTTGCTGGCTTTTTATCTCACGCCTCGCTTGAGGCAGGCGATAACCAAGCGCAAGCCGGACAGGATGCGATTCAGTTGATGACGGTGCATTCTGCCAAGGGGCTTGAGTTCACTGCCGTGTTCATCACAGGCCTGGAAGAAGGCTTGTTTCCGCATGAGAACAGCGTCAATGAAGCCAATGGCCTAGAAGAAGAGCGCCGATTAATGTATGTGGCAATTACTCGCGCAAAAGAGCGCCTTTACCTATCGCATACGCAATCCCGCATGTTGCATGGCCAAGTGCGCTACAACATGCCATCGCGTTTCTTGGAAGAGTTGCCATCCGATTCCCTGAAATGGCTGACACCCAAAGCAAAGGATGCGCGCTGGGGCGGTAGTCGTAATACGGGCTCCAGTTGGCAGAGCGGTGGCTATACCCGTCAGCGCGATAACGATAGCGCAGACACGTTTGATATGGATACCCCGCGCTTAGGAAGTCGTAATAAAGCCACTGAGACTGTTAAGCGTATGGCCGCGCCGCCGCGCTCAGGATACCCCTTTGCAATTGGGCAAGCCGTCTTTCATACGAAGTTTGGTGAGGGCCGTGTTGTCGGCTTAGAAGGCCTCGACCTTGAAGCACGTGCTCAAGTGAACTTCAAGCGCCATGGTGTGAAGTGGTTGCAACTCAGCATCGCCAAACTCACGGCAATTGACAGCTAGGTCAGGCTACCCTTCGGTCGATAGCTGCTCAATGTTGTTGTCAGTGAAGCAGCCCTTCCAGGTGGCAAAGAAAGAGCAATACATAATCGTGAGTCCGGCCATCGATATGGGTGCAACAATGTAGGAAGCGATGCTCCCTAAATCAATGGCATCGAGCAAACCCCCAATCATCATGGGCAGCGCTACGAGAACAATGCCCCAAATCACCAGGTAATAAGCAAAGGCAGCGCGATTGGACCAGCATGCCATCCAGCTCGAAAAGATGGCTTGCATCACCGGCATTTCAGCCCAGGCAACCAAAAGGGGCGCAAACCACATCAGCATTGCAACTGGAATGTAGAGTAAGCCGCCAATAAACGCTAATTTGTACAGCTGTTGCATCGCCTCCGCACTAGGGGCTTGGTCACTAGTCAAAAGTGGCAGAAGCGCCTCAAAGTCAACAATAAGACTGACCAAAAAGCTGAGGATTAAGATGCAGGCGGTGTAAATCAGACCGAGTTGCAAAATGCGCTTACGCGCCAGTGTCGATGGCAATCGAAATGCAGCCAAATACGCCGTAGGTAGAATCCGTTCCTCTTGGATGGCTTGCCGGCATGCGGTCATAAAACCAACCGAGAGGGCGGGTGTTAACAAGAGCACAGCAAAGACGCCAATCACTGGAATCAAGATAGACAGTTGTGCAAAGAAAATGTACATGAAGACCAGCATTAAAAACCCGAGCGGATTTTTTTTAAAAAGCCAAAATCCCTGGCGTATCCAGGTGATGCCTTCTTTGTGGTTTACATGATTGAGTTTCATCTAGGCGCTTTGTGGGATCGATTTTAAAAAACAGAACCTGCAGCAGATTGGCGGCGGCTACGTAATATTCGCTCGAAGTGACTTGGATCATGGGGCGTCAACATCTGCGCATCCCGGGGCAAATAAAAATCCCACAAACGCGAGATCCAAAAACGCAGGGCTGCAGCTCGCAGCATGGCTGCAACACTAGCTAGTTCATCTGGGCTGAGGGGACGTACGGATTGATAGGCATCAACTAAAGCTTGCATGCGACCAGAATCCAGCGCGCCGCCTTCTAAGAAGCACCAATCATTGATGGTGACCGCAAGATCAAATAACCATTTATCGGTACCGGCAAAATAGAAATCAAAAAATCCACCAAGACGCATCGCTGAGCCTTGACCTTCAAATAGGACGTTGTCGCGAAAGAGATCGCAATGGCTAGCGCCTTCTGGAAGTGCGCGGTATGCGGCCGATGCAAAAAATGCTTCTTGAAAAGCCATCTCATCAACCAGCAAGGCACTTTGATCGGTGCTTAGGTGGGGCAATATCGCTGGAACTGTTTCGCGCCACCAGCCAAGGCTACGCAGATTCGGTTGGTGGCCTGAAAAGTCAGCGCCAGCGAGATGCATCTTGGCTAGCATTGCGCCAACCATCGCGCAGTGGTCGGAGGTGGGCTGCATACAGGATGCGCCGGCTAACTTACTGACGATTGCGGCTGGCTTGCTTTTGAGTGTAAATAAAATTGCGCCTGCGTGATTCGCAATCGGCTTAGGCACAGGAATGCCCTTGTCGGCCAAGTGGCGCATGAGCTCAAGATAGTAGGGAAGCTGGGCCGCAGATAAACGCTCAAAAATAGTAAGAACGTATTCGTTTGGACCGCGCTCGTTCTTTGTGTCGAGAAAAAAATTGGAGTTCTCAATCCCACCCTGAATGCCACGAACAGCCGACGCTACCCCAATATCAAAGTCGGTAGAAATCCATTTCGCGATATCGCTTAATTGAACGGGGGTAAATACAGCCATACGAGACGCGACTTAAAACGGAATGCTGATACTGGGAACGCTCAGCAAATTGTCATTGCTTTGGTTGCTTGGTCCGGGCATGACGGATGTAGGGGGCGACATTTCATAGGTGCCTAAGGGGCCTTTGACTTGAACCTCGGTCGGTGCATTGGCATCACGAAATTCTTTGACTTGAGTGCCGCCTGGATCGGTGTACTCGAAAGTGGGCTTACGCGCATCGGCATTACCGAGTGCGCCGGGGTTGCCAACGGGGGCTGCAATCGGTTGATTATTAATGCGATTAAGCTCTGCTGGGCTCAGGGCCTGGGAATTTCCCCCTTGAGCTTGGGCAGAGGCGCAAACGGCCATGAGGCTTGAAATCAGCGAAGTTGCAAGCAGGTGCAGGGTTGGGCGCATAAAGTGATCTTGGTTTTAGGTTATCTCAAGCCAGCTCCTCAGCCGAGATGGCAAGGAATTGGCAACAAGTAAGTAACTAGATTGTACGATTGCGGTATGACTAAACATAGACTCTTGTTGGTAGACGGCTCCAGTTACCTGTATCGGGCCTTTCATGGCATGCCAGACCTCCGAAATGCGGCTGGAGAGCCTACTGGAGCGGTCTATGGCATGGTTAATATGATGCGGCGTGCTAGGGCCGAGATCCAGGCAGACCACTTAGCCTGCGTTTTTGATGCCAAAGGCAAGACCTTCCGGGATGAAATGTACCCCGAATACAAGGCAAATCGCAGTTCCATGCCGGAAGACCTGGTCGCGCAAATTGAGCCGATTCATGAACTGGTCAAGGCCTTAGGCTGGCCCGTTTTGGTGGTTTCAGGGGTGGAAGCGGACGACGTCATTGGTACGCTGGCCAGACAAGCTACTGAGGCAGGCTGGGACACCATCATCTCGACTGGGGATAAGGATTTGGCGCAACTGGTTAATCCATCGGTATCGCTGATTAATACGATGACCGATGAAAAGCTCGATGTGGATGGGGTGATACAAAAGTTCGGGGTACCGCCCGAGCGCATTGTCGACTACCTCACCATCGTTGGCGATGCGGTGGATAACGTACCTGGAGTACCTAAGGCTGGGCCGAAGACCGCAAATAAGTGGCTCGCCGAATACGGTGACTTAGATCAGTTAATGGCATGTGCGGATGAAATCAAAGGCGTAGTGGGTGATAACCTCCGCGCCAGCCTGCCATGGTTATTGCGCGCGCGTGAACTACTCACCGTTAAATTGGACTGCGATCTCAATGAGCATATCCCTGGCCTCGATGATTTGCATGCCAAGCCAGAAAATTTACCCGCATTAAAAGAGTTCTTCGAGCGCTTTGCATTTAAAACCTGGTTACGTGATGTGGAGAAGCGTTTGAGTGAAGAAGGTAGTGGCGCAGTAACTACTACTTCATCAAGCGAAGCTCCCACATTCGATTTGGTTGGCAATGTTGATTCGCCATCCAAAGCAAGCCCATCAAAATCAATGCAAGCGCCAGCGCTCACGCCAACGATTCCAGCAAAAGACGCTACGCAGCAAAACGCGATTGAGCGTCGATACGAATGCGTGGTTGATCAGACAAGACTCGATGCATGGCTCGCCAAAATAGCCGCTGCTGATTTGGTATGCGTTGATACGGAAACTACTGGGCTTGACGCATTGGTAGCCGAACTCGTTGGCATTTCACTTAGTGCGGAAGAGGGCGTTGCCTGTTACATCCCATTGGCACACCGCACCGGCGAGGATCAACTCGATCGCCAATCGGTCTTGGATCAAATACGCCCGTGGCTAGAGGACCCCAAGCGCCACAAAGTCGGACAGAATCTCAAGTACGACGCCCACATTTTTGCGAACTACGGTATTACCTTGCGCGGGATACAGCACGACACCTTGTTGGAGTCCTATGTTTTGGAATCCCATTTGGCCCACAATATGGATAGCTTGGCGGAGCGCCACTTGGGTGTGAAGACCATTCGCTACGAAGAAGTGTGCGGTAAGGGTGCACATCAAATTGGCTTTGATCAAGTCGACCTGGCAACAGCAACCAACTATGCAGCAGAAGATGCCGATATTACTTTGCGCCTGCATCATTTTTTATGGCCGCAGATTGAAAATAGCCCTGGCTTGCGCTACGTATACGAACAGATCGAAATGCCCGCCATGCGCGTCCTGGGAGTGATGGAGCGCAATGGCATTCGGATTGACTCGGCGCGTTTAGCGGCCCAAGGACTCGAAGTAGGTAAGCGACTGTTGGCCTTAGAGGGCGAGATTCATGCGCTTGCAGGGCAGCCATTTAATATTCAGTCGCCTAAACAAATTGCCGAGATTCTGTTTGGGCAATTGCAGTTACCGGTGATTAAGAAAACACCATCAGGCGCCCCGTCGACCGATGAAGAGGTATTGCAAAAACTGGCGGAGGACTTTCCCTTGCCTGCGAGGATTTTGGATTACCGCGGCCTGGCAAAACTGATGTCGACCTACATTGAGAAATTGCCACGCATGGTCAACCCCAAAACTGGGCGCGTGCATACCAATTTCTCGCAGGCCGTTGCAGTGACTGGGCGCTTGGCATCAAGCGAGCCCAATATGCAGAACATTCCGGTTCGTACCGAGGAGGGTCGGCGGATACGCGAAGCGTTTGTGCCAGCGGCAGGTTGTAAGTTACTGTCTGCCGATTATTCGCAAATTGAACTGCGCATCATGGCGCACATTGCGGAAGATGACAGTTTGTTAACCGCATTTGCAGCGGGTAAAGACATTCATCAGGCAACTGCCGCTGAAATTTTCGGCATTCCGCTCGAGCAAGTATCGTCAGAACAACGTCGCTATGCCAAGGTGATTAACTTTGGTTTGATTTATGGCATGAGTGCGTATGGCCTTGCTGGCAATTTAGGTATTGAGCGCGCCGCTGCACAAAAATACATTGCCACTTACTTTGAGCGTTACCCCAGCGTAGCCCACTACATGGAGGAAACCAAACTGCAGGCACGAGAGCAGGGCTATGTCGAAACGGTCTTTGGTCGGCGGCTTTGGTTGCCCGAGATTAAGGGGTCTAATGGCCCCCGCCGGCAGGGCGCCGAACGCGCTGCTATTAATGCGCCGATGCAAGGCACTGCTGCGGATTTAATTAAATTGGCGATGGTAGCGGTACAGAATTGGCTCGAGACCGAAAACCTGAAAACACGGATGTTGCTGCAAGTGCACGATGAACTGGTCTTTGATGTGCCTTTAGACGAGCTGGATTACGTACAAAAGGCCCTGCCGGGACTGATGTGCTCGGTGGCAACACTGAAGGTACCTTTGCTGGTTAGTATCGGTGTCGGTGATAATTGGGAAGAAGCGCATTAATCAAATGAAATGAGGAGATGAATATGAGTACTAATCGAAGAGACTTCATGAAGGCGTCGGCTGTAACAGCAACTGGCCTGGGCGTCGGTTTTGTTGCAGCATCCCAACCCGTTTTAGCGCAGGCAATTAAAACCGACTTTGCCGGTATCAAAGCCGGCGAATTATCCATTCCATCGGGCAGCATTCAGATGCCTGCTTACGTATCTCGCCCTGAAAAGGCGAAGGGACCGCTACCGATCGTGATTGTGTGCAGCGAGATTTTTGGCGTTCATGAATACATTGCGGATGTCACCCGCCGTTTTGCGAAGTTGGGTTACCTGGCGATTGCCCCCGAATTTTTTGTGCGTGCGGGCGATCCCAATACCTATGGAACCGTAGCCGAAATTTTTAGCAATATTGTTGCGAAAACACCGGATGTACAGGTTTTGGGTGATATTAAAGCAGCGATTGCATGGGCCGGCGCCAATGGCGGCGATGTGAAGCGCGTCGGCGTTACCGGTTTTTGCTGGGGTGGGCGCATTACGTGGCTTTCCGCCACCATGCCTGAAGTTCGGGCAGGCGTTGCCTGGTATGGCCGTTTGGTCGGTGAAAAAACAGTCGGCAACCCACGCCATCCCGTCGACATTGCGGCAGAACTGAAGGCCCCTGTACTTGGCTTGTATGGTTCAGCTGATACCGGCATTCCACTGGAAAGCGTCGATAAGATGCGTCAAGCATTGGCTGCTGCAGGATCAAAAAATCTCGCAGCCAAAGCATCGCGTTTTGAGATTTACCTTGATGCGCCCCATGCGTTTCATGCCGATTATCGTGAGACCTACCGTGCTGGTCCTGCAGCCGATGGCTGGGTGAAGTGCCTCGATTGGTTTAAACGGAACGGAGTGGCATGACCGCTCTGCAGCTCATCGTTTTAGTAACAGCAGGCGCAGGTCTCTCCAGTGTTCTGATTGCAGCTAGCCTATCGCTGGGTGTTTTGGCGAAGCTCGTTGACCGCATGGTGAGTATTTCAGTTGGCATTTTGCTGGCTACTGCCTTGCTGCATTCATTGCCTGAAGCATTTGAGATGCCCGGGGTAGATGCCCATGTACTCTTTGGCGTTCTGCTTGCTGGCTTGCTGGGTTTCTTTTTGCTTGAGAAAGTCGCACTACTGCGCCATAGTCATCATCACGAGGGCGATGGCCACGACCACCACCATGGACATGATGCAGAAGAGGCCGGTCAAAGCGGTTGGATGATTTTGATTGGCGATGGTCTGCATAACTTCGTGGATGGTGTATTGATTGCCGCCGCATTCATGGTTGATTTTGAGGTGGGCATGTTTACGGCAATTGCGATCGTGGCACATGAAATTCCACAGGAGATTGGTGACTTCATTGTGCTGATTAATGCCGGCTTCTCACGCATGCGGGCGCTTCTTTACAACATCATTAGTGGCGCTCTATCGGTTTTGGGCGGCGTACTTGGCTTTTACTTTTTAGAAAAAGCCAATGCGGCTATGCCGTACTTGCTCGTGATTGCCTCGAGTGGATTTATTTATATTGCCGTGAGTGATTTAATTCCGCAAATGCACCGCAGATCCCATTGGCGGGAGTCTCTGCGTCAAATCGCCCTGATTGGCTGTGGTGTTGGCCTCGTTGTATTGCTCTCGCGCGGACACTAAGCAGCCCCACAAGAACGGGCGATCTAGGTGGTAGCAATCGGCCGTTTTGGATCGGCGCACCACTCACTCCAGCTGCCAGCGTATAAACGCGCTCCAGATAAGCCGGCCACTTCCATCGCCAGTAGATTATGGCAAGCACTCACGCCAGAGCCGCACTGATTGATCACCTTGCTTGCAGGAGTGCTGCCCAGCAAGGCTTTAAATTCAGTGCGCAAGACCTCAGGTGATTTAAATTGCCCTGCGCTCAGATTGTGTTTAAAGAATCGATTCAGCGCCCCTGGAATATGGCCGCCGATGGGATCCAAGGTTTCATTTTCCCCGCGAAAGCGATCCTCAGCACGCGCATCGATCATGCAATGACCCAGTAAATTCGGATCTGCAATGCATTCTTCAATGGCGTCTACTGTGACTGCGCCCGCCCAATCCTGCGGAGCCGGAGTTACTTTTAAAGGCTCAATCACTGGTGGAATGGTGCCAATCGAGCCATTCCATGCCGAGAGGCCACCATCCAAGACTTGGACATGCGCATGCCCACTGGCTTTGAGCATCCACCACAAACGGCTTGCATAGACCGAGCCGTGATTATCGTAGGCAATGACGGTTGTTTTTGGATCAATACCAAGGCGCTGCTTTGTATCTGCCCACGCTTGGGGGCTCGGAAGTGGATGACGACCGTTGCTCCCGGTTTTTGCAGCAGAGAGATCGCGATCCAGATCGACGTAAATGGCACCCAATATATGCCCTGCGTTATAGGCTTCACGACCCGCTTGCGGATTGGTTAAATCAAAGCGGCAGTCGCAGATCAGAATATCTGCGCCGGTATTAACGAGCTCTTCTAATTGATTGGGCGTGATGAGTGGGTGCATAGCGCAAGCTCCTTATGGGTCGTCGGTAAAAAATAGTCTACCGTGAATACATCTGCCGGCCTAGTTAAAACTGCATCTCCCGGCGATACCATTCATGGAAATGCTGCATGCCGTCTTCCATCGGACTTTGATAGGGGCCAACTTCGTTTACGCCCCGTGCGAGGAGCGCGGCGCGACCCGCATCCATGCGCTCTGCAATCTCATCATCCTCGGTGCAGGTTTCCATATATGCGGCGCGCTCAGCCTCGACGAACTCACGCTCAAATAGGGCGATTTCTTCGGGGTAGTAAAACTCCACAATATTGCGGGTTTTATTGGGTCCCAGGGGATGCAGTGTGGAGATGCACAGCACGCTCGGATACCACTCGACCATTACATTGGGGTAGTAGGTCAACCAAATAGCACCATGCCGCGGGGGCTTATTGCCATGGTGGCGCAGCACTGCGTCATGCCATTGGCGATACACGGGAGAGCCCGGATTGGCGAGGTTTTTATGGATGCCCACGGTTTGTACGCTATGCCAATCACCGAATTCCCAATGCAAGTCTTCACAGGAGACAAATTGACCAAGCCCCGGATGAAACGGCACCACATGGTAATCCTCGAGGTAAACCTCAATGAAGGTTTTCCAGTTGTAGTTGCACTCATGCACCTCAACGTGGTCGAGCATGTAGCCCGTAAAATCCAAATCGTCGGCAACACCTAATTTGCCCAGGTCTTTTACAACATCGCGTGGACCTTCAAACAGCATGCCTTGCCAATTTTGCAAAGGCGATTTACCTAAATGCAAGCAGGGCTTATCGCCAAAATGAGGCGCTCCCAGCAACTGCCCCTCTAAGTCATAGGTCCAGCGGTGCAAAGGGCAAACGATGGTATCGACTTGACCTGAGCCATTGAGCATGAGCGCCTGACGATGGCGGCATACATTGGAGAGGAGTTCAACGCCTGTGCTATTTCGAACCAGTAAGCGACCTTCGTTCTCGGCGGAAAGGGTGCGGTAGGAGCCTTGATCTGGAACCATGAGTTGATGACCAACATAGCCCGGGCCCTGCTTAAAAAGCAGAGCCATTTCGCGCTGATATAGATCAACGTCAAAGTAGGCCGAGACCGGCAACTGCAGATTGGACGGCGCAAGTTGCTGCGCGGTAGCCAGATTAGTCATTCTCCCCACCCCCGAAAAAGTCAGCCGAAGCTAAGCGGAACAACCAATCCAACCATCGAAAGATCGATATTGGAAAGGAAGGAGGGGATTATACCCACCGATGACTGGGGCTCGCTTTTATAGGAAGACGCTGCTTTGGTGGAAAATCAGGCATGATTTAGGCATACGAGCCATATAACCCCCTTATTTTCCGGAAACTGCACATGCCAGCAAAAAAATCCGATGCCATTGCCAATGGCATAGAGGTGCAAATTGACCCAGCCCTGCGCTATGAGCAGGCAGTCAAAGAACTTGAAAAACTGATTGCCGATATGGAGTCAGGTCAATATTCCCTTGAAGAAACCTTGGCCGCTTATCAGCGCGGTGCCGCTTTATTGCGCCATTGCCAGGGTGTCTTAGCGCAAGTCGAGCAACAGGTTCGGGTATTCGAGGCCTAATCCCATGACATTTGATTTTGGAGTGTGGTTACAGGCCGGCTCGGCGCGCGCCGAAACAGCTTTGGATCTTCGTCTTGATTCAGCCCAGTTACTGCCGCAACGCTTGCATGAGGCCATGCGCTATGCCGCCCAAGGGGGCGGTAAACGGATTCGTCCTTTATTGGTGTTTGCTGCGGGTGAGCTGGGTAAGTCCAAGCCTGAGGTACTCGATGCTGCTGCAGCCGCCATTGAGATGATTCATGCCTATTCCTTGGTGCACGATGATCTACCGTGCATGGATGACGATGATTTACGTCGCGGGCGCCCTACCGTACACAAAGCATTTGATGAGGCAACGGCACTTTTGGTTGGCGACGCCCTGCAAACGAAAGCGTTTGAGGTATTAGTGGCCACTAAAGGCACGGCGGAGATGCGCTTATCTCTGATTGGTGAGTTAAGTAAAGCCTCAGGCTCCCTTGGTATGGCTGGTGGGCAGGCGATTGACTTGGAGAGCGTGGGCCAAAAAATTGATCTCACTGCCCTCAAGCAAATGCACGCCATGAAAACCGGTGCTTTGCTGAGCTGTGCCGTTCGCATGGGCGCGATTGCTGCCGAGCTGGATGCAACTGCGCTGACTCAATTGACGCAATACTCGACTGCGCTCGGGCTGGCTTTTCAGGTGGTGGATGATGTGCTGGATGCAACTGCCGATAGCCAAACTTTGGGTAAGACTGCCGGCAAAGATGCGGCAGACGATAAACCAACCTACGTCACGCTGATGGGCTTAGAGTATGCTCAAAACCAAGCGAAAGAATTACAAGCCCATGCTTTAGATAGTCTTGCATCGTTTGGTCCCAAAGCAGATGCACTGCGCGCACTGGCGCGGCTTGTAGTAGAGCGCACACACTAATTATTTTTTTAACTACGTTCTGACTACGATGATGTTGAATACGATTAATGATCCTGCTGATTTGCGTAAATTGGAACGCGAGGCGCTGCCAGCCCTTGCCGATGAGCTACGTCAGTTTGTCATTGATTCGGTATCCAAAACCGGCGGACACTTATCGTCTAACTTAGGTACGGTCGAGTTATCGATTGCGCTCCATTACGTATTTGATACGCCACGTGATCGCATTGTGTGGGACGTCGGGCATCAAAGTTACCCCCATAAAATTTTGACGGGTCGCCGTGAGCGCATGAGTACCCTGCGCCAATTTAATGGCCTCTCTGGATTTCCGCGCCGCGCAGAAAGTGAATACGATACCTTCGGCACTGGCCATTCTTCGACAAGTATTTCTGCGGCCATGGGCATGGCTAGGGCAGCGCAAACCAAAGGCGAGCAGCGGGTTGCAGTTGCGGTCATAGGTGATGGCGCCATGAGCGCCGGCATGCCGTTTGAAGCCATGAATAACGCTGGTGTCTACGATGACTTGCCCTTGATCGTGATTTTGAATGACAACGACATGTCGATTTCGCCCGCAGTGGGGGCGCTCAATCGCTATCTCGCGCGCCTACTCAGCGGCAACATTTATTCAGCAACCAAAAAAGGCATCGAT
The DNA here is from genome assembly GCF_003065365.1 of Polynucleobacter difficilis. NCBI lineage: Bacteria > Pseudomonadati > Pseudomonadota > Betaproteobacteria > Burkholderiales > Burkholderiaceae > Polynucleobacter > Polynucleobacter difficilis. The sequence goes on along the minus strand of NZ_CP023276.1, from coordinate 1,615,759 downwards.
AGCGTTTTATCGATTGCGCCACCATTGCGCGAGTTTGCTAAGCGCTTAGAGGACCATGCGAAGGGCATGGTATCGCCATCGACGATTTTTCAAGAATTTGGTTTTAACTATTTTGGTCCGATCGATGGCCACGATTTAGATGCTTTGCTGCCCATGCTGCAAAACGTTCGACGACTAGCTCTGGAAGGCGGCGGCCCACAGTTTTTGCATGTGGTCACGCGTAAGGGCCAAGGGTACATGTTGGCAGAAGCCGATCCGGTTCTGTATCACGGCCCCGGTAAATTTAATCCCTCCGAGGGCATTCAAAAAGCAAGTAATACCAAGCAAACCTTTACGCAGGTATTTGGTGAGTGGCTGTGCAATATGGCGCATGCCGATCCGCTGCTAGTTGGCATCACGCCTGCTATGCGCGAGGGATCGGGCCTCGTCGAGTTTGAAAAGCGCTTCCCTGATCGCTATTACGACGTTGGCATTGCAGAACAGCATGCCGTTACCTTTGCTGCAGGCATGGCCTGTGAAGGCATGAAGCCAGTGGTGGCGATTTATTCCACCTTTTTGCAACGCGCCTACGACCAACTGATTCATGATGTAGCGATTCAGGATTTGCCAGTGGTGTTTGCGCTCGATCGCGCTGGTTTAGTGGGTGCCGATGGTGCGACCCATGCTGGCGCGTATGACATTCCCTTCTTGCGCTGCATACCGAACATGCTGGTGATGACTCCGGCAGATGAATCCGAGTGCCGCGATTTACTCACTACAGCCTATCGTCAGCCGCACCCAAGTGCTGTGCGTTACCCGCGGGGCTCCGGGGCTGGCGTCAAGCCTTCAGCTGAATTGCGTAGTGTGCCTTTGGGCAAGGGCGAGGTACGGCGTGAGTCAACTGCAGCTGCTGGCAAACGGCTTGCCATTTTGGCGTTTGGAACATTGCTGTACCCTGCGCTTGATGTGGGTGAGCTACTTAATGCAACCGTAGTGAATATGCGTTTTGTAAAACCCTTGGACGTCGATTTGCTGAAAGCGGTTGCTGCCAACCATGACTACCTCGTGACGATTGAGGACGGCGCAATTATGGGGGGCGCTGGTAGTGCTTGCTTAGAGGCGCTCATCCAATTGAATATCAATAAGCCAGTATTGCAATTGGGCCTGAAGGATGAATTCATTGAGCATGGTGATTACAACTTATTAATGTCGCGTTGCGGTCTGGATGCGGATGGCATTAAGACTTCAATTACCGCTCGCTTCTCATCGTTAAGCGGCAGTTAAATCCCAACGCGGTTTAACGTCAAAGGCGGCAGTACCACCGTCCTGGTGCCCTGCAAGCAAACGCAAGGCCCCCGCAAAAGCAATCATGACGCCGTTGTCGGTGCAAAGCTGCAGCGGCGGGTAGTGCACCTGAAACTGATCGCGTTGTGCACGTGCATTGAGCGCCGCTCTAAGTTGTTTGTTAGCACCCACTCCGCCAGCCAAGACCAAATCACGGTAGCCCGTTTGTTTTATAACTTTGGCCGACTTCTGTACCAATACATCCACTAGAGACTCAACAAAGGCATGGGCTAGATCGGCATCAAACTGCGCTTTATCGTCCGGGCTGTCAGGGCTAAAGCGATTGACTTGATTGAGGACGGCTGTTTTGAGTCCTGAAAATGAAAAATCTAAGTCACCTGAATGGAGCATTGGCCGGGGTAAATCAAAGCGCCCTGGTTTGCCACGTTCCGCCAAGAGCGATACCGCAGCGCCGCCGGGGTAGTCCAAGCCCAATAATTTGGCCGTTTTATCGAATGCCTCACCGGCGGCATCATCGACGGTTTCCCCAAGAAGTTCGTATTGCCCGACCCCTTCCACTGCCATCAGTTGGGTGTGGCCACCCGATACCAAGAGGGCAATAAATGGAAAACGGGGGGCGGATTCACCCAAAAGGGGGGAGAGTAGGTGGCCCTCAAGGTGGTGCACGCCAATCGAAGGTTTGTTTAAAGCCAGTGCCAGGGACCGGCCAAAGGCGGTCCCCACCAAAAGGGCCCCAGCAAGTCCCGGGCCTTGGGTATAGGCAATGGCATCAATCGACTCCAGGGGCAGGCTGGCCTCGTCTAAAGCCTGCTCAAGCAGGGGTAAAACCCGCCGAATATGGTCTCTGGAGGCTAATTCGGGGACAACGCCCCCATACTCACGGTGCATGGCAACCTGAGAGTGGAGGGCCTGGCCTAATATGCCTAGGCCGGCCGCTTGGCCTGCTTCCCAGTTTTTTGTGTCATAAACCGCGATTCCGGTCTCGTCACAGGAAGTTTCTATGCCCAAAACGATCATTTTTAGTTAAGCCGTGCTAGAATCCGTGATTCAGTTAATTTCGATTATTCGAGCATATACGAGTTAAACCAGCATGACTACAGTCCGCCTTCGCGAAAACGAGCCTTTTGAAGTGGCATTACGCCGTTTCAAGCGCACCATTGAAAAAAACGGTCTTTTGACTGACTTGCGTGCCCGCGAGTTTTACGAAAAGCCAACTGCAGAGCGCAAGCGCAAAAAAGCTGCTGCCGCAAAACGCCATTACAAGCGTATTCGCAGCCAGATGTTGCCTAAAAAGCTCTACTAAGAGGGCAGCCCGAATACAGGCACTCAATTTATAGAGTTGCCAACAAGCCCGCTGACGGTAAAACGCAGCGGGTTTTTGTTTTTTTGTTGTGGTACTAATAGACACCAAGAGATTCAATACACGCAAGGAAATGCAATGAGCCTGAAAGACCAAATCACCGAGGATATGAAAAACGCCATGCGCGCTAAAGAGGCCGAGCGTTTAGGTGCAATTCGCCTTTTGCTGGCAGCCATCAAACAGCGTGAGGTTGACGAGCGCGTGGTAGTGGATGACGCTGGCGTAATTGCGATTGTTGAAAAGTTAATCAAGCAGCGCAAAGATTCCATCAGTCAGTTTGAAAAAGCAGGCCGTGCAGATTTAGTGGCGATCGAAGCGGCTGAGATGGCCATCATGCAAGCCTACTTACCGGCGCAGTTATCCGATGCCGAGGTCGCTGCCATTGTGACCGCAACCATCAAACAACTTGGCGCAAGTGGACCGCAGGACATGGGTAAGGTGATTGGTGCGCTTAAGCCACAACTAGCAGGCAAAGCCGATATGGGCGCGGTATCTGGCCTCGTGAAAGCGGCGCTCGCTCAGTAAGCCCAAAGCAAAGAGCATCATGGGCATGATCCCTCAATCGTTTATTGCGGATTTATTAAATCGAGTTGATATCGTCGACGTCGTTGGGCAGCACGTTAAGTTAAAAAAAGCAGGCGCCAACTACCAAGGCCTGTGCCCATTCCATCAAGAAAAGTCCCCGTCATTTTCCGTATCGGCGACAAAGCAGTTCTACCACTGCTTTGGTTGTGGTGCGCACGGTTCTGCCATCGGCTTTTTAATGGAGTACTCCGGACTTGGTTACGTTGAAACGATTGAAGAGCTCGCACGATCTGCCGGACTCACGGTACCGCGTGAAGAGCGCACCGCCAATGATGTGGCCAGGCAACAGCAGGCCCTCGCTTTAAGTGAGGTTATGGGCTTAGCAGCTGATTGGTACAAAAATCAATTAAAAGCCGCGCCGCGCGCAATCGATTATTTAAAAAGCCGCGGCCTTACCGGTGAAGTTGCGAAGCGCTACTCACTCGGGTACGCGCCCGATGGTTGGCAAGGTCTAGAAGCTGTGTTTGGAAGCTATGCTGACGACGCTACTGCTAAGCCCTTACTTGAAGGTGGTTTGTTAATACAAAGTGAAACCAGTGAGTCGAGCCAAACGGCGCGGCGCTATGACCGCTTTCGCGATCGCGTGATGTTTCCGATTCGGAATCACAAGGGACAGGTAATCGGTTTTGGTGGACGCATCCTGGACCAAGGCGAGCCAAAGTATTTGAACTCACCTGAGACGCCACTCTTTTCTAAAGGCAATACCTTGTATGGTTTGTTTGAGGCGCGCCAAGCGATTCGGGCGCAAGAGTACGTCTTGGTTTGCGAAGGCTATATGGACGTGGTGGCCTTAGCGCAATTGGGCTTTCCAAATGCTGTAGCAACTTTAGGTACTGCATGCACCGCCAATCACGTGCGCATGTTATTGCGCCAAACCGATCGGATTGTGTTTGCGTTTGATGGGGATGCCGCCGGCCAACGCGCAGCGCAGCGGGCGCTTGAGGCGTGCTTGCCATTAATGTCAGACGATAAAGAAATCCGATTCTTATTTTTACCAACTGAACACGATCCCGATAGTTACGTTCGGGCATATGGTGCACCCGCATTTGAAAAAGCCATTAAAGAAGCGACGTCATTTTCAGGATTCTTTTTTAAGATCGTGAGCGAGGGCCATGACTTAACCTCGCCTGAAGGCCGCGCGCAAACCCACCATGCTGCTAAGCCTCTGTTTTTATCGATGGCACCGATTGCCTTGCGCTCCCAAATGCTGCGCGAAGTAGCCATTCGAACATCCTCCACCGCGGCTGAGTTAGAAGCATTTTGTGGGTTAACGATTGCGCCAGCAGTGCGCAGCAGTAATCCAGCGCAGGGAACAACGGCAGTGCAAAGTGGCACTGGAGTACGAACCCAATCCAGTACGTGGCAGCCCGGTAAAGGCTACAGTAAAAAACCAGCTGCACCGGTGATTCCACCACCCAATGCGCCAATGGATTTAGCCGAGCAAATTTTGCGCGTGCTGATTCAGTTTCCACATTTGGGTAAGGGCCTCAATAGCGATCAACGTCAATTAGTCTTGGCAGCAGCGGAGCAGCGCTCAGCTAATGCATTGATGCTCATGACCGATTTGATCAAGCAGTGCGATCAATTGGATTATTTGCCCAATCCATCGAGCGCAGAATCAACTCCAGGTACCGGTGCATTTGCATTGTTTCAGGAGCAACTTTCCCGGAGTGAGCTGGCATCGATGTATGAGGTGCTGCGTAAACGCGTGATGGAATCCGATTTGGATGCAGCCGGCGCTGCTGCTGACCTGGACGGAGCCCTGAAAAAGCTCCATTTGCTGCAACTGAAAAATGAAATGACCGCCATTACCCAGCGCATTTCCAGTGGTGAAGCCTCCGATGCGGATCGGGCGCGGTATCGCGAGCTCGGCGAACGGCTGAAGTTTTCCTAAAAAAAGCCCCTTAAGCTCCTTAGGCCTGTAAAAATTAGCGGTTTAAGCCCGTTTATTGCTGATTCCAGCGTCAGAAAACACTGAATCGACTATAATCCTCTGTTCAGAGAAAAAATACGATTTAATTCAGTCACTTGCGTCATTAATTTGCATTTATTGACGGTAGTGGCCCAGGCAATTGGTCTGACCCATTGAAACCAACCATTATTTAAGTAAGTGAGCGTAAACCTATGCCAAGCAGCAAGATCAAGAAAAGCGCGAAACCCGTGAAAAATACTTCAGCAGCAAGCAAGTCCAAACCCCTTGCCAAGAAGGCGGCCGCGCCAGCAAAAAGCAAAGTCGCTGCTAAGGCACCCGTAAAGAAAGCCGCTCCGACAAGCAAAGCCAAGGCACCTGCCAAAAAGGCAGTAGTGGTTAAGTCAAAGCCAGTATCTAAAGTAGCCCCTAAAAAAGCAGCGGCACCTGCGAAGGCAGTAAAAAAGCCGATTGCTAAATCGGCTAAGCCAAGTGCAAAGCCAGTAGCAAAGAAGGTAGCAAAGCCAGTAGCTAAAGCGGCGGCAAAAGTTCCAGCGAAGGCAGTCAAGAAATCAGCTGCGCCAGCCAAACCAGTAGCAAAGGTGCCAGCGAAGGCAGCTGCAAAAGCAAGGCCCGAAGTTAAGTCAGCAGCCAAGCCAAGCAAGGAAACAAAGAAAGCCGTTGCCGCTGCAAAAACAAGCAAAGACGTTCCAGCCAAAAAAGGTAAAGCAGCTGAGCCCGAGGCAGTTCCAGCAAAAGGCAAGGGTAAGTCCAAAACGGCTACACCTGCTGAGGCATTGCAAGGCGGAGGGTTAGCGGAAGAGGGCAAAAAAACCAAAGGACGTAAAGCCAAAGCGGAAGTCCCTGCGGCTGAGTCCGGCGAAGACAATCGCACCGATCGCCAAAAAGCCCGCGATCGCAAGGCCAAAGAGAAGGCCCTTTTAAAAGAATTTGCAGCACAGCAGTTAGGTTCCGAAGAGCAGCAAGAATTACGCCGCGCACGTCTGAAAACCCTAATTAAGATGGGTAAGTCCAAGGGCTACCTAACCCACGGCGAAATGAATGACGTGATGTCCGATGAATTGTCGGATGCGGACGCGCTCGAAACCTTAATTGGTTTGCTCAATGACATTGGCATTACCGTATACGAGCAGGCCCCTGATGCAGAAACCCTTCTTCTCAATGAGAATGGTATTTCTGGTGCATCCGATGAAGAGGCGGAAGAAGAGGCTGAAGCTGCGCTATCAACCGTTGATTCCGAGTTTGGCCGCACCACTGATCCTGTGCGCATGTACATGCGCGAGATGGGAACAGTAGACCTGCTGACCCGTGAAGGCGAGATCGTCATTGCCAAGAAAATTGAGGCAGGCCTCAAAGACATGGTGATGGCGCTTTCAGCATGCCCAGTAACGATTGCTGAAATCATTGGCAATGCGGACAAAATTGTTTCAGGCGAAATGGAGATTGACCAGTTTGTCGATGGTTTAGTTGATCCCAATGCAGAAGATATTCAGCTTGGACCGGATGAGCCAGAAGAAGACCTCGAGGCAGTAGAGGGCGATGAAGAGGGTGGTGAAGAAGATTCTGGTGGCGGCGGTGGCGGTGCAAGCACAGCGAGCGCCAAGCAACTCGAAGAACTCAAGCAGATTTCTTTAGAGAAATTTGCCATCATCCGTACTCAGGCGGATAAGATGCGCCGTGCCTATGATCGCGATGGATACAACTGCCCTGGATACATCAAGGCACAAGAAGCCATTCGTAATGAATTACTCGGTTTCCGTTTGACAGCAAAGAGCGTTGAAAAACTCTGCGACACCATGCGCTCCCAGGTGGATCAGGTATGGAAGCTAGAGCGCGGCATTGTTAGCTTGTTGGTCGACAAAATTGGAGTACCGCGCGGTGAAGTATTAAAAGATTTCCCTAAGATGTCCATGAATTTGAAGTGGACTGCCAATTTGCTGAAAGACAATAAGTCCTACAGCGCACTCTTAGAGCGTAATGTTCCTGCCATTCAAGAACTGCAACAAAAACTGATTGATATTCAGACCAGGGTTGTTTTGCCTTTGCCTGAATTGAAAGAAGTAAATAAGCAAATGATTGCAGGCGAGAAGCGCGCACGTGAAGCTAAACGGGAAATGACTGTTGCTAACTTGCGTTTGGTGATTTCGATTGCCAAGAAATACACCAACCGCGGCTTGCAGTTCCTCGATTTGATTCAAGAGGGCAACATTGGCCTCATGAAGGCGGTGGATAAGTTTGAGTATCGCCGTGGCTATAAGTTCTCTACTTATGCAACCTGGTGGATTCGTCAGGCTATTACCCGTTCGATTGCGGATCAAGCCCGTACGATTCGTATTCCGGTTCATATGATTGAAACCATCAACAAGATGAACCGTATTAGCCGTCAGATCTTGCAAGAGACTGGGCATGAGCCAGATGCGGCCACCTTGGCATTGAAGATGGAGATTCCAGAAGACAAGATCCGTAAGATCATGAAGATCGCCAAAGAGCCTATTTCGATGGAAACACCGATTGGCGATGACGAAGACTCCCATTTAGGCGACTTCATTGAAGACGGCAACACCTTGGCTCCAGCCGAAGCGGCATTGCATGAATCCATGCGCGATGTTGTTAAGGATGTTCTCGATTCATTAACGCCGCGCGAAGCCAAAGTATTGCGTATGCGTTTCGGTGTAGAAATGAGCACAGACCATACCCTCGAAGAAGTCGGTAAGCAGTTTGATGTTACGCGTGAGCGCATTCGTCAGATTGAAGCCAAGGCCTTGAGAAAAATGCGTCACCCAAGCCGCAGCGACAAACTCAAGACTTTCCTCGAAGAGGATTGATCGAAAGACTAACGGGCCCATAGCTCAGTTGGTTAGAGCAGAGGACTCATAAGAAAGAAGCCCTAGGGGTCTTGTAACAAAGACCTCAATAGATTCAAGAGGTTAGTGGTCGATTAGGTGGTCAAAATTGCTTACACACCGCTTACACACCAGAGCATTTTTCGTGGTGTGTAGTAAATAGGGTTTTAGTGTGGTTTTGCAGTGGTAAACACCAGCAGTAAGGTGTGTAGTAAATGTAACGATTTAGGGCCCATAGCTCAGTTGGTTAGAGCAGAGGACTCATAGCGAAAGTTGTGCCTTATGCGTGGAAACTGCATAAGGGATGGTGTCAAATTCGGAGAAAGCTAAATGTAGCCAAAAGCTGCACAAGCTAACGCCGAGCGAAGCTTAGTAGAAATACTTTGAACGTGTAGAGACTAGACGGCACCCATCTAAGTTGAGCAATCAATATGATGAAGGCATAGTCCAGGGAGTGGCGAAAGCTACACAAACCGGAATCCTTTGGTCCCAGGTTCAAGTCCTGGTGGGCCCACCAGAAAAGCAAACCCCAGTTAGAGATAGCTGGGGTTTTGTCTTTTATGTAACATGAACGAACTACATATTGCATTTGGAGATTTGTGACTAAACACACCAACAGCCTAGCTCAACTATCACGAGCTCAATCATGGCTAATCAAAATGCAAGAACTTGCTGCAAGTAAGGGTGGAAAGTGTTTATCTAAAGTTTATGTTGATTCACAAACCAAGTTAACCTGGGAGTGTTCGCAAGGACATACATGGGATGTAAAACCAAATAATGTCTCAAATGGAACTTGGTGTCCAATATGCTCAAAAGGGAAGGTGAATGGCGGGAAACGAAGAACAATCATTGATATAAAGAATTATGCGATCAAGATGGGCGGCCTATGTTTATCGGATGAATTGCCCACAGCCGTTTAAAAAGTAGAGTGGCAATGCAATAAAGGACATGTTTAGAGTGCCACACCACAAAGTGTTTTAGGTACAAAAATTGGTGTCAAGAGTGCGGCAAGGAGCGAAATGACGAGTGCATCAAATCTCTAAGACCAGCTCAATTAGATGCAATGAAGAAATTGGCTATTGAGCGTGGTGGCAAATGATTATCTAGCGAGTATCTAAAAAAGCCCATTGCTTTGGCGCTGCGCTAACAGACATGAGTGGTTAGCAAATCCTGACTCTATCATTCAAGGTGGTTGGTGCCCAGAATGCGCTTCCCGATGCGGCGGCAAGGTTACTGAAATGATAGTGATAGATACTATGTAAAAAAATACCCTAAGAAAATATCTCAAATCTGGGCGCACGCAGCACAAACTCAGCGAGTCAAACTCAAGATAAGCAGCTCAAATTAAACCTAACTACGATTTAATAAGCTTGATGAAGCTTTCTCGATGTTAGGTTCAATTTTTTTTATTCGTTCTATTTGTAAGGCCATTACTTTATCAACAAGTGCTAAACCTGCTTTGTCTGGGGTGCCGCAATCATAGGGTGGCTGAGGATCATACTCTAGACCAAGTTGCAGCATTTTTGCAGTTTCCTCACCTGCCAGCTCCGCAGCGAGCACGTAAGCAAAATCAATACCAGCCGTGACTCCGCCCCCTGAAATATGATTACCATCTCGTACTACGCGAGCATCGACTGCCTCCGCTCCAAATTTAGCAAGATATTTTTTCCATATCCAGTGACAAGCACTTTTTCTGCCTTTGAGTAAGCCAGCGGCACCAAGAATTAATGAACCATTACATACGGAGGTAATGTACTTTGCCTTACTACCCTGATCTCGAAGAAACTTTAGCGTATCCTGATCAATCATTTGGTCGCCGATACCAAATCCACCTGGAACACATAGCACATCTAGTTGAGGGCAGTCTGCAAATGATGTTGTTGGAGTAATACAAAAGCCAACGTCGGTGATAACAGGATCTGTATTTTTCCACGCTAAATGAATTTTGGCATTTGGCACACGACTTAATACTTGAGCGGGCCCCGTTAAATCAAGCTGTGTAAGGCCTGGAAATAGTAAAAAACCAATATTAATTTGTGTGCTCACTTTAACCCTTCTCCCTGTTGGTTAGGGGCTTAGCCAATTAACCTGTCAGCCCATCTCTCCGTTCAATTTATACCAGTATGGGTGAAAGATCAATTCAAAAAATGTAATAGTGTGATAATAAAGTCCGTCAAAATAGAAAATTAAATTATTAAATTCTTTTGACGCTTTTTGAGATTAGCTGAGCTGTATTTGTTTGAGTTAATTTTGTTTGGAGACAGGTGTAATGGGCGTTAAAAGAATTCCTATTGAAGAATTAGATTGGGATGATCTAAGAATATTTTTGGCAGTAATACGCTCTGGGAATTTAACTCAAGCGGCAAAGACCGTCCACGTAGATCATTCCACCATTAGCCGCCGCATCTCTAGACTGGAGCTGTGTTTGGGAGGTGCTTTATTTGAGCGTCGAAAAGACGGCCTTCAAAAAACCCTTTTAGCAGAGCAAATCTTGCCTCAAGTTGAGGCAATGGAGGGTGGTGCAGTCGCTCTACGTGAGAGTTTAAGCGGATGCGGTGGGCGTGAACCAGCTGGAATAGTGCGTGTCGCCATGATGGAGGGTATAGGCTCTTTGTATATAGCTCGCAGGCTCGTGGGACTGTCTTCTGCATATCCCTTATTACGCATTGAATTGGTCACATCCCCCCAATTGGTTAATGTAAACCGACGTGAGGCCGATATTTTCTTAAGCTTTTTTAAGCCTGAGGGAAGGGGTATGGAAAGTGAGAATATTGGTTTATTTGCATTGTCTTTGTATGGCTCGGAGGAATATTTCGCTGCGCATGGCAAACCAAAGTCCTTGGAGGAATTGGTTAACCATAAATTTTTAAGCTATATAGATGATTTGATTCAAGTTGATACGGTACGGTGGTTAGACGAGGTGCTGCCCAATCCTAATATTATATTTTCATCTAATAGTATGTTGGCTCAAATGGCAGCTGCCTCCTCAGGTTTGGGTTTAGTACTTCTACCTCGATTTGCTGTTGCAAACGAGCCGAAATTACTACCTATACTTACAAATCAGATTTGTGTAACGCGACAACTTTGGCTTAGCGTTCACGCCGATTTGAGGTATTCAACTCGTATTAATGCAGTATTTAATTATCTAAAAGACCGTATTTCGGCAGAACAAGTCTTTTTAAGTAGGAATAATTAATTACGTTAAACACTCATGAGCTTGGCTACCGCTCTGGAATGCATGATTTCCCCGTTCACAAAGCGCTCATGATTCTCTTCCACGCTGGAGAGGTCATACAGGTAATTAACCATAATGCCGGCAGATTGACGTAAGCCCTTGCGCGATAAATCCCCGGCCCAATTAATCAGGTGCAGCTTGGCGCCATTGCCCAAATGGAACTTGGCAACGGGATTACCTTGGCGCCCAGTTGATGCGAGACCCAAGTAAATGGCCGTAAGGCAAAGAAGCGCGTCCTTCTCCTTTGATGAGGCATTGTCCGGATGCCAGCCGTTGCTTAAGCGCTCGGCCCACGATTGCGCATCCAGGCCCAAAGCCTGTAAAGCCTGATCTCGCTTCATCTTTAAGGCGGGCTTGAGGCGATCAGGCGGCACGCCATCGCCTAAATTAGCGCCCGCAGCAATCCATTCGATTAATCCAGGAACGGGTGAGAGCGTAATGAAGGTTTTTAGACCAGGGAACTCCTGGTGCAACTGCTCGGCGACTCGCTTGATCAAAAAGTTACCCATCGACACACCGCGCAGACCAGGCTCGCAGTTACTGATGGAATAAAAAACAGCCACCTTGTACTGCTGTACTTGGGTCACCGTCTCGGCTTTTTTATCTACCAATGGGGCAATCGCCAGTGGTACTTCTGGCAGCAGCGCCACCTCCACAAAGATCAATGGTTCATTGGGCAATTGGGGATGAAAGAATGCGAAGCAGCGCCGGTCAGGCTGCAAACGGCGGCGCAAGTCATCCCAGCCATCAATCGCATGGACTGCCTCATGCTGGATTAGCTTTTCTAAAATCTCGGCAGGCGACTTCCAGTCGACCCGGTGCATTTTTAAAAAACCAGGATTAAACCAAGAGGACAGCAGATGGCGCATATCAAAATCCACCGCAGCCAGTTCCGGTTTTTTGTCCAAGAGTTGCAATAAATCGCGGCGCATTTCGACAACGGCGGCCGTGCCATTTAGGCCCCGATTCAAGCGGCGCATAAATTCTTGCCGAGGTGACTCGGAAACTTTTTGTAAGCGAATGTAATTGCGGGCATTGGCCTCTGCCGCAAAGGCTTGTGATGCCGCCATGACCTCCGCTGGATTGGGGCTGAGCTTTTCAATCCAGGCAGTAAAGAATTTAAGGTGCTGGTCTTTGGTGAGCTTGCGGTAGTTATCGATCACGTCGTTGGCCATGCTCACCGCATTGGATTCCCCGCGCTCGGAGGTTAAACGCTGTACCGCACTCAGTGCTTTGGATAAATGGCGGGTTTTGGTGATTAACTCCAGCATAGATTTATTTAGTAATTAGCAGGAGCTTAGGCTAAAGGGATTTTTTCATAGCCTGGAAGCGAGGTAATGACTCAATGTCTTTTATCCAGTTCACTATATTTTCGTATTGCGCTAAGTTAATTCCGCCCTCAGGGGAGTGTGCTGTATATGAATACATAGCTATGTCAGCAATAGTCGGATTTTTAACTGTACATAAAAATTTCGATTTAGATAACTCGTAATTCATAGCGGATAGCAATTTGTCGCTTATCTCCTGTGCACGCAAATCTGCAGTGCGCTTGAAGACTCTCGCAGCCCTTAAGTTTGCAACCCCAAAAGCAAGTGGACCGGCAGCTGCGCTTAGCCATCTTTGAATTTGAGCCTGTATTAAGGGATTGATAGGAAGCCACACTGATAAGGGGTCATATTTGAGGGCAAGGTAAACCAGTATTGCGTTGCTATCTGCAATAACTAAATCGCCATCTTGCATTACAGGGACTTGACCAAAGCTATTTAAATCTAAGAAAAAATCGGATTTGTGCTCACCTTTGGGGAGATTGATATTGATAGATTCAAAGGGGATATCTAGTAATGATAAAAATAGCCTTACTTTATGGCAATGACCAGAAAGTTCAAAATCATAAAGCTTAATTAATTGCTCAGAATTTACCGCAACCGTATTCAGCATATTGAGTTATCCAGCATTGCTGAGAGCCGCTCGATCAATATTTGCGCTATCTTGTTCGTGTGACTGACTCGATTCTGTAACCCAGCTAATCGGTTCAATTCGTTTATTGGAAACGCGAAGATCAAATACATCAAAACGGTTGTAGTATCCAACTACATCATGGAACTGTTTTGGCTCAACGCATTTACTGAGATCAAATTCAGCATAAATAATTTTTTCTTCATCCTGTGCAAATTCGCCTGTTACTGCTCCGGTAGGATCTACAAAGAAGGATGCGGCCTTTGGTGTTTTATCAAGGATATCAGCAACCGAAGCATCTCGGCTAATTAAAAAATCACGTGTGTAAGCATCTAAGACGCTAGCGGAAACTATTCCAAATGCCTTTGCTTCAAAGGAATGTGCTGATGCCCTGATTTTATTTGCAGCAAGGTTGTCGTAGTTGTCGCCACTTGCCGGTCTTTTTGTTGGCCAAATCGGAGGCCAGCTAGAAATATGAATTTGTTCGCTTTGAGTCATTAGCGTATAGCGAGCCAATGGATTAGTGTTTTCTCCACATATTAAATTTCCAATGTTGCCTATGCGTGTCTTTGACACCTTCAGTCCAGCGCCATCACCAGGCGCCCAAATGAGTTTTTCGTAAAAGGTAGGCATTAATTTGCGATGATGATTCAGAATTTGCCCTTGATCATCAAAAAGTACATTGGAATTCCATACGCAGCCAACGCTTGAGTGGCTTTTTTCGCTAATACCTACCGAAACAAATATATTGTTTTTCTTTGCAGCCGCAGATAGGGCTTTAATTTCTGGGCCATCTATATAGATGCTCTCTTCAACTATTCTTTTAAATAGGTCATGATTATCAATTGGAGCCCAAAGAGCTAACCATATTGGAAAGCCAGGAATAAATGACTCTGGAAAAGTTACCAATTGGGCCCCATTCTTCGCCGCTTCTTCAATAAATGAAACCGCTTTTGCAACTGTTTGAGTTCTGTTCATAAAAACAGGCGCAACATGGGATACGGCTACTTTAGTGATTAAATTATTTTCCATTGTGGACCCTCTTTGTTTTCAGTCCATTCTATGTTGATAATTTTTTTTATTGAATCGGCATATTTACACCTTTGTTTGCAATTTTGCCTACAGTGGGGTTTCTACTAAGAGGTGAAAATTTTTTTTGATTGCAAAAATCTGCACAGAAATGCAATGTCATGCACTGATTAAGGGCAGTTTATTTACAAAAAGAAATGCATTTGCTGCTATGTTGAGTGCTCAATAATTCATGAAGCGTTTGTTATCAAGAGTATGCTTAAAAGTGCAAAGCATGTTGCAAAATTTCACCTGTAAGAATTCATTTTTGTGTAATAAATTGAGTCTATGACAAAAAACTACCGAGTATCATGAGCAGCACAATTGCCGTCTTGGCCATTAATGGTCTTGTATTTGGTCTAATCATTGCACTTATAGCGTTAGGGTTATCCATTATCTTTGGATTGCTCGATGTCATTAATCTTGCCCACGGTGATTTCTTTATGGTGGGTACGGTACTTACTTACGTCATTTTTACGATGTCCGGGCTCTTCTGGCCGGCATTTATATTGGTTCCACTAATAGGCTTCTTGCTTGGGGCGCTTATTCAAAAGTTGGTGATGGAAAGACTTAGAAATGCGGCTGAGCTATCGATTGTTGCCACATTTGGTTTGTCTATGATCATCCAAGAAGTTGTGCGCATGACTTTTGGCGCCGCCCCAAAGCGTTTAGTTTCGCCAATCCAGGGTACTTTTAATCTTTTGGGTGTCGAATATGACATCTATAGAATTGTTGCAGCACTAATATCAGCCGCGGCTATTACATTCTTCTTCTTGTTTCTTAATAAGACCAAGCTTGGCACATGGATGCGCGCTGTAAGACACGATAGGAATAGTGCTACAGCTTTGGGGATTCCAACGCAATCCATTTTTTGGATTACGTTTGGCCTTGGGTTTGCAATGGCAACCTTAGGTGGAATTGTTGCTGCTCCAATCACGACTGTTGATTTTCGTGCTGGGGTAGACGTTCTTCCTTTTTGCTTCATGGCAGTAATTATTGGCGGCCTTGGAAACTTGCCGGGAACCGCAGCAGCAGCAGTGCTACTTTCATTCCTAGAGGGCGTTATTTCAGGCTTTACTGACCCAACAATTGCCCGAATTTTTTCGCTTGTATTAATGAGTGCTGTTTTGTTGTTTCGACCACAGGGGCTTTTTAAGGGGCTGGCAAAATGAAGCTACTCATGGTTAATAAAACCCTCACACATTTACTGTTCGCCTCTCTTTTAGCGGCGCCCTGGGTAATCCCAGTAATTGGAGATGCTTTTTGGATGAGCATTCTTACAGAGATATTAATTTGGTCTTGTTTTGCCGCAAGTATCAATTTTCTATTTGGATATGTTGGCCTGCTTTCTTTCGGACAAGCTCTCTACTTTGGATTTGGGATGTACGGGGTAGCGCTGGGATTAACAATGCTGGGCTTAGGCTTTTGGGGTTCTTTTCTTTTGGGGGTGTCATCGGCCGGACTAATGGCTTTAATTACGGGAGCCCTAGCAGTTCGACTAACTTGGCATTATTTTGCAATTATTACAGTCGTTTTTTCCCTCATTTTCTACTTCATCGCATTAACCATCAAGCCAATTACTGGTGGCGATGATGGGATAAATTTTGCGGCCCCTGAAATTATTAAACTTGGGGATTTAACGCTGACGATTTCAAATCCTACGACCCAATACTTTTTTATTCTTGCTGTAGTTGCATTGCTGTTTTTTATATTTAAGCGGTTAGTTTCAAGTCCATTGGGAAAATCGCTAATGGCAGTCAGGGATAACGAAACCCGAGCCGCTTTAATTGGCTTAAATGTTTACCGATTAAAACTGACGGCATTTGTGATTTCAGGTATTTTTGCGGGAATTTCAGGAGCACTATTTGCTCTATTTGGCCGGTATGCATCGGTTTCCTATATGTTCTATCACGTATCGGGTGAAGGCGTCGTGTGGGCAATTCTTGGAGGAGCTGGTACTTTAGCTGGTCCATTTATAGGAACAGCCCTCTTCATTCTTATTAGAGAGGTTATCTCAAGCTATTGGCAACACTACGCACTGATTGTGGGTGCGGTCGCGATATTGGTCGTCATTTACGCGCCCAAGGGGATAGTAGGGATGTGGAATCAAATTTTGTTAAAAAAGAGTGAAGGCGATAAAAAATGAGTGTGGCGCCTTATCTTGAAATAAATAATATTACGAAGGCGTTTGGTGGGCTATTGGCTGTAAATGACGTTAGCTTACGTTTCAAGCCAGGCGGAATCAATGCAATTATTGGCCCGAACGGAGCTGGCAAGACAACTTTGTTTAATTTAATTACTGGGTTTATTGAGTCGGATTCAGGATCTATCCAATTTGAAGGTCAAGAAATTACCAACTTAAAGCCATTTGAAATTTCACGTATTGGCATTAAGCGAACACTTCAAATTAAGAGCATTTTTCCATCTATGACTACCTACGATAATTTGTGGGTTACAGCAAATGCGCATACTAAAAATTTACATCCATTTGCCGATGCTTCAGTATTCAAAGGAATTGATGATCGCGTTGCGGCCATCATTGAAAAGCTTAACTTAGAGCGGATTGCACATCTGCAGGCTGGTTCACTTTCGTATGGCGATGTAGCGGTTTTAGAAATTGGCATGGCAATGATTGCAGAGCCAAAACTAATACTCTTCGATGAGCCTGTTTGCGGTATGAGCCCAGCCGAGACTGAAAAGGTGGTTGAGCGCATTATCGAATTATCAAAGGATGTGCATGTGGTCATTATTGAACATGACATGGAAGTGGTGTTCAAAATGGCTGACCACATAACAGTAATGGCATTTGGGAAAGTGTTTGCTGCAGGAACCCCCGAAGAAATTGCTAGCAACGCTGGTGTTAAGGAAATCTACTTTGGTAGCGATGAATTGGAATTGTCATGACATCAAATGAGATTTTGCTTGAGCTAAATGATGTCAAATCATCATATGGAAAAGTGAATGTTTTACGTGATCTTTCTTTTAGGCTTTATCAAGGAGAGTCCTTAGCTATTCTAGGTAGGAATGGCGTTGGTAAAACATCTACCTTAAAGACCATCATGGGCTTACTGAAATGCCAGTCTGGAACAATTCAATTTGAAGGGAAGTCAATCAATACGATTTCGCCTTATCAAATACCAAGAATGGGTGTTGGTTATGTCCCTCAAGGTAGGGGGCTGTTCCCTAACCTGACCGTTAAAGAAAACCTGTATTTAGGATACAAAAAAGAGGGATCCCCAGATCTATCCGATTATATTTTTGAACGATTCTCCAGGCTAAAAGAGCGGCTTAATCAGCAAGCCGGGACTTTGTCCGGCGGGGAACAGCAAATGCTATCAATAGCAAGAATATTGCTGATGCATCCAAAAATTATTTTGCTAGATGAGCCTACCGAAGGAATTATGCCCATTTTGGTGTCTGAAATAAGAGAAGAAATCAAAAGGATAAATGGAGCGGGAATCGGAATTTTACTTGTGGAGCAAAACGTTCAAACAGCAATTCGCTTATGTAGTCGTATTTTGGTTATGGATAAAGGAAGTATAGTTTTTGAAACAAAAACGGATGACGTACGAAGTAATCCTGAAATTCTTCATGAACATTTAGGAATGCATGTTTAGTAGTTTCTTAATAACTAAGGGAGCTTCAAATGAAAAAAATTAAAAGTAATATTGATATTGTTAATCCAGGCCGCCGCACATTGATGGACTATGCCTTAAAGGGCGGGGTCGCTGCAGGCTTGGCAAATATGACTATTGTTAGTAACCTATTTGCACAATCAGCCGGCCCCATCATTATTGGCCATCATGCTGAGCTTACTGGCGGTTTCTCATCATGGGGATATTGGCATGATAAATGTGCGCGTAAAGCCGTTGAAATTATTAATGCACAAGGCGGTATAGCCAACCGCAAGGTGGAATTAGTAACAGAAGATACCGAATCCAATCCAGCAACAGGAGCCAGAAAGTTACGAAATCTAATTCAGCGAATGAATGCAGAATTCGTAACCGGCTCTGTTCACTCTGGAGTTATGTTAGCCTCTATTCCAATTGCTACCGAACTGAAAATACCTTACTTCTCAACTGGCGAAGCAACCGAGGCTACTGGCTCAAAGGGGACTCGTTATAGCTTTAGAACCGGCAGTGATACTTATTCCCTTGCAGCTGCAGGTGTTCCATGGGCAATGGAAAATTTAGGAAAAAAATGGTGTGTCGTTTATGCCGATTACGCATGGGGGCAGAGCCATTTTGCTGAAGCAAAAGCGGTAGTTGAGCGAATGGGCGGAACCATTACAAAGGGAATTCCTGTTCCACTGGATGCCAAAGATTTAGTTCCATATTTGACTCAAATTCCACCAGATACAGATGTAGTCTTTTCTATCTTCTTTGGACCTTTGGCGGTGGCTTACTTTACTCAAGCTAAATCCATGGGTGTAGACAAGAGAGCTAAGCTCTATTCGATTTCTGGAACGATTGAGGCCATTGATCCAGATGCTTTGAGTGGTGCGGCTGAGGGTGTTTACATTCTTGAAAACTTCCCACGTAATACAAAGTACAAAGATGATGCACCCCATAAAGAATTTAATCGAATTTTAGAAATTGATGATGTTTATGCGCGTGAAAAGAATTCAAACCGTGTGATGGCTAAATCCCATTGCTGGCAAGCATGGGAAAACATCTTTGCACTCAAGGCTGCTATTGAGGCTTCCGGATACAAATCACGTAAAGATATGCCTGGAGCAATCCAAGCATTAGAGGGCTTGCAGATGAAAAACTCGTTGGGGCACCCAGAAGGCGATAAGATACTGCGCAAAGAAGATCATAGTGGTATTACCGATCACTATATCAGCCGTATTGAGGGTGGTAAGTTTGAAGTTAAGAAAAAGGTATCTAAGGAGGATTTGGCTAAAAATCTACCTGTGCGTTTTAATTTAAGTACTCAACCTACTTAATGCAAAAAAAGGGCCCAAGTGGCCCTTTTTTCTACCCCTGAAATTCTCATCAATACAAAAATGTATAAATTAGTAGCATTCGATGCATATGGAACCCTTTTCGATGTTTTCTCTATGGGTCAGCTCGTAGAAAATTTTTACGCTGTAAACGGACAAGCTTTTGCACTAATGTGGCGTGATCGACAGATTGAATATACCCGACTCACTACAATGAGCGATCCAAATCCACATGGTAGTAAATATTACCTACCTTTTTGGGAAATAACATTGCGGTCATTAAGGTATGTTTGCAAGCGGTTAAATCTCGAATTAACTAATGAAATTGAAGTGAGCCTAATGCATCACTATGAACAATTAGCTAGCTTTGAAGATAGCTTAAGTGTATTGAAAGTATTGGGTGAAAAAAGCATCAATACAGCAATTCTTTCAAATGGTAGTAGCGATATGCTTGCTACGGTTGTAGAAAGTAATGGACTAAAGCCTTATTTAAATAAAGTAATTACTGTAGAGGAAGTAAGATTATTTAAAACTGCACCACAAGCCTATGCTTTATTGCTTCAGGAATTTCCATTTCAGAAAAAAGAGGTGTTATTTGTTTCGAGTAATGCTTGGGATGCTCTTGCTGCTAAATGGTTCGGGTTCGACGTTTTTTGGGTCAACCGCATGGGTCACCCCTTTGAGGAGATTGGCGAAAGACCTACTTACGAGGGAAAGTCGCTGACTGAGGTTTTGTCTGTTATTTAAATAGCGTATCTCAAAATAGATCTCCATTCCATAGTTTTGACCCTTAACATTTAGCGTGCTAACTTTATCCCAACTAAGGCCTTACAAGCAGGCTCAGGGTTACATTGAGTTGCACCAAAAGAGGGTTTAGTCATCAATCTGAAGCTGTGATTGCCACTAGGGAAACCCCTAGGTGTACTTCCCATTAAATCGACTAGTATGTTACTAACATATCAGTTGCATACATAAGATTAATAGGGAGTGTCATATGTCTATTGCTTTTCAAAAGATGTTCATGACTGAGCGTCAGCGCAAGTTCAGAGAGTCATACAAATCAGATATCAGTCCTTTTTACAATGGCTTGCTCCATATTGCGGTGATGTACACGGTAGGGGCTGGTTTGATTTATTACTGTTTAACCCATCTGCAAGATGCAGGCTGGGCTTGGCTTACGGTTATACCAGTTGCTATCGCTGGTAATTTTGTTGAGTGGGCGATGCATAAGTATGTAATGCATCGCTTGATTGATGTATTTGCTTTAAGGGCTATTTATGACCGCCATACTCGGCAGCATCATCAGTACTTTACCGATACCGAGTACACCATCGATACAACGCGTGAATTCCGGATTGTATTTTTTCCATGGAGGGTATTAACGGTTTTGATTGTTTCGGGATCGGCCCTAGGTTTTCTGGCATCAATGATATTTAACCCAAATGTGGGATACATCCTTTTTATCACCATGATTGGTCATTATTTGATTTATGAAACCTTTCATTACTGCTGTCACGTACATGAGAATTGGTTTGTGCGCAATATGCCGTTCGTAAATACGATACGCAGACATCATGCTGCTCATCACAATCTTGGGATCATGATGCACAAAAACATGAACCTTACTTTCCCAATTGCAGACTGGATTATGGGAACAAGTGACTTAAAGCGTGGCTTATTTGGTACATTATTTAATGGTTTTGATCAGTCTCATATTGACCCAAAGATTAAGACCATTGTCGAAAAGTTCAGAGATGGTAAGACTCAGGAGGAGCGCGTCACGCTTGAGGGGCCGGTGCTAACAAAAGACGAGTCCTCGGCCCTAAAGGATTAAAGCTTAATCATGACGCAAGCTGTATTCTTCGATGTATTGCCCAAAAGTGGATTTGTGGATGCTTACTTTGCAATGGCCACGGGCTTGCGAGCAATTGTTGAGCAAAATTCAGGCTTTATTTCGGTAGAGCGATTTAAAAATCTTCAGCGCCCAGATTGGTATCTTTCTTTTTCTAATTGGGCAAACGAAGAGTCTTTGGCGGGTTGGAGATGCCAGCCAGATCATTCAAGCGCTCAAGTCTGCGGACGCAGCTTAATTTTAGAAGACTATCGATTGCGAGTTGCATCTGAAGTGAGTGCTGAAACTGGTTCTGCAGAATTTAGTGAATCGGAGCGCATTACCGCATACATCGGTAATTTTGATGCAATTGAATATGCAGTTTCGCAGATTAAAATACCTGAACTTACTTCTCGGCTTTTTCAGGGTGTAATCGATCCAATGCGTGGTATTGCGTTGGTCGAATTCAGCAAAAACCAACCCCTTCATTTAGTAAAGCATTCAAGTAATGAATTATTTGACATTCGCTGCTTTGCTGTGGTGAGGGATTACGGTATGTTTAATCGCGCCCAAGCGCCTCAACAATTTATTTAAAAATATGGCCATCAAAAAAAATTCAAAATCCCCTTTGGCGTCGAAAATTGATGATGAGTCTTTATCTAATCAGGCTTACGAAAAAATTGAAGAATTAATTGTCACAATGTCACTGGAGCCAGGCTCGCCAGTTTCTGAGGCTAAATTATCGACGATGCTCAATATTGGTAGAACACCAATTCGTGAGGCTATGCAACGCTTAAGTCGCGAGCATCTGGTTTCGATCATGCCAAAAAGAGGAATTTTTATTGCTGATTTGAATCCCCAAAAACAATTAAGGGTCCTTGAGGCAAGAAGGGAATTGGAACGCCTGATTTGTAAAAAAGCAGCAAAACGCGCCACTCCAGACGAGCGGAAAGAGTTTGAGCGAATAGCAAAGGATTTTAGAAGGGCCCAGAAGGAGAGGAATGAAAAGCTTTTTCTCAAAGTGGATAAAGAATTAAATGACTTAACTGTTATTGCTGCAAAAAATGAATACGCAGGCGCTGCAATGGCTTCTTTGCATGGCATGTCGCGTCGTTTCTGGTTTGGCAATTTTCAACACATTGAAAATATTTCAGATATTGCAACTTTGCATGCCGCTGTTGCCGAGGCCATTAGCAAAGGTAAGGAGCTCGAAGCTGGGAAAGCATTGGATAAGCTGGTTGATTACGTAGAAGAATTTACTAAGAAGACATTAATCTCTTCCGAGTAATGGTTGTCGGGTAAAAGCAGCACCTTTTTTGTTTTATTTATTTTGATGTTTATCTGTTAATGCAACTGACTCATTGATTGAACATAGGAGACTGGGTATGAAAAAGCGTGATTTTTTAAAAGTAGGTGGCACTGCAGCAGCTGCCATGGCGTTTCCACTGACCGTCCAAGCGCAAGGGGCTAGCTACAATTGGAAGATGGCAACGGGATGGTCTGGCGGCCCATTAATGGATTTAGGTGCAAAGGCTTTTGCAGCCCGAATGGAGCAATTTAGTGGCGGGCGATTCAAGATTCAAACCTTTCCTGGTGGTGCTTTAGGTAATGCCTTAAAGGTGCCTGAGACGGTTAAAAATGGTCTAGCAGAATTGGGCCATACCTGGATGGGCTATGACTGGGGCAAGGATCCTACCACCGTTTTATTTGGTGGTTATGCCGGGTCTTTTGATTCTGAGCGAATGTTGCATTGGCTATATGCAGCTGGCGGCACAGAGATGCAAAAAAAATTCCGCGATGAAACCGATGGAGTTATCTCTATGCCTCTGTTTATTCGGACTGCTGAGGCTTTTCTCCATTCAAGAAAACCAGTCAAAACATTGGCTGATCTGAAGGGTTTAAAACTAAGGACTGCTGGCGCTTGGCTTGAAATGTCGAAAGAGCTTGGTGCTGCTCCAGTAACTACTGCGGGTGGAGATGTTTATCCCATGTTGGAGCGCGGCGCCATTGATGCTACGGAGTGGGGTACTTTGTATGAAAACATTCCGATGGGATTCCATAAAGTAGCCAAGTACATTATTTATCCAGGAGTTCATCAGCCAACAGCGCCTTTTGAGCTTGTTATTAATAAAGATGTTTGGAACAAATTGCCTGAGCCTGATAAAAAATTAGTTGAATCAGTTGCTAAATTGGTCACCCTTGAAAGCTGGCTGATTGTAGGTCAGGAAGATGCAAAGGCTTTAGATTTTTATAGAAAAGCCGGCAATACCGTTATTGAGTTATCACCTGAGGTGCAGCAAGCTGCTTACAAAATTGGTATTAACTGGGCCACTAAAACTGCTAAAGAGAATAAGTATCCATTCTTTGCCTCTGTATTTGACAGTCAGCAAGAGCTCAACAAACTATGGGCAGGTGCAACGGGTTGGCGTTCTGTTAAAACAGGCGTTAAGTAATCTGTAGTAAAGGGCTCTCTTTTCGAGAGCCCTTTTTTGAGGATCGGTGATGTCTACTTTTGTAAAAAATATCGAACGAATTACTGGCGACATAGGAATATTGGCATCTTTTTTGCTAGTTCCTTTAGTTCTTGCTACAACCTATGAGGTGGTTGCGCGATATGCTTTTGAGGCCCCAACTGTCTGGGCTTATGAGGTTGGTTATGTATTAACGGGCTCTCATTTTTTATTGGGTATGGCCTATACGCTCCAAAAAGGGCAGTTCATCCGAATTGATATCTTTAGTCAATCGATGAGTTCCAAAATGAGAGCGCTAATTGATTTGATTGGCTACTCCGTAGTGTTTCCGCTAATGATCTGGATCAGCTATGGATTGCTTGGTCACTTAATTGCTGGGTTTATGAAGGGGGAGCGCAGCGGCCAATCCGCATTGAATATGCCAGTCTGGCCATTTCGGGTTGTATTTATGGTTGCATTTGTGCTTCTAGCGCTGCAGGTATTGGCTGAAATTATTAAATCATTAAAACAATATAAAGAACTAAAAAAATGATCGATTACCTACCTTTTTTTATGCTCCCAGTAGCATTTGTGCTGATGTTTTTGGGAATACAGGTTGCATTTTCTATGATGATTACAGCCGTTTTATTTGGCCTATTCATTTTTGGTGATCGCGTTGTTTTTCAGTTTATTGAAAAAATTGAGGATATATCTTCGAACTTTGTTTTTGCAGCAATACCTCTGTTTGTTTTTATGGGGGCAGTATTAGAAAAATCCGGCATTGCCGATAAATTATTTGAGGCAATTCATATTTGGACTAGAAGGCTACCTGGTGGTTTAGCCGTTGCAACCATCACCATGTGTATTATTTTTGCAGCATCTAGTGGGGTTATCGGCGCCACTGAGTCGGTGGTAGGGCTTTTGACAATCCCCATCATGCTTCGCTATAAGTATGACAAAAGTATGATTTCTGGGTCAATTTGTGCCGGTGGATCTTTGGGTACTATTATCCCGCCATCTGTAGTCGCTGTTGTGATGGGTCCCTTGGCCAATGTTTCAGTGGGTGATTTGCTCTATGGGATGCTGTTCCCTGGACTAATAATGGCCAGTCTGTATCTTGTATACATCATCGTATTGTGTACGATTTACCCTGAAAAGGGACCAAGAATTCCTCCAGAGCCAGGAGACCCTACTTTCAAAGAAAAGCTTTGGATTTCAACTAAAAATCTAGTACCACCCTTGATGATGATTGTTGCGGTACTGGGCTCTATTTTGCTTGGTTTAGCATCTCCAACTGAGGCAGCAGCAATCGGAGCAATTGCCTCTGTTTTGCTAACTGTCTTATACAAAAATTTTACGTGGAAGGGGCTGTACGATTCACTTATAAAGACCGTGTTAATCACCGCAATGATTATGGCCGTCCTGTTGGCGGGTTCATTATTTACTGGCGTGTTTATTGGTGGAGGCGGAATTAACACCGCAAATCAGCTGATCGGCCAAATGCAATTAAGCCCATGGTTTTTATTGGGCTTGATGATGTTAATCATATTCATCGCTGGATTTTTTCTTGATTGGATATCGATTGTGTTGATATTCGTGCCACTATTTACGCCGTTAATTGTAGGCGCAGGCTTTGATCCAGTTTGGTTCTGTATTTTGTTCTTAATCATGATTCAGACTTCTTATTTGACGCCCCCAATGGCACCGGCTATTTTTTACCTGCGTGCCGTTGCGCCAGAAGAGATCAACATCATGCATATGTACAAGGGTGTTGTGCCGTTCATTATTTTGCAAACTATTACTTTGTTTATTGTGATTGCGTTCCCAAGCTTGGTAACGTGGCTTCCATCAATAATGTTGAACTTCAAATAAGGAGTGTGTTATGACCCCAGACCAAATTCTTGCTATTAAGCCTAGAGTATTAAGTCAAGCGCAACGAGAGTCATATTTTGCTGATGGATATATTCTTTTGGAGAAGTTTATTGATGATGCATGGTTAAAAAAATTACGTGATGCCACTTCAGAGCTGGTTGAGCGTAGCAAAAAGGTCAGTAAGTCTGATGCCGTCTTTGATCTTGAAAAAGATCACAATGCGGATAGCCCAAGATTGAGAAGAGTATCTAATCCAACGGAGCATCACCCTGTTTTTTGGGAGTACGTATCAAAGTCCCCAATGCTAGATGCGGTTGCCGACTTGGTAGGCCCAAGCGTTAAATTTCACCACTCCAAGTTAAACTTCAAGTGGTCCAAAGGCGGTGAAGAGGTGAAGTGGCATTACGATATTTCATTTTGGCCACATACGAATTATTCGCCGTTAACGATTGGCACCTATCTTTACGATTGTGGAGTGGATCAAGGGCCTTTGGGGGTCATACCACGAAGTCATTTAATAGAGCCTATGCCTTCACAATACGATTCGAGCGGTAACTGGGTGGGCTGTCTTTCGGAGACGGACGCAAAAAAAGCAGTTGAATCCTCTAAGGCGGTCTACTTAACCGGCCCAGCTGGATCACTTACTTTGCATAATTGCCGAACAATTCATGGGTCACCCAAAAATCAATCTGATTTAGGTAGGCCTTTGCTGCTTTATACCCTTACATCTGCTGATGCATTTCCGTATACGATAAATCCATTGAAGCCAATCCATGATCAGGCTATTCTAAGCGGTGAACGGGCGCTTTATGCACATCATGATGCAACGCCCTGCCATATTCCGCCCGACTGGTCTGAAGGCTACACGTCCATTTTCTCATTGCAGCAAAAAGAGACAAATGGGGAATCTGCTAAAGCTACGTATGCGATGTAATGCAAAAGTTTAAATTGATAGAGGGAGTAATATGATCGATCAGCAGCCAGTCGAGCAAAAAAAAAGAACGATTCAAGAGATTCATGCCTCTAAAAAAACTGGGGAAAAAATGGTGTACATGTCGGTTCCTGATTACACATCAGCGAAGTGGGCTGAGAGTGCGGGAGTTGATGTGGCTGTTGTGGGCGATAGCCTTGCAATGATTGCTCACGGCCATTCAAATACCATACCAGCAACAATGGATATGATGGTAATGCATGCCACATCCATTAGAAGGGGTGCGCCGAATACCTTCGTGCTTGGCTGCATGCCCTATCAAAGCTACAACACAGTTGATCGTGCTTTACAAAACGCAACTCGATTCATGCAAGAAGCCGGTACTGATGCAGTGAAACCTCAGGGTGGAAAATCACAAGCGCATATATTAAGGGCGTTAGTAGATGCTGGTATACCTACAGCTTCTCATATTGGCATGACTCCACATACGGTAGCAGTATTCGGTGGGTTTCGAATTCAGGGAAGAACGGCGGATGCCGCTATGAAAATCCTTGAAGATGCGTTTGCAATTCAGGATGCAGGCTGTTTCATGCTTGAGTTTGAGGCGGTGCCGGCGAAAATTGCAACGGTGATTTCGCAGCAGCTTGAGATCCCAACTATTGGGATTGGCGCTGGTGTAGGTACTGATGGTCAAATTCTTTTATGCCATGATTTACTTGGTATTTTTTCTGATTTCAAGCCAAAATTTACAAAGCGGTATGCTAACTTAACTGAGGTTGCTGTTGAAGGTATTAAAAAGTATATCTCCGAGGTCAAGAGTAGTGCATTTCCAGATGATGACCATAGCTATTCGGTTGATGAAAAAGAATATGAAAAATTTCTAAATATGGTGGAAAAACGAAAGCATCAATAAGTATAAAAATCGCAGAGTCATTTTAAGTTATGGTAGCTCGTACAGATGCTGATCGGTCCCACAAGTTCGGCACTTGTGTGGACGAATAGCCCGAAACGAATTTTTTCACTTTATTACTACCCTCTTCATACACGTGACGGGTAACCGCCCCAATATTTGCGCCATAAACATGGATACTAATAGACGTTTGATCGTCAAAGGCATTTTTAACAATGTGAATATCGCCTAGAGTTGGGCTAACCACCTCGATATCACCTTGCTTAAGGACGGCTTCACTGCCTACGGCAACTAACTCGCCACTAGCATCCTGGGTATAACGTTGGCCTTTTTCTGCGCCGCGCAGCATCCCAATGAGACCCCATACAGTATGGTCGTGAATCGGGGTTTTTTGGCCTGGGCCCCAAACAAAACTAACTACCGAGAATCGCTCTAATGGATCTGTATGTAAAAGGTATTGTTGGTAGTAATCGGGGTGTGGAACAGTACAAAATTCAGGCAGCCATGTGTCTGTAGAAATGAGCGTTTTAAGGTATTTTTTTGACTCCGCTATTAATTTATTTTCATCGCGTTCCTTTTCGACTAGCTTTGTCATCGCAACAATAAAGTCACGCAGGGGGCTGATTGGTTCTGTGGCTAAAGTCTGCATAAGTTTCACCTATTTAAATTCTTTCAACTAGATTATTGGATAGTGTAGTGCTTGTCAATTCACTGTCAGTCATCGATGAGGATGGGTTGACTTTTTACATATATATATGCAGTATATTAGATGTATGGATGTTGACTATCAATCATTTTGACCACGCGAGAAAAGACCCCAACTCATGAAATTTGACGGTGCTGTTTTGAGTGCAATTGGTGATCCCTTACAAGTGCAGAAATTAAGTATTGGAAATCTTGCGTTAAACGATGTTGTGATTAAGATCAAAGCAACTAGCCTTTGCCACACAGACCTAGAGGCCGTTGAGGGGTCCTTGGGGACTCCGCTCCCATTTATTCCTGGGCACGAAGCTGCTGGAGTTGTCGAATGGATCGGTGATGATGTAAGCGCCCTTAAGAAAGGCGATCATGTCATCGTGTCCTGGAACCCGTTTTGTGGCAAGTGTTACTTTTGCCAAAAAAAACAGCCTATTATTTGTAGTCAGTACCGAAGTAATGTGACCCAATCATTTCATTTTGACGGTAAACCAAGAATCTTTTTAGAAAATACTGCAATTCATCAGTTGATGTATGCAGGAAGTTTTGCTGAATACGCTGTTGTTACGGAAGACTGCGCGGTACGAATTTCAAAAGAAATTCCTTTTGATGTAGCTTGTTTGATTGGGTGTGGCGTCATGACAGGCGTTGGTGCCGTCATCAATATTGCTCAGGTTACAAAAGGTTCCACATTCGGAGTGATCGGATGCGGAGCCGTTGGCGTTTCATCAATTCAAGGCGCAAAAATTGCTGGGGTGGAACGCATTTTTGCTATTGATCGAGATGAAAAAAAGCTTGCATTTGCAAAGCAATTTGGTGCTACCGATTTGATTCTAGCTAATGACGATATCATTGAGGAAATAATGCAGCTAACCGGTGGAATTGGTCTTGATTATGTGATTGAGTCAGCTGGTAGTGAGTCAGCATTTCGCTTGAGTTTAGAAATGGTGAGACCGGGAGGTCAAGTTGTTTGGTTGGGTAAGGTTGCCACACAAAAAATGGTTGAGTTTCGTTGGGGATCGCTTATGGGTGAAAAGAAAATACATCGCTCTAGTTATGGTGGGGCCAATCCCCTAGTTGACTTTCCGTTTTTGGCCCAGAGTTATCTTGATGGCAACTTAATGTTAGATGAGTACATCACTAATCGCATTCGATTAAAGGACATCAATTTAGGCCTTGCTAGGCTTAAAGAGGGTAAAGAAATCCGTTCTGTTATTGAGTTTTGATTTGTTAATATCAGAAAGATAATTATGTGGAATGGATTTTCTAAGACTGATTTAGATAGGGCCTATAACAATTCCCTTGCCGTTCCTAATAGCGCTGATCTTATCGCGGCATGGTCATTCAATAGTCAGCTGGCTAGAAATGAATTAGGCGGACTAATTGGGGTTCCCTATGGTCAAGGTGATTATCAATCATACGATTTATTTTTGGCTGGTAATAACGCGCCATTAATTGTATTTGTACATGGTGGTTTTTGGCAAAATCGATCTAAAAATGATTTTAGTTTTATAGCGCCTACTTTAGTTAAGGCGGGTTTTAGTGTAGCTGTTTTGGGATATACCCTCGCTCCATTTGCCACCATCGACCAAATTGTGAACGACGTTAGAAGTGGGATTCGCGCTATACATAGATCAGCAGGAATAAACTATAAAAAACATAGTGGTATGTGGCTTATAGGTTGGTCTGCGGGAGCCCACCTTATCACCATGGCTTTAAATGAGCCATGCGTTATTGGCGGCACAGGAATCAGTGGTATTTATGATTTAGAACCCATGAGACTTTCTTATATTAATGACAAATTAAATTTAACATCGGAGGCCTCATTACAAAACTCACCAATTCTTTTGTCTAATCATTTTGGGAAAGATTTAGATTTATTTGTTGGTGACGCTGAATTACCTGAGTTGATACGTCAATCACAGACTTTCGCCGAATATAGAAAGACCTCGAATCAGTTCGGTTTTTTTCAAGTGTTAAAGGAATCAAACCACTATACGATATTTGATGAACTCATTAATCCGGAGGGATCAATTTTTTTGAGTCTAAAGCAAAGATTCATTGCGTTATGATTTGATACATAGAATGGGGGAATGCCAGCGCGACTAATTTTACCTCTTGATTCTCACAATCCTTTGGTCCCAGGTTCAAGTCCTGGTGGGCCCACCAGCAAAGCAAACCCTCATCAGCAATGGTGGGGGTTTTGTCTTTTAAACGTGATTTTAAGTAATGGTTGTCTTATGAGCTAACTATTTGTGTCTATTTTCTACTGTTCAGACAATTTAAGCCATATTAGAGTGTAAATACGGCACAATATTTTCATATGTGGGCATCATTTAATTCAGTTATGGCGCTTAATTAGCTTGCTCTGTAGAGTGTTAATCCTATGCATAATATTACTATTGGCATCCTTGTATTTCCGCGCTTTCAACTGCTTGATTTAGCCGGTTCAGGCGCATACCGTCCCCCCAAAATGGATCCTATTTTGGCTTGCATTGACTGCAGTCAAGCATGTTTCAGATATAGCTTTCTATGATTTATTAAAAGAGTAAAAAGAACCATGGAATTCGAAATACCAGAAACCCTGGCCAATGCGCTACTTGGAACGATCAATGAAGATTCGCTGCTTGCTAAGCGGCTGAGCGAGTACGGCCTTTCCCGAGGCAAACGTGTGGTGCCCAGCCACCTTTTCGATGCCACCTCACTTAACACACTCTACGACCTGTGTCGTACGGCCAACGAGCGTGAGCTGATGTTCCAAATGCTGGCGCTGGACAATATCCATGCCGCACCGGCTGCCCGAAAAATCCCCAGCTTAGAGCATCTAATCCCCGGTCTGATCGCTTGGCTGTCGCGTGACATGATCGATGGCTGGCTCTATAAGCTCGGCAAGGACGGTGTGTTACAGCCTTGGTTGGTCCATTCTATGCGCCATGTGCAGCCTGCCGATAGCGCAGCTTACGTCATCATCGGCCTGCTGGCCAATACCTTGCAGGCTGCGGGACGGGGGCCGGTCGCCGATCCGAGGCTAAGGTACACCGCCATGACCAATAGCATTAGCTTTCATGCCGAGGATATTTTGGATTTCACGATTCCCGAATTGATGACGGGTCATGGTTACTTCAAAGAATGTGCAGAATTCAAAAATGAATACGAGACACACTCAAAGCGTTTCATGCAGATGCAACCAAAGTTTGGTGCGCAGTTTACTGTTTTTGGCAATGTCTGGATGTCCAGCGAAGGGCCTCGTCCACAACTCGAATGCATGCGGCTGCAGGCAGGCACAACGGCGCGTTGCGTAAATGACGAAGAGCTGCTGGAACGTCACTTTGACACCACCGCCGATGCAACCTTCTGGCGCGGAAGCGGTATCAGTGAGGGTTTTGAACGGATTCCCCAACATTGCTATCTACACCTATTCCACCTGGATTACCACCGCCACATATGGGCGCATGTACAAAATGTTAGTGCGTATCGTTACAAGCCGGAATTACGTGACAAGCTGGTTTTGCCGCATGCTCATCGCGACTTGATTGATATCTTGACCGCTGATCGTAACTTCCTGATGGAGGACATTGTGGAGGGTAAGTCGGGCGGCACAACTATCCTGTGCAAAGGCGCGCCTGGCCTAGGTAAGACGCTGACAGCAGAGGTCTATGCCGAGGTCGTCGAGAAACCACTATACCGCGTGCATTCTGGTCAACTTGGCGTGACAGCAAGCTCAGTGGAAGCCAACCTTTCGAAAATCCTGCGCCGCGCGGCGCGCTGGGATTCGGTGCTGTTGCTCGACGAGGCCGACGTCTACATTCGCCGCCGCGACAACGATCTGCAGCATAACGCTATCGTGGCTGAGTTCTTGCGTACCCTTGAGTATTTCAATGGCTTGCTGTTCATGACTACTAACCGCGTAGCCGACATTGATGATGCCGTCTTGTCGCGCTGCATCGCCATCATCCAGTTTGAGATACCAACTCAAGAGCAGGCAAAACAACTATGGAAATCACTAGCGCAACAGTTCAATACCGAACTACCCGACGGCCTAGTTGAGTGCTTAGCAATAACCTACGCTGATGCCAGCGGCCGCGATATTAAAGAGTTACTCAAGCTGACGCTCAAGTTTTGCAAGGGCAGGAATTTGTCGCTCAGTGAGGAAGTCTTTGCTCAGTGCGCGGCTTTCCGCAGCATCGGTAAACTCGTCTAAGATGATACCGTTTGACACGTCCTTCCTGGGTGATTCGCTACTAGGCCGGCTCAGTTTTCGATCCGGCACCGTACCCGACAAGCAAGCCTTGCCCGCTGGTCGTCACGACCTGGGTATTGCTAGTGAGCGCGACGCTGTATTGATCGTGCCGGACGGCCTGCAGCCTGGAGTTCCAGTCCCTCTGCTGGTGATGTTTCATGGCGCCGGTGGCAGCGCCGACAAAGTGCTGCCATTCGTGATCGACCATGCGTATCAGCATGGCTTTTTGCTTTTGCTGCCGCAGTCTCAGTTTCCGACTTGGGACTTGGTCGTGGGTGGTAACGGCCCAGACCTAGAGCGGCTGGACAAAGCATTACACGAAGTGGCGTCACGTTTTTCTATCGATCCATGCCGCCTGGGGTTTGCTGGGTTTTCAGACGGAGGCAGCTATGCGCTTTCAGTAGGCGTGACCAACGGCGACGTCGTTAGCCACGTGATCGCATTTTCCGCAGGCTTTATGTCAGTCTTTCAGCAAAATGGTACACCCCGCATCTTCATCGCTCACGGTTTGGAAGATGAGCAGCTGCCAATTGAAACTAGTGCCCGTCCTCACGTAGCCAAACTTAAGGCCGCAGGTTATGACTTAACCTCCTTGGAATTCAAAGGCCCGCACCGCATCGAGCCGTCAGTGGTTGCGTTGGCAATGGATTTCTTCCTGAAACCGACAGCGCAGCTGTAACAAGCCACGCTTAAAGCGGCCAATAGCGGACGGTAGAGCAGAGGGTCGAAAATCCTTGTGTCGGTGGTTCGATTCAGTCCCGGGCCACCAAGATTCTATAAACCACCTTCGGGTGGTTTTTTTGTTTCTGTGTTGGTTGGTGTCTTCCACGTATTACCTGCCCCCTTTAAGTAGAATGAAGCTAATAAGAGAAACATGTTTTATTTAGATTAATTCAATACAAGATTGGAAAAGCTATGAGCATTAAATTTTCAAAGCAGACTCTTCCTTTCATGACTGAGGCTGGTAAACAAACAGATCCAACTTGGCTCGATAAGAATCAAGAAAGCTACGAAACACTCGTAAGGCAGCCTTTTATTGATTTAGCGGAGCGACTTAAGACTTCGTTACAAAGTAGCGTTCCAGATTATCACTTTCCTACAAAAGGAATTGGTAGGATTAAAAAGAATGCCAATAAAATTGTGCGTGGCAGTACCTGCTATAAAAGCTGGTTATCTATTTCGATTGCGAAACCTTCTGAGTCTCGTTTTGAAAGAAACCCACACTTATTCTTTGGCATTCTTCACAATATCCCTCCATACATGGGGGTAGTTGTCGCCGGTGGGCTCTTTATGCCATCTGGCCCCCAATTAAAAAAGATGAGGGAGGCGATAGCAAAAGATGCTCGGCCTTTCCATGCCTTATTTGCTGACCCAGCTTTCAAGTCACGCTTTAAGACAAATTTTTCTCGAGAGAACGTAGCCTCTCGCCCTCCACGCGGTTTTGATCCAAACCATCCGGATATGGATTGGCTTATGCTCAAAAACTTCTTAGTTGTAAAGACACTCAGTGACACAAAATTCACATCTTCAAACTTGGTGTCATCGGTGGTTGAGGACTTTAAGCAATTAATTCGCCTTAATCGGTTAATTGAAAAAGCAATCAGATAGAAAAGAGAATTAAATCATTATCAATTCGTGTCGTTTTAAACGACAGTCCAGAGCTAGAGTCAAGAACCCTTTTCCCTGGTCGATTCTGTCCCGAGCCATGACACTCTCCCAATTTTGGTAAGTTTGGCTGTTTTCATATGCAGTATGAGCAAATCGCCCTAGAATGGTCACAAATACATGAGATATTGCCAGGAAATAAGCACCCCATTCACAAGAGGTCAACATATGCATGATTTATCAGCATTAAATCCAATTAGCGGCGATGAACTGATTGCTGCGCTAAATGAATTGCTGGAGGCGGAAAGGGCTGGCGCTCGAGTAACCTTGGAAACAGCCAATCAAATAAAGAGTCACGAATTAGCTCCGTTAGTCACCGATATTCAACACGATGAAGTGCGCTGGTGCAAGATGTTGCTCGGAATTATTGGATCACTCGGTTTTTCGCCATCAACTGCCACGGGTGAATTTTATGAAAAAGCGATCTCCATTGAAGATCTCAAGGAACGCTTGCTTTTTTTGAATCGAGGGCAGGGATGGGTAGCACGACGTCTAGAAAAATTAATTCCAAGAATTCAAGAGCCGAATATTCGCTCTCAGCTACAAGCGATGCTTGATGCTCATGTTCTCAATATTCGTCGGGTCGAGGAGAGTATTTAGGCCTCAAATGATTGTTAGTTTGGATCAAATAATGCACGCCTTAATGGCTTTAAGATCAATAGCGTGATATTGAAAATCTAAATAAAGATTGTTAAATATTTTTTAGTATTGGGAATTAGGTCGTAATATAATGAAGGTGCTTCGACTGCCCCTAATTTTTTTATCCTCATTTGACTAATACGACAACTTCTCGACCCATAAGTCCTAATTTAGCCTCGCTATTGATTGTGATTGCGGAGTTGATGGGTACCTCTTTGTGGTTTTCTATCAATGGAGTGGCTGACAATTTAATAGATTCGTGGAGCACTAATCTTGCAGGCATAGGCATACTTACCAATGCTGTGCAACTCGGTTTTGTGGCAGGTACTTTGGTCTTTGCCTTAAGTGGGATAGCAGATCGGTACAAGCCCAGTCATCTTTTTGCTGCATGTGCTCTGCTTGGGGCATTGTTTAACGCTGCATTTGCTGTCTGGGCTGACAGTGTTTTGGTAGGTTCTTGCTTACGCTTTTTAGTTGGAATTTGTTTGGCCGGTATCTATCCAATTGGTATGAAGCTCATAATGACCTGGGACCCCCAAAAAGCGAGCTCGCGCATTGCTCAATTGGTTGGAATGCTAACGCTGGGAACAGCAATTCCGCATGCTACCCGTTACTTCGGTGTCGATTGGCCTTGGCAAGAGGTCATTCTTTTGTCTTCCTTCTTCGCTCTGGTTGCAATGGTGATGATTTTCTGGCTCGGAGATGGCCCCCACCTTAAATTAGGTAGTGCTTCACGAGTCAAGCTAAGCGGCTTTCGTGAACTCTTTGCAATTTCAGAATATCGTCGATCTGCTTTGGGATATTTCGGTCACATGTGGGAGCTCTATGCATTCTGGGCACTTGTGCCATTTCTGATTGCTAGCACCTATTCAATTCAAAATCCCATTCATTTATCGGGGCTAGCATTCTCTGTAATCGGGATTGGTGCAATTGGCTGCTTTCTTGGAGGGCAATTTAGCAAATCTATTGGGGGAGTGAAAGTTGCCTCAACAGCTTTGGCGCTATCGGGCATTTGTTGTCTACTGTATCCATGGATTTCTGGATTGCCGTTATGGGCACAAATTCTCTTTTGGGCTATTTGGGGAATGAGTGTCGTTGCTGATTCGCCACAATTTTCAGCGCTATCAGCACAAGCATGCCCACCCGAAATCGTCGGTACTGCACTTACTATTCAAAATGCGATTGGCTTTACGATAACGATGATCTCAATTCAAATCAGTACCGTAGTCTTACCATTCATGAATCAATACATCACCTGGCTATTGCTGCCGGGCCCTGTGTTGGGGCTCATTTTTCTGAATCGACTTTCAAAGCGTAGTTAATAAACATGCGATGTACCGAAGTTGTTAAGTCGAATAATACTAGGAGTCATCATGGCTACCTATTCAACACAATGTGACAGTAATTTTTTAGAAATTGGGGCAACGGATTTTGATTTCTCTCCAAGAAGCATACCTCTTAAGCGTTACTTAAAGAAACGCTTATCAATCTTCAAAAAAAGAACTTTGGAGAAACGAAGTGCTAGATGGTTGCTCCAAAAATCCTTTGGTTTTGAAAACCAAAGAGTGACTCCACACTTCTTTTAAATCCACGAATTTGCTTACACATTTACTTACACACCGACATTGACCACCCGCAGAGCCTCTTTTTATAAGGGTCTATCTTGGGTTTCTGCTCTCATAATCCTTTGGTCCCAGGTTCAAGTCCTGGTGGGCCCACCAGAAATGAAAATACCAACCTACGGGTTGGTATTTTTTTGATCGATTCTTCAATAAGTAATAGCATTCAATAAGATGCTTCAAAAAAATTATTACTTTAGAAGGTCACGCTCAATTAAACCCTGAATTTGTTGTTGGGTGAGACCTAACTTTTTAAGTACCTCTTCAGTATTTTCTCCTAAGCTTGGTGCACCTTTTAAGGTTTTTCTGTTGTTATTGTTAAAGGTAAATCCAAGGCCAGGCGTCTTAACTGATGATGTAGTGCTTACAAAATCAGTGATCGGTAAATTGATGCAATTTCCGTTTAAAGCCCTTTCGAGAAATTCACTCAGTGTTGAAACCTTTGCAGCCGGCACTCCTGCATTATTTAGAGCCTCTTCGATTTCATAGGCCGATTTTCCAGATAAAGCCTTTTCTATCTTTTGCTTAATTAAAGTTGAATCTTTAGCCTTTACAAATCCACCATTAATTGCATTAAATGCTTTTACGTCAATGGCATTTGGATCACTACAAATTTCATCCATGCCTAGGAGAGCCATCATTTTTTTAAATTGACTTGGGGTATTTGCTGCAGTGGCCAACCAACCATCTTTGCATTTAAATGTATCAGAGCCTGGGCTGCCCGAATATCCGCGATTACCGATTCGTTTGTGAACCTCTTTATTCGTCAGGTAATCAGTTATGTATGGATACATGAGCATCAGCGAAGCCTGAATTAAAGATGTTTCGATATGTTGGCCAATATTTGCCGTTTTCTGCTGATAGAGGGCAGAGCTTATTGCAATAGCCCCCAACATACCTACTGCGATATCTATTACTGGAAATCCAATTTTAATTGGCTCGCTACTATCTTCAGGGCCAGACATCATCATCATCCCTGTAAGAGCTTGTATTACTTGATCATACCCCCCTCTACTAGACCACGAGCCCCCTTGACCATATCCAGAGATTGAGCAGTAAATGATTTGAGGATTAATCTTTTTTATTGACTCATAATCTAAGCCATATTTTTTTACTACACCTGGTCGAAAATTCTCTATAAAAATATTGGATTCTTTTGCAAGGGAGCGAATAATATTTGCGCCTTCTTCAGTCCGAATATCAATTGCGAGTGATTTTTTTCCAGCGTTAAAAGCGGTAAATGCAATTGAATCAGGCTCGGTTGCCTTTTTGCTTGCCCGCATAACATCACCGACTCCAGGCTTTTCAATTTTAATAACTTCGGCGCCTAGTTGCGATAAATAATGGGATGCAAAGGGGCCAGCAATGACATGAGACATGTCGATTACTTTGACCCCCTTTAGTGGCTCCGACATTAAGCAGTGATCCCGGTAAGTTTAATAATCTCAGCCCATTTCTTATTCTCACTAATCATGTAGTTAGTAAAAGCTTGAGGACTTTGGCTTGGTGTAATTATATTTCCCGAAGATTCGTAACTCTGCGCTAGGGAGGCGCTAGTGAGTGCCTTTGAAATTCCTGAAAATAAAGTGCTGATGACATCCGAGGGTGTTTTCACTGGTGCCCACATCCCAAACCAAGATTCTTGAATAGTGAGGTCATTTTTCATGATCTCATTTAACGTTGGTACATCAGGTAGCTGGGACAAACGATTTCTACTGGTAACCGCTAAAGCTCTAAATTTTCCTCCAGTAACCAGAGGAACGCCCGTGCCAGCGATGGGAAAAGCAAATTGAGTATCTCCCCGCAAAAGCGAAGCAGCAATCTCAACTGATCCTTTGAGTGGAATGTGTACTAGATTTAACTTATTCAAAGCAATAAATGTTGCGCCTGCGATATGAGCTGATGTACCAATTCCGCCGGAGCCGTAATTCATTTTTCCAGGACTTGCCTTTGCCGCAGCAATTACATCATCTACCGTCTTATAGGGCGATTCACTACTAACAACCATAACGGTAGGGGAGGAATACATATTACAAATAGGAGCAAAGTCCTTCATTGGATCAAATGAAAGTTCAGGTTTTAGGATCTTTTGAATTAATTGAATATTAGAACCGAGCAACAATGTGTATCCATCGGGATTGGATTGTGCGACAAACTGGGCAGCTAGGACGCCGGCTGCACCGACTTTGTTTTCCACAACAATGGATTGTTTAAATGCTTCTCCTAGATGAGGGGCAGCTTGGCGAAGTTGTATATCTGGACCCCCTCCAGCTGCATATGGAGAGACAGTCTTGATGGGGCGATTAGGAAAATTACCCTGCCCCCAAGCAAGTGATGCTGGAAATAATGCCGTCATCGAACTTGCTTGGATGAATTGCCGTCTATTCATATTGCTCTCCTCAGATTCAAAATAAATGGTGCATTGCAAAAGATAATTAAAGTTGACTGTTCGTCTATTTCAGTTTTAAATTTATTACAAAGAATCAAAAAAATCAAATTTTTAAAACCTTATTTGAAGGAAATAAATTTAATGCTGGATTTAAGATCCTCGGCGACAGAGCTCCCCCAGAGCAAAGGAAGTAAAAAACGTCAACAGCTTGTAAATATTGGAACCGAAATATTTACTCAAAAAGGTTTTACTATTACCAGCCTGGACGAGATTGTTTCCATTGCAGGAATTCCGAAAGGGTCTTTTTATTATTACTTTGATAGTAAGGAAGAATTCGCCTTGGAAGTAATCATAAATTATGGAAAATATTTTTCAAAAAAACTAAGTCGAATCTTAGGCAATGAAATGAATAGCCCGCTAGATAGGCTTAGGGAATTTGTGAAAGAGGCTTCCAATGGGGTAAAAAAGTATGAATACAAAAGAGGTTGTTTGATTGGAAATCTGGGGCAAGAAATGGCAAGTATTGAGGATGGTTTTAGAACCCAACTTCTTGAGGTAATAAAGGATTGGCGTAACCAATTTTCAGAATGCATTGAAGAGTCAAAGCAGGCGGGTGAAATTTTAACTAAAGTT
Organism: Polynucleobacter difficilis; assembly: GCF_003065365.1. Taxonomy (NCBI): domain Bacteria; kingdom Pseudomonadati; phylum Pseudomonadota; class Betaproteobacteria; order Burkholderiales; family Burkholderiaceae; genus Polynucleobacter; species Polynucleobacter difficilis. The sequence goes on along the minus strand of NZ_CP023276.1, from coordinate 1,576,678 downwards.
CCTTCTGCTGAGCTATCCAGTTTCTTTTGGAGTTCGTGGGAGGGGGCTGTGTTGTGCTCAAAACTTGAACAGTCTGTTAAGCCATTAAAAAACGTTGGCGATTTATTTCTGAATGAAATGCTTAAGCCAAAAAACTATCCAAGAAAAAAATAAGGAAAAAATGTTTAAAGCCATTTACTTAACCAAAAATAATGATGGATTAACAGAGGCAAGGGTTGAAAACTTAGAGGAATCTGCTCTGCCTGAATTTGATGAAGGCGGCGTGCTTGTCAAAGTTGATTATTCCACTATAAATTATAAAGATGGTTTAGCGATAACGGGTAAGTCACCTGTTGTTAGAAAGTTCCCAATGGTGCCTGGTATTGATTTAAGTGGCACGGTACTTGAGAGTAATCATGCTAATTGGGTAAAAGGAGATCAGGTTATCTTAAATGGATGGGGCGTAGGTGAATCGCATTGGGGTGGCTTAGCTCAACTTGCAAGAGTTTCAGGAGACTGGCTCATTAAGAAACCTGCTAACTTAACCTCTAGAGATGCAATGAGCATTGGAACTGCTGGTTACACTGCCATGCTGTGTGTCATGGCATTACAAAAGCATGAAATAGCTCCTAATTCAGGCGAAATATTGGTTACTGGGGCCTCTGGTGGCGTTGGGTCTTTTGCTGTCGCAATTCTCGCGGGGCTTGGTTACGCAGTAGTTGCCTCAACCGGTAAGTTAAATGAAAAAGAGTATTTAATGGGTTTGGGTGCAAAGGAAGTCATTGATCGAAAACTGCTTTCTGATCAAGGAAAGCCCTTGCAGAAGGAGCGTTGGGCAGGAGTGATTGATACTGTAGGGTCCACAACGCTTGCCAATGCCTGTGCGTCTACTAAATATGGTGGTGTTGTTACTGCCTGTGGCTTGGCCCAGGGTATGGATTTACCACTAACCGTTGCTCCATTCATATTAAGGGCAGTAAAACTCATTGGTATTGATAGTGTGATGGCTAATAAAAAGCTTCGTGAAGATGCCTGGAAAAATCTTTCAGAAATGTCCCTCCTTCCTAAAATAAATGAGATTGTTAAAACAGTACCACTTGAAAAAGCAATTGATGTAGCTCACGAAATTTTATCTGGAAGTGTCCGGGGGCGAGTACTGGTCAATGTTAGTCAGTAGTAATGCATTATTTCAGGAAAATTGCTTATAGCCTTTGAAGCTGTTTTGACATTACGGATTTAGTCAGGCCTCAAGCTAAAGTAAAGCTTAGTTAGAAGTTGCTTTAAAGGGGTGGCTGATATCCAGTAACACTTTATATCTTTTGGCGACCAATGTGCTTGGGCGCAGCGACCATAGCGCTCCTTTAGTCATAGTAGGAAATTTTATTGCGACGCTTCATCGTCAAATTCCCCATAACGTCGGCTTACCCATTCTGCGATGAGGCATGGCCGTTCCTTGCCTTCTTGTTCCATGGATACATTCCAAATAATTTGCACTCCGCCTTTAAATGCCTCGAGAGATGCTAGGGTGAAATGAGCGCGCACTTTAGCATTTACCAAAACCGGATCAGTAAATCGAACCTTATTAACGCCATAATTGATAGATAAAGTAACGCCATCAATGAGAACAGTATCTGTAAAAAATCTACTTATGAGAGAGAGCGTTAAGAAGCCGTGGGCTATTGTGACTCCAAAAGGGGAATCTTTAGCTGCTCTTGCTGGGTCTACGTGTATCCACTGGTCATCGCCTCCGGCTTCGGCAAATAAATCAATACGCTCTTGAGTAATTGTTTGCCAATCCGAGGGCGGGAGCTGTTTACCAACCCAGTTTTTTAATTCATTAAGAGAGCTAAGTTTAATTTTATGCATGCAATACCTCTTTTTAGTGACGCTGCTAGCTTAAAGTGATCTTAACCTGATCGCGTAGACATGCACTTAAGCATACTGCAATTATTCAAATTCCTAGTGCTAACATATCTAAGCGTCTAGTATCGATTCTCAGAATAATCATGAGGGGAGGCTGTAGTTACTTTATGTAACGCTTACTCACCAAAAACCACCTTGGAGCAACGAAGTGTTAAACGGTTGCTCCAAAGATCCTATGGTTTTGAAAACCAAAGAGTGAGCAAGTGTTTGCTGTGATCTTGTTAATCTAGTCACACAAATACTCACACACCGATAATGAGACGCTGTAACCTCTTGAAATCCTAGTGGTTTTCTTTGGATGTCTGCTCTCATAACCAGAGAACCTAAACTAGACCTAAACGTCACAAAAAGCTAGCTTTTGAGACTAAAGGTTGGGTTTGGAGTTGTAGGCGTTACTTTAAGTAACGGTTGGGGATGCTAGAAAGTGTGTAGGCAATTACTGCACATTTTCTACAGCAGCTCAATCCCAACGCTTTTCATCACTAAGGAAAATAAGCCAAAACAGATAACTGCCGCTACTACACACGTGGCCATGGTCATCCAGAAGCCTAGCTTTGGAAGTAGGTATGGAAACAGTAAGAACATTGGTAAGGTAGGTATTACATACCAAAAGGTGTAATAGGCATGGTTTGCTATCTTCTCTTCAGATTGGTTTTCAATATATAGCCAAGTAAGTGTTAGTAAAGTCATCAGTGGCAGAGCTGCTATAAAGCCACCTAACCTATCGCTCCGCTTAGCTATCTCAGAAATGAATACAACCATTCCTGCAGTGAGTAAGTATTTGGTAATGATCCAAGCCATTTGAGCCTTAGGAAGAAATAGTTGTGGAATAGTCTAAAGCAGAGTCAGATATCCTAAGCCCTTTTTTGATTCCGCCCCGGACCGCCAAGAAACACTAAAATCGTCCTGCGTAGGTGTTTTACTGGTATGAGCTGTTGGTAACATCTTTATCCAAAGCTAATCCATTAAGCGTTTTGAGAAAGCTCATAATGCAAAATACTAAGAAATATGCTGTAATAGAAACATGAGAAAAATCCTGATAATTCTGGCCCTGCTAGCTTTATCGATACAAACCTCCTATGCTACGGTTTCTGCTTACTGCCAAGAAGAGCAGGCAGCAGCTTCTCATGTTTCACATCACGAGCATGAGAAGCCAGTCAGTATTGCCTCAGCTAGCGATTCTGCAAGCTACGATTCTGATTGTGGGGTCTGTCATTTGGCGCATTCTCCAGCATTACATTCCACTTTTACCATTTCAATTGCCACTACCATCTTTCATTATGAAGATGCTCGAGTGGAGTTTTTAGTCAATATTTCTCCTCCCCCTCCTGAAAAACCCAATTGGCTCGCTCTCGCCTAAGTTAGCGAGAGCCTTAACCTAATTCTTCTTCTCTCGCTAACTCTGTTTTGAACAAACAAATGGAGTTTTTATGTTGCGAGAGTATTCGGGCGTAGTTCGTCGCTGCGTCATTCAATTTACTGGATTGGTTTTTATATTGGGGTCGCCAATAGCGCTGGCTAATGGCGAGCGCAAAGCCGAGTCGGCCTTAAAGTCCTTCTATGAATCTTCATGGGAGCGCCAACCTGACTATAAGTCCTATCAGTATCGAGTAGAGGCCGCGCTTGCTAAGCAAAAAATTGCTAGCAGCCTTTTGGTAAGCCCAGCTTCGGTGGAAGTGTCGCAAAAGACCGATAGAACTAACAGTAATCAAGGCGCTAGTGAAACCATACTGGGTTTAGATATCCCCCTTTGGTTATGGAATGAGCGGTCAAGCTCAATTAATTTAGCGGATGCAGAATATAAAAAGCTTTTGTCTCAATACTATCTATCCCAATTGAGAGTTGCGGCCGAAGTAAGGGATGCCTATTGGAATTACCAGAAATCAAAAATTGAGTCTGATTTAGCGCTACGCAGAAATGAGAATGCAAAGAGCTTAGCTCTTGATGTTGAAAAGAGATTTAAGGCTGGAGACTTATCTCGCGCAGATCTTCATCAGGCTAATGGGGCTCTCGCATCATCAGAAGCTTTTTTGGTCGAAGCGCAGGCCAACGTCATTAATGCTGAGCAAAGGGTGCGTTCTTTATTGGGAAGTGAGTATCTCAAGAAAATTCAATTCGGTGACATTGCTAAAAATATTGAACCGTTACCCAAGGTTCCTGAAAACCTGTCAGGACTAGATTCTAGTTTGCCAATCGTTGCAGCACTTGTAGACCAGTTAGAGGTTGCTAAAAAAGCGGTTGACTTAGCAAAGTCTCAAACTCGGGCATCCCCACAATTGCAAGTATGGACTACTAAGGGCCGTGAAGTCTATGGCGTTCCCTATCAGCAATCAGTTGCTGTTGGATTAAGAATTCCTTTTGGCTCTGATGCTCGCAATACCAATAGATTGGCCAGCGCTACAGCTGAGATGGTCGATTCAGAGGTTCGATTGTCCTATGAGCGAGAGTCTGCATTAAGTAATGTGGAATCAAATGTGGCTTTGGTGAAGTCGGCAAAAATGAAGCTTGGCGCTGCAGATAAGAGGTCTAACCTAGCCAATGAAACACGTCAATTTTTTGACAAATCATTTCGCTTTGGTGAAACCGATTTGCCCACAAGACTACGTATTGAGCTAGAAGCAGTGGATGCAAATAGACAGGCTGCGATTGCAAAAATCAATTACGCAGTCTCAGTTTCAAATTTACGACAGGCCCTTGGCCTGTTACCAGAGTAAGGTCACTTTAACTATGAATTTATTGAACAAATATAGTCAGTTGGCGTCAAAACTATTAATTGCGCTATCTCTGACAATTGCATCGGCAGCTTATGCAGGCCCTGGTCATGGGGAGGAAAAACCCACCACTGCACAAACTCAAACATCACCTCGCTTTTATGCTGAATCTGATCTCTATGAGGCGGTAGGAGTGATCAATGGTAAGGAAATCACGCTCTACCTAGATCGCTACTCCTCCAATGAATTGGTCAAAGGAGCTAAGGTTGAAATTGAGCTTGAGGGCTCTAAAATTAGTTCAGAGCCTCATGGTGATGGAGAGTATCTCTTTCGCCTAAAAAATAAAATTAAGGATCAGCCTACTGCGATCACCATCACGATTAATGATGATGTTACCGACATACTAGCAGCCACTATCGATCTAAGTTCCTTTGAGCACTCCTCATTGATCTCTTGGAAATCAGCAATAAAAATCTTGCTTTATTTCAGCCTCTTGATGGCAATTGCCTATTTTTCTTATCGCAAGAAAGAGGTGTTGATGACGCATGCAAAAAAATTAATCAAACAAATCAAGGAGCGGGTATGAATCGCAAACATAGAGATTTTGTATTTCGCCCCTTTATCCTTATTGGTTTATCTGTGGCGCTATTTGCTTTTAAGGTTCATGCTGGGCCGGGTCATGGTGAGTCGGAAGTATCCCAAGTTCAAGGCGACGCTCCGAAAAGACAGTCGGACGGCAGTCTTTTTATTCCCAAGCCTGCGCAACGCCAGTTACACGTGATGACAACTCCTGGCCAGTTCGGGGAATATGCCAAAACCTATGATTTAGCTGGAAAAGTCATCATGGATCCTAACTTTGGCGGTAAGGTGCAAGCGATTGTTGCTGGCCGTATTACGCCGGGACCAGCTGGTTTTCCATTGCCCGGACAGAAGATTAGTAAAGGCGATGTCTTGGCGTATGTAACGCCAGAGGCTGGCCCAGGAAAATCAAGATCACTTGCGGAAAGTCGACTAAAGCGTTTGCGAGATCTTAGCGATACGGTTCCACGTAAGACTATTGAAGAGGCAGAAGCCGCGGTTGCTAATGAAGAATTAAGAGCCCCAGTCAGCGGAATTATTTCTACTACGGGTGTCGTGTCTGGCCAAGTAGTACAAGCAAGAGATCTAATCTTTGAGGTTGTTAATCCATCCAAGCTATTAATAGAAGCGCTTGCCTACGACTCAAATCTGAGTAAGAACATTGCTGATGGCAAAGTGGATGTCAATGGCAAAGTGATTGAGCTCAAGTATCTCGGTGGTGGACAGACCCTCAGAGAGCAAGCCTTGCCTCTTACTTTTTCTGCTAAATCGGATGATCTCCAATTTTTACCCATAGGTCAGCCCATTCGAGTATTTGTAAATACCGATAGCAAGGTCACTGGAGTAAAGGCGCCCTCAAAATCATTAGTCAAAAGCAGCTCGAACCAAACAATTGTCTGGATTAAAAAGTCCCCAGAAATATTTGAGCCCAGAACAGTTATATATGAGCCTTTAGATGGTCAGAACATTGTTATCACTAGCGGTATTAAAGATGGTGAACGAGTCATTACTGATGGGGCATCCCTCATCAATCAAATTCGTTAAGGACTAAGACATGTTTACTTGGTTATTAGATTTCAGCTTAAAAAATCGCATGATAGTGATTTTGCTCAGTGCTATATCTATGGTCTATGGTGCTTACACCTTAAGCAAGATGCCTGTGGATGTCTTTCCCGATCTGAATAAGCCTACTGTCACCATCATGACTGAGGCTGGCGGAATGGCTTCAGAAGAAGTTGAACAACTCATTACATTCCCACTCGAAACGGCCATGAATGGTTTACCAGGAGTAGAAGCCATTCGCTCAGTATCTAGCGCCGGCCTCTCTTTTATATACGTTACTTTTGACTGGTCTGTAGACATCTATCGCGCTAGGCAAATGGTTTCAGAAAGACTCTCATCTATGGACGGAGCAATTCCGGATGGCATTGTTTCGCGTATGGGGCCCATTAGTTCGATCATGGGTGAGGTTATGCAAATTGCCATTCCGATTGATGAATCTAAGATTTCATCCATGCAGGTTCGCGAGTATGCTGATTGGGTTTTGCGACCCAGATTGATGGCTATCCCCGGGGTAGCGCAAGTCATTCCTATTGGCGGGCAAGTTAGGCAGTTTCAAGTACAACCTAATACTCGTCGTATGGCGGAGCTAGGCCTTAGCATATTGCAGATTGAAGATGCATTGCGGGGCTACTCTGCAAATACGTCTGGTGGATTTCTTGAGTCTAATAATCGTGAGTATCTCATTCGTCATATAGGGCGAACTTCTAGCCTTGAAGATTTAAAGAACATTGCCGTATCGAACCGCAATGGACAAACAATACTTTTAAGACAAGTTGCAGATATTACTTTTGCACCAGCAGTTAAGCGAGGTGATGCCGGTTATGAAGGTGGGCCAGCAGTCATTCTAGGTGTACAAAAACAACCTTCAGCAGATACGGTAGTGCTAACAAAAAAGATTGAATCAGCTATTGCAGAATTAAAGCAGGGCTTGCCAACTGGCATGGAAGCTCCAAAAGTAACATTTAGGCAGGCGAGCTTTATTGATGCATCCATTAGCACTTTAGAGGGTAAGCTCATCGGCGCATCAATCTTTGTTGCTGTAGTGCTGTATTTCTTTTTAGGAACAATTCGCCCGGTCCTCATCTCATTAACAGCAATTCCAGTTTCAATTCTCTTAACTGCCCTGGTTTTTAAGTACTTTGGTTTATCAATTAATACGATGACCTTAGGAGGCCTAGCCATTGCAATCGGCGGCCTAGTTGATGATGCAGTAGTTGATGTGGAAAACGTGATTCGTCGCCTTAGAGCAAATCTAGATAAAGCATCTTTAGATCAATTAAGTCCACTAGCGATTGTGAGAGCCGCCTCGCTTGAGGTAAGGACCGGCATTATCTACGCTACAGCCATCATCGTTTTGGTATTCATCCCATTATTTGCATTACCAGGTATAGAGGGGCGACTATTTGTGCCTTTGGGTATTGCATTTATAGTCTCTACTCTTGCATCACTTTTAGTTTCAGTGACTATCACACCAGTACTCTGCTTTTATCTGCTGCCCTCAATGCAGTCCCTGAGGGATCACGATACAAAGATTGTCACTTGGCTTAAAAGCCATTATGAGTTTCAGTTATCAAGGTTGTTAGCGGCGCCTAAAAAGCCTCTGATGTATGCTTTTGCATCCGTCATCGTAGCTGCTGCCAGTGTTCCCTTTATGGCGAGCTCATTTTTACCGCCCTTTAACGAAGGGACTTTACTGATCGGGCTGCGTTTAAATCCTGGTGTCTCACTCTCTGAATCGGCAGGCCTAGCCAGCCAAGCAGAAAAGTTAGTCAGGCAGGTTCCTGAAGTGACTTATGTTGGACGCAGGAGTGGCCGCGCAGAATTGGATGAGCATGCAGAAGGTGTACATGTGAGTGAGTTAGATGTTGGTTTAAAGCCTGCGGGAGATTTAGATCGCTCCATGTCTGAGATACAGGCAGATATTAGGTCAAGATTAGTTAACTTACCCGCTGCAATTGCAATCGGTCAGCCAATCTCACATCGAATAGATCACATGCTTTCAGGAGTTCGGTCACAAATTGCGATTAAGATTTTTGGAGATGATTTAGACGTGCTGCGTAGCCAAGCCGATCTTTTGAGATCCAAATTAGCGGGCATTGAAGGCTTAGTTGATTTAGAAATAGAAAAGCAGGTTTTAGCACCACAAATTAAGGTGCGAATTGATTACGATAAAGCAGCGCAATACGGAGTTTCAACTTCTCAGATTATGGCCACCTTGCAGGGCATGGTTGAGGGGGAGAGACTCTCGCAAATTATTGAGGGTAATCGACGGTTTGCCTTAGTGATCAAGCTACCAGACTCAGCAAGAAATTTAGAAGGTCTTGCTGATATCTTGATTGATACGCCAAATGGAAAAATCCCACTCTCAAAAATTGCCAGCATTGAGGATGGGGATGGCCCAAATCAAATTAGCAGAGACGGCGGTAAGCGAAGAATTGTCTTATCGGCTAATGCCTCCAAGCGTGCCTTGTCAGATATCGTGGCTGATATTAGAACTGTGATCTCTAATCAGACTCTTCCAGAGGGGTACTTCATTACTCTAGATGGCCAATTTAAAGCGCAAGAAGAGGCATCTAAAGTAATTGGTTTGCTATCAATTGGATCATTTCTTTTGATGTTTGCGGTTTTAAATAATCGCTATAAGTCCATACGCTTATCTTTAATGATTATGTCTAACATTCCATTGGCTATGGTCGGAGCAGTGATTGGTTTATGGATTTCAGGCCAGCCACTCTCGATTGCTGCATTAATAGGATTTATCACGCTAGCAGGAATATCTGTGCGTAACGGAATCTTAAAAATTAGTCATTACCTGAATTTGATGCAGTCAGAGGGTGAATCGTTTAGCCTGGCAATGATTATTCGCGGATCAATTGAGCGCTTAAGTCCTGTACTAATGACAGCTTTGGTCACAGCTTTTGCCTTGGCGCCATTGTTATTTGAAGCAGAGCGTCCTGGTACAGAGATATTGCATCCAGTAGCAGTTGTTATTTTCTCCGGGCTCCTCAGTTCTACCTTATTGGATACTTTTTTAACGCCAGCCATGTTTTGGCTTTACGGGAAAAAAGCATCTGAAATAGCCTTGAGCAATATGAAAACTAACGAAGTATTTTAATTTAAAGGGGTTTATATGAAATCAATGATGTTGATTGCAACCTTGCTCATCAGTTTTACTGGCTTAGTTCAAGCTGGAGCTGGCCATGAATTAAAACCAATGCATGGCGGTGTCATAGTAGAGGCTAAGGACATTGATATTGAATTGGTTGCAAAGCCTGATAGCTTGTCGCTGTATTTGACGGACCACGGTAAACCGATACCTATAGATGGTGGGACCGCAAAGCTGACAGTCTTAATTGGATCAGATAAAAAAGATTATGAGCTACTGCCTAATGAAGGGAAATTGGAAGTGAAAGGTAATTTCGCTATTCCCAAGGGTGCTAAGGCCATAGCAGTTATCAAGATAAAGGCGAAAGTGATTACAGCAAGATTTAATTTATAAGTTAAATCACCTCAATCTAGCCTATAGATTGGGTTGTTGTGAAGTAATCGGATTGCTATCGTTGATTGGTGGAGCCATGTTCCGCCAAGGTCCGCCTTTGGGTCGATGGCGGTCATTGGCTAATCAAGCGTTACTTTAAGTAACGCTTATTAACCACTCAAAAAGTACTTTGGAGCAACGAGGTGTTAGATGGTTGCTCCAAAAATCCTGTGGTTTAGAAAACCAAAGAGTGAGTCAGTGTTTCTTCTGCTCTGTTTAAATTAGTCACACAAATACTCACACACCGATAAACAGGCGACGTAAGCTCTTGAAATCCTAGTGGTTTTCTTTGGATATCTGCTCTCATAATCCTTTGGTCCCAGGTTCAAGTCCTGGTGGGCCCACCAGCAATATCAAAGACTTAGGGAGAGATCCCTAGGCCGTTTTTCTTTCTGCTCTGCCGTGTGTGTAGGCAGTCTCTATACATCTCCCGCATTCAGCCCAATAGATATAGGTCAGTAAATGGAGTAATGAACTATATGTAGATTGCGGGGCATGGCTACCAAGGCATAACTTTAGGCTAATTTCATAAAAGCGAAATTGAATGATTAAAATGAATCATTAATCAAACTACGCCTTAATACCAATAATCTACTGCTCATTATCTTAATGCCTATAGGTGGAGTCTCATTTGAAAAATACCGAACTACCGTTAATAGATGACATCCGACTATTAGGAAAAATTCTAGGCGACATCATTCGCGAGCAGGAGGGCGATATTGTCTATGCCTTGGTAGAGCAGATCAGAAAATTATCTGTGGCCTTTCATCGTGATGCCAATCAGAAAGCCAATCACGAACTGAGCAAACTTCTTAAAGGGCTCACTAGTGACAATGCGGTAAAAGTCCTTCGTGCTTTTACTTACTTTAGTCATTTAGCAAATTTAGCTGAAGATAGGCATGACATTCGTCTTCGTATAGAGCACGAACGTATTGGCGGCTATCAAGATGGCAGCGTTTCTATGACCATGAAAAAACTGCATGCTGCCGGCGTAACAAATAAGCTGATCTCCAAGACGCTGGAAGAGAGTTTGATCTCCCCGGTGCTGACAGCCCATCCTACTGAAGTGCAAAGAACCAGTATTTTGGAAGCTGAGCGGGATATTGCCAATCTCTTGGCTGCACGTGATCAGATTAAAGAATCATCAAAAGCAAATAATCCAGAAAAGGACGCCCTGCTTAATAAAGATCTGAAAGCCAATGAGGAGCAAATTCGGGCTCGTGTATTGCAGCTTTGGCATACCCGTTTATTGCGATTTACTAAGCTAACAGTTGCTGACGAAATTGAGAATGCGCTAACGTACTATGAAACTACTTTTTTAAGAGAAATTCCCAAGATCTACGCTGAAATAGAGGGTTCCCTTGCCGGAAATCCCGTAGCTAGCTTTCTCAAGATGGGTCAGTGGATTGGCGGCGATCGTGATGGCAACCCCAATGTCACCGCTAAGACACTGGAGTACGCAGTGTCTAGGCAAGCTGAAATGGTATTACGGCACTATTTAACTGAAGTGCATTACTTGGGCAGAGAGTTATCCGTATCCGCGCTGCTCCTACAATTCCCGAAAAAGATGCAAGCGCTTGCAGCCAGCTCCCCAGATACCAATGAGCATCGTCAGGATGAGCCCTATCGCAGAGCGCTCACTGGTATTTATTCTCGGCTGGCAGCTACTTTAAAGACATTGACTGGAACAGATGCCGTTCGTCATGCTGTGGCGCCGCAAAACCCCTACAGTAGTTCACACGATTTTTTATCGGATCTCAAGACAATCGAAGCTTCACTTGTGTTGCAAGGTGCAAAAGCGCTGGCAAATCGCCGCTTACATGGCTTGATTAGAGCGGTTGAGGTCTTTGGTTTTCATTTGGCTACGGTGGACTTGCGTCAAAGCTCAGATATGCATGAAGCTGTTTTGGCTGAACTACTTAAAGTGGCATCCATTCAGGTGGATTATTCAAGTCTTTCTGAAGAGCAAAGACGCGAGCTTTTGCTATCTCTCTTAAAAGACCCAAGACCACTTCGTGTGGTTGGCCATCAATACTCTGAATTCGCACTTTCTGAAATCGCCATTTTTGAAATGGCCAAGAAAACGCGCCATCTCTTTGGTAATGACACTATTCGCCACTACATCATCAGTCACACTGAGACTGTCAGCGACCTACTAGAGGTTCTGCTGCTCCAAAAAGAAGTGGGCTTAATGCATGAAACCTTAGGTAAGAAATCCACAGCCGACCTCATTGTTGTTCCATTATTCGAGACAATTGAAGATTTGCGTAATGCCGCCCCAATCATGCACGATTTCTATGCCTTGCCGGGAATCTTAGATTTAGTAAAGCGCTCTGGTGCTGAGCAAGACATTATGTTGGGCTATTCTGACTCGAATAAAGATGGCGGGATTGTCACAAGCAATTGGGAGTTATATTGTGCGGAGCTTGCCTTAGTTAATGTATTCCAGCCGCTGGAGGAAAAGCATGGTGTGAAGCTCCGCTTGTTCCATGGCAGAGGCGGTACCGTTGGTCGTGGCGGGGGCCCAAGTTACGAGGCAATCTTGGCTCAGCCTCCTGGTACGGTCCGTGGACAAATTCGGTTAACCGAGCAGGGCGAAGTGATTGGGTCAAAGTACGCCAATCCTGAGATTGGTAGACGCAATTTAGAAACATTAGTAGCCGCAACGCTAGAGGCCACTTTGCTAAAGCCAACTAAGCCGGCGAGTAAAGCATTTTTAGAGGCTGCCGCGAAAATCTCGCAAGATAGTATGCGTGCTTACCGAGCTCTTGTGTATGAGACTCCAGGGTTTGCTGAATATTTCTTTGATGCAACGCCGATTCGAGAGATTGCAAAGCTCAATATTGGTTCTAGGCCAGCGAGTCGTAAGGCTAATCAGAAAATCGAAGATTTAAGGGCGATTCCATGGGGATTTAGCTGGGGTCAATGCCGTTTGACCCTTCCGGGTTGGTTTGGCTTTGGATCTGCGGTTGACGAGTTCTTAAATCACCCTAAGGCTGCAGATAAGAAAGCGGCACTCGCTCTTTTGCAAAAGATGTATAAGGATTGGCCATTTTTTAGGACCTTGTTATCGAATATGGATATGGCTCTAGCCAAGAGTGATTTAGCATTGGCCTCTCGTTATAGCGAACTAGTCCCTGATGTGAAGCTACGCAAGAAAATATTTACCGCTATTGAAGCTGAGTGGAATAAAACAGTAGATGCCCTGAACTTAGTTACTGGAGAAAAAGTACGTCTCGCTAATAATCCATCCCTAGCAAGATCGATACGAACCCGCTTTCCTTATATCGACCCACTGCATCATTTACAGATCGAGTTAGCAAGACGCTATCGAGCAGGCAAGCATGATGATAGGGTACAGAGGGGTATTCATATTGCCATCAATGGAATCGCAGCCGGGCTTAGAAATACCGGATAGATTGCCTGAGATCCTTGAAATCATTTTTTTGAGAATAGTACGACTATGGAGCCTTTAGCAAATCTCAAAGTAATTGAAATGGGTCAGCTCATTGCCGGTCCTTTTGCGGCTAAGACATTGGGTGACTTTGGTGCGGATGTCATTAAGATCGAGGCGCCAATCGTTGGAGATGCGCTACGCAAATGGCGTTTGCTAAAAGACGGTACATCCGTTTGGTGGCAGGTTCAGTCACGTAATAAGCGTTCACTTTCCTTAGACTTAAAGCTCTTGGAGGCGCAAGAGATTGTAAGGGCCTTAATTCAAGAGGCAGATATCCTGATCGAAAATTTTCGCCCAGGCACCTTAGAGTCCTGGGGTCTTGATCCAAATGATTTACTAAAGATCAACCCCGAGTTAATCGTGCTGCGCATCAGTGGCTATGGTCAAACAGGCCCTTACCGCGATAAGCCTGGATTTGGCGTAGTAGCGGAAGCCATGGGTGGTTTGCGGCACTTAACCGCCGAGCCAGGGCGAACTCCAGTGCGAGTCGGCATCAGCATTGGAGACACACTCGCCTCGCTACATGGCGTTATTGGAATTTTGCTTGCATTGCAGGAGCGGCATACCAGCGGCAAAGGGCAAGTCATCGATATTGCACTTTACGAAGCAGTCTTTAACTGCATGGAGAGTCTGCTGCCGGAGTACAGCGCCTTTGGTGAAGTAAGGCAAGCGGCCGGCAGTGCATTACCGGGTATTGCGCCATCCAATGCATATCAGTGCCGGGACGGAAAGTACGTTTTGATTGCGGGTAATGGCGATAGTATTTTTAAGCGCCTTATGCAAGTCATAGGACGGGAAGATCTGGGTCAAGACGCCGGACTCGGCAGCAATGACGGGCGAGTAAAACGGGTTGGTGAATTGGATCAGGCAATTGGCATTTGGGCTAGTCAAATGACTGCGGAACAGGTTCTAGAGGCACTGGATCGGGCCAGTGTTCCTGCAGGCAAGATATTTACGGTTGAAGATATTGCCAAGGACCCCCACTACCACGCCCGTGGAATGATTGAAACAATCCATATGAAGGATGGGAGTGCTTTGCAGGTTCCGGGTATTGTTCCTAAGTTATCGCGAACACCAGGCTCGATCAAATCACTGGCACCGGAGGTGGGCGAGCAAACCGATCAAATCTTGAGCGAGATTGGGCTCACTAGCCAGCAGATTGCTGCGTTAAAAGAGAAAGGCATTGCATTTACGCACTGAGATAAATATGAACCGAATTTACTTTAATGAAGTTGCTACGCGGGATGGCTTTCAAATTGAGCCAAACTTTATCCCAACCGATCAAAAGGTCGAATTGATCGACACCTTAAGCCAATGCGGATATGCAAAGGTCGAGGTCACTTCCTTTACATCGCCCAAAGCAATTCCGATGCTGAAAGATGCTGAAGAGGTCATGAGCCGAATTCAGCGCAATCCCAAAGTAGAGTATTCAGTATTGGTACCTAATTTACGGGGTGCACAGCGCGCTTTGGATTCAAAAGCGGATGAGCTGAATTTAGTCATGTCGACTTCAGAAACCCATAACCGCAGTAATTTGCGGATGGGACGCGAAGAGAGCTTCTCGGCTTTGCGCGAGGTGATTGAATTCATCAACGGCAGAATTCCAATTAACGTCTCTTTATCCACCGCATTTGGCTGCCCGATGGAGGGAGATGTTCCCCAGGATGTTGTGATTGATTACGTAAGCCGTTTTGATAATTTAGGCGTTCGTGGCGTCACCATTTGCGACACAACGGGAATGGCTCAACCGGTACAGGTGACAAAAATGATCGACGCTCTTCACAAGCAATTTAAACACTTGCAACTCACCATGCATTTTCACAATACGAGGGGTATGGGTTTGGCAAACATACTGGCTTCCGTGCAGTCTGGGATTACGCGCTTTGACGGCTCATTAGGCGGCTTAGGCGGTTGCCCTTATGCTCCTGGAGCGAGCGGCAACGTATGCAGTGAAGATGCCATTCATATGGTGGATGCAATGGGGTACGATACCGGTATTGATGTGGATGCGCTGCTGGCGATTGCAAAAAGACTCCCGCAGATTGTGGGTCATGATGTCCCAGGTCAAGTTGCTAAAGCCGGACGCATTCACGATTTGCATCCAGAGCCGCCTTGCCAATAGGGGGAGCGCTATGATTGATCACTTAGACCATCTGGTTTTAACAACTGCAAAAGAAACTGCCTGCATTGATTTTTACACGCGGGTACTCGGCATGCAGTTGGAATCTTTTATTGGCGGAACGCCGCCAGTGGAGCGTAAAGCCTTTCGCTTTGGTAATCAAAAAATCAACCTACACATTAAGGGTAAAGAGTTTGAGCCCAAAGCGGATATCCCAACACCGGGGTCCTTGGATTTATGTTTTATTGCTGATCGACCGCTGAATGAGGTGATAGCCAATCTGAATCAAGCGCAGTGGCCAATTATTGAGGGACCAGTCATGCGGACAGGCGCTACTCAAAAAATCAATTCCGTTTACGTACGCGACCCCGATCAGAACTTGATTGAGATCTCCGAATTAATCAAATAAGGGCTAGATACCATGTTCAAAAATATCAAACTAATTGCAATCAACCTCATCTGTATTTTTATCGCATCTGCTGGCGTGCACGCCCAAAGCTGGCCTAATAAGCCAATTACCCTGGTTGTGCCAACAGCGCCCGGAGGGACCACGGATTTTTCTGCGCGGTTGGTAGCGGAGTCCATGAGTAAGACTCTAGGAGTGCCGGTATTGGTTGAAAATAAACCAGGAGGATCTGGAAACATTGGCAATCAATTCGTTGCACGATCCAAGCCAGATGGCTACACCTTGCTCGTGAGTTACAGCGGCTACCATGTTGGAAACCCCCATTTGTTTAAGCAGGCGGGCTGGGATCCGATTCGGGATTTTGCTCCAGTCGGCATGATGACGGTGGCTCCGCAAGTAATCGCAATTAACCCCAAGCTACCGATTAATAATTTGAAGGAACTGATTGCGTATGCAAAGAAGAATCCGGGTAAGTTAAATTACGCTTCCTCAGGGTCTGGCTCGATTCAGCACATTGCAGGCGAACTCTTTAAGCAACAAACCGGAACATTCATTACCCATATTCCGTATCGCGGATCGGGCCCTGCAGTTCAAGATTTAATGGGCGGGCAGGTTGATATGTTTATTACAACCCCAGCTGGTGTTGTCAGTCAAATTCAAGCTGGACGGTTGCGTGGTTTAGCCGTCACTGGAAAGAAGCGCCTTGGCGCTTTGCCACAGATGCCAACAACAGATGAAGCGGGCTTGCCAAATTATGAATTAGATTCGTGGTTTGCTATGTTTGCGCCTGCTGGCACTAATCCAGAGATCATTCAAAAACTGAACCTAGCACTTGGATCGGCTTTGAACTCGCCAGAAGCTAAAGCTAGAGCGGACGGCGCTGGAACAACCATTCAAACGATGACGCCTGCTGAGCTGGGTGACTTTACCCGCAAAGAATTGGATCGCTGGGGTAAGGTGATTCAAACTTCCAAAATGACAGTTGATTAAAGGTTAAATTCTTTATTGCAACGAATGCCTTAAAAAGCCTAATTTATATAGGGGCCCTGACTAGGCTGATTAATGCAGGGTACTCATAACCAGAGAGAACCCAAACTCACCTAATTTTAAAAAACTTGTTTTGAGATAAAAGGTGAGAATTGGTCATTTAAGCGCCACCTTAAGTAATGCCTACCAACCGCATATAAGGCTGTTTGGAGCAACGAAGTATTAGAGGATTGCTCTAAACAACCTGTGGTTTTTTAAAACCAAAGGGTAAGAGCCTATTTCTTGAATGATCTTATATTTTACTAAACCAATCACCACACCGATGTTTAGGAGATGTAAGCTCTTGAAATCCTAATGGTTTGCAAAGTGTTGATTATTCACGCATGCTATTAATAATATACTGTAAAATATAATGTATAATTAAATAATATTATTTTAGCTCTACAGCTATTACTAAAGTACTGTTTTCAAAATAAAGGTACATACTATTAAATGTGTGCATGCATTCATAACCACCAACTATCGTTTTACTTAAAGGGCCGTTCATGATCGATACCCTCCTGCTCAGCCGAATTCAATTTGGCGCCAATATTTCCTTTCATATTCTGTTCCCCACCATATCAATTGCACTCGGTTGGTTCTTGCTGTACTTCAAGTTACAGCACAACAAAACGGGCGATCCTTCATGGCAAGACGCCTACCAGTTTTGGGTAAAAATCTTTGCCCTTACGTTTGCGCTAGGTGTTGTAAGTGGTATTACCATGAGCTTTCAGTTCGGCACCAATTGGCCAGGCTATATGGAGGTCGTTGGTAATATTGCGGGCCCATTATTGGCATACGAGGTATTGACCGCTTTCTTCCTTGAGGCCACTTTTTTAGGTGTCATGCTCTTTGGTGCCAAGCGCGTTTCGCAACGCGTTCACACCATGTCTATTTTCTTGGTTGCCTTTGGCACAACCTTGTCGGCATTTTGGATTATTGCCTTAAATTCATGGATGCACACCCCACAAGGCTTCAGCATGGTTGATGGCCGCGCGTTTGCTGACGACTGGTTTGCGATTATCTTTAATCCATCCATGCCATATCGACTATTGCACATGATGGTCGCCTCATTCCTAACGGTCTCCTTTCTCCTGGCGGGTTTATCGGCGTATCGTTATTTACGTGGTTGCCGGGCGAGTGCCAATCATGCGGTATTAAAGCTGGCATTAACCGCCGCCATGATTTTGACGCCGGTACAAATTGTGTTGGGTGACCTGCATGGCCTTAATACCCTAGAGCATCAACCCGCTAAGTTAGCCGCAATGGAGGGCATCTGGGAGGGCGGCAAAGGTGTTCCTGCGGTTCTTATTGGCATACCTGATCCAAAGACGCAATCCAATCGATATGAAGTCAGCATTCCTAAATTAGCTTCTTTCTATCTAACGCATGACTGGAATGGAGAGGTCAAAGGTTTAAATGACTTCGGCGATAAGATTCCGCCTGTAGCCCCTGTGTTTTTCGCATTTCGAATCATGGTGGGCGTTGGCCTACTTATGTTGCTCACTTCTTGGCTGGGGCGTTGGCAACTCCGCGGCGGCCGTGAGTTACCCCGCTGGATGGCAAAAGGTCTTGTACTCATGACATTTTCCGGATGGATTGGCGTTCTCGCCGGCTGGTATGTCACGGAAATTGGACGTCAACCCTATTTAGTGACCGGCGTTCTCACTACGGCAGAAGCGGTTACTAAATTGCCAACGGGTATGGTACTTAGCAGTCTATTGGCGTATCTTGCGGTTTATGTGGGCTTACTGTTTGCCTATATTTGGGTGGTGTTTTACTTAACACGCAAAGTGGACGATAAATCGATTGCTCAGCCAAGCATCATCCCTGTATCGGCTAGCACCACAAACCCATTAGGAGCCCAATAATGCCACCTGATCTGACTGCTCCCGCAGCATGGCTTCCCTTGTTTTTCTTTGTGGCCATGGGCATCGCTGTTTTGTCCTACGTTGTATTGGATGGCTATGACTTAGGCGTCGGTTTATTACTTAACCGCACCGCGGATCACAACAAAGACATGATGATTGCCTCCATTGGCCCTTTTTGGGATGCCAATGAGACGTGGATTGTATTGGGCGTTGGCTTGCTATTGGTTGCATTTCCGTTGGCACATGGAGTTGTGCTCACCGAACTGTATCTGCCGGTGACTGCCATGCTGATTGGACTCATTCTGCGGGGCGTTTCATTTGATTTCAGGGTGAAAGTCAATACGAGTCAAAAACCCTTGTGGAACTTTCTATTTTATTTAGGCAGCTTAATTGCATCGGTTGCGCAAGGAGTCATGATCGGCCGCTTGATTGTTGGCTTTGAATCTGGTTTCTTGGGTTGGGTTTTTGCTTTCTTAGTGGGCATTTGTTTGCCTGCCGGCTATGCCTTACTAGGCTCTACCTGGTTGATCCTAAAGACAGAAGGTGAATTGCAAAAGCAGGCAATGGGGTGGGCTAAGGTTAGCCTGTGGCTGACAGCCGGAGGTGTTGGCTTGGTATCCATTGCCACGCCGTATTTCAGCCCAGAAATTATGAATAAATGGTTTGTGATGCCAAACATCCTATGGCTATCACCCATTCCATTACTAACTGCAGCATTATTTCTCGTGGTACTGAAATCAGTTAGTGCATTACAAAGCGGTACCAGCAAAAAAGAGTGGGTTCCGTTTGTAGCGGTAGTAGCCATTTTTTGGCTATCTTTTTTTGGCATTGCGTACAGTATTTTTCCATACGTCATTGTAGGAAAAATGACCTTATGGCAAGCAGCTGCAGCCACTGAATCGCTATATGTCATTTTTTGGGGTGCGATTGTGGTATTGCCCACGATTTTGATTTATACCTTCTACTCGTACCGAGTATTTTGGGGTAAGGCACGCGAACTGAGTTATCAGTAGGTCAGTAGATTCAATCTTCTTACTAAGTGGCGATTGCGCAGCCCTATACCGAATTAAATTTTATGATTCTTAGGGAGGCGGCAGCTATCGCCTCCTGTGAATGCTATGCTATGCACGTTAAATGAACCTGACCTAAGGAATCTCCGTGAAACAGCCCATGATTAAAAAAATAGTCGCTGCATCCGTTTCTATCACCCTGGTAATTGCCCCGATGGCAAGTCATGCGTGTACCGCCGTGAATATCGTCGCAAAAGATGGCTCGGTTGTGGCGGGAAGAACCATGGAATGGGCTTTTGATATGAAGTGGCAGCTCACCGCAAATCCGAAGGGCACCCCCATTACCCTCAGCGCCCCAAGTTCCCTTAAGTTGCCCGCAACAAGCCTATCCAGTAAATATGCTTTTGTCGCAGTTGCGCCTGGCGTTTTAGCGGGCCCTCCCGCTTATCTTGAGGGTCAAAATGAAGCAGGCCTTGCGATTAGTGGAAATTTTTTACCCGGTTTTACTGAATATCAAACTGTTACACCGCAAGATAAGAACTACGTTTCTATCTTGAACTTGGGTGGTTTTATTTTAGGCATGTTCGGCACGGTGAAAGAATTACGTAGCGAGCTCCCTAAATACAAGGTGTGGTTTGATCCCAGCGAAGTCAAAGGATTGCCAACCCCACCCTGGTTGCATCTTGTATTAACGGATCGGGGAGGCGACAGTATTATTGTCGAGTTTGTTAAAGGTCAAATGAGGGTCCATGACAATATTGCAGGGGTTTTGACCAATGCACCTACCTATGACTGGCACCTGAATAATGTGCGTAATTATTTGTCTCTCACAACCACAGCAACGGCTTCGGTAGCGGTAGGTAATACCAACGTTACTGAATTAGGTCAGGGCGGTGGCTTACTCGGTTTACCCGCAGATTACACCCCACCATCGCGCTTCGTTAGGGCGGCTTATCTAAAGCAGTTCACCTATCAGCCAAGTAATAGCGCAGAAGCGATACAAACAGTTGGCCATATTTTGAACAACGTTGATATTCCGGTTGGCGTAGCTCGCTCTTCGGATGGCAAGCAGGTTGTTTCTGATTACACGCAGTGGGTCAATCTCAAGGACTTAAAGAATAATCGGATGAGAATAGCAAATTATGCAAATCGTACGAACTTCATTGAAATTAATCTGAATGAGGTATTTAAGTCCGGAAAATCAAAGACTTGGCAGGTTGATAAGATGCCGTATCCCAAGAATGACTTAACGGCAGAGTTCTTAAAATAAGGAAGCTCACTAAACCACCTTCGGGTGGTTTTTTAATACTTACTCTCATAACCCTTTAGTCCTTGACCCAAGCCCTTGTTAGCTCGTCAGTAATATCAAGGACTTAGGAAGAAGTGCCTAGGTCTTTTTTATTGTTTTGGCTTGAGTTAGGGTAATGAGCCAGAGTAGCTGATTGCTTAAGTTCATAATTTCACTATTGCAACCCAGATCTACCAAGGGAAAATTAATTTACTCATGAAAATCCTCAAACTGCATTTAGCCGCATGCCTCCTTTTGCTGACCACCCAAGTATTTGCTGATACTGCCAGTATCTATTTCAATGGCGACATCCTGACGATGGAGGGTGCCAAGCCACAGTACGTTGAAGCGGTTGTAGTGAAGGGTAAGAAGATCACCTTTACCGGTAGTTTGCGAGATGCTCTAAATGGAGCCGGCGCCAACCCAGCGATGCATGATTTAAAAGGGCGGACTTTGTTGCCAGGCTTTATTGATGCCTGGGGGCACTTCACCTTGATAGCGCAGAACACGCTTGCCGTTAATCTGGGCTACTTTTCAAAGAATCCACCGACTACAACTAAGCAGCTCATCGATCGCTTGAAAGCCGAGGCTAAGCTATTTAATGGCTGGATTATTGGCGCAGAGTATGCAGATGCTTTTCTGACCGACGGCCCTTTGACGATTACCCAGCTGGATAAAGCGTTTCCAAATCAACCCGTGTTTGTGAATAACATTTCTACTTTGACCGGGATCGTAAATACAGCAGGCCTAAAGAAGCTGGGAATTACTAAAGCCACTAAAGCAGAGCAAGGCATGATTCCGGTTGATCCTAAAACTGGAAAGCTCACCGGTGAATTGATTGGTCAGCCAAACATCAGTGCAACGGCGAAGGTATTTGGTAGCTATTCCAAGGACTTAACCATAGAGACTTACCGTAAGGCTGAGGAAATTTATGCATCCAATGGATTTACCACTGCGCAAAGTTATGAAACCACGACGCAAGATATTCAGAATATGCGTGAGGCTGTGGAGCGTAGGCTGATCAGCCTTGATCTGATTGCCTTGCCAACCTATGACGTAGTTGATCAATTACTAGCAAGCAATAAAAGCTATCCATTTGGGATCTATACCAAAGGCGATGGCGGATTTAAGGTTGCTGGGATCTTGGTATCCACCGATGGCGCCCCCCAGTTACGTTTAGCCTATTTTACTAAGCCCTATACCGATACAACCGGCCTCCCAAAGGATTGGCGCGGTATGGCGGTTATCACTCAAGATACTGTTGATCGTTACGCCAAGTTAGCCTACGAAAAAAACATCCAGTATTACGGCTACTCCAATGGCGATGCTGGAATTGATATGACGCTTTCTGCCATTGCAAAAGCAATTAAAGAGACGGGCGTTACCGAGGATCGTAGGACCGCCATTGCCCATTCCTTTTTTATTCGTGATGATCAATTAGATCAATATAAAGCCAATAAAATTCTTCCCCAATTTATGCCCAATCACATTTGGATGTATGGCGACGTCTATAGAAAGATTCTAGGGGAAGACAGAGCGAAAAACATGGTGCCACTCAATTCAGCCAAGGCAAAAGGGATGCAGTTCGGCATTCACAACGACACCCCATCGTCGGGCCCAAGTGCATTATTTACGATTTGGACTGCGGTAAACCGCAAGACTTACGCGAGCGCCACCTTGGGGCCTGATCAGCGAATTGACCCGTATCTTGCCCTGCGTGGATTTACTGCGGTAGCTGCTTATCAGTACAAAGAAGAGGCAACCAAGGGCAGCATTACGGCCGGAAAACTGGCTGATCTAGTTCTGCTCGAGCGCAATCCATTAAAAGTTAAACCAGAGGAAATTAAGGATATTCAGATTGTGAAGACCATTAAGCATGGTAAAGATCTGTATGTTCGTCCATAGTTTCAGCAATTCTCTGAGGATGCCTAAGATATTGAGTGTGCAGTTTAGATAAATACAAGTTCGGAAAAATAACCCTATAGAATCTATATAGAATTGATAACATTGCCTAGCCCCTATCGTAAGCCAAAAACCCCCACCTATTAATTAGATCTATAGACCATGAAACTAGTTACAAAAATCCTCTGTGTTCTTCCAATCGCGCTTGTAACCCCATTGACCTTAGCCCAGGGTAGTGCTGATGCCTCACCGATACCTAAGGTTTCAGATGAATGGCGTTTTGAGGTCACGCCCTATTTATGGGGTACCGGCATTCGAGGCACCGTCAATCTGAATAATGGCCTGGCTAAGTCTGCCGAGATGTCATCTAGTAATGTTCTCAGCGACCTAAAGTCCGGCGGCATGATTGCTGCTGAGGCACATAAAGGTAATTGGGGAATCATGGGAGACCTTATCTCTGCCACCTTACAAAACTCGGGATCGATTCCGGTCATGACTCCCCAGGGCGCAGCCACAGTCGCAGATAAGGTTACTCTTCAGCAAACTATCTTAACGGGTGCGTTTACGTACACACTTACTAATACAAAAGATGCCTACGTTGATGCATTGCTAGGCGTTCGTGCAATCGATATCACGGCTACACTCAGCGGAAATTTAGTGGGCACACCCGACAAAGAAACCATCTCTAAAAAGACCTCCACGGTTGATCCGATTATTGGCGCCAAGGGCCGCTACCGGATTGCCGATTCCAGCTGGTATATCCCGTTTTATGGTGATATTGGCAGTGGCGGTGGCACCACCAATCTAACCTGGCAGGCCATGGCCGGCATTGGGAAGACATTTAATAAGGTGGTGGATGCTTCTCTAACGTACCGCGCTCTTTATTACGATATGAAAGACGGTGGTGTATTGCAAAAGACCACCATGCTTGGACCCCAAGTCGCCATCACCTTTAAATTCTAATTCTCGCTTCCATTTCATTTATGAACACCTTTAACACCATTAAGGCTACCGTATTGGTAGCCCTACTCTCCACCAGTGCCGCATTCGCACAAGAGGCAAAGACCGCTACCGCATCGGCAGCTGGTGGCGATATTGACAAGGTGGGCATTGCAAAAAAATTAGCAAACCCGATAGCTAACATGATTTCAGTGCCATTGCAGTATGAGTTCAGTCGGGGCGTAGGGGCAACCCAGGGCGGCTCAGAGCAAACATTGCTATTTCAGCCGGTAATGCCGTTTAATTTAGGTGGTGGAGATACTTTCATCGTGCGTCCGATTATTGCGGGCGCTAGGGAGGTGAATATTCAAGGCGCAACGGGACAACCTTATTCTGGTTACGGTATTGCGAACGTCACCATCGAATCCTTTTATGCGCCAAACACTAATTCTTCTTGGATCTGGGGTATTGGTCCCTATGCACAATCCCCATCCGGTAATAGCGGTAAGTTTGGGTCGCAGCAAACTGGTTTAGGTGTAACTGGTGTTGTTCTCAATCGCGCAGGTCCTTGGACTTATGGCTTGCTTGGCTACCAGTCGTGGAATGCAGGCGGTAACGCCGCCTTTGGTACGCAAAACAATTTATACGGCCAACCCTTTGTTGCCTACACTACGAAAGAGGCGTTGACTTATACCGTCAATATGGAAGCGCTTTATAACTACGATACCCGCCGCACCTCCAATCCGCTGTACGCTGGAGCCTCTAAATTAATGGTGATTGGCGGCGTACCATTTTCGTTTGGAGCGGGCCCAATGTATTACGTCAGCAATACTCCTGGCGGCCCATCGGGTTGGGGCGCTCGGGCAACGGCGACTGTAGTTATTCTGAAATAAACAACTTTTTTGATCTCAAAAACGACCCTGACATTTTTTGGATATTGGTATGCATAAACTACTCGTCACCTTAACCCTTAGCATCCTTTTTGGTTTTTCAGCATCCCACGCCAATCCGCCCATGCAACCTTTTTATGCCTCAGTCATGAAGATGGCACCAGAGGGTAAGTTGGGGCAAGTTATTGCTAAAGAGCAAATTGCGACTTCCGTGAAAGGTGCGCAGGCCAGGAGAATAGCCTATATTTCATCGGATGTCATGGGTAAGAAAACCATTTCAACTGGATTAGTCGTTGCGCCAGTGGGCCCTGCACCGAAAGAGGGTAGATCAATCATGGCTTGGTCTCATGGCACAACAGGAGCTGCCCAAAATTGCGGTCCTTCTCAAATTTTGAACCCAGCAGTACCGCTTAATGAATACTTCCTGGTTGGTGGAAATTCGTGGACCGATTACGGCATTCCTAGCGTGGAAGAGTTTATTAAAGATGGGCACGTCGTAGTTGCAACCGACTACCAAGGGCAGGGTGGCGGCGGCATTCACCAATATGCAGTTGCAGCGACACAGTCGCGCGATCTGATTAATTCTGTGCGTGCTGCTAGTTCCATGCAGGAGACAGGAGCTGGAAAAAAGGCGGTTGCCTATGGATGGTCTCAAGGCGGGGGCTCGGTTTTAGCTGCTGCAAGTCTGCCTGACTATATTTCTCAGGCCGGAACGGCTGCGGACGGAATTGGTTTTGTAGGATTTGTGGCCTTAGCTCCCTACGATATGGCAGCAAGTTTGCCTAAAGGCAAGATTGACCAAGCTACTGCCGATAAGATTTTGGGCCAATTGCAGAGCTCGTTCTCAACCGACATTTTGAGCTTTGCGCATTTCTCGATGGCTTTGTATGGCACCCAGTCTGCATACTCCAACCTCAAGTTGACGGACATATTGACAGATGAAGGCGCAAAAGTTATTCAAGCAATTTATTCAAATAAATGCGTACATGCTGCAGCGGATACGATTGTTTTTGCATACGGCAAAGAATTTACCAAGCTACTTAAACCAAAACCAACCAATACCCTAGCTTGGATTCAAGCATTTATTCAGAGTTCCGTAGCGCCTGTGAATCCAGTAGCGCCGGTAGTCATTTATTGGGGCACCAAAGATACTACCCAGCCACCTATTCAAGGCAAGCTCTATCAAGTACAAAAGTGCCAGACTGGCGCGAATGTAAATCGTGTTCAGTTGCCAGGAGCGCAAAGCCACTTTACAACGCCTGGAACCGCTGGACCTTTGTATCGCGAGTGGATTAAAGATCGCTTGGCTGGTAAGCCCGCAACCAATAATTGTGCAGAGGCAGCCCAATTACCCAGTTAAGGTTGATTAGGATAGCTTATTAAGCCTCCCAAGCTATTCTTTTCTAGAATGGTTCTTTTTGGTATTCTAAGTTGTCTATGGTTTCTTCCTAAAAGGTAATAATGAAATTCACTTCTAAATTCCTTGTACTCGCCCTAATCGCTCAATGTGGATTTGCTCTTGCTAAAGGCAATGCCGATACGATTTTTTATGGTGGCCCGGTTGTTACTGTGAATGCGAAGAATGAAGAGGTGCAAGCGATTGCTGTGCAGGGCGGAAAAATTGTTGCGCTTGGCACAAAGGATGCGATTACCAAAGACTGGCAATCCAAGACAACTCAGGTCATTGATCTCAAGGGTCAAACCTTGATGCCTGGGTTTGTAGAGCCCCACGTTCACATCATGATCACCGCAGTATTTGAGGGTCTAGGATTAAATCTCAGTAACTTTACCTTGCCCTACGATACCAAGGAGACCCTCATTGCAAAAATGAAGGCGCACCTCAAAACCATTCCTCCTGGGGGTTGGCTTTTCGGCTTCGGCGTTGATCCATCCCGTACTAGCCCATTTATGGCAGAACTCACGGCAGATGATTTAGATAAGGTTTCCAAAGACGTTCCTATTTTTATCGTCAATCAATCGGGTCACATCGGTTACGTGAATAACAAAGCAATTGAGCTTGCGGGCGTTACCAATAAAACACCCAATCCTCCTGGTGGCGGCATCTATGTAAAAGATGCACAAGGCAAGCTGACTGGTAAATTGGTTGAGCCACCTTCTTACTTACCATTTATGGCCAAAATGCCAGTTCCAAGCGAAGCGCAATTATTTGGCGCTGTCCAGCAAACAATGAAACGTTTTGCAGCGACGGGAGTAACAACAGCCTCAGAAATGAGTGTCGGCGGCAATTTCGGTGTGGATAAAGAAATTGCAATCTATAGGGCAATCTTTGCGAAGAATGCCTCTCCTATACGCGTGCGTGGTTATTTATTCAGCCAAGCCATGCCCCCTGGATATAAAACGATTAAGCCCAATGATGGCGATGACATGCTGCGTTTTATTGGAATCAAATACGTGGCAGATGGCTCTACTCAGGGCTTAACTGCTGCACTAAATGAGCCATATAGCTATCCCAAGGGCACAAAGTGGAGTGGGTCCCTCAATTACAAAGATGCCGATATACAAGCCTCGATGAAGTCCTACTTTGATCAGGGCTGGCAGATTTCAACGCACTCCAATGGGGACAAGGCAATTGATCAGGCGCTGAACAGCTACTCTAAATTACTCGCGGGCAATTCTAAGCCCCAAGATCGCCGTTTGCGGATTGAGCATTTCACCGTAAATAATCCATCTCAGGCCAAGAAGGCCGTGCAACTGGGGGTAGTACCCAGCTTTACGATTGGCCATGTGCATTATTGGGGGTCGGCATTCGATAATCATATTATTGGCTCAGACCGTGCTAAGCGCATTGATCCCGCTGCTGAAATTAAGCGTTTAGGTGGAAAATTCACATTGCACAGCGATACTCCAGTTTCGAATGTGGGTCCTCTCAATTACATAACCGAAGCAGTTACCCGCGTATGGCAGTTACCGCCCAAAAAAGTATTGGGCCCGGATCAAGTCATTAGTGTCGATGACGCCATTCGTGCCATCACCATTGATGCGGCTTACCAAATTTTTGCTGACGATAAGGTAGGCAGTCTCGAGGTAGGCAAGCAAGCTGACTTTGTCGTGCTAGAAAAAAATCCGCGCACGACCCCTGCTGCAGATATTCGGGATATAAAGGTTAAACAAACCTGGGTGGATGGTAAGAAACAGGCTTGGTAAGGTTTTATTAAGTAGGTAGTACGTGGTTAAAAATTGAATGACACCTTACTATAAACAGACCAATCGTATTGAAGATACGATTGGATAATCTGCTTACTTGCGCCGACAGCAAATAGAAAATGTTTGTTAACCCGGTGTGTCATCATCGCATCAATCGGGACAAACCAGCCCCCGCCGGCAGAGTTATAGACTGCGCCATTTTCATCCCACAGTCGCAGTTGTGTATTAGCACTTAATCGAAATCCAACGGTGGGATAGAGCTGGAGATTGCGTATCAATGATGGTTGATTGGGGTTCACTTGAAACGAATTGCTTTTCGTATCAAAGCCATATATATAGCGCGCTAGGGGCGAGAAGTCTGTAATCTCCAGGGGGTTATTCCCCTTAGGCCTAAAGCTAGCACCAACTTGGGGTCCAGCTGCCCACTGGCCGTTATTGCCAAAAGGAAAAATGACCCGAGCGCCTAAATTTGCGCCCCATCTTGGTAAGAAGTTGGGATGGTTTCCCCAGAAGGTGAGCATCGTGTTGCTTTCACTGTAGCGATCGGATGAGGTGATGGGTATACCAGCACCGTATTCCCGCACATACGACGTATCCAGACGCAAGGTGCCACTAAAACGATTAATGTTCAGGGGCTGGTAATAGCGTAGCCGAATGGTATTTTTATAGACATCACTCCCTTGTGAGTCATGGTAGCCCCAAAACTCTAAAATGCGATCTCGAGCATATTGTTCCGAGACGTTTTCAAAGCGCGATGAAAACTTGTTTTCATCTTCCGATGCAACAGCAAGTCCAGCCATTAGCTGTAACGATGTAATTAATGCAGCAATTTTAAATAGATGTTGTCTCAATTAAACCTCATGAGGACTCAGTGCTTTGTGATCCACTTAACGGAATAATTCACAAACAGCAACTTGAATTGTCGCAATAAGGAAAGTATAAGTACGTAGCATGGACATCTAAAATGCCTTGGCATAACGCACTATAAAACGGTTGCTTTCCATAAAGCCATTCATGGTGGTGATGTCGTTGCCGTATTGCACGGTAAATCGACCTACCCGCGTGTGGGCTACGCCACTGAGAAAATAGCGCTGGGTAACGAGGGTATTGTTTCGCTCAACTCCATTCCATGCGGTTTCACCACCAGTGACATAGACGTAAGTTGCCCCTACCGTATAGGTTTGATTGATCTTGTAAATCGGTCCGGCTTGGGCGGTATAGAGGGGCTTTTGTGTCAGCTGCAGATTTTGATTAGATAAACAAGCTGCGGCACAGGCGCTATTGGCGCCAAACCAGGTGGAATCAACGGCAACTGCAGCGTCTATATTCTTAGTGACGGGGCGCTGGTAGCCCATTTGCAATGCTTGTGCATAACGATTGCTACCTAAATTGAAGGCTTTGGCATTAGAGTATTCGCCGGTAGGTAAAAACAGGTAAGCCGCAAGCCCAAGGTATGTTCTAGTGGCATGATTAGAGTAAGGCCAAATCGCTGTCACGATACTGGAGTCTGTCATGCCCTTGCTGCCCGGAAAGGCCGACAGTGATCCATCGGTTGAGAGGGCGCCAGTTCCGGTTTGCACGAAGCTAACTGCAGGCAGTGAGCCAATCGAGTAGGTGTGCGTCAACCGTAAAAACACCGAATTGCTTTCGAGCTTGGGATCCGCGCCAGTGTTGACGCCATTTTGGAATAAGTCGTTGTTTTGGCTGTTGACGTACGATAGGGTTGCCACGGTAACATTGGGTGGCGGGGCGACAATGTCACCTGGCTGCAGGTCAATCGCCAAGGCAGGGCGAAAGAGCACGCTCAAAGCAAGTAAAAATAGAAGATGGCCTGTATTTTTCATGAGTGGCTATTCTACTGAATCTGCCTGTTCAGACGCCTCAAAACCGGTCTTCGCTGATTTTCCTGGGATTTCCTGAGGAAGCCGTCCTATTTTCGTAATTTCTATTACAGTAGGCTGTTACCAGAAAATTAATAGGAGCCGTATGAACACACTAGATGCCATTCGCCAGCGTAGAGCAGTAAAGCACTTTGATGCTGCGCACCAGATTAGTCCCGCTGAAACTGACGCCTTAATTGATCTGGCGATGCAAGCGCCATCATCTTTCAATATTCAGCACTGGCGCTTAGTCAATGTGAAAGACAAAGCATTGCGAGTGCAGTTGCGCGCAGCAGCCCATGATCAAGCGCAGGTTACCGATGGTTCACTCCTATTCGTAGTAACGGTTGATATCAAAGCATGGGATAAAGATCCTGCACGCTATTGGGTGAATGCGCCGAAGGCAGCGCAAGACATCTTGGTACCATGGATTAATCCGTTTTATTCGGGTAATGAGCAGTTGCAACGCGATGAGGCCATGCGCTCTGCCGGCATCCTATTGCAAACCATGATGTTGGCAGCAAAGGCGATGGGATACGACTCATGCCCAATGGTCGGTTTTGATTTTAAGAAGGTTGCTGAGCTCATTCATCTGCCCAAAGACTATGCAGTTGCCGCAATGCTCGTCATTGGCAAAGGAACTCAGGCAGCATGGCCTAAGCCCGGATTCATTCCTAAATCAGAAATGGTGATCGACAATCATTTTTAATATGTTTAAAAGTCTATCTTTAGTCACTCTGCTGTTCTGTAGTGCGTCCGTATTTGCGTTGGAGTTTTCGGATATTGCGACGGAAGGCCAGATTAAATATTTAAAAGAACGCCCTGACCCGAATGCTTATTCCTATGAATCGCGAGTCAAGATTACTGCGGCCAGCTTGGAGAGTGGTAGTGTGCAGATTGCAACATGCCACTACCAACTCGACCCCATCCGTAAGGTGGTGATTGTCTTTAATCCCGGCCGTATTCAAGCGATTGCAGTCAAAAGCATTGATAAGATGGCTTCAGCGGAAGTAAAAAATAATCAAGTGGTTTTGACCGACGTTGAGCGTGGCGCATCGATTTGCATTGATTTGCAATCCAAAGCCTTGGATCAGGTAGGAGCAGGTCAATATCGCTTAAATGCTGGCCCTCTGATGCGCCGCTACTTAGATGGCTACTTGCCCATGGCAGCAAAAATACGCGTGGACTGGCCTAGCAATATGCTGACCGTGGAAAAAACGGCTCCGTCTGAGAAAGAAGGCATTCAGGTGGTACAAGGAAATGACGGCGTGCAATTGGATATGATTTTTGCCGGCAAGATGACGGCGCAAATTGACTTGAAAAAGCCAGACTAATGCCTAGAGCCAGCCTTTTTTGCGATACCATTTTTTATCTTTTTAACCCGTTAATGAAAAGCAGCTATGTCAACCAACTTAATTAGCCTCTACATTGTTGCAGCCATGGTCGGCATCATGGTGTTCTTTACGATTGCAGTAGCGCCCACCGTGTTTAAGGTGCTACCAGCCGAATGGTCCAGTAAGTATGTGCGTAGTTTCTTTCCAAAGTACTACGCTTTTTTATGCTTTACTTGCATTGCTGCCTCCTTGTTGGCAAGTGATGCGCTGATTAGTACGCTCACATTTCTATGCGCTATTCTTTTTGCGATAGCGCAATTCATTCTTACCCCTGCGATCAATAAAGCGTCAGACAACAAAGATAAGAAGCATTTTGGCCTTTTACATGGACTGAGCGTGGTGATCAATGTGCTGCAGTTGGGTATTTTTATCTATATTTTGTGGCCATCGGCAAGCTAGGTTCTTTCTGAAGATTAGGGCTATCGGGTGATACCGCATAAAATAAGTCCTTTCTTTTCGAAATTACCCATGTATGTACTATAACGGTCGTCTAACATCCCTCTCGCATGGCGGCGGCTGCGGCTGCAAAATTGCGCCCGGCGTCTTAAGCAGCATTCTGAAGGCATCCCCTTTGCGCGCGCTACCAGCCGCTTTGCTTGCCGGCAATGAGAATAATGAAGATGCAGCGGTCTACCAAATCAATCCGAACCAAGCGATTGTGGCGACCACTGATTTTTTCATGCCGATCGTCGATGACCCCTATGAGTTTGGGCGGATTGCAGCAACCAATGCCATCTCGGATATTTATGCGATGGGCGCACAGCCGCTGTTTGCTTTGGCCCTGCTGGGCATGCCAATCAATGTATTACCGCTCGATGTCATCCAGAAAATTACCGCTGGCGGTGAGTCAGTATGTGCTGACGCCGGAATAGTGATTGCGGGTGGACACTCAATTGATTCGGTTGAGCCCATCTATGGTTTGGTTGTCATTGGCCTTGTTGATCCTAAGCATCTAAAACGAAACAACGGGGCCCGAGTGGGCGATAGCATTATTTTGAGTAAACCCCTAGGGGTTGGTATTTTGTCTGCCGCACTCAAAAAAGAGCGCTTATCGGATGCGGGCTATCGCGAAATGATTGCCTTAACAACACAATTAAATAAGCCAGGACTGGCATTGTCACGCCTCGATGGGGTTCATGCAATGACCGATGTCACTGGCTTTGGCTTAGCTGGGCACCTACTGGAATTGGCTCGCGGCGCTGGCTTGCGAGCTGCGTTGAACTGGAGTGCGGTTCCAATCGTCGATGAAGCGATGACGCTGGCGCAAGGCGATATCTATACCGGCGCCTCTACCCGCAATTGGGCGGCCTATGGGAATGAAGTCACTTTATCCAACCAGCCGGGCATATGGCAGCAGCATCTCTTAACGGATCCACAGACCAGTGGCGGCTTATTGATCTCATGCGCCCCTGAACTAGAAGCTGAGGTTTTAGCAATCTTGCGGGCAGACGGCTTCTCACGTGCTGCTGTGATTGGCCGGTTTGAGCCTGGGTCTGGAATGGCTGTAAGCTAAGCTTTCGCTCAATATCCGTTTCCTTTTACTATTAATAGATCATGATCC
Organism: Polynucleobacter difficilis; assembly: GCF_003065365.1. Taxonomy (NCBI): domain Bacteria; kingdom Pseudomonadati; phylum Pseudomonadota; class Betaproteobacteria; order Burkholderiales; family Burkholderiaceae; genus Polynucleobacter; species Polynucleobacter difficilis. Next base: position 1,543,978 of record NZ_CP023276.1, on the reverse strand, counting down.
TGCTTCGAAAATCCAGCGACCGCGGCTACGCTAACCATGGCTGGCTTAAAAGCTTTCATTCATTCTCCTTTGCCAGCTATTACGACCCGCAATTTATGGGGTGGGGTAATTTACGCGTTATCAATGAGGATCGGATTGCTGCTGGCCGCGGTTTTGGTAAGCACGGTCACCGCGATATGGAGATTGTGAGTTATGTCCTTTCAGGTGCATTAGCGCATGAGGACAGCATGGGCAATGTCGAAAGCATTCCACCGGGGGATGTGCAACGCATGAGCGCAGGTACCGGTGTTGAGCACAGTGAGTTTAATCATGCCCAAAATCAAGAAACCCACTTTTTACAAATCTGGATTGAGCCTCTCAAGAAAGGGGTCGAACCGGGGTATGAGCAAAAGACCATTTCACCTGCCACTAAGCGAGGTACTTTACGTTTAATTGCATCGCATGATGGCGAGCATGATTCAGTCCGTATCAACGCCGATGCAAAAATCCATGCAGGCTTGTTTGATGGCGCCGAAACCGCTAAGCTGCAGTTAGATCCTGCACGCAAAGCATATGTTCATCTGGTCACAGGAGGGCTGATGGTGCAAGGTCAGCAGCTACAAGCGGGAGATGCATTGATGGTGGAGGGTGAGGGCATGCTTCTATTCGAGCATGGTGTGAATGCCGAGGTATTGGTATTTGATTTGGCGCCGTAATACTGGTCATACGATACGTACTGATGAAACAACACATTTGCAATGGACGACTTTAATTTCTATCGCTTTATTGCCTACCTAATTGGCATTGCCATTGCGGCCATGCTACTGGTGAAGTTGTACTTGATTTATGCCTTTCGAAAACTAGAAAAAGAAGAACGGCAACAACGGGAAGAGCAGCCAAAATAGGTCTCGGATCTTGCTGCACTGCATCGACTTATATTCTGTAAGTCACTGATTATTAATAATTTAAACAATAACCCTATAAATAAATTGACTTTTTTTGCTTATTTTGTAAATATATTGTGACATTCGTCTATGTAAATTTTAATTTACTTAGTCGGATGTATTTATGGGTACCCATAAATAAATCCGACGTGCAGGATTGGCACGGGTATTGAAGTCGAGCAAGGAGATATCACTATGTCAGACGCAAACAAGGTTTGGCCTACTGGCCTAACCGAAGACGAGTCTCAGGAGTTGCATCGAAGCCTGATTCAAGGCACACAGTTTTTTGGCATGATTGCAGCATTTGCCCATTTACTGGCCTACATCTATTCACCTTGGCTGAAATAAGGAGATGACATGATCTACGGAAAAATGTGGTGCGTAGTAAAACCAACGGTTGGTCTTCCTCTTATCATCGGGGCAGTAGCTGTAGGTTCATTTGCCGTTCACACAATGATTTTGAACAATACAACTTGGGTCAAAGCATTTTTGAATGGTAATGCCAGCGTTCAAGCTGGTGCTCCAGCAGCCGCACCCGCGGCACCTGTGGCGAAAAAGTAGTGACTGGTCTGTGAAAAAGGGTCTGGCAGCATGTTGCACGACCCTTTTTTACAGCCATTTAAATTAAAGCAGGACACAGTGAGTTCTGCGCTATGAAACGCATTAGTCAAAAATTAATTGATACGTGGGTTCACTTCGGACCCCGCTTCTTGCCGTTCGCCGATGTGGCGACCGATGATCTCCCACTCTCGCGCTTATTGCGATTGTCTTTGTTTCAGGTCTCGGTTGGAATTATGTTGGTTTTACTGGTTGGAACCCTCAACCGCGTGATGATTGTTGAGCTAAAAGTTCCAGCATCGCTTGTCGCCATCATGATCTCCTTGCCTTTGCTGTTTGCGCCTTTTCGTGCGCTGATTGGCTACCGATCCGATACCCATCGATCCCATCTGGGTTGGCGCCGAGTGCCCTACATGTGGATGGGCACGATGTTGCAATTTGGTGGGCTATCGATCATGCCGTTTGCGCTCCTGGTTTTGTCTGGAGCAGGGCAGTCTAGTAATGCTCCAGCCTGGATTGGGCAATTGGGCGCTGCAGTCGCTTTTCTGCTCGTCGGCGCTGGCGTACACATTACGCAAACCGTTGGCTTGGCTTTGGCTAACGATCTCGTCAAAGAGGAATCGCAACCCAAAGTGGTTGGATTAATGTACGTGATGATGCTCGTTGGCATGATTGCCAGCGCGCTGATTTTTGGTGAACTTTTATCCGAGTACAGTCCGGGGCGCTTGATTCAGGTGATTCAAGGTGCCGCTATTGTGATCATGGTGCTCAACGTAGTAGCGCTATGGAAACAAGAGTGCCGTGATCGAGCTAAGGTGGCGGCGCGCGAAGTAAACGTTAGTTTTTCAGAGTCGTGGAGTATCTTTTGCAAAGGCAATCATGCGATTCGGCGTTTGCTTGCAGTGGGTCTGGGGACCATGGCATTCACGATGGAAGATATTTTGCTCGAGCCCTACGGCGGTGAAATACTGAATATGAGCGTAGGTGCAACCACCTCGCTGACTGCAACCCTAGCGATTGGTGGGCTATTGGGCTTTGGTTTGGCATCGCATGTTCTAGGCAAGGGCTACGATGCATTTCGGATGGCAATGAATGGTGCGTTTGTTGGTCTACCCGCATTTCTAGCGGTGATTTTGGCTGCCCCCTTGGGCTCGCCCACCCTATTTGCACTTGGCATCCTATTGATTGGCTTTGGCAGTGGTTTGTTTGGGCATGGAACGCTTACCGCCACCATGCGCCTAGCCCCCAAAAAGCAAAGTGGCTTAGCCCTAGGTGCCTGGGGCGCGGTGCAAGCGACCGCTGCTGGGACCGCAATTGCCTTGGGCGGAGTGATTCGGGACCTCGCAAGCCCATTTGCCGGGGCTGCAGGCGGCTACATTGTTGTGTATATTATCGAAATAGTCTTATTACTGGCAGCGATTGTGGTCATGTTGCCGCTGATAAAAAGCAGGTTTAATCTGGCCACAAATACCGCTTAGCACTGCATTTAAGGCTAAGTGGACAACATAAGGAGCGTACGATGGGTTTCGGAACTGTGATTGCAATTTTGCTAGTGGTGATATTCACCGTTGTTATTTTGAAAGACATGAATCAAGACAACAAGTGGAAATAAAGGCGATTTAGCTCTTTATAGAGCCTAGTATTAGCAAAAACCCACTCATTGCAGTGGGTTTTTTCCTTTCTGCAGCGCATACCACTTCGAATTACATTGGGGGTTTACGACTACTGCCATTTTTAAATTAAGTGCGTAGTATGGGTCAATACCTTGATAAAAGTGAAGCATGCCAACTCCCTCATCTGATTTAGTTGAATTGACCTACGTCAGCCAACCTGCCCAGGAAATGTCCTTTTTGGGATTAATGCGCCTGCTATATCACTCCTATATGCGCAACCAAGCGCTTGGCATTACTGGGGTTTTGATTTTTGAAGATCAGCGCTTTGGTCAAGTGATCGAAGGCCCGGCCAACTCGATCGATCGCCTGTGGGAAAAGATTCAAAAAGATGATCGCCATAAAAACGTTAAGTTGATTAACCGTAAAACCATTGAACGCCGCAGTTTTCTAAAATGGACCATGATCTTTCAGGGCAATGAAGAAATTGCCAATCGCCTCCCTGAGGTGAAGGCCGCAGTAGATCAGGGCGACTTTCCGAGCGACCACCCCTTACTGGTTGCCCTGCGTAACGAAATCCAGCGCTAATAGACTGCTTATCTTTTTACGGATGCCAGCGCCAGGGCCATGCGGTCCATCGCTTGCTCAAGTAGTGCGCGCTGCGTACCAAAATTGAGTCGAACAAATTGCGGCGCATTAAATTGAGTGCCGGGCGATAGCGCCAGGCCGAAACTCAAAAATAGCGCATGGGGATCAGGGCATTTGAGCGCGCTGCAATCGATCCACGCCAAATAACTGGCCTCGGTCTTTGCTAGGGTGAGTGGGGCCATCGCCTGTAGGCGCTTCGCAACATAATCCCGGTTGCCCCGTAGGTATTGCAGTAAGGATTGACGCCACTCCTCCCCGTCACGCAGTGCTGCCATAGTAGCGGTATAGGCCATAAGGCCTGGTTCTGCAATGGTGCGGTGTAAATCGGTTTGCATCGCTGCGCGCAAGCGGGGATTTTCTGCAATAGCCCATGCCAAACCCATTCCAGGAAAGTTAAATACTTTATTGAGCGACATCAGGGTAACGGTTCGCATCGAAATGCGCTGATCAAGGCTAGCAATCGGAATATGACGGACTTGCTTATCTAGCACCAGTCCTGCATGAATCTCGTCAGAACAAATCAGCAAATCATGCGCCTCACAAAATTCAGCAAACTGCAGTAGCTCTGATTGGGTATAGACCGTTCCGCCTGGATTTTGCGGATTGCAAAGCAACGCTAATTTCGTATTGGTTTGGCGAAATTGATCGAGCGCTTGCCATGGCAAAACCCACCGATCGTTTTCGAGTGCTAAGGGGATCTCGGTGTATGCGCGCGGACCTTCAGAACAGGCGAGGCGTAAATGGTGGTAGACCGGCTGGGGAACTAAAATGTGTTCCGCTGGATTGGTCAGCTGACGCACGGCAGTGTAAAGCCCAGAAACCACGCTCGGCAAAATTACAATCCAGTCGGGATCGACTTTCCAGTTGTAGTGCGCTGCCATGTAACTCGCAATTGCACTGCGCAAGGAGTCGGGCGCATGGGTGTAGCCAAAAACACCATCCTGAACCCGTTCCGCAAGTGCATCAATTACGCACGGGGGCGACTGAAAATCCATGTCTGCGACCCATAGTGGTATGACATCATCGCTTGCATAGCGATCCCAGCGAATGGAGTCACTATTTCTTCGATCTACAGGGGCGTCAAAGTTAAAAGGCATGGAGTGATTGTACCGAGGAGGTGATTTGTTGATTTTGATGTGAAAAATACAACACGGCAGCAAATCAAGCGATTTAAGGCTACTATTGGCAATTTATTTCAATTGAGAAGGTAGTCTGTGATGGTAAAAGCCCTTAAAATTAAGTTGGCCCGATGGATTTTGGGCGAGCATTGTGCCTGCTACAAGATGGGCTATCACCCCCTTGTCGACTTCCGTCAAAAAAGTGCAGACACAGAAGCGAAGGCAAAGGCACGTCAAGCCTAATGCGGTTAACCATGGGGAAATGCAATGAGCAATAGCAAAGCAATCGAAACAAAAAACAAGCTGGTAACAATTTACGGTGGATTAGCAATTGCATTCATTGCAATCTTTTCGACGATTTCAATTCTGTCTTGGTTCGTCTCGGCTCTAAACTTTTAAATCCAGTTTATTGCCGTACAGCAGGACGGCGATTTCATTCGCCCTTGTCTGCTTGCTTGTCTTCCAGTCGCATTCTTTTTTCGCGCTCCTTGCGTAGGTCGCGAAATTGCCACAAGGCAAATGCCACAACGCCACCAAAGACGAGAAAAAGTTCGATGATGATGACGGGTGCAAAATCAGCCATGGCTTGAATTCATATGATTCATAGCAGAAATAATACAGCGCGGCTAGCACCTACGTGAAGATCTTTCTTGTTGGCGCCACCGGATTTATTGGCAGCCACTTTCTCAAGCACTCTCTAGCCGCTGGCCACAGCGTGACCTGCTCCGTACGCTCGCCTAAGAAAGCGGATGCGATCCGCGCATTGGGGGCATCGCCATGGGAGGGCGACTTACAAAACCAAGACGAACTGAGTTTGGCCCTAATTGGAATGGATGTGCTGATTCATGCGGCGGGCTGCCGTGATTTAACCGCTCCAGCCGATTTCCTTTTGCAGAGTAATGTCCGGTTGACCCAGACACTAGTGGGTGCGGCTGCAACAGCAAACGTAGCGCAGTTTATTTATATCAGCGCTGCATCAGTAGTGATGAGTAAGCCTACGGCACTTTTCAACGTAACCGAGTCCGCACCCATCACGCCGCAACATTATTTACCTTATACCCGCAGTAAAGCCATTGCTGAGGCATCGGTATTGGCTGCACCACAGACTGCCATGAGGGTAGTGGTGTTGCGCCCCAGTTTTGTTTGGGGCAAAGGCGATAGCATCGATACTGAAATTGGCCCCGCATCCAATCGTGGTCAATTTGGCTGGTTTAGTCAGGGGCATTATCCATTTTCAACCTGCTCCATTGCCAATTTATGCGATGCATTGCAACGCGCCATGCAGCACACTCAGTCGGGCGGTGTTTTTAATATCAGCGATCGTGAGCCGGTTGATTTTCGGGTGTTTATGACCAGGCGACTGGAGGTCAGTGGATTTCAGGTACCCACCTTATCTGTTCCACGAAAGCTAGCCTGGTGGCTTGGTGCTTTTACCGAAACGGGCTGGACGTATTTGCCTATGCCTGGAAAACCGCCGATTGTGCGGGAAATGGTGCGTTTAATGGGTTTTCCATTTACGGTCTCGATTGAGCGGGCAAAGCGTGACTTGGGCTATCTGGGAAGCCATTCAATCGAGGCAGGGATGTCCAATATTGCCTCTGTGCAGGAGCGCCAGCAGGGCAGTACTCAGCAATAATTGCCTGAAATTACTATAATTTGTATCTTGTGAGGGGCGGCATCCGTCCTTTGGTTTACCTCAGCTAGGAATAACGATGCGCATTGAAGATAAGGATCCAGCACGGCATGCGGGAATTGAGTACCCGATGGAAGTGGGCGCTCCTGTTTTCGCACCGATTAAGGTAACCGAAGAAAAAGATAAGGCAGTCAATGTCGCTCGTCAAAATGCCAAGCAAGAGTATGACCGCATCATGGAGCAAGCTACCGTTCTCATGAAGCAGGCAAAAGCCTTGCAGTCTCGCCTGGACGCTACCGAAATGGTCCACGCCGCTAAATTTGGTTTTAATCCCATTCATGGAAAAACCTATTTTTTGTATTACGACCAGCGCAATCAAACCAATTTGTTGTTGCAAAATGGCCCACATGATTGGACCTGCGGTATCCCAGCAAACTGGAATTACCTGATGACGGTCAAAAAACTGGGCGATAGCACCTGGGAACAAATCGAAGAAACAGTGGAATAGTTTTTTATTCCCACAGCAACCGCAGCCGCAGTGAATACAGCCCTTTATTGGTTTCGGTCCGACCTACGGCTGATAGACAACCCTAACTTTTTATCCGCATGCAAGGCTTCGGATCATCTACTGCCGATTTATGTCCATGCACCCCAAGAATCGCTTATCTGGGGCTTTGAACGGATTAGCCAACACCGCCAGCAGTTTTTGCGCGATGCACTCAATGATCTGCAACAGCAGCTAGAGCGGCTTGGATCGGATTTACTGGAGTTGCAAGTGCCCCAGGCTAGCTCCAGCAGTGCCGTTGATCTCGTCATCAATGCAGCGCATCACCACGGTATTAAAACGATCTACTGTGAGGTGATTGAGGCGCCCGAGGAAATGCAGGCCATTACTGCATTAAGGCAGGCCGGACTCACCGTACATGCCGAGCTTGAGTCAACCATGATTGCCGTAAATAATTTGCCATTTGCGCCTGATGCAATGCCAGATCAATTTACGCAGTTTCGCAATGCAATCGAAAAAGCAAAATACCTTTTTGCCGAGCCAGTTCTAGCTCCAAGCCATATTCCGCCGCTACCTGAGGGCTTTAATCGATCGGGCTTGATTCCAGGTGCGCAGACCCCAATTCGAGCTGAGTCTCTAATTCAACGCACGGGCCATCCACACAGTTCCTTCCCGCATTATCGAGAATCCTGCCGTGGCGGCACAACTGCTGCAATAGCCCATCTACGGCAATATCTAGAGCGCGCACTGCCGCACTCGTATAAGGCAACCCGCAATCAATTGCACGGCCTCGATTATTCGAGCAAGCTATCCCCATGGCTTGCCTTGGGTTGTATTTCAGCGCGCAGTATCATGCAAGCGTTAAAGCAGTTTGAGTCAGAGCAAGGAGCCAATGAGGGAAGCTATTGGCTTTGGTTTGAGCTACTCTGGCGTGATTATTTCCGCGTACTCCATCTTAAATACGGAAATCAGTTGTATTGTGCAAGCGGTCTAAATCAGTCAGAAAAGCCGATACACAATGCCCGTGGTTTTGAACATTGGTGTTCTGGCACCACAGGAGAATCGATTGTGGATGCCGGCATGCGTGAGCTCAAAGCAACGGGCTATCTATCGAATCGCTTGCGCCAAGTGGTGGCGAGTTATTTGATCTATGACTTGCATTCGGATTGGCGTGCAGGCGCCGCTTGGTTTGAGTCGCAACTACTGGATTACGATGTGTATAGCAATCAAGGCAATTGGCTCTACATTGCTGGTAGGGGCACTGATCCGCGGGGTGGGCGACGCTTTAATCCGCAGAAACAAGCCCAAGACCACGACGCCAATGGCAGTTACCGCGCATTGTGGCTGGGCGACTGATCAAGGCACAAAGCAGATAAGATGGTTTGTGCATGGATCTCGACAGTAAGTTTCATGTCTTTGCCATAGCCGCCTGCCATTGCAATGGCGACTGGTAGGGCATTCACTGCAGCCCAGTTGTAGACCTGTTGATCGCGTTCGCGCATCCCTTCTTTTGTTAGGCTGAGCTTACCTAAGCGGTCATGTTCATGGGGATCAGCGCCGGCAAGGTAGATGATGAACTGGGGATCAAATTGAGTCTGAACGACATGCAGCGCATTGCTTAAAGTATCTAAGTACAGGTCATCACCACACCCATCGGGTAGCGCTAAATCCAAATTGCTTTCCTCTTTCTGAAACGGAAAATTATTTTCACCGTGCAGGGACAAGGTAAAAATACCGTGATCGTTTTTTAGGATAGCGGCAGTGCCGTTGCCTTGGTGCACATCTAAGTCAATGATGGCCACCCGAAAATCACTCCCTTGGATTTTTTGCAACACGCGTGCAGCAACAGCGGCGTCGTTAAATACACAAAAACCACCACCATGGTCGCGGTAGGCATGGTGCGTACCGCCAGCTAAATTAACAGCCACTCCATCGACTAGGGCCGACTGACATGCCGCAATGGTAGCGCCAACCGATCGCCTAGAGCGCTCAACCATGCGGTCGCTCCACGGAAAGCCGATGGCACGCTGCTCTTGATCGCTCAGTTCACCGGCAACTACTTTTTGAATGTAGCTCGGCGTATGGGCATAGAGCAATTGAGTATCGGTGGCAACTGGTGCTTCGATTAAATTAATCTGGGGATGTGTCGCAATGGCTTCCCTCAGTAAGCGGTACTTCTGCATGGGAAAGCGATGGCCTTCTGGCAATGGCAGAACAAAGTGGTCGGTGTAAAACGCCTTCACTGAAGCAGCGACTTAATGCGTGGCAATGATGGCATTTGCCAATGCGTGGCCGCTGAGCCATGCACCTTCTACGCGACCGCCATGCAGCCAGTCTCCGCAATAGGCAATACCTTGCTCTGAATTGCAATGGAAGCGGGGCTGGTACGCAGGGTCACTGCTGGCATAGCGCCAGCGATGGATCGCACACTCTGCTGGAGCCTTGCCACCAATGGCGATAAACGCTGCAATCATTTGTGGGGCAATGGTCTGCGGGTCGGCGTCAATCTGATCTTGGCTCCATTGCGATTGACCATGAATCACCCACACCTCTTCGCCAGTGCGCTCGGGTTTTGCATTATTGCGCGCCGCCCAGCTCAGAATGCCATCATTGATAAAGGCGGCTTCAAACGGCATGGCGATCACTTCATTAAAGCGCAGCATCATGGTCCAGCACCCTTCGGTTTTTGCTTGGCCATACAATGCGGTAATAGCAGGATCGATTTTTTGGGTGAGTAGAAGTGCTTGTGGCGCTGGCACCGCCAAAATGACCCAATTGGGTTTGTACTCCAGCAGTCCATGTTCCGCAGTATGCAATTGCCACTGGTGTGGAGCTCGATTGATTTGCGTGATGGTGTGGCTGTGATGGACGTCAAGGGACTTTGCCAAATGGTGGGCCGGCGAGGTCATCCACGGCGTGCCCACATAGCGGGGATCAGAAGGTTTGCTGCTTTGCCAGGTTTGGTTTTCATAAACCCCAATCGGGGTATGCCATTGCGAAGCCGCTCCCTGCTCCAACCAGATTGCCAGTTGATTCTGAAAGGCGGGATCGCGCGCAGTAAAGTAGCGCGCACCATGGTCACATTGCCAGCCATCGCCCTTGCGTGTGCTCATGCGTCCAGCAACGCCCCGACTTTTTTCAAATACCTGAACCTGCATGCCTGCTTGGGCTAAAGCGCTCGCGCAGCTGAGGCCAGCTAAGCCAGCGCCGATGACAGCGACCTGACTTTTTTCCTCTATCCTAGGTAGAATCAATGCCATGGCGTATTTTTATGGGCGGAGTCTGAAATGAGTAATTTAGATAAGCGGTGTTGCGGTTCCGGCGTTTGCATTATCAACGAAGCAGGCGAGTGTTGGTGTGGCCAACGTTGGGATGGAACGAAGATGAGTTTTGTGCCCCTGAACAGCACTTCAGCAACCGAAGCAAACCGGGATGGCCAAGCAGCCACTCCCAATCAATCCAACAATCAGACTAACCCGAAGTCCTAGACTTGTAGCTTCGGCTCAGATGGAATGCATGAGCGGCCCGCTTGCTGCTCTGCTTGTTTTAGCCAGGCAGGCTTTGCGCCCTTAGTGCTATTACCCATCTCACGAAATTGTTCTGGAGTCAGCCTTTTCTCTAAGGCACCCACAAAACAACTGCAATACGGAATAAAGTCCGCGTCACTCACCTTATCACTCAACCGTTGGTGAATGGTTCGTTGCTGCTGCACACACTGTTGGGTATAGGCTTCTTTTTGTTTTGGGCTAGCTTCTGCGAGCGATGGACTTGAATTAAGTAAGCAAACGCTTACTAAGATTGCCCCAGTGTGTTTAAAAATTGAGTGCATGCGGTATTCCAATGTATTAATCCACTGTGAGGAAACTTCAGTCCGAGTAATAGTAGGGTAATTAGCGAATCCGTGCTGCTTGGTAACGTAGGAAGGCTTTTCTACCCGCTAAAAGGGCGCTAAAAATCAAAACGAGTTTGGCAAAAAATGGCTTCATAAGGCTCTTTCCAGTTAAATTAAAGGGCTTTTAGGGGAAAACCCTTATTTGTAATATACGCCTTTAATTTCCATTGTGCAGAGCACGATAAAACCACATTTTCAGTAATCTTATTCTGGGCTTTGGAGGATCTTTTGGATGTCGCCTGCAATGCTGGCAGGATCGTCTGCAGAGCCATAGCGGCGAACAACCTGACCCTGGCGATCGACCAAAAACTTCGTGAAATTCCACTTGATGGCTTCAGTTCCCAAAATCCCCGGAGCAGCATGCTTAATGTATTTGTATAGGGGATGGGCATTCTCGCCATTGACATCGGTTTTTTCAAACAGCGGGAAAGTAGTCTGATAGCGCGTGCTACAAAATTGCTCGATTTCAGTAGCGCTACCCGGTTCCTGTCCGCCAAACTGATTGCAGGGAAAGCCAAGTACTTCAAATCCACGATCCTGAAACTGCGCATAGATGTTTTGAAGACCAGCATACTGGTTGGTGAAGCCGCAGCGACTGGCTACATTCACGATCAGTAGAACCTTGCCGGCGTAATCGCTCATCTGTTCGGTTTCGCCATTTAGGCGCGTGAGGCTAATGTTGGGCAGCATGGGTTTTTCCTTTATTGGAATTAAGTCCATAAATACGGCGGTAGGAGTGGGCAGCAACTCCATTTTGCAATGCCTTGCGGACCGGTTTTGCGATTAAGTTAATGGCCGATTCAACAGCGCTGCGCTCAAACGCCGACGGGACTTTGCGACCGATGAGGGGATATGCCCAGTCGGGTAAGTTGAGGAAACCGGCTTTACTGACGAGCCGTACAAACGGCCGTGAATGCAGACTGCTGGGGTATTCATCCAGCAATGTGACGATTGCGCGAGCCCGCTCGCCGTAATGCAGCTCGGGCAGATAGGCAGCAATGGCCTGATCTGTCGCAAGGGCGTTATCCGGCAAATCGATGGCACCGAGCCTATTTCCAATGAGGCGCATTTCAACAAAGTAGCGATCGATATCTACGCTTGCTAGTTGAGGATTACGGTAACGCAGATAGGCGCGCATAAAGCTACTGGTTTCTGTCAGGTGAACCCAATTTAATAAATGCGGATCGCTGGCGCTGTACGGCATTCCAAATTCATCGGTACCTGTGATGTGCCCATGGATCCGATTGACCTTATCAATCATCTGATTGGCCATTGCGGTCGGACCATAGGTGGTGGCGGCAATAAAAAAAGCAGTGCGACCAAGACGACCTTGTAAGTCGGTGCGAAAACTCGAATGGTCCCAGACCCCGGCGAGCGCACCGGGATGCAATGCTTGCATTACCAGTGATGAAATGCCGCCGATCATCATGGACATGAAATCAGCATGCACTTCCCATGGCATGGAGTCCGGACCCAGCAGACCAGGATCGCCAGCAGGGGTAAGGAAAGCAGTGGGTGGGCCGCTTCCACCAACTAACTGACGCACCATTTGCTGAATAAAGAGATCCACCATCACGATCCGGGGCTCACGTTAAATGAAGGTGATCAATGGAGTGTTGAATTTAAATCAACGCCGTCCTCGAGCAATTCCTGAATTAAATCAAGGCGCAATCGCGGATTCGTTTGCATCAGCAAGTGATTTTTTTGAGCGACTGAAAGTGGCAGTATCTCCGCTAAGCGATTGGAGACCCAAGCACAATCATCGAGGCGATAGGGCTCCTGGAAGGGCAGTTGATTCTCGCTGAGGCCTTGCTTTTGTACCGAAGTAATGATTTCTGAAAGCAGGAGAGCGGCATCACTCAATTCATCCGGAATTGCCAAGTCTGGGTCTGCGGCAACGCACTGCACTTCGCCCATCCATAAACCATTTTTTTCACGCCTCGATTGCAGCAGCGAAAACCGCGCATGCCCTACCGAGCGTGTCATATACAGGGCTGGCTGGATTGGATCAAACTCAATAATTTTGGCGAGGGTGCCAAACTCAGACAAGAGGATATTCGGCTTTGCCGGATCGTCTATTTCAGCGCCTTCCTCAATTCCAACAATCCCGAAGAATTCTTGATTTTTAAAGCATGCCTTCATCATATCGAGGTAGCGCACCTCAAATATCTTGAGCGCAATAAGCCCTTCCGGGAATAAAACCGTTTGCAAGGGAAACAAGGGAATCCAAAATGGTTTTGCGAGATCAGTCATAACTGCAATGTACAGGATCTAATGCAATTCTGCAGTGGGCCAGCAGACGCCACTTAAGAAATGACTTTCGACAGAATCGCCTCGTGGCGCATGGCCCATGACGGAATGCCGGACTCTTGGTTGTTTAAAACCTGCGCAATAAAGTCAAGGCTAAGTTCTTGCGTAGCCTCTTTTACTTGGTGGTTTAAAACGGCGCCGCCGGAACGGGTCCGATCCGTAAACATGCTGTGCGAGCCGCCTTCAAAAACAGCCAAGGCTTTGCGTTCACTCCCAATGGCTTCAAAAATAGCTAAGCGATCGGGATAGCCGCTAAAGTAGCCTGGGATTTGGATATTGTCTTCGGTGGCTGTAATGTGCAAGGTAGGTAAGCGGACCGGCTGCAAAATAGAATCTACCGATTTTTGACCATAAAAGCGTGGAGCTGAAATTACGATGGCAGCCTTGATGCGAGAATCACTCAGTTCAATGGGGATATTGTCGCGATTGACGCGCGCACCAGAGGCAAGCAGAGTGGTGTTGGCCCCATACGAGTGCCCGGCAGCAATAATTTGATTTGGGTTGATTGCTTGACCCAGTGGATCGCGCAGTATCTGAGTCAATGCAAAGCGTAAATCAAATACCCGAGCAAGCGCTTCTTGTTCTTGCGCTGCTTCTTGTAGACGGGATACTAAATTAAACGGATTTCCAAACCAGATCGAGCGATCGCTACCAATGTGCTGGACATGTAAGCTGGCTAGCCCATGACTTGCCCAATAGCTTCCGAGGTAGCTATAACCGAGGCGCGAACCACCGATGCCATGGGAAAAAATAATGAGCGGCGCAGGAGCCGCAGAGGACGATGCAATGGGCTGGTAAAGCCGAACCGGGACAGGGCGTTCACGGGCATCATCCAGCCAATCGAGATCGTGGATCTGAAATGCAGACGCCGAGGCCAATCCCAGTAGTGGAAAAAGAGCAAGCGAGGGTGCGGCTAATGCAAGCCCAGTAGCTGGAAGCTGTTTTAGAAATTGCCTTCTAGAGAAATGAACCATGGTGCATTCTATTTTGCTTTTGCAAATCAAGCAGCGGGAATGCTGATTCAGTGGGCTAATGTCCTACTGCTTGCCGCGTCGACGCTGTGCCAGGAATTGCACCAAACGAAAATGACCATAGCCCAGAACAAGGGCAAACACGGCAATCGAGTACTTAATCTCAATCCCAGTCAGAGATTGCGTAATGGTGGAAAACAGCGCAGACCACAGCATGATGCTGAGGTAAGAAACCACAATCAAAGGCTCCTTAATGCGCGTACCGTCAAATGCCTTGGTGTACGCAACCGCAATGGGGGCCAATGAGAGGAGTAGGTAGAGAAATATCTTCATGAATAAAGGTAATGGTATTGCATTCGATCGATTAAATTCGCCAATTACTTATTGCTATCCAAAATCCACTCGGCGAGCTTTTTGGCATCGGCCTCACTTATCTTGGTATTGGCGGGCATCACCACTACGCCCCATGCACCGCCGCCGCCTAAGCGGATTTTAGTGGCCAGTGTATCTACCATTTGTGCCCGCGGTTGGCTTTGATAGCGTGTGGCAATCGCTTTATAAGACGGACCAACTACTTTACGATCCATCGCATGGCACCCCATGCACGTATTCTGTTTGGCTAATTCAGGAGATGCATTAGCTCCAGCTGTAAAAAAAACGGATGCAATCAGACCGATTCCAGCAATGCTGTTATTCAAATTGAACATAATGGGCCTTATATTACGCATAAAGTCATTATTCCGTTGGGGATCCGCCCAAAGCAAGATAGAGATTGACGCGCTGGGCTAAGGCATCTACCTGCCCTTGTCGCCAATTCATTTCAATGGCATTCGTGCGAATAATTTCCTGCTGCACCTGACGTTGATCAATTCGGCCAATGCGAAACTCCGCACGGCGATTGTCCATTAAGCGGCGCTGCTCAGTCAGCTGGCCTTGCAAGAGAGTGCTGCGTTCCCGCCACGTTGCTTCGCCATTGAGTGCATTTTCTACATCGTTGAATGCGTTTAATGCCACTTTGCCGTAATTGGCAATGGCAGCTTGTGCTTCTGCATTTTGATAGGCAATTTGGGCCTCGATAGCGCCACCCTGAAAGAGGGGGATAAATACATTGGCGCCCGTACCCAAGCTTGTGCTTGGACCCCTGGTTAAAGCAAAGACTTCGCTATTTATGTAGCCAAATCCAGCTGTAAGGCTAATTTTAGGTAGGCGCGCTAAGCGTTTTTCTTCGGTGGCATAAAAGGCGCTGTTCACCCGCGCTTCGGCGGCAATGATATCGGGCCTGCGCTCCAATAAGTCTGTTGGCAGTCCTGGGGCCACTGGCGCAGGCAATTGAGGTAGGCGTGTTGTATTTAAGGGTTTTGCGTCGGGGTATCGACCAAGCAATACCTCTACCGCACGCAAGGCTTGATCTCGGGCGAGTGCGGTACTGAGCGCGAGCTCTTTTGCTTGCGAGGCAATGAGTTTGCTGGCGGAAACATCGGCCTGGGAAGATGCGCCTATTTTTTCTCGAATCGCAGTCAGGTCAGAGACTGTTTGTGCAGCGGCTGCACTTTCACTAGTAAGGCGGGCTTGCTCTTGGAGTGCTCTGGCGAGCCAAGCAGTTTTAGTTAATGTACCAATTAACGATAAGCGCGCTGCATCTTGATCAGCATTAATTGACCGAGCATTTTGACCCGCTCCTGCAATGGAAGTTCGCACACGACCCCACAAGTCAAGCTCCCAGCCTGCACCAATGTAATAGCCGGTTAGTCCGGTTCCACTGGAGCCCACTTTTCCACCGATGTTGCCAAATGCATTTACGCCGGGATACTGGGCGCCACTGGCAGCATTGATCAAGGATTCTGCCTGCAAGCGCCTCGCTGCAATGACTTGAATATCGGGACTATTGCGTAGCGCTTCAGCAACCAGTTGATTGAGTTCTTCATCTTGAAACTGTTTAAGCCATGCGTCATCGACTTTGACATGGTTTGCAGGGCTAGCGCTTTGCTTACCTTGCATTGCAAATTGATCCGGTACTTTTACGGCCGGCAGTGCTTTGCTTCTCAGATCCTCTCCCTGCATTGGCGGCTTGATGGTGCAGCTGGTAAATACCAGGCTGCTGATCAGAGCCGAGAATGCGAAGGGTAGGCGAAGGCGGGATGAATTGAAGCGGCTGAGCATACGTTTAATGCAGCTTTGGAATGATGTAGTTCAGTTTTGTACTGACCCGCAACATGACCTTGCGAATAATGTGCAAGAACGCGAGGTGGTCGGTATAGACCGCTCCATCACCGACTGCGCCGGCAGGCAGAAGCAATTGATTATGACTGTCATCCAAGCTGAGCTTCACTGCAAACCGGTTGGCCGCAATCTCACGAATACCAGTATTGGGCAGATTGCCACTAACGCCGAGCTGACCCTGACCTTCAGCCAAAATTACGGACTCTACCTTTGCTTTTAGAATTTGACCGGGTAAGCTCGGTATATAAAACTCCGCTTCATTGCCAACTGCAATTTGATGCAATTCATTTTGATTAAATAGGGCATAGATCTGGGGTGTATCTTCCAAAAAGGTCATGACCGATGCGATCGGGAATGCGGCAACATAAGCTCCCGGTCTGAGCTGAACATGCACCACGGTGCCATCGCTGGGAGCGAGCATCGTGGTTTGTGCCAGATCATATTCCGCGCTAATTAACTGTTCTTTGAGTTCGGCGTAATCTGCCTCGGCTTTTTCAAGGTCAAATCGATTGCCCGCGCCACTTTGTACTAAGGCCTGATTTTCAGTTAGTCGGAGTTTGGCTAAATTTAGTTTTGCCCTGACTGCATTGGCGGTGGCTTGGTATTGAGTGGAATCAATCTTAAAAAGAACATCCCCCTTTTTAACCTGCTGATTAATCTTGACTGGAACCTCGACGACACGTCCCTTGACCTGACTCACGATGCCGATCGAATTGCGCACAACCAATACATTGCTCGATGAAGGCGAAAAGACATTGAGGAGCAGAATCAAGGTAATCATTCCGACTACCGGAATCGTAAAAACAATGACCTTGGATATGGTGTTCCATGGCAGCAGTTTAAATTTAAAAAAGATTAACCAAACGATGCATGCATACAAACCGAGAATAATGGCTTCCATGATTATTTCTCGCTACTTTCGCCATCCGTACTATCGAGTGGCTTGTACTTATCGGTTCCGTACGCGAGCTTGTACATCGTTGGTTTGGTATAGGCCCATAAATACGCAAACGGCCAAAGTAGGCCGCCAAAGAACAAAGAAAGAACACACAGTGCGTGAATGGCATCGCGTTGAGGGTGTTGGCGCTTCTTTGCAACAGTATCTGGCCAAATGTGTACAAACCAAAATAATGCAATTGCACCTATAGGAATCACAATCAGGACCACCCACGAAATAATATTAGCAACCCCATCAATTAAATCGGGTGGCAAAAACGAGGCGTGAGCCAATGTGGGTAAAAGTAATGCGATACCAATAAATAGTTTCAAAGCATTGGGTGCCATTGGAGTCCGCTCCTTGAGCTAAAAGCCTTAGGTTGTTTACAGCAATTCGTATGAGTAATCATATAAAACAAGCTGTAAGGGTAATACAAAAATCAGGATATAGCCATTGACCCAAAGGCTAGGGGTTCATTCTTTAAATTAGTCGGAGAAGGTAACGACGTGGTCTGCGCCCAAACGGATGCCAATTTTCTCGCCAATGTGGTGGTCGTGGTGGCTGGGGACGTACGCAAATACCTCTTGGCCTGAGGCAAGCTTTAAGGTGTATAAAAAATCAGCGCCCCGAAAGGTTTTGCGAATCACTTCTGCTAAGAGTGGACTGGCATCATCGTGCTGAATATCATCGGCACGTAGCAGCACATCTACTACTCTGCCAATTGGATCGTGGTGATCGTTGTCTAGTTTGAGTTTGCCAAGCTCGATTTCAACCATGGCGTTGTCTTGAATCGCGCCTTTTACAAATACCCCGCGGCCAATAAAGTCAGCTACGTAGCGGTTGATGGGCTGATGATATAAATCATAGGGTGTATCCCATTGCACAATATTGCCGTCATTCATTACGCCGATGTGATCAGCAATGGCGAATGCCTCAAATTGATCGTGGGTTACCAAAAGTGCAGTTACCCCATTATTTTTTAAGATGTCGCGCATTTCAGAAGCGAGGCGCTCGCGCAAATCGACATCCAAACTAGAAAATGGTTCATCTAGCAGAATTAAGTCGGGCTCTGGGGCCATTGCCCGGGCCAATGCAACCCGTTGCTGTTGGCCGCCACTAAGTTCATGCGGATAAGCTTGGCTCTTATTGGCTAGTGATACCTTCCCGAGCCAATCCATTGCAACCGCGTGACGCTGGTTCGCGGGAAGGGCGCCAAGACCAAATATCACATTCTCAATCACGGACAAATGGGGAAAGAGGGCGAAATCCTGAAATACCATCCCCACACGGCGCTGACTTGGGGCTAGGTTGATAGTAGGGGAGCTAACCACTTTGTCGTGCAACTTAATTTGACCGTGTTGCAAGGGCTCAAAACCACAAATAGCCCTTAAAACCGTTGACTTGCCGCAGCCCGATGGCCCCAACAGGCAGGCAATGCCGCCTGGTTCTAGCTGAAGATTAAGGTCATGCACGATGCGCATCCAGCCCTTGCCATCCGGTTTGGGATAGGCAATTTCCACTTCTTCAAGCGAAAGTAGGGGCTGAGTCGAATTCATCCCTATAATTTTCGCATTAACCGGTTGATTTCACCGGATTCACTTTACTAGCCCTTACGATCGCCCCCGAAATGAGCCGAATTGTTGTTCTGATCGCACTATTGCTCTCCTTGCCATTGCTTGGCTTGGGCGTGCCTTTTCTGTTTCCAGAGAGCATTCCGGGCGCTGCGAGTATCGGCAGCCAAGGAACCTTAGCTCACCTATGGGAATTTGTACTCGGCGACTATTTGATATCCACGGTTATCTTGCTTTTAGGCGTAGCGCTTGGCGTCTTTGTTTTGGGGGTAGGTAACGCATGGTTAGTAGCCAATTACCAGTTCCCGGGTAAGCGTATTTTTGAGTGGGCTTTAATTTTGCCCCTCGCAGTGCCCACCTATGTCATGGCCTATTTATTTGTCGATATGCTAGATTTTTCTGGTCCAGTGCAATCTGGACTGCGGCAAGTATTGGGACTAGAGCGTTTGTGGTTTTTCCCGGACCCCCGATCGTTGGGCGGTGCTATTTGGACTTTTTCGTTTTGTCTTTTTCCTTATGTTTATTTAATCGCACGCACTGCATTTTTAGATCGCAGTGGGCGCCTTGCTGAAGTCGCTGAAACGCTAGGCTACAGCGGCTTTCAGGCTTTTTATAAACTGGTTCTCCCGATGGCCCGCCCCGCTATTTTTGCGGGCATGGCGCTGGCCTTGATGGAAGTCTTGGCTGATTACGGTGCCGTATCGTATTTCGGCATACAAACCTTTGCGACTGGAATTTTTCGGGCTTGGCTCTCCTTTGGCGATCGCTTGGCTGCTGTGCAGCTCTCACTGGGCTTATTGGCTTTTGTTTTGCTTATTTTTTACATTGAGCAGCACAATCGCGCGCGGCTGCGTTACGCCATATCGGGCAGCGTACCCCGAGCCACGATTGCAAAAAAACTGACTGGAAAAAAGGCTTTATTTGCTTTTCTAGTATGCGGTTTAACTGTGTTGTGTTCTTTTATATTGCCGGTGTTGGGCTTGCTACAGCTTCAGTGGGAGCAGGGCATTACGGTCGATGCACGCTATACCGCTTGGCTAAGCAACTCCATTTGGCTAGCCAGTGTGACTGCCCTGATATCAGTTGCTAGCGCATTGTTTTTGGCGTACTTTGCAAGGGCTTCTAAGAGTGCTGCGATGCAGTGGGTTAATCGCTTGCTGAGCCTAGGCTATGCCTTGCCCGGCGCAGTATTGGCCGTCGGCATTCTCTCTTTGCTTGGTCTTATCGAGTCGGCATGGATTATGTCGGCAACGGTATGGGTATTAATTTACGCGTATTTGATTCGCTTTTTATCGTCTAGCTTACAAAGTGTCGAGACCGGTCTATCGCGCATTACTCCCGCAATGGATAGTACAGCTGCTTTACTAGGTGCATCGCAATGGCAAACCATGATGCAAGTGCATTTGCCCTTGCTCAAGCGCAGTTTGCTGACCGCGGGCCTGTTTGTTTTTGTGGACGTCATGAAAGAATTGCCAGCGACCTTACTATTGCGACCATTTAATTTCGACACCTTGGCGGTAGCCACGTATCAATTGGCTGCAGATGAGCGTTTGTCAGAGCTAGCTTTACCATCCCTCACTATTGTGTTGGCAGGTCTGATTCCGGTGATCCTGTTATCGCAGGCAATGTCGAAGCCCCGCGCGTACTAGCCCCGACCAACGTAAGGCATATTGGTTGCCATAATCGTCATGAATTGAATGTTGCTTTCCAGTGGAAGCTGAGCCATGTGTAGTACAGCTTGTCCAACGTGATCAACATCCATCCGCGGCTCGACTTTAATTGAACCATCGGCCTGAATAATTCCAGCGGCCATCTTCTCCGTCATTTCAGTGGCGGCATTGCCAATATCGATTTGACCGCAAGCAATATTAAACGGGCGACCATCCAATGAGATCGATTTGGTTAAGCCCGTAATAGCATGTTTTGTTGCGGTGTAAGGCGCCGTCATTGGGCGCGGCGCATGCGCAGAAATCGAGCCATTGTTGATGATGCGACCGCCTTGGGGAGTCTGCGCCTTCATCATGCGTATGGCTTCTTGTGAG
The DNA here is from genome assembly GCF_003065365.1 of Polynucleobacter difficilis. NCBI lineage: Bacteria > Pseudomonadati > Pseudomonadota > Betaproteobacteria > Burkholderiales > Burkholderiaceae > Polynucleobacter > Polynucleobacter difficilis. Next base: position 1,523,040 of record NZ_CP023276.1, on the reverse strand, counting down.
CATAAAAAGGCACCGCACAAATTGCTGTTGACGGCATTCATCCACTGCTCATAGCTGAGCTCTTCCATCGGCATGGCTGGAGCGCCGGTGCCTGCATTATTAAAGAGCACATCAATGCGCCCCCATTTTGCTTTTAGGGCACTAAAGAGATTTTTTACATCCGCTGGTTTGCCTACGTCGCAAGTCACAGCAAGGCAATTGCTTTCGTTGCCGCCGATGATTTGGATGGCGCTTTGCAGGGCCTCCAGGCGACGTCCAGTCATAACTACCTTGTAGCCGCCGCCAAGCAGGGCTTTTGCAGCGGCTCGGCCAATGCCGCTACCGGCACCGGTCACGAGGGCTACGTGCAGGGGGGATGAGTTCATGGAGGGCTTTCAAATAAGATGCACAGGGAAATGCTTATCTTAGCGTGAAAATAGCAGCCGTTCCCTAGGGCAGGGCATAATCCAAAAAAATACCCACGATCATGAACCGCATTCAAGGACTCCGCTACAACCCATACGCCTTATTGGCATTATTGGCGCTGCTGATCGTATTTGTATTTGGCATTCTGTGGACGCTCATTCCAGCCCCGCCTAAGTCGATTACGATAGCTACTGGATTTCAGGATGGTTTGTATTACCGCTTTGGCGAACGGATGCAATCCTCTTTAAAAAAAGAAGGGGTTGAGCTTCAGGTGCTCAAGACAGGCGGCACGCTAGATAACTTGGCTTTGTTGGCCGATCCCAAATCCGGTGTGGACTTGGCAATGATTCAGGGCGGCGTTGCGGATGTGTCGCAATACCCGCACTTTGTATCCATCGCCGGAATGTTTTATGAGCCGGTATGGGTTTTTTATCGCGAGTCTAGTTTTAAGGGGGCTCCAGACGGACTGACCCTGCTCACGCAACTCAAAGGCAAGCGGGTCTCGATTGGTAATCCAGGAAGCGGGACCAATTCGATTGCAACACTACTGCTCGATACCAGCGGAATCAAGCCAGCTGATCTAGAAATGGAGGCCCTAACACCGCAGGAGGGAGCCGCAAAATTAGCCGCTGGAAACCTGGATGCTGTTTTTGTGGTGGCTGCAGCCGAAGCACCGCTTCTTAAAAGCTTCATCAACTTGCCCGGTGTGCAGCTAATGAATTTTGTACAGGCCGATGCTTATACTCGTGCCCTCCCATTTTTAACCAAAGTGGACGTAGCGCGCGGCTTGCTTAGTATTGAAAATGATTTGCCTAGACTCAACCGGCAGATGATTGCGGCAACTGCAACCTTGGTAAGCCGCGAGACTATTAGTCCGGCCATCGTCAGTCTGCTTCTGGAAAATGCGCAAACTATTTTGAAATCCTATTCACGCCTGCAAAAGCAGGGTGAATTTCCATCGATCAATGGCCTTGATTTTCCATTGCAAATGGATTCAGAAATTTATTTAAAAGATGGCCCCTCCTTTTTGCATCGTCATTTACCGTTTTGGACCGCCGTTTGGGTTGGTCGCTTTGCGCGGGTTGTCATTCCAATTTTGGCTATTTTGATTCCTTTAATCGCCTATATTCCAGCCCTGCGCGACTTAAGTCTGCGCATTCGCCTATCGCGTATTTACGCCGAGCTCAAAGTATTGGAGCGCACTGCTGCCGACCCCAATGCGCGCGATGCGAGTCGTCAAGCCTTGGCTGATATACAAATGCGAGTCAATGCCATGAAAGTATCCTCCCTTGAGTCGAAAGAGCTGTATGACCTAAAAGGGCACGTCAATATGGTGCGAGAACGTCTAAAACTCGATTCGTGACAGTAAACGCATCGATGTCCTAAAATAAGGCGGTGAATCTCTCTCCGCCGTTAACGCCCACCTCAGAAATTGCGCCCGCAATCCAACGCAGTGGATTTGCTATCGCTGCCGCTGCCTCGGTTGCCGAGTTGGCCCATGTGTCTGTCAGTGATTTGCTGGATTTGGGTGTGCATTGGCAGGATCTACCACGTGACCCCTACTTAAAAGACGGCGGACGTTATCGCTTCCGGCGCCATGCCAGTTATACCGTTAGCGGATCGGAACTAAAGATGGTTCCCCATCGCGCGCACTGGCAGTCGGTCAACTACAACGCTTTGCATGGCGGTATTGAGCGTTGGTTTGAACCGATCACGCAGGCCCTAGCAAATGACGTGTGCTGGCAGGCCGTAATCAAACATACTGCAGGACTTTTAAGTTCACTCAAGCCCGTCTCAACTTGGTTTATTGAAGCCCATCAATTTCGCATTGATACGAGCGACGGCATTGGGAGACCAACTCCGGAAGGTGCCCACCGCGATGGCGTTGATTTTGTGGCTGTATTTTTGATTGACCGTCACAACATCAAAGGCGGCGAGACCCGTATCTTCGAGGCTAATACCTCTTCTGGCTTGCGCTTTACCTTAACCGAGCCTTGGTCGGTCTTATTAATGAATGATGAGCGGATGATTCATGAAACAACGCCGATTCAGCCAACCCTGCCTCACGGCTATCGAGACACTTTGGTGCTGACCTTTCGGTCCAATGGGTTTCAGGATTCGCCTAATTCCAACCAGCAATAAAAACAAAAGCGAACTCAATCTGTGCCTACGATTGCCGGAAAAATAAACTGCACCCCCTTGATGTTGGCTGCACAAATTTGCGCACTGCTTGGCTTTGCGTGTTACGCCGTAACCCTTACTACATTGCAGGCCCAATGGGATTTGAGTAATTTTGAGTCTGGCCTGATTGCGAGTGCTTTTTTCTTTGGATATATCTTGGTTGTGCCTTTAGCAACCGTATTGACTGACCGGGTGGATGCTCGCAAGATTTATTTGTTTGGTGGATTGTCTGGCGTAACTGGTCTCTTGGGTATGGGTCTTTTTGCTAACGGCTTTTATTCTGCCTTTTTCTTTATGGCTTTAAACGGTGCTGGCTTGGCGGGTACCTATATGCCCGGGTTGAAAGTCTTGTCTGATCGCGTTCAGTATGGTGAGGTCACGCGGCATATTTCCTTCTACACCGCTTTCTTTGGGATTGGTGCAGGCTTGTCGTATCTCATCTCCGGCTGGATCTTAGAGGCCTTGGGATGGGAGGCTGTGTTCGAATGGATTGCCCTCGGGCCCCTTACTGCGTTGCTGATTGTATGGCTACTGATTCCAGCTTTGGATAAGCCCGAATGGCGTGGTCCCCTTCGGATTCAAGTGGGTGATGTATTTCCCATCCAAAAATGGAAAATGGTTTTACAGAATAAAGAGGCGTCAGGCTATATTTTTGGGTACACCGCACATTCCCTGGAGTTGTTTGCGTCACGCAGTTGGCTCGTGGCTTTCTTTGTGTTCTGTACAGCCTATACCGGCGAAGCTTTTTTCTTGGCAGCCACCACCTTAGCTGGTGTGATTAATTTCTTTGGCGTACCTGCATCTATTCTGGGCAATGAGATGGCGATCAAAATAGGTAGACAGAATTGGATTTGTTTTGTCATGCTCACCAGCGCGATCTTGGGTATTGCCTTGGCTGCAGCGACCGGTCAGGGCTGGTGGGTAATCGCTCTGCTTGCGACCGGACATTCGATTTTTATTATGGCGGACTCTGCCACCTTAACTGCGGGGCTGGTGACCAGCGCGCAGCCGCAGATCAAAGGCGCCGCAATGGGTCTGCACTCCCTTATGGGTTTTGGTGGAGGCTTGTTAGGCCCCGCTATCTTTGGCTTTGTTTTGGATCTATCTGGATCGCAAGAATCGCAGTCGGCTTGGGTATGGGCTTACTTCTCGATTGTGATTTGGGGAGTGCTATTTGTACTCTTTGAGCGCCGCAATGGGTGGTCTAGTCGGAAACCAAAGTCACCCACGAATTCATAATCAAGCCATTCGACTGCCCACCGCATAAGCCACGGAAGCACTAACTGCAGTCACAAAGGCGCCCCAGACGATATCAATCACAGCCAGTCTCGCCGGAAATCCCTCAATCACAGCGAGGTTGGTCAGGTCGTAGGTCATGTAGCAAAAGAAGCCAAAGAGGGCGCCAAAGCCGAGTACATAGACGAATGATTGCTTTGCAATCGCTGGGCTAATGACAAAGATCGTTGTGCCAAGGGCATACAGAAGATAAAACGCGAGGGCAACCCAGAGCCGTGGCTCTGCAGCCATGAGTGCACCCATTTCAGTGCGGTACAGGTTTTTGGCAATGCCAAGCAGCCAAATGAAATCCATCACCAGAAAGGTGATTAAAAAACTTGCGTAGACAGCCAGATACTTGATCAATTTACTCACCTTTGTGGGATAGAACGATTTCCACCCATTATGAGCCATAAGTATTCATTTACTGAAATCAGGAGTAGGATGAAATATCAATGGAACTGAAAAGGAAGAGCCATGTTTAAGCATCTATTAGTGCCGATTGATGGGTCCGACGTGACCAAAAAATCCCTCAAAAATGTATTGGATCTTGCCAAGAAAGATGGCGCCAGCATTACCTTGGTCTACGTCTCCGACCCAATGCCGCCAATGGTCTACTCCGATAGTAGTTTGGGGTATGGCTTTTCGCAGAGGGATCACAAAAAAGCCTGCGATGCCTTCGCTAAAAATCTATTCAAAAATGCCCTGGCAGTTTTAGGCGCGGGCGTGACGGTACGGACATTGCATACCTTTAGTCCAAGCTTGGCTGGTGGCGTATTGGATGCGGCTAAAAAAGCCAAGGCCGATGCGATTGTGATGGCCTCGCACAAACGCACGGGCATCAAGGGGGTGCTGTTGGGCAGTCAAACCAATGAAGTGATTGTGCACTCTAGCCTGCCTGTAATCGTGCTCGGCTAAGCCTTACTTTTTCTTTGCGCTTGCTGCCTGACGAGCATCGGCAATATTGTCGGTAAAGGCCTTAGCTACTTCACCATCGGGTGGAACCAGTTTTAAGCCCCTTGCCCAGTATTGCTCTGCTTTATCAAACTGACCTTCTTCGTAGTAGGCGGTGCCAGCCAGTGCGAGGGCCTTAATGTTGCTGGGATCGAGTTCAAGGGCGCGCAGGATAAGGCGCATCGGCTCACCCTTGGCACTTTGGTTTTGGTAGGCCAAAAAGTCGGCGTAATCGATGGTTAACTGGGCATTATTCGGATTGAGCTCCATCGCCTTCTTATAGGCCTTGGCAGCCTCAGGAAAGCGCTGCATTGCGGCGTAGGAGCGCGCCAGCATTTGCCAGCCTTCCGGATTGTTTGGATCTTTTTCTAGACGAGTCGCGAGCTGCTCAACCATGTTTTGGATGTCTTGCTGCGTCAGGGCGGGCTGCTGGCTCTGAGCGAGGGGATCGGTCGCCACTGGATTACCAATCCAAAGGTAGAGCGCTACGGTGCAGACGGGTACGCCAATACCGATGAGGAGTGCTGGAAATAAAATGCGCTTGGGCTTAGCGCCTACCGGGGCTTGATCAGCAGCAATCGCACGCTCTTCCAGTAGCAAGCGTTTTTCAATATCACGCTGCGCATCTTGCAGTTGGTCTGCGGCAATACGGCCTTCCGCAAAGTCGACATCGAGCTGGCTGAGTTGGTCACGCAGAATAATAATGTTCTCTTCTTGCTCGCCTGTGGCGGCAACCGTTTTTTTGCGCAAGGGCAATACTAAGAGGATGGTCGCAATCGCAATCATGCCAATGGCAATGGTTAAGAAAGTCATCATGAGCGATCTCCCGGTGCGGAATCAAGTAGTTTGCGGGCTCGGGATAAATCGGTTTGATCGAATTCTTCCGAGGCAAGGCGTTTGTGACGCAAGCGAATTTGCTGAACCAAAATAAACATAGCAATCAATAAGAGTGCAAATGGGCCAGCCCAAAGCAAAATGGTTTTGTAGCTGAGTGGCGGACGGTACAAAACAAACTCACCATAGCGCTGTACCATGTAATCCAAAATCTCGCGATCCGATTTACCTTCACTGAGTTGTTTGCGTACTTGATTGCGCAGATCAACAGCTAATTCCGCATTGGAGTCAGCGATGGTTTGATTTTGGCAAACCAAGCAGCGCAATTCATTGGACAGGGTAATCACTTTTTTCTCAAGCACTGGATCCTGGGCAACAGGCCGAGCCTCTTGTGCTGAAAGCATTGCTCCTGGAGCAAATAAACCCATCGTCAAGCAGGCGCTAGTCAACACAGATCGCAATAGAGATCGGGTTTGGTGCAGGCCTGCGCTTAGAGAGTGGACCATGCTTTAGCTATTGAGTTTCTGAATCAGCGGCAAGATCTTTTCTTCGATCACGCTTGGGGTCAATGGGCCGATGTGCTTGAGTCGAATCAACCCCGCCTTATCAATGACGAAGGTTTCCGGTACGCCGTAGACGCCATAGTCAATGCCAACTTGCCCCTTGAGATCGACAACCGATAAGGCATAGGGATTGCCGTGCTCTTTTAGCCAGCGGATGGCATCCTCTGGCTTATCTTTGTAATCCAAGCCGAGCAGGGGAGTTGATTGGGTTTTCGCAAACTGGATTAAATGGGGATGTTCGTCGCGGCACGCTGCACACCACGAAGCCCACACATTGAAAACCCATACCTTGCCGCGCATCTCTTCTGGCGAAAAACTCGCATTCTCTTTACCTAAAATGGGCAGGTTAAATGTGGGCGCACTTTTATTGATGAGCGGGGATGGCACTTCACGCGGATTCAGCTGGAGGCCGGCAGCCAAGAAGCCAAAAAAGACGACAAAAATTCCGATGGGAATCAAATACCGTTTCATTTACGCTTCCGGTAGCGTCGATCCGTGATCGCCAAAAATCCACCCAAGGCCATGAATAAGCAACCGCCCCAAATCCAGTCCACAAACGGTTTGATATGAATCCGTACCGTCCACTCATTGGCATTGATTGGCTCACCCAGGGAGACATAGAGGTCGCGTGTAAAGCCTGGATCAATCGCCGCTTCGGTCATGGGCATTTGACTGGCGTTATAGACCCGTTTTTCCGGTGCCATGCGCGTGACTACTTTGCCGTTCTGGCTGACATCAAACACGCCTCGAACTGCTTTGTAATTCGGACCATCAATCGCTTGAACACCTAAAAATTGGAAGTTATATCCACCGGCCTCAATGCTGCTGCCGATTGCCATACGAATGTCTTTTTCCGACTCAAAGCCACGCACGCCGGTTATGCCAATAATAAAAACCGCAACGCCAATGTGAGCCAGGAACATGCCGTAATAACTCGCCGGCTGAGCAGCAAGATTTTTAATCACACCACGATCCCGATTGCTAAAAGCGCGCTCGACCAATTGGGTGCAGGTCGTCGCAATAATCCAGATTGCCAAAAACAGGCCAAAGCCAACCAGTGGAGTCCAGGTGCGCAGCACCAGTGGGGCGAGGATGGCGCTAATTACACTCACTGCAGCAGCCCACTTTAATTTATGCGCTAAATCAATGACGGGGGATTGACGCCAGCGTGCGATGGGGCCGATACCAATCAAGAAGAGTGCTGGCGTCATCAGCGGCACAAACACCGCCTCAAAGTAGGGAACGCCCACTGAGATCTTGCCTAGATCCAGGGCATCAAGCAGCATCGGATACAAAGTGCCAAGCAGGACTGCCGCTGTTGCGACTAAAAGTAAGACGTTGTTACTGAGTAACATACTCTCGCGTGACACGGTACCAAAATCACCACCAATATTGGCTTTCGGCGCGCGCCATGCAAACAGCAATAGCGAACCGCCAACTACAAGAGCGAGGAAGCCGAGAATGAAAATACCGCGCTTTGGGTCGGTAGCAAATGCATGTACTGAGGTGATGACTCCGGAGCGAACCAAGAAGGTGCCGAGTAGCGAAAGTGAGAAAGCCAGGATTGCCAAGAGAGCGGTCCACATCTTGAAGCCACCGCGTTTTTCAGTGACAGCTAGCGAGTGAATCAATGCGGTACCGACGAGCCAAGGCATGAAGGAGGCATTCTCAACCGGATCCCAAAACCACCAGCCGCCCCAACCCAATTCGTAATAAGCCCAAGCACTACCGAGTGCAATACCGATGGTTAAAAAACACCAGGCCGAAGTCACCCATGGTCTTGACCACCTTGCCCAGGCTGCGTCTAAACGGCCGGAGAGTAGGGCCGCAATGGCAAATGCAAAGGCAACCGCAGAGCCAACGTAGCCCATGTACAAAAAAGGCGGATGAATAATCATGCCGGGATCTTGTAGCAAGGGATTGAGGTCTTTGCCCTCCAGTGCTGCCGGAAGCATACGGTCCAGCGGATTGGACGTGAGCAAAGTAAACAAGAGCACACCGATATTGAGCAAGCCCAGCACGCCGAGAATGCGTGAAATCATTTTGATGGGTAAGTGCTTGGAAAAAATAGCAACCGCAATAGTCCAGCCGGCCATCATGAAGCACCACAATAAAATCGAGCCCTCATGGCTGCCCCATGAAGCGCCAATGCGATACATCAAAGGAAGCGCAGAGTTGGAGTTTTGTGCCACGTTGAGCACACTGAAGTCATTATTGATAAACGAGATGACGAGGCAGATATAAGAGACGGTTACCCACAAAAAGAGCGCAATGGCGGATGGCCTGGCTAAATTCATGAGGGCAGGCCGGTTGGTTTGCGCGCCAACGAGGGGAGCAATGCCCAGCACCAGCGCTGTCATCAATGCCAGAATTAAAGCAACTTGGCCAATTTCAGGAATCATGGTTTCTTCGCTTTAGCTAAGGCTTCTGCTGCTTCGGGCGGCATGTAGTTTTCATCGTGCTTTGCCAGAACTTGGCTTGCCGTAAAAGAACCTGTGGAATTGAGGCGACCCTCAGCCACAACCCCTTTGCCTTCTTTAAATAAGTCTGGCAATAAGCCCTCGTAACTGACTTCAATGCGGTGCGCAAAATCAGTCACTACAAAACTCACCTTGAGTCCGCCCGCATCGCGCTTGATGGAATTTTCTTCGACCATGCCGCCAACGCGGAATGCACGGTCTTTGGGTGCCTCATTGGCCGCAATTTGACTCGGACTGTAGAAGAACACCAAATTGCTTTGGAAGGTCTGGAATACCATATACGTGGCAAATGCAATGCACGTTACGCCACCAAGGATTGCCAGACCGCGTTTTGTGCGGGGTTTCATAAGTCCTTATTTTGCCTAATTTTTTTCAGTGGCGTACGACTCATCCCGAATGCTGGCTTCGGTCAGGCGACGCTGCCTACGGATCTGCATGATTTCAATGGCAAAAACAAGGGCAGTCACCGCAAAGGACCCCCATACAAAGGGGCCGTGGCCGCCCATTTGCAGAAAATCACTAAGGCTATTCCAGTAAATCATTTCACTGCCTCCTGCGCCCATGCGGTATGGCGCTCCCGCTCCAAAATGAGGGTGCGGCAACGGTAGAAACTCAAAGCAAAGGAGTAGGCCCAAAAGGCGATCGTCATGATCAGCATGCCGGTCAACATTTGGGTTGCCATGGTGGGGGCTTTGGTTAGGCTGACGGAAGCACCTTGATGCAAGGTATTCCACCACTTCACTGAAAAGTAGATGATCGGAATATTCACCACGCCAACGATGGCTAATACAGCGGCGCTGCGATCAGCCTTGCGGGTATCTTCAATCGATGCGTGCAGGGATAAAAAACCCAGGTATAAAAAAAGCAAAATAAGCTCTGAGGTTAAACGCGCATCCCATACCCAATAGGTGCCCCAGGTGGGCTTGCCCCACAGGGATCCGGTCCATAGAGCAATAAAGGTCATCAGGGCGCCGGTGGGGGCTAAGGCCAGGGCAAACATGCTAGCCAGACGAGCATTAAAAATAAGTCCAATTGCCGCCCAGAATGCCACCGCTAAGTAAATGACCATCGACATCCATGCAGCAGGCACATGAATAAAAATGATGCGATAGGACTCACCTTGTTGGTGGTCACTCGGCGCAATTAAAAGGCCAATCGTTAAACCAATAATGGTGGTAATCACGGCAATCGCAACGCAATACGGAATCAGCGTACCAGTTAAGGCATAAAAGCGTTGTGGCGCAGCGTACTTAAACCAATTGATGCCGGAGGAGAACACAGGAAATAGTCTTTATTTAAAAGTAGTTAGAGCATGCGTTAGTGTGCCTGATTTTAGCTTAGCCAGCTTATTCCACGGCGATTCGTAGGCTGGCTGCGGTCGCGATGGGGGCAAAAAACAGGGCAATCGCCAGCATTGCACCCAAGAGGTAAAAATGACCATCGACTGGCAGGCCAGCGTGGTGGGCGTCGACTGCGCCGGCTCCAAAAATAAGGACTGGTATGACCAGCGGCAAAACCAGCAAAGACAGCAACATGCCCCCGCCACGCGTTGCTAAGGTTAGTGCTGCGCCGATCGAGCCAATTAAGCTCAGCAGGGGGGTGCCAATCAGGAGAGAGAGCACCAAAATACCGGTGCTTTGAGCGTCCAGATTAAATTGAATCGCCAGGATAGGAGAAGCAATGGTGAGGATGAGCCCAGAGCTAATCCAGTGCGCTGCCGTTTTCGACAGAACGGCGAGTGGCAATGGAATGGCAGTCAACACCAATTGATCTAGGGTGCCATCTTGGAAGTCATCTGCAAACAACCGCCCCAGTGAAAGCATTGCTGCTAATAGGGCTGCGATCCAAAGCATCCCCGGCGCAATTTTGGCGAGCAGCGTTGGCTCTGGTCCAATCCCCAAGGGAAACAAACTCGCGACCACGATAAAGAAAAACAAAGCAGATAGGCTATCGTTCTTGCGACGCAGAGCCAAACTCAAGTCACGCCGCACAATGGCGAGCATGACTTTTGGGATGGATAGACGTGCACTCATAAGTTCACCCGAACTACGCGGTCGATCCGATCAAGGGCGACCAGTTGATGGCTGCTTAAGGCGACCATGCCACCTCTGCTTAAATGCCCTTGAATCAATGCTTGCAGGGCTTCATTGGCATCCTGATCCAGTGCATTAAATGGCTCATCGAGTAGCCACAATGGTTTGTCTTGTGCCAACTGCAGGCGCGCCAAGGCAACCCGTTGCTTTTGCCCTTGCGAGAAGGTCCGCGCTAATCTACTAGCCAGATGACCTAAGCCTGAGTTAGCCAAGGCGGCGCGTGCCATGCTGCTCGTAATTACATCACCACTGAGACTGCCTGCTGCAATGATGTTTTCTTCGGCACTAAGATCGCCCTTGAGTGCTGGAGTGTGACCTAAGTAAATCAGTTGCGTATGAAAAAAATCACGATCCGCAAGGATTGGGTTTTCTCCCCACTGAATGCTACCCATGCTGGGTGTTAATAGACCGCAGAGCATGCGCAACAAACTCGACTTTCCGGCGCCGTTGCTACCGGTGATGCGCAAGAGGTGACCGGGTTCAAGCACCACCGAAAGATCGGCAAATAGGGTTTTGCCACCGCGCATGCAGGCTAGGTTTTGTAAATGCAAGGCAGACGAATTCATGGCGGGAGTATTACTCATTATTCGGTAAGCTGCCGAGAAGCAGGAGTTGGCGTGTGAATTGACCGCTATCGCTATCGCGCATGGACCAAAGATCGAGCTGCGCGGCAGGACTATAGGGATCAATGTAGGTACCATCTCGCCGTAACTCGTAATGCAGGTGCGGTCCACTGGATCGTCCGGTTGAGCCGACGTAGCCAATCTCAAGACCACGACGTACATCATTACCAACACTGAGTTCAACGTTGTAATTACTCAAATGGGCGTAGTACGTGCGGTAGTTGCCTGGGTGCTCAACAATAATCAGATTACCAAATGCCCCGTTGTAACCAAGGTACGCAATTTTTCCGTTAGCAACACTAAAGACCGGAGTGCCAGTTGGGGCTGCGTAATCAATGCCCATATGGGTACGCCAACGCTGCACCGTGGCTGGGGCTTGGCCTGCTTGCTTGGCGGGTACTTTGGCACGCCCAGCACGGACGCTACCCACGCCCCGCGATATGCGGCGATAGCTCAGTGGATTGGTCCAGAAGGAGCGTTCTATTGACTCACCCGAAGCGGTAAAAAATCCGCCGGGAATGTCATTGCGATCAACCCAGAATGCACTCGCAAGCACCTCTTGACTCACGGTATTAATAATTTCAACGGCCCAGATTTGAGCCCAGCGATCGCGATCACCAAAGTCCACAATCAATCGAACCTGGTTGGCATTAATGGCAGTGGTTGGGCTGTCTTCGGGATACAACTGCTTCACGATGGAGTTCAGTTCCCAGACCAACTCAACGGGCAGGATATCGCCCACTTTTTTGGCGTCATATAAGACATCGGATAGGGATAGCTCTACTTCCACTAGATTGGGGGATTGCGATTGCAGGCGGTCTTCTTGAGTTAAGAACCCACCAAAGGCCGATGGGGTAAAGGTCAAGATTTGGGTGTTGGCATCGCGTATAGGACCATTCATGATGCTAAGGGAATCAAAGCGATTGCGTTTGCCAAATGCGACTGCGTAGGGAATGCAATTGCCACGCAGCCCAGAAAAGAAGCTACGCGTTTGACTTTGAAAGAATTCAAAAAAAGCCGCATCGTTAATACCGAGTCGTGCGGGTAAATTACCATCCAGCGAATCGGTTTTAATGCAACCGCGCTGCACTCGAAAATCCAAGTTGCCACCCGCGTCTCGATTTAATTCACCGTCTTTGCTGGTATCAACCAAGCTGGAATTTTTGGGCGCAAGGGATTGGTTTGCTGGGCGGGGAGCCTTAATACCAGTTTGCTTAGGATTATTTTTAACAACTACCTTGCTGCGATTTGGTGTCGTTTGTGCATTCGCCTCAGTCGAGGCAATTGGCATACCGAGGTAGCCGCCTAAGCCCATGATCGCCAAGAAGGGGATGAAGTACGCTTGTGCACCGCGCAAGAGGGGGATCAAAAACAGATTCACCCCCTGATTATCTAATATTGTGCACCCAGTGTCAGATTATGATTTTGCAGTGCAACATTAATTGCCAATTGCGCGCGGTCAAATTAAGTTGGCTTTATTGTGTCTACAATCTTTTCATCTTAGAAGGAGTAGCCATGCCCATTATTGAATCAATCCAGGTAGCTGCGGTAAGTGTGCCATTGGATAAGGTCACCTCATTTTCAACGCGAACCGTTTCAGAGCGCCATTACTGCATCGTCAAAGTACGAAGCAAAGAGGGTCTTGAGGGTATTGGATTTTGTTATGTGGGGAGTGCAGGCGGTGCGATTGCCAAAGTGGCGGTTGAGCAGCTACTCGCCAAAAAACTGATTGGTCAAAATAGCCACCGCTCCGAAGGCCTATGGATGGAGATGTACGATGAATCGATTCTCCAGGGGCGCGCTGGTTCGGTGATGCGCGCCATCTCCATTTTAGATACGGCTTTATGGGACCTTAATGCGCGCTCAGCCGGTTTACCGCTGCACCAGTATTTGGGATCGGTAGTGGAGGACCGAGTGCCGGCCTATGCCAGCGGCGGCTATTACCTGGAAGGTAAAACTCCTGCCAAGCTGGGTAAGGAAATGGAGTCCTATGTTAAACAGGGCTTTAAGGCCGTCAAAATGAAAGTCGGCCGCCTCTCCCCAAGAGAAGAAGAGGAACGTGTCCGGGCGGCACGCATTGCAGTGGGCGATGATGTATTGCTCACGCTTGATGCGAATAATGCATGGCGTGATTTACCAACTGCCCTTGAGTACGTCCGCCGTTTTGAAGATTACAACCCCTACTGGATTGAAGAGCCTTTCTCACCCGATGCGATTGATTTGCATGCTGCGCTTGCGCAGCGCACCACCATCAATGTTGCAACCGGTGAGATGGAAGCAGGGCGTTGGCGCTTTAGGGAGTTGATTGAGGCCGGTGGCGCAGCGATCCTGCAATCGGATGCAGCCGTATGTGGTGGTATTACCGAGTGGCGCCGGATTTCAGCATACGCTGACTGCAAGGGTGTGACGGTTTGTCCGCACTGGATGCATGATCTACACGCCCCGCTGGTTGCGGCAACACCCAATGCGCGCTTCGTCGAGTTTTTCCTAGACGATCAGGTACTCAATTTCCGCAACTTAATCAACAAGCAGTTGACCTTTAAAAATGGCGATTTGATTTTGCACAAAACCCCAGGACTGGGTTTTGAATTCGATGAGAAAACGATTCAAAAGTACGCAGGCAAATCGGCTTGGAGCAAAATCACCAAGTAATCATCTTACCTACCCGTTGGTCTTTTAATGTTCGCAATCGACCCTAAGCGGATATCCAAAAAATAACCACCCGAAGGTGGTTTTGGTATTTATTGGTGGCCTGGGGCGGAATCGAACGAGGGCCTCAGGAGATTCTCACTCTCCCCCTAGACTACTTCCAGCTAAGATTTAATTTCTTATGGGTGGCTGCACAATCTCTTAAATAGAGATTAATAAGGCTTTGATAAGGAATGCCCACCTCTTCTGATACCGATTTAAAGTAGCTCACTGAATCCTCGTCCAATCTAATGGTTATAGGCTTCTTGAGCATAGAAGCATATGGGTTTTTACGTGCTTTTGAGAAATCATATTCTTTACGCATCTTCATCACCTTTAATAAGCTTTTGACTCTTTGGCAGTTGCCTTACGAGCCGAAATAATACGAACGACATTACCCTCGCTTCGATAACAATGGCAAACCAAAATTAAGCGAAGAGAATGACTTACTCCCAGCAAGATAAATCTGTCTTCATCCTCCGAATGATCTGGATCGGAAATTAACTTAGCACTTTCATCATAAAACACAGATTTCGCCTCTTCAAAAGAAATGCCGTGTTTCTTTAGGTTGGCTAGAGCTTTTCTGGGCTCCCATTCAAATCTTAATGAAGTCATATGTACAGTGTACATATGTTAATTGAAAGAAGCAAGTTCGTCCAACCAAAAGAAAATGCCCCGCATGGGCAGGGCATTATTTGATCGAAACCTGAAGACCGAATGTAAGCAGCTTTAGGCGATCGCTGGTGGTCGCTGACGGCGGTTACGAATAATTTGGGAGAGTAGCACCAAGCCAAAGCCGATGAATCCGCCAATGTCAGCCTCATTGGTTGGGTAGGCAAGCGCTACGCCGGATGCAATCATGACAATACGCTCCACGCGATTGGTCTTCTCAATAAACCAGCCTTGCAAACCGCCCGCAAGGCAAATAATTCCGGCAATGGCAGTAAATGTAATCCAGGCGATCTCACTCCAGTTCGCTTGCTCAAGCGCAGCGGTAGAGCCCATCAGCAACAAACTAACACCAGACTTATCCAGCACAAACATAAAGGGCACCAAAATTGCGGGTGCAACGTACTTCCAAGATTGCAGCGTTGTTTTATAGGGGTCGCCTTTACAGATCGCCGCAGCCGCAAACGGCGATAGGGCAGTAGGCGGGGATACCTCGGAGAGAACGGCGTAATAGAAAATGAACATGTGTGCCGCAAATGCGGGCACACCTAAGTTAATCAGGGCAGGGGCTGCGATCACCGCGCAAATAATGTAAGAGGCTGTAACCGGAACGGCCAGGCCAACAACCCACACCACTAAGGCGGTGAAGATGGCGGTCAGAAGTAAAGAGCCATCGGCATACTGAATAACAATCGAACTAAATTTGAGACCAAGGCCGGTGAGGGTAACGGTACCAACAATGAGTCCAGCGCCCGCGCAGGTAGCTGCAATTGCCAAGACACCAGTAGAGCCTGCAGCCAACGATTTAGTTAGATTGGAGTTGTATAGGCCAGACAGAATCGGCATCTTGCCTTTAAACCAAGCGTACGGAATGATTGCCGTATCTTCGCGCAACATGCTGGTCAAGGCCGAGACCACAGTTGCAGCAAACACCGACAATACCGGAGAAAAGCCCATCAGCATGAAGACTACGATGGAAATGAGCGAAAAGAAGTGAAACCAATACTTCTTTGTGAGTTGCCATGCCGATTCCGCAGATTCGAAATGAATGCTCTTCATCTTGTACTTACGTACATCGATCTCAACCATGACAAACAAGCCAAGGTAAAACAAGATGGTTGGAATGCACGCCATTAAGAGCACATCCAAATAGGAAATCTTCAAAAAGTCAGCAATTAAGAAAGCGGCAGCGCCGAGTACCGGAGGGGAAATAATCGCACCCAATCCGCCTGCTGCTAGTAAGCCGCCTGCGGCATTTTTTTCGTAACCCACTTTATCGAGCATGGGGGCAGCAACCGATCCAACGGTAACGGTTGTAGCAACACCAGAGCCAGAGGGGCCGCCAAGTAAGAAAGACGAGAGCACAATCGTGCGGCCTACACCGGAGGATTTACCGCCCATGGCAGCAAAGGAAAAATCAATAAAGAACTTGCCTGCGCCCGTGAATTGCAAAAAAGCGCCAAAGATCGTAAACAAAATAATGAGGGTTGCAGACACGTCAATCGCAGTGCCGTAGATGCCCTCTAGGGTCATGTACATAAAGCCGACGAGGCGATCTAATTCGTACCCTTTATGTGTCCATGGCGCCGGTAAATGGTTGCCAAAAAGGGCATACAGCAAGAAACAAACGGTGACACCAACGAGGATCATGCCGTTCGTACGGCGTACGCCCTCCAAAATAAGGAGAATTAAAGCAATACCTAAATAAACATCCTTGGGGTCGGGTGCGGTGTTGCGATCGGTAAAGTCATCGCCACCACTCAAGACGTAATACGAAATGTAGATTGCAAGGAGACTAAAAATAACGTCCCACCACATCAATCGATTTTTAAAGCGATTGGAAATTGGAAAACTCAGAAACAGTAAAAAAAGAACTAAAGCAACGTGCACAACCCGTAACTGGTGGGTTGGCACGATGTAATAAGCTGCATATAAATGAAACAAGGACATACCCACAGCAACCAGGACTATAAATTTAGCCAATAGCCCTTTGTAGTCATTGGAGTCGCCTTCTTCCTGCTTAATGAAGGCGTCTAACTTTTCTTGTGTTGCTGTATCAATTGCTGCTTGGGTCATGTCCCTGCCTAATTTTCTATCTTCAATTCAAACACCATTGCAATTTAGGTAATTAATTTACCTTGATGCCTTTTTCTTTAAAGTACTTTAAGGCGCCTGGGTGATATGCAACCGGTGTTGAGCCTGCCTTTTGATTCTCGAGCTTCACATTGCGATACTCTGCGTGCGAACGAACGAGTTCCAACTGGTTATCAAAAATAGCCTTGACGATTTTGTAGGCTTCGGCATCCGACATGGCGGAGCTGACAACCAAAATATTGGCAACGGCAGCAACGCTATTGTCTTTTGCCATGCCGCTATAGGTTTGCTTTGAGATGGTCGATGGGAAATACAGGTTGCCATACTTCTTATTCATCGCTGGAACTTCAGCAGATGTATCTACCATCACAATTTTCATGCCAGGGCTGTTGGCTAAATCAGTAACTGCTGCTGTTGGCAGTCCGCCAACCCAAAAGAATGCATCGATTTTGCGGTCTTTTACGGCATTGACAGACTCAGCAACGCTCAAACGCTCGCGTTTCACATCTTTATTTGGGTCTAAGCCAGCTGCCTCTAAGAGACGGAAGGCCATTACTTCAGTAGCGCTGCCGGGGGAGCCAGTGCTAACGCGCTTGCCTTTGAGGTCTTGCATTGTTTTAATGCCAGTCGACTCGACCGTAGCTACGTGCATCAGGTTTGGATACAGAATCAATAAGGTGCGTAGATCAATTGGCTTGCCCTTAAATTTGTCTTCACCCGAAATAGCGTCTTTTGCAGCATCGGCCATCGAGAAGCCAACATAGGGTTTACCTGTACCAATTAGCTTGAGGTTATCAACTGAGCCACCGGTTACTTCGGCAGTAGCGGACATACCAGAAACGTGCTTTGACAATACTGCTGCCAAGCCGCCGCCCATGGGGTAATAAACGCCGCCTGTACCGCCAGTGGCAATCGATAAGTTTTGCGCTTGAACGCTCATGCAGCCTAGGCTGAGCGTCAGTGCAAGAATTTTAAAGAGTTTCATTTTTTGGTATCTCCTAGTACGTTTTATTAAAGGGTGTAGCAAGTAAACATTATATTTGGCAAAAATCCAACTGATTCCTTAAAGACCGGGCATGGAGAAGTGAATTTGCTCCAATTCGTGGATTAATTTCTTTTGCTGATCGGCGCCCAAAGGCATCAAAGGTGGACGTATGCGCAGCCAGTCGGCATCTTTGCTGTAGTGGGCTACCGCTGTTTTAAGAGCAGCAATCATCTGATACTTTTGGAAGATGGCACGCACTTGATCCAATTCCGCTTGATGCTGATCTGCGCCAGCGGCTTGCCAGTTTGCAGCCAAAGTAGCAATGGCCTTGGGGTTTACGTTCGCCGTTGCTGAGATACAGCCGACGCCGCCAGCGCGCATCGTGCGCATTAAAAATACTTCGCTACCAGCATAGACTCGGAAACCTTCGGGAGCCAATAGCTTAATCACGGACTCGGTGTAAGCCCAATCGCCTGAGCTGTCTTTCATGCCAATCACCGTGTTGGGGTAGGCCTTGACCAGTCGCTCTAGCAGTGACAGGCTTAATGAAATCTTAGTCACCGGTGGAATGTTGTAAATGTAAATCTGCAACTTGGAATCGCCCACCTTTTCAATCACCTCTGCAAAGTGCGCAAACAAGCCATCATCGCAAATGTCCTTGTAATAGAAGGGCGGTAGCATCAAGACACCGCCGCATTTGGCATCTACTGCCGCCTTGGTCATTTGCACAGCCGCATCAATTGAGCAAGCGCCGGTACCGGGCATCATGTGCGCAGGATCTAATCCGCCACGAATGAGCTCATCGAGTACATGCAGTTTTTGCGCAGTCGAGATTGAGTTTGCTTCGGAGTTAGTGCCAAAGACGGCATGACCAACGCCATTGGCCTCAAGCCATTTGCATTGTTTCAGAAGCTTTTGAACATTCGGACTGCCATCCGCATTAAATGGAGTGATAACAGGCGAGAGGACTGCGGACAATGAGGAAGGCTTGGGGGTCAACATGGGATCTCCGGTTTCTAGTGGATCGGTGTTAATAAAGGACGGTGGTTAAAAAAAGCTTCTAAGTTATCAATTGCTAAACGGGTCATGGCTTGGCGTGTTTCACGCGTAGCGCTGCCGATGTGGGGGCTCAGCACAACATTATGAAGTGGGATGAAGGCGGAATTCAATTGGGGTTCATTCTCAAAAACATCCAGTGCAGCCCCGGCGATGCGATTTTGCTGCAATGCAGAAATTAGTGCCGATTCATCGATGACACTCCCGCGGGCAATATTCACTAAATACCCTTTCGGCCCAAGGGCGTTTAAGACGTTTGCGTCGATCATTCGCTCGGTTTCGGGACCGCCTGGGCAAGTCAATATGAGTACATCGGCTACCTCGGCCAGGGCAACTGCGCTCTTATAGAAGGCATAAGAAGATTGTTTGGCGCTTGGCCCGGTATAGGCGATGGTCACACCAAATGCCTCAAGGCGCTTAGCGAGGTCCTGGCCAATTCGCCCTAAGCCCACAATACCAACCGTTTTGCCGGCCAAGGTCGTTGTAATCGGGAAGGCTTGCGCTTGCCATTCGCCGGAGCGGGCAAATAGATCGGCGGCAGGTAGGCGACGCAGCAAGGCAAACAGGAGGCCGATGCCCAGCTCACATACTGCATCGTTGAGCACTCCCGGGGTCGTGCTTGCCTGAATGCGGTGGGCCTTGAGGTAATCTAAAGGAAGATTGTCGTAACCAACGCCGCAGCAGGCGATGACTTTCAGGTTCGGAATCTGGCGGAGCAAGCTTTCCGGAATCGGGGTGTTGGAGCGCGTCAGGATCGCCTCATAGGAACCGGCAGGAGCAGGTTCATGGGGATTGATTAATTGCACTGTTTTCAGGCTTCGGTTGATCTCCGCTTGCATCACTTCTGGAAACGAACCGACCTGCAACACCGAATTGACGGGGATCATGTCTCACTACTATTTTTATTGAAATAATGCGCTATTGTAAGTGGATTTAACAAATTCACCACTTTCTCAGACCTACACCAACAGGACAGCCCCCTTGAGCAATTCAGCGAACTCCAATGACAATCCAAGCGGCATGCGTAAGGGTTTAACCCGTTACGGTGATGCTGGTTTCTCCCTATTTCTGCGAAAAGCCTTCATCAAGGCCATGGGTTTTAGTGATAGCGCCCTCGACCGACCCATTATCGGTATTACGAACACCTTCAGCGATTTCAACCCATGCCATGGCAACGTGCCGCAAATGATTGAAGCCGCTAAGCGCGGCGTGATGCAAGCGGGCGGCATGCCGATGGTTTTTCCAACTATATCGGTGCATGAGTCCTTTGCATTTCCAACCAGCATGTATTTGCGTAATTTGATGGCGCTCGATACCGAAGAAATGATGCGTGCTCAACCCGTCGATGCCGTCATCTTGATTGGCGGTTGCGACAAGACCATACCCGCACAGCTGATGGGCGCGGCCAGTGTTGATGTGCCCGTCATCTCGATTCCAACCGGGCCGATGCTGACCACAACGTATCAAGGTGATCGTTTGGGTGCTTGCACCGACTGCCGCCGCTATTGGGCTAAGTTCCGCGCCAATGAAATCGATCAAACGGAGATCGATGCGGTGAATGAAAAACTGGCCCCCACGACCGGCACCTGCATGGTGATGGGCACCGCCAGCACCATCGCTTGCATGGTTGAGGCAGCCGGCATGAGCTTGCCTGGAACGGCAGCAGTACCGGCCGTGATGGCTGAACGCTTTCGCTTGGCAGAGTTAACGGGCCGCAGGGCGGTGGAGTTGGCTAAGATGCCATCGGCGCAAGCGTTAACGCCAGCACGCATTCTGACCTTGGAGTCGCTAACGAACGCCTTGACAGTGCTGCATGCGATTGGCGGATCAACCAATGCCTTAATTCATTTCACAGCGATTGCTGCTCGCTTGGGCATCAAAATTGACCTTGAGGCATTTGATCGTTTGGGCCGTAATGTGCCAGTGCTGGTTGATTTAAAACCCAGTGGCATGCATTACATGGAACACCTCAATGAAGATGGTGGACTCATGGCGGTGTTACGCGAACTCAAACCCCTTCTGTATTTGGATTGCATGACAGTGAGCGGCAGAACCTTGGGCGAAGAGATCGATGCTGCTCCTGTGACACGTAATCGCAAAGTCATTCGGATTGCACAAGAACCCATTTTCCCGGTTGGCGGCTTAGCGGTATTAAAAGGCAATTTAGCACCCCGTGGTGCCGTAATTAAACACTCGGCAGCATCTCCTTCTCTGCTTAAGCACCGTGGCCGCGCAGTGGTATTTAGTTCACTGGAAGATTTGGCACTGCGCATTGATCAAGATGATTTAGATGTCAAAGCGGATGATGTGTTGGTCTTGCAAAATGCTGGTCCAAAGGGTGCCCCCGGCATGCCAGAGGCGGGCTATTTGCCAATCCCGAAAAAGCTTGCGCAGGCGGGAGTCAAAGACATGGTGCGGATCTCCGATGCGCGTATGAGTGGTACTGCTTTTGGCACCATCGTCTTGCACGTTACCCCCGAGTCGGCAGAAAATGGCCCGCTTGCGATTGTGCACAACGGTGACATCATTGAATTGAATGTGGACGAACGCCGCATTGAGTTATTGGTGGACGATGCAGAAATTGCGCGCCGCCTTGCTGAACTAGCGCCGCCTGCAGTGCGTTTGAATATTCCTGCCACAGGCTACCGCCATCTTTACCAAACCACGGTGACGCAGGCAGATGTAGGTTGCGATTTTGATTTTATGGTGCCAGCAGCAACGCGCTTTGCACCATTGCTAAAAGGAAAATAAGATGCTGTTTACTCCAGCTGAAACGAAGGTCGTCATTATCGGTGGCGGTACCATGGGCGCCGATGTTGCGGCCGTATGCGCGCGTGGCGGCTGTGCCACGCAAGTGGTTGAGTTGACCACCGAGCGCCGTGCACACCTACCCAATTATTTTGCGAATGCCATGACCGAATTAGGTTATGAAAACCGCATTCATTTATTGACTGTGGCTGGTTCATTGGATGAAGTTGATTGGGCCGATGTCGATTTGGTGATTGAATGCATACCCGAGCGACTCGACTTAAAGCAATCGCTTTTTGCGGAACTGGAAAAGCGGGCTAAGCCCGAAGCCGTTTTGGCCAGCAATAGTTCAAGCTTTCCGATTAGCGAGATTGCGGTTGGTCTCAAAACCGCGGCGCGCATGATTGGCTTGCATTTCTTTATGCCGGCGCACATCGTGCCCTGCGTTGAAGTGATCTGTGGTGAGAAAACCGCCAAGATGGTGGCCGAGAGCCTGTCGCGCCTCATGACTGCGTGCGGCATGGTGCCGGTGATGGTCAAGAAAGATTTGCATGGATTTTTGGCAAACCGCTTGCAGCACGCACTCTCGCGCGAAGCGTTTTATCTGATCGATGAAGGTATCGCTACCCCAGAAGACGTGGATAAGGCTGTGCGCTTTGGTTTTGGTTTTCGTTATCTTGCCGCTGGTCCGGTGATGCAGCGCGACCATGCCGGACTCGAGGTCCACGCTGCAGCAGGGGCGAGCATTTATCCTTCACTCAATAACTCACCCAATATCGCTAAAAGTTTGAGTGATCGCGTTAAGAGTGGCAAGCTGGGCATGAAGACTGGTGAAGGCTTTTTTGAATGGAATCCGGAAACCATTCGTGCTGAGCGCGATCGTTATGACTCCATCTTGCGCGAAGGTTTGAAGATCATTCAAAAAGAGCTGCCCAAGATCGATTAAGTTGTCGCATTACCGATCTCATGGCTAGCATTGGCAGTGGGATTGCTTTATTCTTTTCGGTATGAAAAGAACCCTGCGCATCTGGGATTTGCCGACCAGGCTGTTTCATTGGCTTCTGGTTGTCTGTATTGCGTGCGCGGTGATCTGCGTCAACATCGGCGGGAACCTAATGCAGTGGCATGCCTACTTTGGCTATGCTGCATTGAGTTTGGTTTTATTTCGGGTGCTGTGGGGATTTATTGGCGCCGTGCACTCGCGTTTCGTTACCTTTGTTCCAAGCCCACAGCGCCTCATTGCTTTCCTTAGCGGTAAGCAGGGCGGCGGTCTCGGCCACAGCCCTCTCGGCAGTCTATCGGTTATTGCCTTATTGCTAGTAGTTGGTATTCAGGCCAGCACCGGTCTATTTACCGACGATGACATTGCATTTCAGGGGCCGCTTGCCAAGTACGTGCCCAATGCTACCGTCAGTTTGCTCAGCAGCATTCATGCATTGAACTCGAATATTTTGTTTGGATTAATTGGCTTGCATCTATTGGCTATTGGGTATTACCAATGGGTCAAGCGCGCATCGATCGTGATGCCGATGATTCAGGGTGACAAAGAAGTGGATGTGGAGCGCGATGGCAGTGGCCTGCCTGCTTTCGCACTCCATGCCTCTAAAGACGGGGCGCCACAGCGACTCACTGCATTGGTATCGCTGTGTGCAATTGCGGTACTGCTGCTCTATGCCTTAGGAATTATTTCTTTCTAAAGTCGTCGTGGCAGGCTTTGCAGGTTTGTCCTGCAGCACTAAATGCCTTTTTGATGTTCTCCAGATTGCCTGACTGCGCTGCTTGATTGAGTTCAGCAATCGCGGTCTGCATTTTCTCTGATCCTGTTTTGAATTTAGCTGCATCAGTCCAAATTCCGGGTTGCGCTTTGCCACCTTCGGTGCCAGCGCCAAAAGCTTGCCATGGCAGGGTGGATAGCGTTGCAATGATGGCTGCATTTTTAGCAACATCATCTTTGTTGTAGGGCACTTCTCCTTTGACAACCGCACCAATCCGTCCGAAGTGGGTTCCGATCAGGCTGAATGCACTTTGACGATATTTGATTGCATCTTCAGGTTTTTGAAACTGCGCAGAAGCGGGACTTGCCGTAATCAAGATAATGGATGCTGCCAATGTGCGCAGGCCAGCGGTAGTATCAAATGAATGAGTGGACATGTGATCTCCTTATAAATGGAAAAGGTAATTACCGGTTCAGCATAACCCACTTCGCCGCCTTTGAAGCAAGCGCCGCTCCTTTTTTATAACAAGTGCTGCAGGGGCCACATTAAGAAGCGGATGATCGATAAAAAGAAGCTACTTAAGGGCTGCATCCACCAAATGCTAATCAGCCCCGTGAGGGCTAGGCCCAAGACGATAAAGAAGCCCCAAGGCTCAATGCGGCTAAAAGTCACTGCCTGGCGGTAAGGCAATAGGCCGGTTAGAACTCGCCCACCGTCCATCGGCGGAATCGGCAGTAAATTTAATACCAAGAGGCTGATGTTCCACATCACCCCTGCCTTGGCAACCGCCCCTAAATAGGGCTCATCGATTCCCAGGAGTTGCGGCATAAACCACAAGATGGCCCACGCAATCGCCTGAATGAAGTTAGACCCAGGCCCTGCTAAGGCGACCCAAATCATGTCAATTTTGGGGTTTTTAAGTCGATCAAAACGCACCGGAACGGGCTTGGCGTAGCCGATTAAAAAGCCGAAATTGAGCAAAATTAAGGCTAATGGAATCACCAAGGTGCCGACTAAATCGATGTGTTTAAAGGGATTTAAGGTCACCCGCCCGAGCAGGTAGGCGGTGTTGTCCCCCAGCCGTTTTGCAATGTAACCGTGCGCCGCCTCATGAATGGTGATGGCCAAAATGAGGGGAATCGCATTGATGGCTATTGCTTCTATCGAAAAGGCACTTATCATGACAACATGATATCCACAGGAGCCTAACGTGACTGAAGAAAAAAAACCCGCTACCAAGATTCCAGCCCGCCCCATTGTGGCTAAACCGCCTGTTCGTCCCCCTGCCGGTAAAGGCCCTCAGGGCGCCGGCGGCAAACCCCCCAGTGGCTTTGGTGGCGGCAAAGGCATGATGCGCAAAGCCGGCCGCGGCCGTTAAACAGCCCGGCAATACGGCCAGTCGATGGCCAGATGGTGGATAATTGCGATATTGCAGTTTGCACATAAATATGCACTTTTGAAGGATTAGTTATGAATGAGTGGCACAAAGAAAGTAAAGACGTGATCAATAAAAAGATCATCACCTTGATCGTGATGTTGGCGGTCGCAACAAGCTTGGCCATATTGTTTGCCTTGGTTGCTGCCCATACCGGTTACGTATTTGGCTAATTGCCATAACGCAGTACGGCATTCATGCCCTTAGTTTTCGGTTGAAGCCCGCTTCCCACCGAAAATGAACAAACACCGCCAGCCCACGGTTTTTATTGGGCATGGTAGTCCGATGTACGCCTTAGAGCCCAACCGCCATACGGATGCATGGGCCGCCCTCGGCAAGCGCCTTCATAAACCCGACGCCATTCTTCTGATCTCAGCCCATTGGCTGACGCGAGGCGTTTGGTTGACCGCAATGCAGCAGCCTAAAACCATTCATGATTTCGGCGGTTTCCCAGAGGCCTTATTTCAAATTCAATATCCCACACCAGGCAGCCCGGCACTCGCGCAGCGCGTCCAGTCCCTGCTAACGCAAGCGGTGGTGTTGGAGGAGCATGAATGGGGCATCGATCACGGAGCGTGGTCGGTGTTGCGCTATTTGTATCCCAATGCCGATGTGCCGGTAGTGCAGCTCAGCTTAGATGGATCGCTCAGCGCCAAGGAACACTACGCACTCGCCAAACAATTGGCGCCCTTGCGCGATGACAATATTCTGATTCTGGGTAGCGGAAACATCGTGCATAACTTGCGCTTAATCGACTGGGATCCGGATGCAGAGCCGCTGCCATGGGCAGCCGAGTTCAATCAATTCTTTATGAGTCAGCTTTTGGCCAATCAGCATTCTCATTTGCTTGAATGGCAAGGAGTGGGTGATGCGGCTCGGCTGTCGATCCCAACGCCAGAGCACTATTGGCCCGCTTTGTACCCCTTAGCACTGCAAGGCGGTGGCGAGCAAGTAGAAATCATTACTAATGGAATTGAGATGGGCTCAATTAGCATGCTGTCCTTCCTCATCCGCTAACTACAATCTAGGCATGGGTACATCACTGTTTGCGATTTTTTGTGGAGCGGGCTTCGGCGCGCTATTGC
The DNA here is from genome assembly GCF_003065365.1 of Polynucleobacter difficilis. Classification (NCBI taxonomy): domain Bacteria; kingdom Pseudomonadati; phylum Pseudomonadota; class Betaproteobacteria; order Burkholderiales; family Burkholderiaceae; genus Polynucleobacter; species Polynucleobacter difficilis. The sequence continues at coordinate 1,497,157 of NZ_CP023276.1, read as the reverse complement.
GTGCTGGGTTTAATGTCTTGGGCGCGGGGATGGTATCCGGCTTTCCGATGGGCACCTTGCTAGCTAATTTATTTGGCGGTTATTGTGTTGGCATTGCCGTTGCCTTTTTTGGTAACAATGCCGCCATCGGACCCGAGTGGCGTTTATTTATCATCACCGGTTTTTTGGGCGGGCTGACGACCTTCTCGAGTTTCTCAGCAGAAGTAGTTGAGATGATGCAGCGTGGCGAATACACTTGGGCGGTGGGCACGGGTTTGTTGCATGTACTTGGCTCGCTGGCGCTCACTTTCTTGGGTATCCTGACGTATCAGGCGCTAAAGTAAAACTAGATCAAGCCGAGTAGACCCAAAACGGCACCAAGCAGAATCAGGTACATCGGATGCCAGCGGGTTACGGTAGCAATGAATGCAGTGCCGAGTGTTAAAGCATAAGCAATCCAATTGGCATTAATCTGCATGGCGATCTGCCAGGCTGATGCCAGAATGAGTCCAACCGCAAGCGCCGCTGCCGCAAATTGAATGGTTTGCTTGGCCCGCTCATGCCGCATTGCGCTGATCAAGCGCTGCACCCAAAAAATCAAAATAGCGGATGGCCAGCAAATGGCCAGTGTTGCAATCAGCGCACCTACTACGCCACTCACATGCCAGCCAATCAGCGTGACGGTCATTAAATTGGGGCCGGGTGCTGCTTGGGCAATCGCAAAATAATGTGTAAAGGTTTCAGCGTCAATCCAATGCTGTTGCTCAACCGCAATCGCAAAGAGCGTTGGTAATAAGGCATTGACTCCTCCAAAGGCAATCAATGAGAACGCAGATAAGGTGAGAAACAAACTCAGTAGGATCACGTGACCCCCTTTGTTTTATGCCAAGCAATAAATAGGGCGAGCGGCGAAGCAATTAAAACAACCCACCCTAATGGCAGCCGCAGCCAGGAGGCGATAAAGAGGGTTACTATAATCACTAGCAACATCCATGGGTAGCGTAATTCTTCACGCAACATCTTAAAACCCGTTGCTGCAATTAAGCCAACGCCGACAGCGGATATGCCGCGGAGCATGCCCTGAACTGCCTCCAGGTAACTGAAGTGGTCGTAGAGCATGGCCAATACCAACACCACACCAATCGGCGCTAGCATGAGGCCCATGACCGCTGCGAGTGCGCCTTTTGCGCCGCCAAAGCGGGAGCCAACGCACACAGCAAGATTGACAATATTAGGCCCAGGTACGAGCTGGCAGATTCCTAAAATGGCATTGAATTCTGCGGCAGTGATCCACTGCTTTTGTTCCACTATCGTGCGGCGTGCCCAAGGCAATACACCGCCAAAGCCCGATAGGCCAATCTTGGTAAACCCAATAAAAAGCTCCCACGCAGAAAGCGTTATGGCATTCGAAGGGTCTTGCTTGGCTTGCATTAAATACGCATTTTTCTAAAGAGGGTTTATTGGGGGTTACTATAGCGTGATTACATATTTTTTAAGAGGAAATGCACCATGATTTTGGAGCACTGCGATATTCAAATTGATCCTAGCAAACAAGCTGAATTTAATGAAGCCATTATTCGTGGTCTTGAGACCGTGATTTCAAAATCAAAAGGCTTTCGTGGCTACAAGGTAAATCACTGCATTGAATCACCATCGCGTTATTTGCTGATGATCTACTGGGATACGCTCGAAAATCACATGGTTGATTTTAGAGAGTCCGCACTCTTTACCGATTGGCGTGCAATTGTGGGACCTTACTTTACAAAACCGCCTTTTGTAGAGCATTTTGAGCTGGTCGGTAAATCGACCTAAGTTAAGCCTGCTTTTTACGAATCGATTGCTCGATTCCGATTGATTCAAGGGTGGGCTCTAGAGCTTCACGCTCGTCGAAGACAAAGCAACTGCCTTGATAGTGCGCTGAGCCGACATCCTCAAAGTATTTGAGGATGCCACCCTCGAGTTGGTAGCTGTGTTCTATGCCAATCTCGCGCATGTAAAGTCCTGATTTTTCACAGCGGATCCCGCCCGTACAAAAACTAATCAGTGTTTTATCTGCTAGCTCGGCTTGATGCGCCTTAATGGCTTCTGGAAATTCGCTGAACTTTTGGATATTAAAATGCACGGCATTTTCAAAGGTACCGTATTCCACTTCAAATTGATTGCGGGTATCAATCATCACAACCGGTCGTCCTAAGTCATCGGTGCCGCGATCAAGCCACTCCGCTAGTTTGGTAGGCGTGATGAAATGGGCTCTACCCGTTTCAGGTTGAATGGCAGGATGATTCATGCGAATGATTTCATTCTTGATTTTGACTAGCGCCTTCTTAAAAGGCTGACTCTCTGACCAGCTTTCTTTGACTTCAATGGGCGCAAAGCGCTGATCGTTGCGTAGCCAGGCTAGAAAGTCCCGCAATAGGGGTTCAGTACCGGCCAAGAATAGGTTGATGCCTTCTCCGGCCAGCAAAATAGTCCCTTTCAGTTGGCGTGCATTCAAGGCACCCAGCATCTGCTGGCGCAGGCTTTCGAGCTCCTCAAGACGAACAAATTGGTAGGCGGCAATATTAAGTATCGGCTTCATTGGCGGTAGGTAATCAATAACATCCTCTATTATCAAACACACTGCCATTGGGTGGTAGTCTTTGCCCTTATTAATCCCATTTCTACACGAAATTCTTACTATGTCTGAAACCCCTCAAAATCGACCCATTCCTTATATTCCGATTGATTTGGCTGAGCCTGCGGACTTGGTTGCCGCAATCCGGAAACGCCGCGGCGGAGACTTCATCAATTTAGATCGCATGCTCTTGCATAGTATTCCCATTGCAGAGGGTTGGAATCACTTTGTGGGCGAGATTCGTAATAACTTGGCCTTAGACCCTAAGTTGCGCGAGTTAGCGATGTGTGGGGTTGCAGTTTTAAACGGCGCTGAGTATGAATTTTTTCACCATGCGCCACCGTTCAGAAAAGCCGGGGGCACTGAAGAGCAGGTAGAGGCTTTGCGTTTGCTCGGTACGCCGCAATTTCCTAAAGCTTGCTTTAGTCCGGTGGAGTGTGATGCTGCTGAGCTCACGTTGCAGATGACCCGAAACATTCAGGTGGACGACCAGCTCATGGTGCGTTTGCGCGATGCCTTAGGCAATACCTGTACGGTCGAGTTAGTCACCGTGATCGCCGCCTACAACATGGTTTCCCGTTTTTTGATTGCCCTCAAGGTAGGCCCAGAAGATCATCCACCCGCTTAATGCAGACGACATAAAAAAATGAAAACAGTCAAGATTGATTTTGTATCGGATATTGCATGCCCTTGGTGTGCTGTTGCCTTGGGTGCACTCGAGCAGGCGCTAGCAGAGTTAGGCGATCAGGTTCAGGTTGAGGTGCATTTTCAGCCATTTGAGCTGAACCCAGCTATGCCCTTAGGTGGGCAAGATGTGATTGAGCATTTGGTTGAAAAATATGGCGTTGGCCCAAAGCAGGTTCGTGAAAATCAAGAACAGATTCGTAAGCGTGCAGCAGAGGTAGGCTTTCCGTTTCACCCGGAAGGGCGCAAGTGGGTCTACAACACCTTTGACTGCCACCGCCTATTGCATTGGGCTGGAATCGAGCTCGGCAGTGCTGCGCAGCATCGCCTGAAACGGGAGTTATTGGGGACATATTTCACGCTTGCCGTTAATTTAGATGACCGCACAAATGTGCTGGATGCCGTTGATAGAGCGGGCTTAGATCGCGTGCGCGCTGCAGAGGTACTCGCCAGTGATGAATTTAAAGATGCGGTAAGGGAGCAGCAGAAATTCTATTTGGATGCCGGAATTCATTCTGTACCAGCTGTGATATTGAATGATCGCCTCCTCATTCAGGGTGCGCAGCCGGTAGAGCAATTCAAAGCAGCCTTACTTCAGGCCAGTAATGAGTGACCGTGACAATCGCATGCGCTGGACAGAAGAGGATGCTGTTCATGATGTGCGATGGCAGTCCGAAAAAGGGCTGCCACCACCAAAAAAAGTAGTGATTGCAGATGACACACTAACGGCTGACACGGCATACCGCCTTGCTTCCGAAGGCAGTGCTTTTTTATGGCGCGGTGATTATCAAAATGCCAAGCAATTGCTGCAGGCCTTGGCTCGGCGGGCTGAGCGACCTGTGAAGCGCAATCGAAAAAAAATCGCGAGCCAAGCCAAGCTAAATCCAGATGCGGTCAATGCAATAGAGCCCAAAGCCGTATTCAATCAGCACCGGCAAGCCCAGGCGCAGCGCGCCAGAATTCTGGATGCGATTTTGATTCCCTTATTGGCTAACCATACCATTCCGCTGCGACGGGCGCCCGATGCGACGAAAGCGTGCCTCGAGGTATTTGGAAATAGGGCGGATGATTACGTACTTTCGTTGCGCGAATTACTTGGCGTCATTAGTGCCCATGAGTGGCGCAAAAAAGGAGTCGTGATTCCATCGCTTAAAGAGGGCGCGCAACGGCTATTTCCCCATTACGGTGTTTTCTCCCCTTTACGTGGCGAATACGTTGAGCTGGTGGCAATGGCGCCGCTTCCGCCCGCACTAAAAGCCAAATCATTGGCTTTTGATATTGGTATAGGAACGGGCGTGTTGGCTGCTGTACTGGCGCAGCGGGGTATCCAGCGGATTATCGGCACCGACCAAGATCCGAGGGCGCTGGACTGCGCTACCGCAAACATGCAGCAATTAGGCCTTGGGCAGCAAGTTGAGATTCTGAATGCCGATCTCTTTCCTCCAGAAAAGGCCGCCTTGATAGTCTGTAATCCACCTTGGCTGCCAGCTAGACCCAGCTCGCCAATTGAGCGAGCCATATACGACCCTGACAGCGCGATGCTCAAAAGTTTTTTGTCCCAATTGAAGGAGCACCTGCTACCAGAGGGCGAGGGCTGGCTTATTCTGTCGGACTTAGCAGAGCATTTGCAATTGCGCTCACGCGACCAATTGCTGTCGTGGATTGCGGAGGCTGGCTTAGCGGTGATTGAAAAAATGGATGCTAGGCCAAATCATCCCAAAGTCAGCGATGCAAGCGACCCCTTACATCAAGCTCGAAAGGCCGAGGTTACCTCGCTTTGGCGTCTGGCTACTGTATAGCTGGATCGGGCAAGACAATGCCCAGGGCACCAAAGAAAGCCGTTCCCAATGGCGATACAGGCGTGTGGACCGCGCCAATCTGACCGGTAGTGCGGCGAATTTCATCGAGTAGAAGAGTGCCATAGCCTTGACGGCGGTACATGGGGTTAACGTAGATGTACTCGACATCGCCTGCACCAGTAAAGCGGCTGTAACCGATCGTGGTGTTTTGATTTTTGATCAACACAATCCCATCTGCGATTTCGATTTGGTAGTCAGCGGGATTGGGCATATACTTTTTAGAGGAAGGTGATGCGCTTTGTTAAGTCCTGCAACGACACCTCGGGAGTTTGAATGCTTTTTGCTTCATCGCGGCTATTGGCAATCACGCCAATACCAGCCACTGGTGCTAAGTTGTCCACTTTGAAGCGACCTACGCCATCTTGTTGGCGGATAAAGCACTCCTCATCAAAAAAGAGCCGGTCACCATTGTTATCAATTTCATCGGAATCAATCGATGCAAAACCAATCAGCCCCCGAACATCATCCAGTGATCCTGGAATATCGATTGCTGAAACGGTTTTTAAGGTTGGATTAATTACATAAACTTGCATAAACACCCTCGGGGTAATTGGGTAAAAAGCCATTATCGTCGCAATAACTCGTTATGTACGCAGGTATTTTTTTGGGCTCGATTGAATCCACCAGATCTGGATATAGCCTCATGACTTCAGGTGTCTTACCTTATCTTATTGATAATGATTCTTATTATGATATAGTGGAAGCCAGTATCAAAACCCTTTTTCGCTGGAACGAATGATGATGAGAAATAAACTGATCGCATTGCAATTGGCCTTAATGCTTGGATTTCAAGTGTCTGCGCACGCACAATCCAACAATGAGAAAGTGCTCAATTTGTATTCGGCGCGCCACTACCAAACGGATGAGGCCTTGTATGCAAACTTTACAAAAGCTACTGGGATCAAGATTAATCGGATTGAGGCGGATGACAATGCCCTGATCGAGCGCTTGAATAGTGAGGGCAGCAAAAGCCCGGCTGACGTCATTCTGTTGGTTGATGCGGCGCGATTATGGCGCGCTCAGGTCAATGGCTTTTTTAAACCCATCCAATCCAAATACTTAAATGATCGCATTCCTGTCAATCTGCGAGCCAAGGCCGATACAGATGGAACAACGTGGTTTGGCTTTTCAACCCGTGCACGGATTGTGGTCTACAACAAAAATACCGTTAAGCCAGGTGATGTCAATACCTATGAAAAGCTGGCAGAGCCGATGAATAAGGGGAAGGTATGTACGCGCTCTGGATCTCATCCATACATGCTGTCCTTGCTGGGCGCCCTAATTGAGCGCAATGGTGAAAAGGCAACTGAGGCTTGGGCAGCTGGAATGGTAGCGAATATGGCACGAAGCCCAAAAGGCGGGGATACCGACCAGATCCGCGCCGTAGCATCGGGTGAGTGTGGCGTTGCCCTAACGAACTCCTATTACTTGGCTCGGTTAATGCGTTCTACCAAGCCAGAAGACATTGCAGTGATGTCTAAGATTGGTTTTGCTTGGCCCAATCAGGGCGCCGGCGGAGTACACATCAATATCGCGGGCGGTGGCGTAGCTAAAAATGCTCCTCATCCCGCAGCTGCAGTCCAATTTCTAGAGTATTTGGCCAGCGATTCTGCTCAAACGTATTTTGCAGACGGAAATAATGAATGGCCAGTTGTTGCCTCTGTTCGTGCAGATAATCCTGCGCTTAAGGAGCTTGGGCCTTATCAGGCAGAGAAAGTATCGGTTGCCTCGATTGGTTTAAATCAAATTGCAGCCCAGAAGATTCTGGACCGCGTTGGCTATAAGTAAAAATACCTGAGGGCGCTTGGTATCGAGTATCGCGTGGCAATGACCACGTAGCTGGATTCGCCCAGTTAACGGAAGCAGATTCTAACGATGAATAAAAACGATCCAAAAATCAATGCCGAATGGGGTGATATCTCAGGTGGTGGCCAAGCCAAAATCTATTCCAGTTTAGATTTATTTGGTACAAGCAACTCCGTCATCATTAATCATCACGGCATTTGCTACACCTTAAGAATCACCCAGCTTGGCAAGCTCATATTAACCAAGTAAGGGCAGTTTCTGGATGCAATTCACCCACTGGAAACTAGCTACAGTTGTTTCTGCGTTGCACATCGTCTTGTTTATTGCAATTGCACACCTTGGGTTGCGGCCACTGGATTACGGCGCCCAATCCTTGATAATTGCCCAATTTGTCGAGCTGAGGTCTGCCTCCCCTGAGAATAAAGTGACCAGTCGCACTATTGGGATGCCAAGCCTTCCGATGGCAAAGGGCGTCGTTCATCACCCATCGGTTAGTGGTGATGCCCCATCCATCGTGGAACATACTAATGCTTCTGAGTTAGTGCCCGCGCAGATCGCACCACCTTCCGCCGATGCATACGCGCCACTAAACCCGAAGCCACCTTATCCGATTTCGAGCAGAGAAAATGGCGAGCAGGGAGCAGTGATGCTGTATGCCTGCATTACGGATCATGGCAAAGTAGAGCGAGTGGACTTGGCCCAAAGTTCGGGGTATCCCGCTTTGGACCGCTCTGCATTAAATACTATTCGCCAATGGAGCTTTCGTCCTGCGCAAGAGAGTGGCAAATCAATTCCGATGTGCTATCGCCTACCCATCCGTTTTCTCTTGTCCTCATCCACTCTTCCAGTTTCGTATTTTTGATTCAGGAGGATTTCGGAAAAAATTTGACATTCTAAATAAGAATCATTATCATTAATATGAGTCAACGCAGTTAATTTTTACTGCATCAATGCCACAGCCCGCCGCCGCTAGCTAGTGTTTTAACGAACTAGGGGATCTATGAAAAGCGGGTTTAAGGTATGTTCAGTTGTATTGCTAATGCCATTCTCTATGGCCGCGCTAACTGTCAAGGCGCAAATTGCTCCTGAAGACGTTGGAAGGGGAATAAATCTAAAAGAAGTCACCGTATCGGCTACGCGGTCTGAGCGTAAAACGGATAACGTGCCGCGAATTGTTACGGTTACGACGGCCGAGGAAATTCAGGAGTTGGGCGCTCGAAATGTGGGGGATGTATTTAAAGATTCCCCGGATATAACGGTACCCCAACAAACAGAACGATTTAGTTTGGCCATCGGCTCGCAAGGTCGGGGCGGTCAGGAAAGTATCAATATCCGGGGCCTGCAGGGAAACAATGTATTGCTTCTGGTCGATGGCATACGCGTACCGAATCAATTTTCATTCGGCAGCCTATCTTCAGGACGAGGCAATTTTTTGGATGTGGGCGGCTTTCGAAAAATAGAAGTCGTCCGCGGACCATCATCAACCCAATACGGCAGTGATGGCCTTGCTGGCATTGTTCATTTTCAAACGTTTAATCCAAGCGACTTGATAGAGCAGGGCATGGATAAGGGTGGCTTTGCTCGGACTGGCTACTCGAGTGTCGATAACTCCTCAAACACCACATTTGCCTATGCTGGAAAAACGCAGGATGTGCAGGGCATGGTACTTGGCAACATTCAATCCGGGCATCAGCTTGAAAATCAAGGATCTAACTACTCCACGGGGATGAATCGAACTGCACCGAATCCAGCGGACTATCGTAATTGGTACGTGCTTTCAAAAGCATTCTTAAGAATTGATTCTGTCAATAAGCTGGGAATAACATATGAATCCCAGAATGTGATTCAAAACGTCAATAATCTTTCAGATCTCTCAAGGGCTGTAGCTACATCAACTGCATCCGACACGACATCCCGAGATCGGATATCCGGCGAATATCACTATCGGGATTTTGCAAACGAGGTGATTCAGGCGGCGAAGGTCATGCTTTACCTGCAGGACGCCTCGGTAACCCAAAAATCGTATCAAGAATCAGCCGCCGCGGGCGGCAGGTCTTATCCGTGGCGATCAAGAACAAATACATACAGTCAAAACACAAAAGGCATCAACGCCAGTTTAGAAAGCAACACCACAACCCTGATTAACCAACGCTTAAGCTATGGGCTGGATTGGAGTTCTGCTGATATATCCAGCCAAATCAATGCTGCCGGCAATGGCGCATCGATTACGCCTGCCCCGCCATCGAAATATGACTTGGGCGGTGCGTTCTTTCAAAGTGAAATGGCATTTGGCGAACTTACGCTGATACCGGCCATTCGATTTGATGCGTATTCAATAAAGCCGCAAACAGGTACATCTACAGCGAATAGTGGTTCTGCAGTTTCGCCTGCGCTTGGAGCGATATGGAATTGGGCGCCCGTATTTAGGCCGTTTATCAATTGGGGCCAAGCATTTGGTGCGCCTACGCCAGATCAGGCCTTATCAAGCCATGCCAATAGCGGTCCTGGTCAGAATTACCGCCTAGTTGCCAATCCCAATTTAAAACCACAAACCGGTAATGGCATCGAGCTGGGATCTCGCGGCCGGGCGGGTGCATGGCGATATCAGGCATCCGCCTATGCGAACAATTACGATAATTTTATTGCTCAAGTGACAACACAAGGATCCACGTTAAGCCCACTTGATCCAGCCATTCTGCAATACCAAAATTTAACCAAGGTCTCAATTCGAGGTTGGGATATCAGGACGGATTGGGCATTTGCAGAGCGCTGGCAAGCCAATGCGGCTATGGCATATAGCTATGGCCAGCAGACGCAAAATGGCATTACAGCACCCTTAAACACGATTCAGCCACTACGCGCAGTGTTGGGGATGCGCTATGACGCAATCGAGTGGGGTGCATTTGCGAATCTCGTTTGGAATCAAGGTAAGGCAGTAAGCAATGTCAATTTCAATTCCAATACGGGCGGAACAGCCAATCAGTTTTTGACTCCGGCATCGACCATCTTGAATCTGACGGGCTATTGGAAACCCGCCAAACAAATAACGGTCAATTTCAATTTAAACAACGTATTCAATAGCACTTACTGGAATTGGGCGGGAGTGCAGGGCTCAGTCACCACTGTTAGTTCGCCAATGTATAACGCTGCAGCGGCACAGCAATCAGCTACTGCAGCTCCACGCAATGCGCAAATTTCACTGCGCTACGATTTCTAAGGAGAAAACATGATCCATTCCATTCGCTCTATCCATCAATCGTTTCAGACCCTTCGTTCCATTGAAAAGATGCGCCATCGTGATATTGCAAAAGAGATCGGGATGTCCGAGGGGGAGTTGATTGCTGCATTTACAGGCAACAACACCATTCCCTCGGAGGCTGGCCAAATGCAAGTAATTCGACTGTATCCAAAATGGACTGAAATCATGGCATCCATCGGGTCTCTAGGGGAGGTGATGGCTCTGACCCGCAATGCATCCTGCGTGCATGAAAAAGTCGGCGTTTATAAAAATGCCTCTCAAGATGGGCCCGTGGGGCTTTTAGTCGGTGAAATCGACTTGCGCATTTTTTATCACGCCTGGGCGCATGGATTTGCAGTTCGCGAATTGACTAAGGATGGCTTGCAGAGGAGCTTGCAATTCTTTGACAAGGCGGGCGTCGCCATTCATAAAATTTATTTGAGGGCGCAAAGTTGTATTGCTAAATACGATGAACTGCTCAATCAATTTCAGAGCCATGATCAGGCGCCAGGAATGCAAGTAACTACGCCGGATAAACCCGCTACCGAATTACCAGATCAAGAAATCGATGTGACAGCCTGGCGTCAATCTTGGCGTGCGATGAAGGATACACACGACTTTTTTGTCTTACTAAGGCAGTTTAAAGTGACAAGGACGCAAGGATTGCGCCTTGCTGAACCTGCCTTTGTGCAGGCACTGCCGGTGAGTTGCGTAAAAGACCTATTAGAGATTGCTGCGAGTACCGCCACTCCGCTGATGGTGTTTGTGGGCAATCCAGGGATGCTGCAGATTCACAGTGGGTCAATTCATAAGGTGATGTCGGTTGGATCCTGGATTAATGTCATGGACCCCCGCTTTAATCTCCATTTACGCAGCGATTCCGTAGCCCAGGCTTGGCTTGTACGTAAACCAACAGTGGACGGCATTGTGACCTCAGTGGAGTTGTTTAATGATGACGGCGAGGCAATTGCGATGTTCTTCGGAGAGCGAAAACCGGGTAAACCGGAGTTAAGCACTTGGCGGGCCTTAGCCGACGACTTGCTTGCGCGTTCAACGGCTATAGAGGCTTGAGATGAATCATGGTCGCCGGAACATCTTGCTTAAATCTGCATCAGCCGCTGGATGGATGACCTTTGGTTTAGATGCATTTTCGCAACAGCCCACTGCCACATCTGCCGGTGCAATGCGCTTGATCATTATTGGCGGGGCATTAACCGAGATTGTTTATTTACTCAAAGCCAATTCTCAATTAGTTGGGGTAGATACGACCTCGATATATCCCGCCGCAGCTACCCGCTTACCCAATGTGGGATATGCCCGTAGCCTTTCTGCCGAAGGTATCTTAGCTCTTCGTCCTACTCAACTGATTGCCACCGAAGATGCAGGGCCGCCCGTGGTCATAAAACAGATCATTGATGCCCAGATACCTTTGACCATTTTGCCGTCTGGCCATCAATTTAAAGACCTAACTGATCGGGTGAGCAGCATCGGCAGGCTTGTATATAAAACAGATTCTGCCCAAGCGCTTGCAAGTCGATTGGTTTTGGAGTGGAGCAACACTCAAGAAAAGGTTACGTATTCGAAACTCAACAACACGCGCGTTTTATTTATCTTGTCGCAAAATCCAAGCCAGCTCATGGTGGGCGGTGAAAAAACCAGTGCGGATGCCATGATTACGTATGCGGGTGGGCGCAATGCTATTTCGGGATTCAGTGGATTTAAGCCGCTTACTCCGGAAGCAGTCATTGCAGCCAATCCCGATGTCCTATTGCTGACGGATCAAGGCATGAGAGCCGTTGGCGGGATTGGCGGGGTGCTGCGGTTTCCAGGAGTAAGCCAAACACGAGCCGGAAAAGAACAGAACATTGTTTCGCTTGAGGCGATGTATCTATTGGGGTTTGGGCCGCGCATGCCATCGGCGGTGGCTGAGCTCAATCTACTCTTGCAGCACGCAATGGCTTAAATCGTAGGCTGCACAGGATGGTTTTAATTTCCCCTGCGGTAAGGGCCAATGCATTTCTTCCCTGGATACTCGTCTGTCTAGTTCTTATTGCACTAATAGTATTGGCCTCCCAGTGGGGCGCAGTCGCTATTAGCCTGAATGATTGGGTCTCACTGATCAATCAAGGCGGGGATGCTCAATCCGGTAGCGGCTATGTTTTGTGGCACTTACGTTTACCGAGAATTGGGTTTGCTCTTTTGATTGGTGCCGCGCTCGGCCTCTCCGGCGCCTTGACTCAAGGACTCTTTCGCAATCCGCTTGCCGACCCTGGATTGCTGGGCGTGTCTGCCGGAGCGGCGTGTGCTGTGGCTTTAGGAATTGTTCTATTCAATGATCTAAGTATTCCACTCTTACCGGAGTGGCGATTTTTCACGATACCGGCTTTGGCGTTTTCAGGGGCGATCCTAGTGTGTTTTGCTTTGGATCGCATTGCGCGCTGGATTACGCCCGGCTCCATTGCAGGCCTACTTTTAACGGGCATTGCTTTAAATGCGCTTGCCGCCGCCATTATTGGTTTATGTACTTATTTAGCGACGGATGAGCAGTTACGCAACTTGACGTTTTGGACTATGGGCTCGCTTTCTGGTTCGAGTTGGATTTTAGTGATTGCGGCTGCCGTACTCTTTGCATGCGCCTGGTGGCGTTTGCGCGCATTGACTCCAGTAATGAATGTGTTTTCCCTTGGCGAATCGGTCGCAGCCCACGTTGGCATTGAAATTGGCCGAATTCGTATGGAAATCATTTTTTGGGTAGCCTTACTCTCTGGGTTTGCGGTTGCGTGGTGTGGAATGATTGGCTTTGTTGGCTTAATTGCACCCAATTTTGCTCGTGCTTGGCTCGGAGGGGATCAGAGGGTGGTAGTCCCGGCCTCAATGCTGCTCGGCGGTATTTTGTTGTTGCTAGCGGATACGTGTGCACGCACGATCGCAATCCCAGCAGAAGTTCCCGTGGGAATTTTTACTGCCCTCTTAGGGGCGCCATTTTTCATCCTGCTATTGCGGTCGTCACGCCGTCAACTGGCCTGATGAATACGCTATGCCGCCTTCGGGATTTGCAGATCACGCTGGGTGAAAATGCATTCGGTCCCTTTTCATGCACTATTGCTCCGGGTGAGCGCATTGCCATACTCGGTCCCAGTGGCGCCGGAAAAACGACGCTACTTAAACTGATATCCGGCGAACTGAGATCCCATTCTGGATCGTATGCGTTTAAAGGCGCAGCAATAGAAACGTGGTCCTTGCGCTCACTGAGTAGGGCCCGGGCAGTACTGCCGCAATCGAGTGAGGTCGCATTTAGCTTAATGGCTCACTTGGTCATTGGTTTGGGAAGAATCGCAATTGAGGGTGATTTAAAACGCAATGACATTACTCTCCATGCGGCGCGCCTGAGTTCCTGCGAGCATTTGCTCCATCGGAGTTTTGACACCCTATCTGGTGGCGAAAAGGCACGCATTCATCTTGCCAGGGTATTTGCGCAGTTATGGGATGAGCAGAATAGCCTGATCTTGGTGGATGAACCATTGGCTTCCTTGGATCCAGGCTTGCAAATCGAGTTATTGGAAAGTATGAAGCGGTATGCCGATGCGCGTAATCACGCCATTGTGGCAATCTTGCATGACATCAACCAGGCAATGCACCACTTTGAACGATTGATCTTAGTAAAAGAGGGATGCCTGGTTGGCGATCACCTCTCGGGCATGGGTGCAATTTCAGATCTGGCTGATTTGTACCAGATTCAGCTCGATGTAATTGAGCGTGATGGCTTGCCTCCGTTGGTTTTTCCGAGGGCAAGTCGAGAGCCAAATACCCTATAAAATACCGATAAATATAAGCCCAGCAAAACGAGGGCTTTCCTGATAGCGTATTACTTATCGAGCTGGCTTGTGCCTCGCCTTAAGGAGTTATGAATATGAAACGGATCTTTCTATTTTTGCTGACCAACATCGCCATCATGTTGGTGATTTCGATCGTCATCAGTGTGTTTGGTCTGGGCCAAATCCTAGATCAGAATGGTGTGCACATTGATCTGATGTCCTTACTGATGCTGTCTGCGGTAGTGGGTATGACAGGCTCATTTATTTCCCTTGCCATGTCTAAATCGATGGCCAAGCACTCCGTGGGCGCCTATGTTATTCAGGAGCCACAGAACGACCAAGAGCGATGGCTGCTCAGTACGGTCGAGCGTCAAGCTACTGCAGCAGGCATTGGGATGCCCGAAGTCGCGATTTATGACGCACCTGATATCAATGCGTTTGCCACTGGGATGTTCCGAAACGACTCTCTCGTTGCGGTTAGTACCGGTCTGCTTTATGGCATGACCCGTGATGAAGCAGAGGCAGTCTTGGCGCACGAAGTCAGTCACGTTGCCAACGGCGATATGGTTACCTTGGCGTTGATTCAGGGTGTCGTAAATACCTTTGTATTCTTCTTATCGAGGGTGATCGGTCATATTATTGACCGTACCGTCTTTAAGACAGAGCGGGGCCACGGACCGGCGTATTGGGTCACTACGATCATCGCGCAACTTGTCCTCGGCATTTTGGCGAGCGCGATCGTGATGTGGTTTAGTCGCCAGCGCGAGTACCGTGCCGATGCAGGAGCTGCCTACTTAGAGGGTAAACATAAGATGATTGCTGCTTTAGAGCGCCTGCAAAAGTCAGTCAATCAACCCCATCTGCCAGAGCAGTTAGAGGCATTTGGTATCTCGGGCGGCATGGCCGATGGATTGAAGCGTTTGTTTATGAGCCACCCTCCGCTCGACGAACGTATTGCAGCCTTACGCAATAGTTAATAGCCACTGCAGCATCAAAGCAAAACGCCACCGAAGGGGTGGCGTTTTGTTTATTACGTCCTACTGATTGGTGGAGTCGGCGGGAATCGAACCCGCGTCCGCAAATCCTCTACAACAAGTTCTACATACTTAGTCATATCATTTAATTTAGCCGGCTAGTCACGGATTGACACGTTCCACGCTGGCGATTCACTTAATTTTCGAGCTGTTCCTCGTGACACGAAACTGCCTTATCTCTTGTAAATGACCCTGATGTAGCTTTCGCTACCTGACCCAAGAGAGAATCAGTTCAGGGGCAACCGCAATTAAGCGGCTAGTGCGTAACGTTCGTCGTTAGCAGTTATTACATTCCCATTGATTTACGAGATAACGGGTCCTCGGTATGCCCTTGATGCTTTGTAATCCACGTCGAAACCATGTCGACCCCAGATGCATTGCATTAAAGAACCCCTATTTTACGGCGGATTGCCAGATAACGCAGGACTATCGTGGAAAGATGATTTCCAATAGCTCTAGAGGGGAGTGGATGAGGTAGTCAGCGCCCCATTCTTGCGGCGGCTCTGCGCAGCCGCAATAGCCATAGGCTGCAGCCACGGTTTTCATGCCGGCTGCTTTGCCAGCAAGCACGTCACGAATATCATCGCCCACATAGAGTGAAAACGCAGGATCAATATTAGCCACTCTGGCTGCATGCAAAATGGGTTCCGGATGCGGTTTAGAGAAAGGCGTTGTGTCACCGGAGACAGTGGAGATTGCGCGTTGTCGCAATCCCATTTGTTCTGTAAGGGGATGAGTGAAGCGCTCACTCTTATTGGTCACAATTCCCCAAGGTAGCTTTGCCAAGTCCAATTGATCGAGCAGAGAATCGACGCCATCAAACAAGGTACTGTGCACCAGCAGCGCGTTCTCATAATAGGAAAAAAATTCATCGCGCAAGGGAATGAATTCAGGGTGATCGGTGCCGTAGCCAAATGCCCCCTGAATCAAGCCACGCGCTCCAGCGGATGCCCTTGGTCTTAGCTCTTCATAGGGCTTTGGACTGAGATTGCGTTTTGTTAGCAGCTGGTTTGCCGCTGCCACCAAGTCTGGCGCGGTATCGGCTAGCGTGCCATCGAGATCAAAAAAAACGCCATGGTAAGGGCTGCGCAAGGACATCCGTTTATTCCAAAGGTTTGCGGACGGCAATCATGTAATTGACGTCAGTATCATCGCTTAAACGATAGACTTGGGTGATTGGGTTGTAGGTCAATCCCTTCATGCCGATCACTTCTAAATTCGCTTGACGGATGTAGCGTGCGAGCTCAGACGGCTTAATAAATTTGGCGTATTGGTGCGTCCCTTTGGGCAATAAACGCAGGATATATTCGGCGCCAACAATGGCGAATACGTAGGATTTCAGGTTGCGATTGAGCGTGCTAAAAAAGAGCGTGGCGCCTGGTTTCGCTAGGTCGGCACAGGCCTGTACTACGGATGCTGGATCAGGCACGTGCTCGAGCATTTCCATACAGGTCACTACATCGAATTGGGCCGCCTGTTCTGAGGCTAAGGACTCGGCAGAAATGGAGCGGTAGCGCACACTGGCGCCAGTCTCGAGGGCATGCAATTCGGCGACTTTGAGGGCTTTGTCGGATAAATCAATTCCCAGGGTATCGGCACCCAGGTTCGACATTGATTCGGCCAGAATGCCGCCACCACAGCCAATATCAACGGTCTTTTTACCTTTAAGGGGGACAAAGGTCTGAATCCAGCCCAAACGCAGGGGATTAATCGCATGCAAGGGCTTGAATTCGCTATTCGGGTCCCACCAGCGGTGCGCTAGGGCGCTAAATTTGCTGATTTCAGAGGGGTCAACGTTGCTGGATGTATTCATACTAAGACTGTAATGGAAATAAAAAAGCCCGGCAGAACCGGGCTTTTTCGAGAATGCTAAGGATTACTTGAGAGCAACTGTACCAACTACTTCGATATCGGTACGGCGGTTCTTAGCGCGGCCTTCAGCAGTAGCGTTTGTAGCTACTGGATTGCTCTTGCCTTTGCTTTCGGTGTAAATACGGCCACCGTCAACACCTTTGCTGATCAAATATGCTTTTACAGACTGGGCACGACGCTGACCCAATGCCTGGTTGTATGCATCTGAGCCTACGCTGTCGGTGTTACCAACAGCAATAATGACTTCTAAACGGATCTTCTTCAGGTCAGCAGCAACTTTGTCTAAAGTCGCTTTGCCTTCTGGCTTGAGGGTTGCTTTGTCAAAGTCATACAAGGTATCAGCTTGCAGGGTAATTTTGGTTTGAGTTACTTTTGGCTTAGCAGCTGCAGCTGCTTTTGGGGCTAAAAAGCCGTCGCAACCCTTAGCTGCTGTAGCTGGGGTCCAGCTAGCATCACGCCAGCACAATGTGCCGTCGCCGTTTCTCCATGGAGTACCGGTTGAGTTGACCCAGTTGTCAACGGATTGAGCGGAAGTAGCGCCGGCAGCAACAGTAACAACACCAGCGAGTACCAGTTTTAGGGTTTTATTCATTTTTAGTCCTCAAATTCACTTTTTTAATTAAATTCAAACTTGTATGTATGTCGCCCCACATAACTGCAAAAAGCGCAAAGCGATACTTCTCAATTCGTACAAACTGACAGAATATTAGCACAGGGCTTGTCTGCCATCAAAATGATATTATTTCGAGATGGAACAAGCCGCTAAAGAAACACTACCAATATCCCTCGAAGACGAAATGCGGCGGTCCTATTTGGACTACGCCATGAGCGTTATCGTCGGCAGAGCCCTACCAGACGTGCGCGATGGCCTAAAGCCGGTCCACAGGCGGGTTCTTTTCGCGATGTATGAATTAAACAACGATTGGAACCGGCCTTACAAAAAATCTGCCCGTATAGTTGGCGATGTTATCGGTAAATACCATCCCCACGGGGATTCGGCGGTATATGACACCATTGTCCGGATGGCCCAGGACTTCTCTTTGCGCTATATGTTAGTGGACGGACAGGGTAACTTTGGCTCGGTTGACGGCGATAACGCGGCGGCTATGCGGTACACGGAAATTCGTCTACGCAAAATTGCCCACGATCTTTTGGCCGATTTGGACAAGGAAACCGTGGATTTTGGGCCGAACTACGACGGCAGCGAAAAGGAACCCTTAATTCTCCCGGCCAAAGTGCCGAATTTGCTGATTAATGGCTCATCCGGCATCGCGGTGGGCATGGCCACTAATATTCCTCCGCATAATCTTGATGAGGTGGTGTTGGCCTGTCTGCATGTTCTGCACAATCCAGAATGCACGATTGATGAGTTAATTGAGATTATTCCGGCACCGGATTTCCCAACTGCCGGAATCATTTATGGCGTACAAGGGGTGCGCGAAGGCTATCGCACTGGCCGTGGTCGCGTGGTCATGCGAGCCAAGACGCATTTTGAGGATTTGGATAAAGGCTCACGCCAGTCCATCATCGTCGATGAGTTGCCGTACCAGGTGAATAAGAAAAACCTGCTTGAGCGCATTGCCGAGCTGGTGAACGAGAAAAAGATCGAAGGTATTTCTGATTTGCGGGATGAGTCCGATAAATCTGGAATGCGCGTCGTCATCGAGCTCAAGCGCGGTGAAGTGCCTGAGGTGGTGCTGAATAATCTGTACAAGAGCACTCAGCTTCAAGACAACTTTGGTATGAATATGGTGGCGCTGGTAGACAATCAGCCGCGCCTCTTGAACCTCAAGCAGATGCTGGAGTATTTCTTGCAGCATCGCCGCGAAGTCGTCACACGCCGCACTATTTTTGAATTACGCAAAGCCCGTGACCGCGGTCACGTATTAGAAGGCCTAGCTGTTGCGCTGGCCAACATTGATGAGTTCATTGCCATCATCAAGGCAGCTGCCAATCCAGTGGTTGCAAAACAAGAGTTGATGGGCAAGTCTTGGGACTCATCCATGGTGCGTGAAATGTTGGCGCGCGCCGAGACCGATACGCCGGGCGGGCGCAATGCCTATCGTCCAGAAGGGTTGTTGCCTGAATACGGCATGCAAGCAACTGGCCTCTATCGCCTCTCCGATAGCCAGGCACAAGAAATTCTGCAGATGCGTTTGCAGCGCTTGACTGGACTTGAGCAAGACAAGATTGTTTCTGAATACAAAGAAGTCATGAATGAGATTTCAGACTTACTTGACCTCCTTGCTAAGCCTGAGCGAGTAACGCAAGTCATTGAGTCAGAGTTGAAAGAGGTGCAAGCCGATTACGGCAAAGAAGGTGGTGATACCGGCCGCCGCTCATTTATTGAGATGAATGCCACCGAACTCTTTACGGAAGATCTGATTACGCCGCAAGACATGGTGGTGACCTTGTCGCACTCCGGCTATATGAAGAGCCAGCCTCTGAGTGAATACCGCGCGCAGAAGCGTGGTGGTCGTGGCAAGCAAGCCGCTGCAACCAAGGATGAAGATTGGATTGATACGCTGTTTGTGGCGAACACCCATGACACGATTTTGTGCTTCTCCGATCGTGGCCGTATGTATTGGCTTAAGGTCTGGGAAGTGCCGCAAGGCAGTCGTACATCGCGCGGCAAGCCGATCGTGAATATGTTCCCGCTGATCGACGGTGAAAAAATCACAGTAATCTTGCCGATCAAAGGCTACCAAGACGATCAATATGTCTTTATGGCAACCAGCCTCGGTACCGTCAAAAAGACCCGCCTCTCGGATTTCTCTAATCCACGGAAGGCCGGCATCATTGCGGTTGACTTGAATGAGAACGACTTCTTGGTCGGGGCTGCGATTACCGATGGCAAACACGATGTGATGTTGTTCTCGGATGCAGGTAAGGCAGTGCGCTTTGATGAAAACGATGTGCGTCCGATGGGTAGAACGGCGCGTGGCGTGCGCGGCATGAATTTAGCTACTGCACAAAACGTGATTGCGATGCTGGTTGCTCCTGCAGAGGCTTCTGATGGCACAGCGCCGGCAGAAGATGGTGCGGCTGCTCCGAGTAGCGTATTAACCGCCACGGAAAATGGTTTTGGTAAGCGTACCCCGATTGCGGAATACACCCGTCATGGTCGCGGTACAAAAGGCATGATTGCAATCCAGACGAGCGAGCGTAACGGAAAAGTAGTTGCCGCATCCCTTGTCTCTCCAGAAGATCAAATTATGTTGATTACGACGGGCGGAGTCTTGGTCCGCACCCGGGTTTCTGAGATTCGCGAGATGGGCCGAGCAACACAAGGCGTTACTTTAATTAGCGTCGACGAGGGTACCCGTTTATCTGGATTGCAGCGGATTGCAGAGAGCGATTCCGATGACGATACGGATGGGCTTGAAGATGAGGTTGATGCCGCTAGTGGTGAATCCACACCCGATGCGTAATGTAGTTATTTGATCCTGTACCCCTTAACTCCATTATGACTTTCGACCGCCGCATTTTTAATTTCGCAGCGGGCCCTGCCACCTTGCCAGCCGAGGTTCTTCAGCAGGCATCAGAAGAGATGCTCAACTGGCGGGGTTTGGGTTGCAGTGTCATGGAGATTAGTCATCGCGGTCCTGAGTTCATGGCCCTTTATGAGGAAGCCCTGCACGATATGCGCGTGCTCATGGGCATACCCGATAGCTATGCGATTTTGATGTTGCAAGGCGGTGGCATTGGTCAAAATGCCGCGGTGCCGATGAACTTGATGCCGCTCGCCAAAAACGGACCTAAAGCGGATTTTTTGGTTACTGGGATTTGGTCGGAGAAATCATTCTTAGAGGCACAAAAATACGGACAAGCCCATTTGGTTGCCAGTTCAAAAGACCAGCAATTTACGACCATACCAGCAAGCAACACTTGGCATTTATCGGATGATGCTGCCTACTTGCATTACTGCGCGAATGAAACAATTGGCGGTGTCGAGTTTCAAGAGGTGCCCGATGTTGGCGATCGTGTTTTAGTAGCCGATATTTCCAGCAATATTTTGTCGCGCAAAATGGATGTGACGCAATGCGGCGTCTGGTTTGCTGGGGCACAAAAAAACATTGGCCCCGCCGGCGTTACCTTCGTGATTGTGCGCAGGGATTTAATGGGCCATCAAATGGCAATCACCCCATCGATTTGGGATTGGGCTAAAGAAGAGGCAACGCAGTCAATGTTCAATACGCCTCCCACATTTGCCATCTATTTGTCTGGGTTGGTATTTAAGTGGCTATTAAAACGAGGCGGGGTTGCGGAGATGGAGCGCATCAACCTTGAAAAATCGACCTTGCTTTACAACTACATTGATCAAAGTGGGCTGTATGAGAATCGGGTGGATCCACGTTACCGTTCGCGTACCAACGTGACCTTCTTCCTAAAAGACGAAAGTTTAAATGCGGCATTTTTAGCGCAATCCAGTAGTGCTGGCTTGGCTGCATTGCGCGGTCATAAAGCGGCTGGCGGAATGCGTGCGAGTATTTACAATGCGATGCCACTCGAAGGCGTTCAAGCCTTGGTGGAATTTATGCGTGAATTTGAAAGGCGAGCGTAATGACGACCGAAGATCAGCGTTTAGCTCCTTTGCGGGCGCGCATCGATGCCCTCGATGCCGAAATACTGGAACTCTTATCCAAGCGCGCAAAAGCGGCGCAAGAGGTAGGCCATGTCAAAGGTGATTTTGTATCGCCGGTCTTTCGTCCTGAGCGCGAGCGTCAGGTCGTCGCCAATTTAATCAAACTCAATCAAGGCCCTTTGCAAAACGATGGCATTGCAGCCATTTGGCGGGAAGTGATGTCGGCTTGCCGCGCTTTAGAGGCTAGGCAAACCATCGCTTATCTAGGGCCCGTCGGCACCTTTTCTGAATTAGCAGCACAAAGCTATTTTGGCCAATCGATTAGCGGATTGCCGTGCGCGAGTTTAGATGAGGTATTCAAATCGGTGGAAAAAGGCGCTGCGCAATTTGGTATTGTGCCGGTCGAAAACTCCAGCGAGGGCGCGATCTCACGCACGCTCGATTTATTACTCGACTCCCCATTGCACATTAGCGGTGAAGTGGTTTTATCGATTCGCCATCACCTGTTAACAAAATCAGGAAGCTTGGATGGTGTAACAACGGTATGCGCACATGCGCAGGCCTTGGCTCAATGCCAACAGTGGCTCAGCGTGCATGCTCCGCAGTTGCAGCGCCAAGCGGTTAGCAGTAATGCAGAAGCGGCCCGCATGGCGGCTGCCGATCCCTCGATTGCAGCTATTGCAGGTGATCCAGCGCAAGTGGCATATGGTTTACAAGCGGTGGCTAGCCAGATTCAGGATGACCCACACAATCGCACGCGTTTTGTGGTGGTGGGAAATTACCAATGCCAACCCACCGGCAATGATCAAACTGCACTGGTCCTATCGGTGGCGAATAAGCCAGGTGCGGTCTATTCTTTATTGGCGCCCTTGGCTAAGCATGGTGTTTCGATGACGCGCTTTGAGTCGCGCCCAGCGCGCAAAGGCACCTGGGAATACCACTTCTATATTGATGTTGCTGGTCATGCAGAGGATGTCAATGTGGCTAAAGCATTGGTGGAGCTGCAAGACACCGCTGCCTTTTACAAAAAACTGGGCTCCTACCCACGCGCATTGGGTTAATGATGAGCACGCCACTCGGTCTTAAACACATTCAAGCGATTGCACCCTATGTTGGTGGTAGGCCGATCAGTGAAGTAGCGCGCGAATACGGCCTGGATGAGAGCAAGATTGTGAAACTTGCCTCGAATGAAAACCCCCTCGGTATGCCGAAGTCAGCGCAAGAAGCAATGCTGCGTGCTGCAAGTGACCTTGGCCGCTATCCGGATTCCAATGGCTTCGAACTCAAGAAGGTGTTATCAGATCGCCTGGGTGTTCCTGCCGACTGGATCACCTTAGGTAACGGTAGTAATGATATTTTGGAGTTGGCCGCTAGAGCCGTTGCACAAGCGGGCGATGAGATTATTTTTTCAAAGCATGCATTTGCGGTTTATCCGCTTGCTACTCAGGTAGTGGGTGCTGTGGCGGTTGAGGTAGCGCCAACACCGCAATTCGGCCATGATTTGCCGGTGATGCTGGAAGCGATCAAGCAAGCCGGTAATAAAGCCAAGCTCGTGTTTGTGGCCAACCCGAATAATCCTACTGGTAGCTACTTAGAGCCTAAAGAAATCGAAGCGTTTTTATCTCAAGTACCAAGCAATGTGGTTGTGGTGCTAGATGAGGCGTACAACGAGTATTTAACGCCAGAGCAGCGCTACGATGCAATTGCCTGGGTCAAGCGCTATCCCAATATGATTCTCTCGCGTAGTTTTTCTAAGGCCTACGGTTTGGCAGGTCTGCGGATTGGTTACGGTGTAGCTCAGCCTGGATTGACCGATTTACTCAATCGCATTCGGCAGCCGTTTAATGTCAATAGCCTTGCTCAGGCAGCAGCCATTGCTGCCTTTCAGGACGACGCTTTTTTACAAGCTGGCTATGAATTAAATCAAGCCGGATACATTCAATTAACCGATGCATTTAAAGAGCTTGGACTGCGATTCTTGCCATCTTCCGGCAACTTTGTGCTGGTCAAGGTGGGTGACGATAGCGGCGCGGGTGCGCGCATCAACTTAGAGCTACTCAAGCGCGGCATCATCGTTCGCCCCGTTGGTAATTACGGCTTGCCGGAGTGGCTGCGCATCTCGATTGGCCTGCCCGAAGAGAATGATGCCTTCATTCACGCTTTGCGCGAGATT
Source organism: Polynucleobacter difficilis (assembly GCF_003065365.1). Lineage (NCBI taxonomy): Bacteria > Pseudomonadati > Pseudomonadota > Betaproteobacteria > Burkholderiales > Burkholderiaceae > Polynucleobacter > Polynucleobacter difficilis. The sequence goes on along the minus strand of NZ_CP023276.1, from coordinate 1,473,498 downwards.
CTAAAGTCGGCCTAAATTTTAAGTAAGCACCACATTCACAATAAGCACACATTAAGTACATTATTTATTCATGACTCAATCTAAATCGACCCACTTTGGTAAGGTCACTATTGTGGGTGTTGGCCTCATTGGCGCCTCGCTCGGCCTTGCCCTAAAGCGTGCAGGCGTAGTCGATGCCGTATACGGCGTAGGCCGCAGTAAAGCCAATTTGGATCAAGCCATTGCCATGGGTGCAATCGATGCGGTGATTAGTCTGGAGGATGCCGCTAAGCAATCCCAGGTGATTGTGCTCTGCGTGCCGGTGGCACAAATGCGCGCCACATTTACTGTCCTCGAGCCTCTTTTAGAGCCACATACCTTGATGACGGATGCGGGCAGCACCAAGGGCGATGTGATTCTGGCGGCCAAAAAAGTGTTAGGAAAAAAAGCCTGTCAATTTGTACCGGCCCATCCGATTGCAGGCGGTGCACAGCATGGCGCTGCAGCAGCCAAGGCCGATTTATTTGATGGTAAGCAAACCATCATTTGCCAGCTGCAAGAAAACGCCAAGGTCGATGTCGAACTCATGACCCAGTTTTGGGAATCAACCGGGGCTCGGGTGCGCAAGATCGGCGCCGTTCAGCACGATGCGATTTTTGCGGCCGTGTCACACCTGCCACATGTACTCTCGTATGCGCTGATGGTCAGCGTTCTGAATTCAGAAGACGCACAAGAAAAGCTACAGCATGCTGGTGCAGGGTTTCGGGACTTCACCCGCATTGCTGCTTCTAGCCCAGAGATGTGGCGTGATATTTGCCTAGCTAATCGCACTGCAATTTTAAAAGAGCTGGATCAGTACTTATCGGTAGCAGGACACTTGCGCGAACTGATTGCAAAAGAAGATGCTGCTGGTTTAGAAAAAGCATTTGCAAAAGCCAGCAAGGCGCGCCAAGAATGGGATGGCTCTAAATGAGTCAGCAGGGCAGCCGAGTAGAGCAAATTACGATTGGCCCATTTAAGCGGGCGCATGGGCAAATAACGCTACCTGGCTCAAAGAGTATTTCCAATCGCAGCTTGTTGCTAGCTGCCCTTGCTTCTGGTCAAACCACGCTCAGTAATTTATTGGACGCGGACGATACCCAAATCATGCGCGCTGCACTGCGCCAGCTGGGTTTAACGGTTGAAGACCAGGATGAGACCACCTGCTTGGTTACGGGAAGTGGCGGCCGTTTTCCGATTCGCGAAGCGGATTTATTTATGGGCAACGCCGGTACTGCGATTCGTCCGCTGACCGCTGCACTAGTGATGCAGCAAGGCGATTACCGCCTATCGGGTGTAGCGCGCATGCACGAAAGACCCATTCGGGATTTGGTCGATGGTTTGCGTCAAATCGGCGCCGTGATCAGTTATCTTGGAGAAGAGGGGTATCCACCCATTCAAATCCATGCATCGACCATATCGATTCCAGAAGTCGTTCGTATTCGAGGTGATGTATCGAGCCAATTTTTGACGGCTCTGCTGATGGCCTTGCCTTTGCTTGCGAAAGAAGCGATTCGGATTGAAGTCATTGGGGAATTGATTTCAAGACCTTACATTGAAATCACACTCAAACTGATGGCACGTTTTGGTGTTCATGTTGATAGCCCCGACGCACATAGCTTTGTGATTCCAGCGCAGCCTGCATTGCAAAAGGGCGAGTCTGTCTATCGCAGTCCTCAAAGCCTATTGGTGGAGGGCGATGCTTCATCTGCCTCTTATTTCTTAGCCGCGGGAGCAATTGGTGCAGGCCCTGTTCGCGTCTTGGGTGTTGGGCGCGATAGCATTCAGGGTGATGTTGCTTTTGCTGATGCTTTGGCGCAAATGGGTGCGACCATTACCAAAGGCGATGATTGGATCGAGGCATCCATTCCAGTGAGCGGAACCTTGCGCGGTATCACTATCGATTGCACAGCCATTCCCGATGCAGCGATGACATTGGCAGTCGTTGCGCTTTTTGCGACCGGTGAGACCCGTTTAAATGGGATTGCAAGTTGGCGCGTCAAAGAGACTGACCGGATTGCGGCAATGGCAACCGAGCTGCAAAAAGTGGGCGCCAGTATTGAAGCGGGCTCAGACTATTTAGTAATTCGTCCACCCCCGGTGTGGCAAACCCCAGCCGATGGCATTGATACCTACGATGATCACCGCATGGCCATGTGTTTTTCCTTAGCTGCTTTTGGCCCTAATCCGATCTTGATTAATGATCCCAATTGCGTTGCTAAAACCTTCCCGCACTACTTTGCTGAGTTTGCGCAGATTGCTCGGATTTCTGCTTAAGAACGCATGACTGAGTCCAGCAAGCCGCCCGTCATTGCAATCGATGGTCCTACCGCCTCAGGCAAGGGCACGGTTGCGGCTTTGGTGGCAAAAGCATTGGGATTTCATTATTTAGATAGTGGCGCCCTCTATCGCCTAGTGGCTTTGGCTAGTGAGCGGGAGGGCGTTTCCACTGAAAATGCCTCTTTTTTAAGCAAAATAGCCGCCTCCATGCCAATTTCCTTTCAAGACGGGCAGATTATGCTCGGGGATGAGGATGTTTCTGAGCTCATTCGGGCGGAAAAGATCGGCCGTAGGGCCTCTGAATTGGCCGTTCACCCCGAGGTTCGCCAGGCATTGGTACGCTTACAGCACGGTTTTCGCCAAAATCCAGGCCTAGTAGCCGATGGTAGGGACATGGCGAGCGTTATTTTCCCGGATGCTGGGCTGAAGGTATTTCTCACGGCTAGCGTTGCTGCACGTGCAGAACGGCGATATAAGCAATTGATCGCTAAGGGAATTTCTGCTAATATGTCCGACTTATTGCAGGATTTAACGGCGCGCGATGCACGGGACAGTAGTCGTGGGAGCGCACCATTAATGGTGGCTGAAGGGGCAATAGTGCTCGATACGTCGGAGTTATCGATTGATCAAGCAGTAAGCCAGGTATTAAGCTGGTATCGGTCTTCGGTATCCAGCCAGTCGTAAAAGTAGTACGCAGTTGCTGTATTGGTGTTCGCGAAACGCTACAACGCAATTTCTAATCATGCGTGTTTCGTCGAACGTGTTTAATCTAACCCGTCAGGCCTTCTGGCGGCACAAAGTGAATATACATGTCTGAATCTTTTGCAGAATTATTTGAAGAATCCCTAACCCGATCGAATATGAAGACCGGCCAAGTTATCTCGGCTGAAGTCCTTCGCATTGATCATAATTTCGTGGTGGTGAACGCCGGCTTGAAGTCCGAAGCGTTTATTCCCGTTGAAGAATTCCATAACGACGCCGGTGAGATTGAAGTCAATCCAGGCGATTTCGTTTCTGTTGCCATTGATGCCCTTGAAAACGGCTACGGCGATACCATTCTCTCCCGTGACAAAGCGAAGCGCTTGGCATCGTGGATGAATCTGGAAAAAGCCCTTGAGCAAGCTGAGATCGTGACCGGTACAGTGACTGGCAAAGTCAAAGGCGGCTTAACGGTGATGGTCAATGGCATCCGCGCATTCTTGCCTGGCTCGCTGGTTGATACCCGTCCAATTAAAGACACCAGCCCATACGAAGGCAAGACCATGGAGTTCAAGGTCATCAAGCTCGATCGTAAGCGCAATAACGTAGTTCTTTCCCGCCGTGCTGTGGTTGAAGCCAGCCAAGGTGAAGAGCGCGCGAAGTTAATGGTGAACCTCAAAGAGGGCAGCATTGTTCAGGGCCTCGTTAAGAACATTACCGACTACGGTGCATTCGTTGATCTCGGTGGTATCGATGGCCTCTTGCACATCACCGACTTGGCATGGCGTCGTGTACGTCACCCCAGCGAGATGCTGACGGTTGGCCAAGAAGTAACCGCGAAGATTTTGAAGTTTGATCAAGAGAAGAACCGCGTATCCCTTGGTGTGAAGCAGCTTGGTGACGACCCATGGGTTGGCATCGCACGCCGCTACCCACCGAACACCCGTTTATTCGGCAAAGTAACCAACCTGACTGACTACGGCGCATTCGTTGAAATCGAAAGCGGCATTGAGGGCTTGGTACACGTATCCGAGATGGACTGGACTAATAAGAACGTTGCTCCAAGCAAAGCAGTTGCCCTAGGCACTGAAGTTGAAGTAATGGTCCTCGACATTGATGAAGACAAGCGCCGCATTAGCCTTGGTATCAAGCAATGCAAAGCCAATCCATGGGAAGAGTTCTCGCGTGGACAGCAGAAGGGCGATAAGCTCACAGGCGCAATCAAGTCGATTACTGACTTTGGTGTTTTCATTGGCTTGCCTGGCGGCATTGATGGCCTCGTTCACCTCTCCGACCTCTCATGGAATGAGCCAGGTGAAGAAGCGGTTAAGAAATACAAGAAGGGTGATGAAATCGAAGCCACCGTATTGGCCATTGATGTTGAGAAAGAGCGCATCTCGCTTGGTATCAAGCAATTGTCTGGTGACCCATTCAACAACTACACCTCCACTAGCGACAAGGGTAGCCTTGTAACCGGCACAGTGAAGAGTGTGGATGCGAAGGGTGCAACCATTCACTTGGCTGATGAGGTAGAGGCATATCTGCGCGCCTCTGAAATCTCAACCGATCGCGTTGAAGATGCACGCAATGTCTTGAAAGAAGGCGATACCGTGACAGCCATGATCATTAATATTGATCGCAAGTCACGCAATATCAACCTCTCGATCAAAGCTAAGGACAGCGCTGATCAACATGACGCAATGAGCAAGCTCCAAGGTGATGCGCAGTCTGGCACTACCAATTTGGGCGCTTTACTCAAAGCGAAAATGGATAATCAGGGCTAAATCAATATCGCCACTCCTGGTTTTCAGGGGTGGCGGTTTGCATTGATAGACCATGACAGAACACGATCAACAAGCGATTACACGCTCTGAGTTAGTGGAGAGCTTAGCGGAGCAATTTCCGCAGTTATTGCCACGAGACGTTGAGTTGGCAGTCAAAACATTGCTCGACACAATGACGCAAGCACTTGCTGAAGGCAAGCGCATTGAGTTACGCGGTGTTGGTAGTTTTGTATTGCATCACCGACCAGCACGAACTGGCCGTAACCCGAAATCGGGTGAAAAAGTGATGATTCCAGAAAAGCGGGTGCCGCATTTCAAGCCGGGCAAAGAGTTGCGCGAGCGGGTTGACTATAAGCCCCTCAATCAGGCACACAACCAGATTCAGTCTGGCAAGAAGGAAGGCTAATTTGCCTCGCTTGCGAGCAAAAGCCTGTAGGTCAATACCGACCTTAGTTTGATACCAAACTGCCTTACGTAAACGAACCCCATGATTCAAATTGAAACCGCGTGGCTATTGCTACTCCCCGTTCTGTTTGGACTGGGATGGCTCGCGTCGCGTTGGGATTTGCGGCTGGAGAGTCGAATGGACGAGCGCGAGCGCATGCTACAGCAGCGCTCCACTTTTAAGGGGCTCAGTCTTTTATTAAACGAGCAGCCGGATCAAGCGATTGAAGCGCTGGTTAAGGTGGCCCAGCTCGACCCTGAAACGGTTGATCTTCACTTTTCATTGGGAAATTTATTTCGTCGCCGCGGCGAGACCGAGCGTGCGATCCGTATTCATCAGCATTTGGCCGGCCGTGCTGATCTGAAGCCCCGTGACCGTGACCATGCAGCCTATGAATTAGGCCGTGACTTTTTGCGTGCAGGCTTACTGGACCGTGCGGAAGCCTCCTTGAATCAAGTGGGCGAAGGCAAATATAGCGTTCCAGCCAAAGAGAGTCTTTTAGAAATGTACCAAGTGGAGCGCGATTGGAAAAAAGCCATCGTTGCAGCCACCGAACTAGAGGCATTGCAAGACAAGAGTCACCAAACGGAGATTGCCCAGTTTTATTGTGAATTGGCGCAAGAGGCTTTGCGACGCAAAGACATGCTTGACTCCGAACAGTCGATTGATCGGGCCTTGCAGGCGGTCCCAGCGCAGGCCAGGGCATTGATTTTGCAGGGCGACTATTTGGTTGCGATGGATCGCCCAGGCCAAGCCATTGAGGTGTGGAGTCAAGTAGCAGAAAAACACCCTGCCTACATGCACTTGGTGGCGGATCGCTGGATGGCAGCCCATGCCGCGGTTGATAAAACCAATGCCGGGCTAGACCACCTGATTGCCCTGTTAACCACTCAATCGGCTGGTGAGCTATTGGATATCGTCCATAAGCACATGATGTTAATTCGTGGGCCTGCTGCAGCCGAGGTGATGTTGGTTGGGGTGATGCAACATACGCCTAGCCTGACAGCGCTCTCGAAGTTGGCGGAAACGCGCTTGGCCTTGGCTGAGGTGAGTGGCAGCCCTGAGCGCGTTGCCGATTTACAAGCGACTTTGGGCCTTTTAAAGCAGCGTACGACTGCATTGGCACGCTATACCTGTGGTAACTGCGGCTTTAGAGCGAGGCGCTTTTACTGGCAATGTCCAGGATGTAATCATTGGGAGGCATACTCCCCAAGACGTAGCGAAGGGGCCGCAGCAAGTGGCCCATCCATGTAAATCATTTTTTTAAGAACGGTTGATACCTTATGAAAGTCACCATCATTGGCAGTGGATATGTCGGTTTAGTCACTGGCGCTTGTTTAGCAGAGCAAGGCAACGATATATTTTGCTTGGATTTAGACCCCAAGAAAATCGCCATTCTAAATTCTGGTGGTGTGCCTATTTATGAGCCCGGCCTTAAAGAAATGATTGAGCGCAACCGCGCAGCAGGGCGTTTGCAATTCTCGACCGATATCGCCGCATCGGTGGCGCATGGTGATATTCAATTTATTGCCGTGGGCACACCGCCTGATGAGGATGGCTCTGCCGACTTGCAGTATGTGGTTGCGGCTGCTCGTAATATTGGGCGCCACATGACCACGCCTAAAGTGGTGGTCGATAAATCAACGGTTCCTGTTGGCACAGCTGAAAAGGTGACTGCAGCCATTGCTGAAGAATTAAATAAGCGCAGCCTGTCGCCAGAGCTGTGTTCGGTTGTATCCAATCCGGAGTTTTTGAAAGAGGGCGCTGCGGTGGAGGACTTTATGCGCCCTGATCGCATTGTGATTGGGACAGATAGTAATCCGCCTGGATTGCGAGCAAGAGAGCAGATGCGTAAACTGTATGCGCCATTTAATCGCCACCATGAGCGTACCTATTACATGGACGTAAAGAGTGCAGAGCTGACTAAGTACGCGGCAAATGCGATGTTAGCAACACGCATTTCCTTTATGAATGAGTTAGCTAATCTGGCAGATGTGGTCGGCGCCGATATTGAGGCAGTAAGGCAAGGGATTGGTTCGGATTCTCGAATTGGATATGGCTTTTTGTACTCCGGAACCGGCTATGGCGGATCCTGCTTTCCGAAGGATGTGTCAGCACTAAGTAAAACAGCACTCGAGCACGGGCGCGACTTAAAAATATTACAAGCGGTTGAGGCCGTAAACGAAGCGCAGAAAACCATCTTGGTTGAAAAGATCGAGAAGCGTTTTGGTTCAGATCTAAAGAATAGGAAGTTTGCCATTTGGGGTTTAGCATTTAAGCCCAACACCGACGATATGCGTGAAGCCCCCAGTCGCGTCATCATTGCTGAGCTGGTCAAGCGCGGCGCGTCTGTAGTGGCTTATGATCCCGTTTCTATGCCTGAAGCGGCCCATTGCTTTGAGGTCGATTTTGCAAATAATCCAGAGGGGCGCAAGCGCGTCTCGATGGTCGATCAGTCGATGGAGGCCTTGGATGGCTGCGATGCCTTAGTCATCGTTACCGAGTGGAAGGCATTCCGTAGCCCTGATTTTGATTTACTCAAGCAAAAACTCAAATCCCCTATCATTTTTGATGGCCGAAACCTCTATGAGCCCCAAGCTATGCAAGAATTGGGTTTTGAATACCAAGGTATTGGCCGCCACAACTGACCACGATCATGACCGTAGAAAAAGCGAACCGCGCGCAATTTGCTAAGACCAACTTACTGGTGGTTGGCGACGTGATGCTTGATCGCTATTGGTTTGGCGATTCGGATCGAATTTCCCCTGAGGCACCGGTTCCAGTGGTGCAAGTTTCCAAAGTCGATGAACGCTTGGGTGGCGCTGCCAATGTGGCCCGCAACGTTGCCGCACTTGGAGCCAATACAACGATCCTTGGCGTTGTGGGCGAGGATGAGGCAGGTAATCGCATTCATGAATTGCTCAAGCAGAGTGGCGTCAATAGCCAGCTAGAAGTCGATCCCAAGGTTCCAACTACAGTGAAGTTGCGGGTGATTGCACGCCAACAACAATTGATCCGTTTGGATTTTGAAGAGACTCCCAGCCAAACCGCCTTGGAGCAAAAGCTGGCGCGGTTTGAAAAAGCGCTAGGCACTGCGGATGTACTTGTGTTGTCCGATTACGGTAAAGGAGCTTTGAGTCAGGTTGCCGCAATGATTGAATGCGCGCGGGCTCAAAACAAAGTTATCTTGGTTGACCCTAAGGGCGAGGACTACGAAAAATACCGTGGCGCAACCGTTATAACCCCCAATCGCAGTGAGTTACGTCAGGTAGTAGGGCGATGGGCGGACGAGGATGACCTGACACAGCGTGCGCAAGACCTCAGGCATTCACTTGGGATTCAGGCATTACTGCTCACCCGCTCGGAAGAGGGGATGAGCTTGTTCACAGACCAAGGCGTTTCGCATGTGCGTGCACAGGCGCGAGAGGTATTTGATGTGTCTGGTGCGGGTGATACCGTGATTGCAACGTTAGCGGTTGCGCTTGCAGCGCAGTGGCCGCTCGACCGGGCTATGGCATTAGCCAATCGCGCCGGCGGTATTGTGGTGGGTAAGCTAGGTACCGCAACCGTAACTTCGGAGGAATTGCAGTGACGATTATTGTGACAGGCGCCGCTGGATTTATCGGCGCCAATTTAGTGCAAGCCCTCAATGCTAGAGGTGAAAAAAACATCATTGCGGTAGATGATTTACGCCCAGCGGATAAATACCGCAACTTAGCTGACCTCGACATCATTGATTACTTGGATAAGGATGAGTTCCTTGAGGCTTTTGCGAGTGGAAGGCTTGGCAAAGTCAAGGCGGTTTTTCATGAAGGGGCGTGCTCCGATACGATGGAAACCGACGGTATTTTCATGATGGCGAATAACTACCGCTACTCCATGGATTTACTGGATATTTGCACCGAAGAAAGTGTGCCATTTTTATATGCCTCCTCCGCAGCCACTTATGGCGGATCCGACACCTTTGTCGAAAGCCGAGAGCATGAGAAGCCGCTCAATATTTATGGCTACTCGAAATTTTTATTTGATCAAGTGATGCGCAAGCGCTTTGCTGAGAAAGCAAATACAGCCCAGGTGGTTGGCTTCCGCTACTTCAATGTGTATGGTCCGCGCGAGTCACACAAGGGTCGGATGGCATCGGTTGCGTTTCACCAATACCATCAGTTTAAAAACCACGGTGTGGTTAAGCTTTTTGGCGAATATGGTGGCTATGCTGCAGGTGAGCAGAGCCGTGATTTTGTGTCCGTTGAGGATGTTGTTAAGGTCAATTTGTTTTTTTATGACCACCCTGAAAAGAGCGGCATCTTTAATTTGGGTAGCGGTAAAGCCCAACCCTTTAATGATGTGGCGCACACCGTTGTCAACTCGATGCGGCGCATTGCGGGGCAATCTCCAGCTAGCCTATCGGAATTGGTCAAGCAAGGCTTGATTGAATACATTCCCTTTCCGGATGCCTTGCGTGGCAAATACCAATGCTTTACACAAGCAGACCAAACCAAACTCAGGCAAGCTGGCTATGCAGATGCCTTCCTCAATGTAGAGCAGGGTGTTGGACGATATATTGATTGGCTTTCTGCCAATGCTGATTTTCTGAGTCAGCCAAGCGCCTAAGCAGACAAAGGCGTAATCTAGATTTACATCCACTGCAGGTGATTACGCATTTCAGCGTAGTCACTCTGTCAGGGGTCCAGTTTCAGTCAACCACCCTATCTTTTGACCGTTATGAGAAGTCCTTGCGCGCTATTCATTTAGCCCAAGGATTTTTTAACGATCAAAAGGGGTTGATATGATTCAAAAGTTTCGTTCGTATGTGCGTCAATATGCATTTCAAGTGGCGTTGATGTCCTTGTTGGTGCCTGTTATTGGTGTGGGTTTATCGGATGCAATCGCATCGCCTGTGAATGTCAATAGTGCTAGTCAGTCTGAGCTTGAAAGCATCAAAGGCTTGGGCCCTTCAAAAGCGCGTGCCATTATTTCAGAGCGAGAGGATGGCGGCTTCTACCGCGATGCCAATGACTTACAGCAGCGGGTACGGGGCATCGGGATGAAGTCAGTTGAAAAGATGGTTGATAACGGCTTAACCATTGAATCCCCTAGCGCTTACCGCGAAACCCGCAATGGCTCCAGAGCAAATTCACGCGTACAAGGCGAGCCGACTTCGCGCGCGAGTCGATCGCAAGGGCGCTCGCGTGAGACGCTTGATCAGTACCCCGCATCCAAGAGGGGGAAAGGGCAAAAAAACTGGGAATAAACGCCGCCCCAATGTGAAATAGCGTAATAGCAGTTCAATTCACCGGATTGGCGGGCTTGTGGCTAAAATAGTTTGATGAACTCGCCTGCCAATCTCCATTCCTCCTACATGACCATCTCCCAAACGGTTGGTAACACACCGTTAGTGCGTTTACAGCGGATACCAGGTGCGGACATCATTGCGCGTGGCAATGTTGTTTTAGGCAAGCTTGAAGGCAATAATCCGGCGGGGTCGGTTAAAGATCGGCCCGCGCTGTCAATGATTGTGCGCGCACAAGAGCGCGGCGAGATTCAGCCGGGCGATACCTTAATTGAAGCGACCAGCGGTAATACGGGCATTGCGTTGGCTATGGCTGCTGCTATGTTGGGTTACAAGATGGTGCTGGTAATGCCTGAGAATCAAAGTTTAGAGCGTCGCCAAAGTATGGCGGCCTATGGGGCAGAGCTGATTCTGACGGCCGCCACCGGAGGCATGGAGCTAGCGCGTGACTATGCCCTGCAATTACAAAAAGAAGGACGTGGCCGCTTACTGGATCAGTTTTCAAATTTAGATAATCCCCGTGCGCACCTCGAGACAACCGGCCCTGAAATTTGGCGTGATACCCATGGGCAGATTACGCACTTTGTTTCTTCGATGGGTACTACCGGCACGATCACCGGGGTCTCGACGTATTTAAAGTCCATGAATCCAGCAATTCAGATTATTGGCGCACAGCCATCCGAGGGCTCGCAGATTCCGGGAATTCGGAAATGGGCCCCGGAGTACCTACCTAAAATTTATCAGGCAGACCGAGTGGATCGCATTGAGTATGTCAGCCAAGGTGAAGCTGAGGAAATGGCTCGCCGTATGGCAGCAGAGGAAGGTATTTTTTGCGGCATCTCGGCAGCAGGAGCCCTCGTCATTGCCTTACGTATTGCGCGGGAAGTAGAAAATGCCACGATTGTGTTTATTGTGTGTGATCGCGGTGACCGCTATCTTTCCACGGGTGTATTTCCAGCCTAGTTAGCTTTTGGCTTTTTAGGCTTCTGCGTCTTTTTTGCAGCAGACTTCTTGGTTTTGGTGGTCGGTGTAGCTGGGGTTTTAGGGACTACGCTTTGGTTGTCGTAACCGAGGGCTTCGGCAAACTCAGCGACACTCTGCGCATAAAAATAGCTGCGGTTGTATTGAACAATGCTGAGAAAGTTCTCTAGGCCAACAACATAGCGCACTTCATCATTGCCTTGCGCGTTGATGAATGGCAGATCGATAATGAGGGCTTTGCTTTGCGGCGCTACGCCACCGGTTTGTAGGTCACCGTAGCGGCTATCCAAGATTCCTAAATCAATGAATTCTTGTACGGTGTGCTTTGCGTCTGGAAGGCCATCGGCTAAGCGCCGAATGGCGGCCTGGTTCTGCTCTGTCTCTGTGATCGGAAAGTAAATCGGCATCCCGGGCTGCCAGCCATGCATGCGTAAAAAACGCGCTACGCTAGCAATCGCATCCGGACGGCTTTGCCGTAAATCAATCACACCATCGCCATCACCATCTTTTGCGAAATTGCGGATGCTACCCGGCATAAACTGCGGCAGCCCAATCGCGCCTGCATAGGAGCTACTCTGATTGAGGCAGCGGTCAAATGCATTGGTTTTGATCGAGGCTGATTTAGTATTCCGTGTTGAATTACCGCCGGATTCGGCCCAACAAAGCAGAATCAGTTGCTTGAGCTGATCTTGAAACAGGGCTTCACGGCTGGCGCGATTCGGCGTATCGGGGTAATTAAATGCAAGGGTGGATAAAACATCCTTGACCTTGAAGCTACCCATGTTTCGGCCATAGATGGTCTCTACGCCAATGATCGAGGCAATAACTGTTCCAGGGACGCCGGTTTCACGCTCAACCCGATCCAGATAGGTACGATTTTGTTCAATAAAAGCCATCCCTGCCTTTGTTCGAGCGGGCTCGATAAAGCGCCCACGATAGGCAGTCCAGTTTTTCTTAAATCCAGGCGGCCCCGGCATGACCAATTTACGAACTTGGGCTAGATTTTTGCTGTCTGCAAAGGCAGTCTCTAGGGTGCTAAGTGGGATGCCCTCAGATTGACTAATCTGCGCCAGCATGATCTGAAGGTTTTGGCTGGATTGCTGCTCTGCTGTTTCTCCGCCCACTTGGTTTACGATAGAAGTGTCGGGAACGGTTTTGCTGGGTAGCGTCGCTTCGGAGTTAGGTGGAGCCGAGGCGCACGCGGATAGGATGGCAATGGCGATACTGGCGAGTAGGAGGCAGATTCCCCTATTACTAATGCAAGAGCCAATGCGGGGAATAATTAAAATAAGGTTCACCAATTAATTTTATAGATAAATTCGATGGGATGGACGATATAAAGAGGCGAGAAGAATGACAACAGCATATATAAGCCACAGTGATTTTTTAAGGCATGAAATGGGCAGTCATCACCCGGAGTGCCCAGAGCGCATTCAGGCAATTGAAGATCAACTCATTTTGAGCCGCGTCGATAGCTTTCTAAAGCGGATTGAGCCCCCACTAGCCACAACCGAGCAAGTCGAGCTCGTCCATAGTGCTGACCACGTGGAGTATGTCACTGGCCATTCACCAACATCGGGTTACTTTATGCTTGATGGCGACACCATCATGAACCCAGCGACCTTGACTGTGTCATTGCGTGCCGCTGGCGCAGCGATTGCTGGCGTCGATGCGGTCATGAAGGGCGAAGTCGAAAACGCATTTTGTGCAATCCGCCCCCCTGGCCACCATGCTGAGCCAACACGCTCAATGGGTTTCTGTGTTTTTAACAACATCGCGATTGCGGCACGCTACGCAATCAGTGCATACGGCCTTGAACGGGTGGCCATTATTGATTTTGATGTCCACCACGGCAATGGCACTGAGGCGGCATTTTATGATGACCCTAAAATTCTGATGTGCAGTTTTTTTCAACATCCTTTCTATCCCTATAGCGGTTTAGAGCATTCCGACAACATGGTGAACATGCCGATGCCCGCCTCGACCAAAGGGGATGTGGTACGTAAGATGATTACTGAAACCTGGCTGCCACGTTTAAGGGCCTTTCAGCCTGAATTAATCTTGATCTCCGCAGGCTTTGATGCCCATCGCGAGGATGATTTGGGTCAAATGGGCTTGGTAGAAGATGATTACGTTTGGATGACTCAGCGCCTCAAAGAGATTGCCAAGGAATCCGCTGGCGGCCGCATTGTGAGCTGCCTTGAGGGGGGCTATAACCTGTCTGCTTTGGGACGTAGCGTGGTAGCCCACGTGAAGGCCTTGGCAGACTTATAGGCGGTCCAAGCTCAATACCCCAGGGGCGAGTAAAATCGACGTTGTTTATTCCATAGAAGAGACTAAGTAAGTGCCATGAAAATTCTGGTTGCGGTGAAGCGCGTTGTTGATTACAACGTCAAGATTCGAGTCAAGTCTGACCAGTCCGGTGTTGATACTGCGAATGTGAAGATGAGCATGAATCCATTCGATGAAATTGCAGTGGAAGAGGCCATTCGTTTAAAAGAGGCCGGCATTGCAAGCGAGATCGTGGTTTTCTCGGCAGGGAGTCAGCAGTGCCAAGAGACGCTCCGAACCGCATTGGCCATTGGTGCCGATCGCGCCATCTTGGTTGAAACCGACGTTGATTTACAGCCTTTAGCGGTAGCAAAGTTATTGCAAGCCGTGTGCGCCAAAGAGCAGCCCCAATTGATTATTTTGGGCAAACAGGCCATTGACGACGACAGCAATCAGACCGGTCAAATGTTGGCGGCCCTCATGGATATTCCGCAAGCCACCTTCGCATCGAAAGTGGCTTTTGTAGATGGCACGCTTAACGTGACCCGCGAAGTCGATGGTGGTCTAGAAACTATTTCGATGACTCTACCGGCAGTGATTACCACCGATTTGCGCCTGAATGAGCCCCGCTACGTTACCTTGCCCAACATCATGAAGGCAAAGAAAAAAGAATTGGAAATCATTAAGCCCGATGCATTAGGGGTTGACGTGACTCCGCATTTGAAAACCATCAAAGTCGAAGAGCCCCCAAAACGGACGGCGGGCATCCTCGTCGCAGACGTTGCTGCGCTGGTGGATAAATTAAAAAATGAAGCGAAGGTGATTTAAATGGCCGCACTTGTATTAGCAGAGCACGATAACCAGATCCTCAAGGCGGCTACCTTAAACACCGTAACAGCGGCCCTTGCGTGTAGCCCAGAAGTCGATATTTTGGTGGCTGGGAGCCATGCCGATACCGTGGCAACTGCAGCAGCGGCGATTCCAGGCATTCGGAAAGTGATTTTGATTGATGATGCTGCATTGCTGGATCAACTGGCTGAGCCGGTAGCGGCGCAAATTTTGGCGCTGGCCAGCGGGTACGAGCATCTCTTAGCAGCGGCTACTGCCCATGGCAAGAATGTGATGCCGCGGGTTGCTGCCAAACTAGACGTGGCTCAGGTATCCGATATCACGCATGTCATTAGCGCTGATACCTTTGCTCGGCCCATCTACGCTGGTAATGCGATCGCTACGGTGCAGTCGCTGGATGCCACTAAAGTACTGACGGTGCGAAGCACGGGCTTTGAAGCGGCTAGCGCAACCGGAGGAAATGCACCGGTTGAAAAGCGCAATGCTGCCCCATGTGCGAGCGGCGCTACTTTTGTGGGCCGTGATTTAAGTAAATCGGATCGCCCAGAGTTAACTGCTGCAAAGATCATCGTATCGGGCGGACGGGGTTTGGGATCAGGCGAAAAGTACCAAGAGTTAATAGCGCCGCTGGCCGATACACTCGGAGCCGCCTTGGGCGCATCGCGCGCTGCAGTGGATGCCGGCTATGTTCCTAACGACTATCAAGTGGGTCAAACCGGCAAGATTGTGGCGCCTGACCTGTATGTCGCAGTCGGAATCTCGGGTGCGATTCAGCACTTGGCTGGCATGAAAGACTCGAAAGTTATCGTGGCGATCAATAAAGATTCTGAGGCACCGATTTTTGGTGTCGCTGATTACGGCTTGGTTGCGGATTTGTTTACAGCGGTGCCGGAACTAACGAAGGCCTTGGAAAAGTAAATCCGATTTCAGTGGGGCTGCTTATTAGCCCCATTTTTTATTGCGATAACTTGCGCGCTTCAATGAGTTGAGAGATAAAGAATTGCTCAAATGCAATTGCAAAAAAGCTCATCATTAAGGCGGCGCCAAACACCAAACAAAAAATCACCAGCAGAATAGTCGACCAGCCAGTTTGCGTTGCCTGTTCCGGCGAAATACCAGGATTGAATTCAGCATCCCAGCGCTCGCCACTGCGAAGACCATATGCAATGGTGGTTAAGAAGCTGGCTTCAATTGAAATAAAGCCCAGGGTTAATAAAAACCAGCCGGCAAATGAGCCGAGTTCGGTTGTGCTTAAGATGATCCAGCCGCTGATACCGCCAATGATGGCAGCGAATTGCAGCCAGCCCCAATAGGATTTCAGCCCCTGTAAGTAAAGGCAATTAAAGCCAGCCCCAGGGAAAAAGAAACCCAATGCGCAAAATAATAATTTAGACCGAATCATGGTGTTGCATCCTTATGCTCATTTCAATTTACCACTTTGCACAAAACGCAGTACATTCTGATCGCGTCCAATGAGGAGCAGGCGATCATCATCACGCACTAGGCGTTGGTAGTCATTGAGTTGATATAGAAATGCACTCTCTAATTCCATGCGATCAGCTGAACAGGCCATGCGGGTGCTGGCAATCTTGTCAATGCTGATGCCACGCTGATCTTCTGTTAGCTGTGCTGTAAAACGATTGCATCCAGAAAAGCCACTTACTGTATTCGTGCGGGCATCGAATTGAATCGAAATTGCTGGCATCCCGCCGTCTGAAGGTAGGGGGCGTGGTCGAACCTCGCCTTTGCTATTGGGCGCCAAACTCCAGCGCTCCAGAGCCCAGGCGCCACTCAGTTCGATTGCCGGCGGGCTGGTTCTGGCATTGCAGGGCGGCAATACCTGGGCGCAGCCGATCAGGAGGCCGAGGATTCCGAGCGCAGAAAAACGGGCTAAGCGTGAATAATGTAAATTCCGTATTTGTGCCATTATTTTCATTTAACCCATTGTTTTTATTGATATTTTATACAATTTACTGCTGCGCTTGCTTTAATTCATCTAGTAAGGGGTGGATCAAGACCCGCTTTTCGTCTAGAATATATGGTTTCCTGCTGATCATTGTGTCAGTAAGAGTTCACGATTTAGCACCGATTTCATTGGGTTGTATTCAACCTGTTTTAACTACCGATTTTAAGGAATAAGTATGGTCGTCATTCGACTGGCACGCGGCGGTTCAAAAAAACGCCCTTTTTACAGCATTGTTGCAACCGATAAGCGCAACCGTCGCGACTCCAATTTTATTGAGCGCATTGGTTATTTCAACCCATCCGCTGCTGAGTCTGAGCAGGCAATGCGGGTTGCACAAGATCGCTTGACCTATTGGACTGGCGTCGGTGCACAAATTTCACCAACCGTGAAACGCTTGATTAAAGATCATCCTGCCGCCTAAACTGCTGCGCATGTTGCGTTAGGACAGTTTTTACACAGTATTGTTTTTTTAAGGGAGGGTGTTGAATGACTTCAGCTCTCCCATCAGACTTAGTCGAGCTAGGTCTCATTCAAGATGCACAAGGCCTGCGGGGCCAGATTAAGGTTAGGCCCTTTTCATCTGATCCTGTAGCGCTGCTATCTACTAAATCCATCTGGCTTTCCCTCTTAAGTCCACAGCTTAGTCGTGGCGCTCGCATTCCGGAAGCGCCAAGGCAGCATGCAGTGAACAGTGCCAAGCTCCATAGTGGGTTTGTTGTGATGAGCCTCGAGGGCATTGTTGATCGTGATCAGGCCTTGGCTGTTAAAGGCGCAAGGCTTTTGCTAAGTCGCGCAGCATTTCCGCAAGCAGAATCAAGCACGTACTACTGGGTTGATTTGGTGGGTTGCGAGGTCATTGGGCACGGGCAATTGCCGCTTGGGCTTGTCACTGAAATAACCGAGAACGGCGCGCATGCCATCATGACGGTGCAAGGTAGTGACCGCATTCATTTAATTCCCTTTGTTCCCGAGATTGTTCAGGATGTGGATTTGACTCAAAAACAAATAACCGTTCTCTGGGATGCTGAATGGTGATGTATTTTTTTTGGACCACCTGTGCGCTTTGATGTTGTAAGTCTTTTTCCGGAGATGTTCTCTGCTTTAACGGAGTGGGGCGTCACTGGCCGAGCCTATCAGCGCGGCCTTACCTCTCTGCGCCTTTGGAATCCTCGGGACTATGCCCATGACCCCCGCAAAACCGTTGATGACCGTGCTTACGGCGGCGGCCCTGGGATGGTCATGATGGCAAAGCCCCTGGAAGATACGGTAGAGGCCATCAAAGCCGAGCACCAATCGAGCGGTGTCCAAACCGGCCCGATTTGCCTGCTGGCACCCCAAGGTGAGCGTTTTTCCCAGAAGATAGCGAAAGATATACTCAGTTACGGTAATTTAACCTTGATTTGCGGTAGATATGAGGCGGTAGACCAACGTTTTGTTGATCGCACGGTTGATTTGCAGCTCTCTATCGGGGATTTTGTGGTTTCTGGTGGTGAATTACCCGCCATGACCATGATGGATGCGGTTATTCGGCTGATCCCAGGGGTGCTGGGGGATGAGGATTCTGCGGCCCAGGATAGCTTTATTAATGGCCTTTTGGACCATCCGCACTACACCCGGCCTGAAATATATGCAGAAATACCAGTGCCGGACGTGCTTTTAGGCGGACATCACGCTAAAATAATGGATTGGCGTCGGCAAGAGTCGTTAAAGCTGACATCAAGATTGCGCCCAGACCTCATTGAGGATGCGCGTAAGAATGGGTTGCTTAGTGAAGAAGATGAACGTTTTTTATTGTTGTTGTTGAAATAAAAAATACTTCTGAACTAAACAAAATGAAATAACTGCATCCTCTGTCTGGTCCGATTGCTTTGGCAACGGGATAAACGCTGACATGATGTTTAAGGATAAAAAATGAATTTGATTGAAAAAATTGAGCAAGAAGAAATTGCTCGTCTCACCGCCAACAAAACAATTCCAAGTTTTGCTCCTGGCGATACCGTGATTGTGGGTGTGAATGTGGTTGAAGGCACACGCAAGCGGACCCAAGCATTCGAAGGTGTAGTGATTGCCAAACGCAATCGCGGACTGAACTCCAGTTTCATCGTGCGTAAGATTTCTTCTGGTGAGGGCGTAGAGCGTACCTTCCAAACTTACTCACCATTAATTGCTAGCATTGAGGTGAAGCGTCGCGGTGATGTGCGTCGCGCCAAACTCTACTACTTGCGTGATCGTTCAGGCAAGTCAGCGCGTATTAAAGAAAAGTTGCAAGCGCGTGTTAAGCCTAGCGCTCAGGCGGCTGCAGAGTAAGCGGTTTTCTGCATTGAAGAAAAGGCGGCCTTGGTCGCCTTTTTTCTTAAGCGCATTACCCTTCTGGATCACCTAAAATAAACCATGTCTTCTGCTAGTGCATCCCCATCCCGCTTTGATCCTAAGATCGTGCCTATTGAGCGTTGTTGTGATGCCGATCCACGCATTGCGGAGAATGCCCTACTAGCTGATGCCTTGCGTAAGCGTTTTTTGCAAACGCTAGAGTGGTCCCCTGAAATCACCGATGAAAATCGCTATGCCTTGGCTGCGGACATTATTAGCACCCGATCGGCTAAAGGCATGACAACCGATGCGGCAGTATTGGTGCCGGTTTTGAAAAAGCCCGAGGGTTTATCCATTTTGTTAACCCAGCGCACGGATCATTTGCATGACCATGCTGGCCAAATTAGCTTCCCGGGTGGCCGTATGGATGCTGGGGATATAGATTTACGGGCGACTGCGCTGCGCGAAAGCCAAGAAGAAATCGGCCTTGAATCCGGGCGCGTAGAGATTATTGGCACTTTGCCGGAGTATTTGACGGTATCGGGCTATCGTGTCACACCAGTGGTTGCTTTGGTTGATCCACAGCCCCACTATCCGGTCGATGCCTTTGAGGTAGCTGATGTATTTGATGTCCCGCTTCCCTTTTTAATGGACCCCGCCAACCATCAAGTTCGGGTTTGGAGTAATGGCGAGGAGCGCCGCCGCTTCTATGCCATGCCCTACCAGGATCGATTTATTTGGGGCGCTACGGCCGGCATGCTCAGAAACCTATATCATTTCTTAAAATTATGAGTTTTTTATCCATTCTCCTCGCCCTAATTGCTGAACAATATCGGCCAGTGACTCCTAACCATTGGGTTCGGCGGATGAGCGCTGGCTGGCTGGATTGGGTTGCCAAGGAGTTTGGGGCCAAGCGTGAGGAAGGTGCGTCTGCAGTAGGGGCGCGCATGGCATGCTTGATTGCCTTCATATTGCCTACGGTGATTATTTTCGTATTGCATGTGGCATTCATGCTGACCTACCCCATTTTGGCATTCGTGCTGAACGTAGCCATCGTCTACCTCTTCTTTGGCTTTCGGCAATTTAGCCATTCGTTTACGGCTGTTCACATTGCGATTCAGAACCATGACTTACCAGCCGCGCGTGAGGCCTTAGCGCAGTGGTATGGACCTGAGCTGGATGCTAGCCATTTGAGCGAGGTTGAGGTGATTTCCTTGGCATTGGAAAAAGCCATTATTGGCGCCCATCGCCACGTGCTTGGTGTGCTCTTTTGGTTCCTGGTGCCGATCGGCCCTGCTGGGGTTGTGCTGTATCGCTTTGCTGATACCGCATCGCAGCGCTGGACGCAGTTAGGTGACTTTCATCTGAGCCAGGCAGCACGCCATTTCTTTTATGTGTTGGATTGGGTTCCAGCGCGTATGACGGCGATGACCTTTGCCATTGTGGGTAATTTTGAGGGCGCGGTGTACTCTTGGCGCTACCTCTCGCAAAAGTGGAGTGATTCGTTAAATGGACTGATCCTCGCAGCTGGAAGCGGCGCTTTGGGTGTCCGCTTAGGTGAGCCATTAAGCGAGCCAGACAGCGATGAAGCGCTGCGCATGGCTGAAGCAGGCGAAGCAGCAGTCTATGAGATAGGGCTAGAGCCCAGCGAACGTTCTATGCGTTCTGCCATTGGCTTAGTGTGGCGCACCGTTATTTTTTGCTTGATTTTGTTGGCGATGTTGACCATCGCTCTTTGGCTTGGGTAATTCCCTGGAGCTGTACATCCGCAGTCTTGGAATCCGAGCGCAACTGACGAAATAAATTGAGGCGCTCAGCAGTAATCTGATTTTTTTCGACCGCATCCCGAATCGCACAGTCAGGCTCACTCAGGTGCGCGCAGTTATGAAAGCGGCATTGACCTAGTACGCTTTTGAATTCACGAAACGCATGCTGCAACTCACTCACCGATAGGTGGGCCAAACCAAACTCTTGAAAGCCCGGCGAGTCAATCAGCGCGCCTAATTGGCCTTGTTGATCACGCCCCCATTCTGGTAAATCGTAGTAACGGCATGCTGTGGTGGTGTGCTTTCCAGTATCGAGTCGAACCGAATACTCTTGCGTGACTGCAGCCGCATCAGGTACCCAGGCATTGAGTAAAGTCGATTTGCCCATGCCGGATTGACCAACCAATGCCGAAACTTTTCCACATAGGGCGGATTGCAAGGATGCCATCGACACCGGATCAAATTTGGCTGAGACCTCGGTAACGGGGTAACCCATGCGCGCATAGGGTTCAACGAGTTTGCGCGCCATCGGCAGGCTGTCCTGCAGATCGCATTTATTGAGGATGATGTGGAGCCCAATGTCGTGGGCTTCAGCGGCAACCACGGCACGGCCAAGCAGGTCGGGCGAGAATGCCGGCTGCGTTGCCAGTACGACTAAGATTTGATCGACGTTGGATGCAATTAATTTGCTTTTGAAGGCATCCGAACGGTAAAGCAGGTTGCGCCGCTCTTCAATCTGAATGATGCGTGCCTGATCGGGTGAGGTGCTTTCTAAAAGCAGGCGGTCGCCGACCGCGCCAACGTGCTGCTTGGCTGGGGTGCTGACCTGAATGAAGGGGCCGCTATGCGAGCCATCGGCGGCTATTCGTTCGGCGAGGTAATGCCGGCCATAGGAGGCGATGAGCAGGGCACGAAATTGCTCCATGCAGTCCGTTTAGGCTTGACTTAGGCGCTGCAGATTTGCGATGCGCAGGGGTGCAGGCGGATGGGAGCTATAGAACGCCGTATAAATCGGATCGGGGGTCAGGGTCGACGCATTATCTTGGTAGAGCTTCACGAGGGCCGAGATTAAATCGCGCGCCGATGCCTTCTCCGCAGCAAAACCATCGGCTTCGTATTCATGCTTACGTGAGGCAAGGCTGCTGATGGGTGTAAAGAAAAAACCAAATACCGGCGAGACCAACATAAAGAGCGCCAGTGCTAAGCCGCCGTTATATCCCTCTAAGCTGGGCGTGACTCCCAGGTCAATATAAAACCAGGCTTGTGTACTAATCCAGCCGAGCAGCGCGAGCATCACAAAGCTCATTGCAAATGAAACCAATAAACGCTTGCGAATGTGATTGCGTTTGTAGTGCCCGAGTTCGTGTGCCAGTACTGCCTCTACTTCCCCTGGGTTCAGTTTCTCAATCAAGGTATCAAAGAAGACAATGCGCTTGGCTTTGCCGATGCCGGTGAAGTAGGCGTTGCCATGGGCGCTGCGTTTACTGCCATCCATCACAAATAAGCCCTGGCTAGCAAAGTCACAGCGCTTGAGCAGACCTTCGATTTGGGTTTTCAGCGGACCCTCTTCCAGGGCTTTAAATTTATTAAACAAGGGCGCAATGAACGTAGGAAAGAGCCAAAGCAGCAGGGCATTAAACACAGTCCATACCGCCCAAGCCCATAGCCACCAAAGGCTACCTGCTTCTGCCATCAGGCTCAGCACTACCCACAGCAGTGGTAAGCCTAGCGCCGCTCCAAGGGCTACGCCCTTGACCATATCCAACACAAACAGTTTTGGCGTCATGCGATTAAATCCATACGCTGCTTCAATCCCAAACTGCTTATGCCAGGTGAAGGGCAGATCCAAAATTCCAGAAATCAAAAAGATCGAGCAAAGCAATGCCATTTGCTGGGCAATGCCGTTACCCATGAGATCGGTTAGTACTTGATTGAGATACTCTAGGCCGCCTAACAAGGTAAAGGCGATGAGCACGAGTGCACTGAAGGCGTTTTCGAGCAAGCCCAGTTTTAGTTTAGCAATGGTGTAGTCGGCAGCCTTTTGATGCTCGCCTAAAGTGATACGCTGTGCAAACTCCGCCGGAACCGTTTTGCGGTGGGCGGCTACATGGCGAATTTGCCGCTGGGCAAGCCAGTGGCGCAGGCCAAAACTGAGGATGAATGCGGCTAAGAAGATAAAAGTAAATGTCATGAGATCATTATAGATATGAGCGAAAAAAATGATGCCCCTGTAGCAAATACTGCCCCAGCCAGTGAGCGTTTGGTTTGGCTGGATATGGAGATGTCTGGACTCAAGCCGGATAGCGACCGTATTTTAGAGATTGCCTTGATTGTGACCGATGCCAATCTCAATGCCATTGCCACGGCCCCAGTCTGGGTGGTGCATCAAGACGATGCTGTTCTCGATGGCATGGATGCGTGGAACAAAGGCACCCATGGCAAATCGGGTCTGATTGATCGGGTGAAGGCCTCAACGCTGAATGAAGAAGATGTAGAACAAGCTTGCATTGCTTTTTTAAAGCAGTACGTGAAGGCGGGCATTTCACCGATGTGTGGCAATTCCATTTGCCAGGACCGCCGCTTTATGGCGCGCTACATGCCGAAGTTAGAGGCATATTTTCATTACCGCAATGTGGATGTGTCCACCATTAAGGAGCTGGCTCGCCGCTGGCAGCCTGAGATCATGAAGGGCTTTGTTAAAAAGCAGGCGCACACTGCCTTAGCCGATATTGAAGAATCGATTGAAGAACTGCGCTATTACCGCAAAACCTTTTTTATTCCCAGCACAACTGCATCGTCACTACCGACTGCCGCTGACTAAGGACGTGGTTTGATTGCGCTTTTTGGCCTAAAGACCGAAATGATGTCGGGATTGGCCTCAATGTAGGGGCCACCAATTAAATCAATGCAGTAAGGTACAGAGGCAAAGATGCCGGCGGCCAGAATTTCCCCGTCCGCATCTTTCAGTCCTTCCAGAATTTCCCGGATGGATTTTGGCTGTCCAGGCAGATTGATAATCAATGCTGCATGCCCTTCAATTTCACGTAATACAGCAACTTGCCGAGACAAAATCGCAGTCGGCACAAAACGCAGGCTAATTTGACGCATCTGTTCCCCAAAGCCAGGCATTTCTCGCGTCCCCGCCTCTAGGGTTGCCTCTGGCGTGACGTCCCGTCGCCCAGGACCGGTTCCGCCGGTAGTGAGGACCAGGTCACAGCCCAACTCATCGACAAGCTCAATCAGGGTCTCGGTAATGGTCTCAGCATCGTCTGGGATGAGGCGTTCATGGGTGCTGAGGGGCGAGGTGATGGCAAGGCCAAGCCAGTTTTTGAGGGCGGGTATGCCTTCGTCCTGGTAAGTGCCTGCACTGGCTCGATCGGAGATCGAAACCAGACCAATCCGCACTTCATCAGGATGGCTGCGTTCGGGATTTTCTGTATGCTTCATGGCTCTATTCTAGCTATCATTGAGGAATGTTTACATATACCCCCAATCAATTCAAAGTCATTGTCGAATTTATGCTTTCCGAGGCCCGCAAGTTGGGCGCCTCTGATGCCGCGGTCGAGGTTTCCGAGGGTCAAGGCCTCTCGGTCACCGTACGTAAAGGAGCGGTAGAAACCATTGAGCAAAGTCTGGATAAGCAAATTGGCCTCAGCGTATACCTTGGTCAGCGCCGGGGCAATGCCAGCACCAGTGATTTTTCACCGGATTCCTTGCGTAAAACCGTAGAGGCTGCATTTCATATTGCGCGCCATACCGCGGAAGACGATTGTGCTGGCCTGCCCGATCCAGATCTCTTGGAAAAAAAGCCTAAAAACTTAGACCTATTTCATCCGTGGATGATTGAATCAGAAGAGGCCATTGCCTTAGCTCAGCGTGCAGAGGCTGCTGCATTTGCAGTCAGTCCGCAAATCACGAATAGCGACGGCGCCTCGGTATCGGCACACCACGCTCATTTCATGATGGGTACCAGCAACGGCTTTATGGGCGGTTACCCATACTCGCGGCACTTTATTTCCTGTGCGCCGATTGCTAGCGGTGGCAGAAAAAAATCGGCCATGCAGCGCGACGATTGGTATTCCAGTTCGCGCATGGCACAAGACCTAGCCAAGCCAGCGGATATTGGTCGTTATGCAGCGCAGCGCGCCTTGTCGCGCCTGAATGCCAAATCACTCAGCACCCGCCGCTGCCCCGTTATCTTTGAAGCTCCGCTGGCTGCAGGCTTATTAGGCACCTTGGTGCAGGCCGTTTCGGGCGGTGCTTTGTATCGCCGTTCAAGCTTCTTGTTAGACAGCCTCGGTAAGCCAGTATTGCCAAGCCACGTTGACTTGATCGAGAACCCGCACCTCAAAGGCTTAACTGGCAGCTCGCCATTCGATGAGGAGGGTGTTAAGACCCGCGCGCGCAGCGTAGTATCCAAGGGGGTTTTAGAGGGCTACTTCCTCTCAAGCTACTCTGCTCGTAAGCTTGGCATGAAAACCACCGGCAATGCAGGGGGATCACATCACCTCACGCTCAGTAGCTCAAGAACGCCTAAAGGCGGTTTGCCTGCCTTGTTGAAGGAAATGGGTACGGGCTTACTCGTTACCGAGCTGATGGGTCAGGGCGTTAATTATGTCACCGGTGATTACTCTCGCGGTGCTTTTGGTTACTGGGTTGAAGGCGGGGAGATACAGTACCCCGTTGAAGAAATTACCATTGCTGGAAACGTGCGGGACATGCTGATGGACATCGAACTGATTGGTAGTGATGTTTTGGTTCGCGGCACCAAAGAAGTGGGCTCGATTCTGATTGGATCGATGACCATTGGTGGAAAATAAAAATACGGTTTAGATTGCTAAATACATCGAACACAAGAAGGGAGTCTTTGTGGAGCGCAGATCATTTTTAAAAAAAGCAACGATTGCAACCGGTGTTGGCGGAGCCACTTTGGCGGCACCAGCGATTGCGCAATCACAGCCCAGCCTGAATTGGCGGCTTGTTTCGAGCTTTCCGAAGTCATTGGATAATTTGTATGGCACATCCGAGATTTTTGCCAATGCGCTGCGCAAAGCAACCGATGGCAAGTTCAACATCAAGGTGTTTGCTGCCGGCGAAATCGTCCCGCCCCTGCAAGTGCAGGATGCAGTACAAAATGGCACGGTTGAGGTAGGCCATACCGCGGGCTATTACTCCTTAGGCAAAGACAGTGCCTTTATCTTTGACACTGCAGCGCCGTTTGGTATGACTGCACGCCAGCAAACTGCGTGGATGCTCCATGGCAACGGTATGAAGTTAATGCGTGAGCTCTATGCTTCCTACAATATCGTGAACTTCATGGGCGGCCAAACAGGAACCCAAATGGGCGGCTGGTTTCGGAAAGAAATTAAAACGGTTGCCGATCTCAAGGGCCTAAAGTTTCGGATTGCCGGGTTTGCTGGCAACATTCTTTCCAAATTAGGGGTTGTGCCACAACAGCTGCCTGCCGGTGAGATTTATTCCGCCTTAGAAAAAGGCACAATCGATGCCGCCGAATTTGTCGGTCCCTACGATGACGAAAAATTGGGGCTAGCCAAGGTAGCCAAAAATTACTACTACCCTGCGTGGTGGGAGGGTGGCGCGTCACTGTCTTTTCTGGTGAATAAAAAGAAGTGGGACGAACTGCCTCCTGCATATCAAGCTGCGTGGGAGGGCGCCTGCTTTCAGGCGCATACCGAGATGTGTGCAAAGTACGATGCCCTAAATCCCCCAGCATTGCAGCGCTTACTGCAAAACGGTGCCGTGCTGCGGAAGTTCAATACGCAAATACTCGACGCCTGTTTTACGGCAACCCAAGAAGCCTACGCCGAGGAGTCTGCAAAAAATCCCCGCTTCAAAGCCATTTATGAGGATTATCGGCGCTTTCGGAATATGGAGGCGCAGTGGTTTAATGTGGCCGAACAGGCATTTGCGCAATACAGCTTCAATAAAAAACTGTAACAGCGAATCGAAACTACGTTTTAACCCGGCTTGCGCTCCAAGGTGACAAAGTCAAAGTGGATGTCACCTTCGTGTGCAGGGGTGCGCTCTTGTTCGCGCCATTGTTCTGGGTGGGGGACGGTAAAAAAGGTATCGCCGCCGTCAACCTCAATATCAATTTCGGTAATATAAAGGCGGTCAGCTAAATCAAAGGCCTGGGTAAAGAGTTGCTCACCGCCAATCACAAATACCCGTTCAAGATCGCTCAAGCGCTGTAGCGCATCACCCAAGGAGCTAGCGACTTCCGCGCCAGTGAGCTGCAAGTCGGCATTGCGGCTTACGACAATATTGCGCCTGCCAGGTAAAGGGCGGCCAATCGATTCCCAAGTCTTACGACCCATGATGACGGGGTAGCCCATGGTGACGCGCTTAAAAAATTGCAGGTCAGCAGATATTTTCCAGGGCATTTGATTGTCGCGACCGATAACATTGCCGTGAGCGCGAGCAACAATCATAGAGATAGCAGGTTGAGTCATAGTTAATCGAATTAATTAAATGGCAACGGGCGCTTTGATGTGGGGATGGCATTCATAACCCACAATTTCAAAGTCTTCAAAGGCATAGTCAAAGAGTGATGCAGGCTTACGCCCGATCTTCAGTTGTGGCAGTGGGAAGGGCTTACGTGAGAGTTGCAGCTCAACCTGCTCGAGGTGATTGCTGTAGAGGTGGCAATCGCCCCCCGTCCAAATAAACTCACCCGGCTCTAAGTCGCACTGCTGCGCAACCATGTGCGTTAGCAGGGCGTAGCTGGCAATATTGAATGGCACTCCCAAAAAGATATCGGCACTGCGTTGATATAGCTGGCACGATAATTTGCCATCGGCGACATAGAACTGGAAAAAAGCATGGCATGGCGCCAGGGCCATGCGCGGTATGTCAGCCACATTCCATGCCGAGACAATCAGACGGCGCGAGTCGGGATTGGTTTTGATGCTGTTGACGACTTCGCTGATTTGATCGATGTGCTGGCCATTGGGTGCGGGCCATGAACGCCATTGGTAACCGTAGATCGGGCCTAATTCACCATCGGGCGCTGCCCATTCATTCCAAATCGAAACGCCGCGCTCTTTTAACCAATTATTGTCGGTGCTGCCATTCAGAAACCACAGTAATTCATAGATGATGGATTTGAGGTGTAACTTTTTGGTCGTTACCATCGGAAAACCGTCGGCCAGATTAAAGCGCATTTGATAGCCAAAAACAGAGACGGTGCCGGTGCCGGTTCGATCGGATTTTTGAACGCCCTGGTTTAGGACATGCTGCATAAGTTGGTGGTATTGATGCATTCGTTTAACTGTTCGATCAAATGGGAATAGGTAGAGATTAACCCAATATTACGCAGGCTTCTGTAAGCCCAGCAATTGCTGCAATTTGGGTGAGGTAGTGGTGTATTGCAACTGCACCGGTCGATCCGGAAAAATGACCTGGGCGGCCGCAAAAGCCGCCAATGCCGCCTCATGAAAGCCCGATAGGATCAGTTTTTTCTTACCGGGATAGGTATTGATATCGCCAACCGCAAAAATCCCTGGGATGCTGCTTTCAAAGTGGGCGGTATCCACTTCAATTTGCTTGCGACTGAGTGCGAGGCCCCAATCGACAATGGGCCCCAATTTGGGGGAGAGGCCAAAAAAGACGAGCAGGGCATCAAGCGGGATGGTTTGCTGATGGCCATCTGGATCCTCAACTTCAAGCGCCGTTAGCTGACCATCATTACTTGCATAGCCAGTGGCCTGCCCAACGCAAAGAGTAATTTTTCCAGCGGCGCGCAGATTATGAAATTGATCCAGGATGTGTTTGTCTGCTTTCAATTCACTGCGACGGTGTACCAGGGTGACGTGCTTGGCAGTAGACGCAAAATGAATGGCCCATTCCACAGCAGTTTCATCGCCACCGCAAATGACGATGGTGCGCTGATTAAATTGCTCGGGCTCTTCAACGAAATAGAAGAGTTGCTTGTTCTCAAACGCAGCAATGCCATCGAGCGCTAAGGTACGGGCTTGAAACGCCCCAACGCCAGCGGCAATAAAAATGGTTTTGCTGATAAAGGATTGGCCTGCGGTAGTGCGTATCAAAAAACGCGAATCGTCTTCTTGCTTTAACTCCATTACCGCCTGACCCAAATGCATCGGCGGCTTAAAGGGGGCAATCTGCCGTAGGAGATTATCGGTTAGCTCGCGACCGGTGCAGACCGGTATGCCTGGAATATCGTAAATGGGTTTATTGGGGTAGAGCGCCATGCACTGGCCGCCGGCTTGTGGCAATGCATCAATAATGTGCGCCTGAATTTCCAGTAAACCGAGTTCAAATGCTTGAAATAAACCAACTGGGCCCGCGCCAATAATGACCGCATCGGTTTCAATTGCTTGCACAGTAGCTCTGCTTGGATTGAATGCAATCCATTACGTTCGCTTTACTTGACGAGTTGATCTAGTTTGGCAGTAACGTCTTTCCATTCGTCTGCGTCGGGAAGGGCGCCCTTGGACTTGGTAATCGATGGCCAGCCCTGCGCCAGATCCAAATTCATTTTGATGAATGCTTGCTGATCGCCCGGCACATCGTCTTCTGCATAAATCGCATTGACGGGGCATTCCGGAACGCATACAGCGCAATCGATGCACTCATCGGGATCAATCACTAAAAAGTTAGGTCCTTCGCGAAAGCAATCAACCGGACAGACATCAACGCAGTCGGTATATTTGCAGCGAATACAGGCTTCAGTAACAACGTAGGTCATGGCATTTAACGAGTTGAATAGCGAAAGGGACCAGAAGCTAGTAGCCAACAGAGGATGGCGTAGCAACCAGCGTACTAGTCCATTTTAGCCGAATTGCCTCTTTTTCCAAGAAAGACCGATTTGGCTTGGTGTAAAGTGCCAAGGATGAATACCACCTCAAAACCCAAAATCCTTGTCTCCAGAGCTATTTTCCCTGAGGCGCTGGCTGAGCTAGAACAATCCTTTGACGTTATTTCCAATCAGGCCGATGTGGTGATGACCCCGGAAGCCCTTGCCTCTCAGTTGGCTGGCGTATCTGCTGCATTGGTAACGGGTAGCGAACGCATCGATGCCAAGGCCCTTGCGCAGGCCAAAGGCCTGAAGATTGTGGCTAACATTTCGGTGGGGTATAACAATTTTGATGTGCCGGCGATGACGGCTGCTGGCGTGATGGCAACGAATACCCCTGATGTGCTCACGGATACAACCGCAGACTTTGGCTTTGCCTTACTAATGGCAACCGCGCGCCGCGTAACTGAGTCCGAGCGCTGGATTCGGGACGGCAATTGGAATCAGTGGTCGATTGTTACCAATCCATTAGGAATGGATATCCACCACACCACGCTTGGCATTATTGGCATGGGCCGCATCGGCCAAGGCATTGCGAAGCGCGCCTTGGGCTTTGGTATGAATGTGATTTATCACAATCGCAGTCGCTTGCCCGAGGCGGATGAAAAAGCCTGCCAAGCACGCTATGTTGATAAAGAAACCCTGCTCAAGGAAGCAGATCACGTTATTTTGGTGCTGCCTTATTCGGCTGAGAGTCATCACACGATTGGCGCAAAAGAAATTGCACTCATGAAACCCACCGCAACGCTGGTGAATATTGCCCGCGGCGGAATTGTGGACGACGTTGCTTTGGCTGCAGCACTCAAAGCCAAGACTATCTTTGCGGCGGGCCTCGATGTATTTGAGGGCGAGCCCAAAGTGCATCCGGATTTATTAGCCTGCTCGAATGTCGTGCTGGCTCCGCATATCGCCAGTGCAAGCGAAAAAACCCGTAGGGCCATGATTGCGCTAGCCGCTCGAAACGTTCGGGCAGCGCTTGCTGGCGATAAACCACCAAGCCTGATTAATGCAGAGGTATTTGCGAAGTAAACGACGCCGTTGTTAGGTCCTTGCTAGTAAAGTCCTAGCAAGGATTAATCGGTTTCGATTTCGTCGGGTAATTCGCGCAGGGCGAGCTCAATTCCACCGAACTTGTCGGCCACCCAGTTGTAGACTTTGCAGGCAATCCACAGCAAGCCAAAGCCGAGTAGGGCATTCAGAATTAAAGCCGATACTACGGTAAATCCTGGAATCGACCCGTCGCGAACAAATGCCACAAACAAGGCCAATAAAACGATCGGAACCGAGAAGCAGAGGTAGACCAAAACCAAGGTTTTGGCGGTATGCAGGGGGTCTAAATAGACAATTTCTTTTTTCGTGAATTTCATAATTGCTGCAATCTTAAAGCAGTCCCTCAAAAAGCACCACATTTACTAGGTCGCCTGCCGCAATATTGCCTTGCTCGTGGCCCAAAACAATAAAGCAGTTGGCCTCACTCATCGACCGCAAGATGCCTGCACCTTGGCTGCCAGTGACTCGAACCAGCGTCTTGCCATCAGGGCCGATTTCTAAAATGCCCCGTTGGTATTCGGTTCTGCCGGGCTTTTTACGAATCGCTGCCGATGCAATTGCCTGGGTCAGTGGCGGTCTGAGCTGCGTTGCGCCGCTTAGCTGCAAGAGTGCTGATTGAACAAATTGATAGAAGGTGACCATGACTGCCACGGGATTACCGGGCAAACCAAAAAATAAAGTGGTGCGCGGAGGAGTTTGATTGGGAACCGGTTTGAGAATGCCAAATGCCATTGGCCGTCCAGGGCGCATGGCAATTTTCCAAAAGCCCACATCCCCTAATTCCTGCATAACCTGTTTAGTGAAGTCAGCCTCACCAACCGAGACCCCGCCCGAGGAAATGATCACATCCGCCTTTAATGCTGCTTTTGTAAAGGCGCTCTTTAATGCTAGCGGATCGTCTTGAATGATTCCGCAATCAAGCACATCCAGGCTCAGGCGATTGAGAAGCCCCATCAGGCTATAGCGATTGCTGTCATAAATACTGCCTGAGTCTAGGGCCACTCCCAGGGGTCGCAGCTCATTGCCCGACGAGAGGATGGCTACCCGTAATTTGCGTTTTACCGTCAGTGTATTAATGCCGAGCGATGCAGCCAAACCCAAATCCGATGGCCGCAAAATGCGTCCTGCCGCAATGGCCACCGAGCCTTGTGCCAGATCCTCGCCGCGCAAGCGGCGATTCTCCCCACTTGAAACCGCATTCGATTCAAATTGAATGCGCTCAATGCTATCGCCGGCAAGGGGAAGTTTTTGCGTCATTTCCTGAGGTATGACGGTATCGCATTGGCTGGGCATCAATGCCCCCGTCATGATCTTGAGGCATTGACCTGCTGCGAGTGAGCCGGTAAACGGAGCACCAGCAAAAACGGTGCCCACAACCATCAGTTGAGTAAGGGGACCACTACTAAGTTCTGCTCCCCGAAAGGCAAAGCCATCCATCGCTGAATTGTCAGCAGCCGGTACATCAATCGGCGACAACACATCACTCGCCAAAACGCGATTGAGGCCTTGATCGAGTGCAACCGATTCGGTTTCAGCGAATGCGTCTGAGGCGAGCAATTGATCTACGAGATCAGAAATGGCTGCACGGGTTTCTTCGACCGTGAGTCCAGTGTTTAGTAAATGTGGAGCATTGGGTGAGAGGGATGTAGCGCTCATCGTGGACGAT
The DNA here is from genome assembly GCF_003065365.1 of Polynucleobacter difficilis. Classification (NCBI taxonomy): domain Bacteria; kingdom Pseudomonadati; phylum Pseudomonadota; class Betaproteobacteria; order Burkholderiales; family Burkholderiaceae; genus Polynucleobacter; species Polynucleobacter difficilis. Next base: position 1,441,284 of record NZ_CP023276.1, on the reverse strand, counting down.
CCTAAAATAGAATTTAGTTTGAGGCTTGCAAGACCTGCTCTAAGGCCTGCAATTCTTCTGGCGTATTGGTGTTGGCAAACGCGGCGTCATCGGCAAAGACAATGGTGCTCGAGGGCAGCGCTTCGAACCAGCGGTCAATTTTCCGTCCACCTTGATCTAAAAATGCTTGAAGTGATTGCTGCACGCTGCGGCGCATCAGGCAAAAAACGGGCTGCGTCCAGCTTATGCCCGCTGGATCTATGCTAGAGGCATACACGAGATCGGATTGCGTGGAGATCATTTCATCCAGTAGTCGCTCACTTAAATTGAGCGGAAAGACCGGCGAGTCGCAGGGCACCGACAGAAGGTATTCGGTTTTGCAGTGCTCGAGGCCAGCTGCAAACCCAGCAAGTGGACCGGCAAAGTCCGGGTGCTTGTCGGCTATGACAGCATGACCGTATTCCGCATAACGATCGTGGTTGCGATTGGCATTAATCAGGATAGTTGTGACTTGCGGGCTCAACCTGGCAATGGCTTGCTCGATCAAGGGCTTTCCCATGAAAGGAATTAAACCTTTGTCGATGCCGCCCATTCGCTGGGCGCGGCCGCCCGCCAAAATGAGGCCGGTAATCTCAGCGTGCACAGTGATTAACCACCAATGTAGGACATCTCTACTTTGTGTGCCGAGCGCCCAAGCTCTGCTGTTGCTTGGCCACGGATTTCAGAGTAGTTATCATTGCGCATAGACCAGGTGCTCATGATGGCATTGGCGATCTCTAAATCGCTGCTGCCAGAACGCAACATGGTCTTGAAGTCATAACCTTGACTAGCAAATAAACAGAGGTAGAGTTGACCGTCCGTCGAGATGCGGGCGCGACTGCACTCGTGGCAAAAGGTTTGGGTCACGCTGGAGATAACACCGATTTCACCGGCGCCATCGACGTAGCGCCAGCGCTGTGCCACTTCACCGGCATAGTTGGCCTCGATTGGCTCTAGCGGATACATCGCATGAATCCGCTCAATTACTTCTTTGGATGGCAGCACTTCTTTCATATCCCAGCCATTCGAACTTCCGACATCCATAAACTCGATGAAGCGCAAGGTGACACCGGTATTCCGAAAGTGACTCGCCATCGCAATGATCTCCTGATCATTGGTGCCTTTTTTGACCACCATATTGACTTTAATCGACTCAAAGCCGGCTTCTTGAGCTGCAGTAATGCCGTCCAGCACATCGCTAACCGGAAAATCCACATCATTCATTTTTTTAAAGACAGCATCATTCAAGCCATCTAAGCTAATGGTGAGGCGATGTAAACCAGCCGCCTTGAGTTGCGCTGCCTTTTTTCGCAACAGGCTACCGTTGGTGGTGAGGGTTAATTCAAGGGGATTGCCGTCCGGTTTTTTAATCTCCGCCAGCATCGCGATTAAGGTCTCGACATTCTTGCGAAGCAATGGCTCGCCACCCGTCAAGCGAATTTTTTCAACGCCAAGCGATGCAAAAATGACTGTGAGACGTGTCATCTCTTCGAAGCTCAGCAGGGCACTTTGTGACAGGTAGGGATAGTCCTGATCAAACACTTCCTTAGGCATGCAGTAGGTGCACCGGAAGTTGCACCGGTCCGTTACTGAAATGCGTAAATCACGCAAAGGACGTCCACGCAAATCCACCGACCGGCTCGTGGGAGCGGTCAGACTGGATGGCATTACAGGGGCAAGGCCCTTGCCTTCATCAATGCGGATGGGGATAACGCGTTCAACCATGACTCAATTATGGCGGTGATTTAAATGGGGCGCTTAATTAAACAAAACCCCAATAAAGGGGTTTTGTGGGTTTAGATTTCTTTCGGTACCGATTTTTCCTGACCACCGGTTTCGATCAGGACCATGGGGCCCTGAGGAAGTGTTGCTGGTGGCTTGGGTTCGCGTGCAACCCGCATTGGGGCTGGCTCTGCTTGGATCTGGGTTTGGACCTCAGCTAATTTAGCTGTGTCTGTACCAACCCAAACCATGCCTGCTGATTCGATGACCTGCTGCAAAGGCTTTTCTTCGAGTGGGGTGAAAGCCACTTTGGGTAGCTCCGGCGCTGGAGCTGACATGACCGGCGCTACTGCTACCGGCTTCGCAGGCGCTGGTGCGGGTGCACTAGCAGCGGGCACGAAACTGGCCGAAGCCGATTCCGAGGATTGCTGAGCTGCTCCGTTATTACGCTCACCCTGATTACGCTCGCTGTTATTGGAGCGTGGTGGGCGAGATCCGCGACCACCCGATTGTGGGCTTGCTTTGCGAGCAGTAAAGCTGGCAGTCAGTTCACCTGTAGGAATGGTTGCCGATGATCCGGCCATGCCCGATGGAGGCCATGCGCCACCAGCAGTGTAGCTAGTGATCACTGTTGCATTCGCTTCTGGAGCGCCCTCACTACGCTCGGTGCGTTGCCCACGACCACGACCGCGTCGATTGCGACCGCGACCCCGGCGTTCATCACTGCCCTCCGCTGCTGAATTGCTATCAACTGTGGATGGAGCATCACTTGGCTTTGCACTAGATGCGTCTGTATCGGTGCGCGCTACTTCTGGGCGCTCGGTGCGGCCATTGCGATTGCGACCACGGCCTTCTTGGCGGGGTTTTGCTTCACGAGCGCCTTCTGAGTTCGAGGCGGCATCGGGAGTTGCACCTGCTGGCCGCTCACCGCGTTCGCTGCGTTCGCCGCGACGTCCACGATTGCGTCCACCACGGTCACCGCCATTGCGATTACCGTCGCGGCCCTGGGCATTGCGGCCGCGTGGAGCAGGAGCTGCTGGCTTAACTTCTGGCTCGCTAGAGGAGAACAGTTTTTTGATGAAACCAAAGAGACCGCCTGAGCTGGATTGCGTATCTGCACTCGCAGTGCGAGCTGGACGCGGCTGGGTAACCGGTGCAGGTTGGCTTGGAGTAATGCCTTTGACAGCAGCCTCAGGGCGGGCTTTTACATCACCCTCTTTGCGGCTTACTACCGTATCGGCTTCGAGTTCACGCGCGGCTTCTTCGGCCATGACATAACTGGCTTTTTGATCGTCGAGGCGAACATCATCATGGCGCAAGCGCTCGAGTTTGTAATGCGGTGTTTCCAAATGCTTGTTTGGAATCATCAAGACATTGACTTTGAAGCGGCTTTCGATCTTAATCACTTCAGCGCGCTTTTCATTCAAGAGGAAAGCAGCAACTTCAACGGGAACTTGCGTATGAATCGCAGCCGTATTTTCTTTCATGGCCTCTTCTTGAATAATCCGCAAGACTTGCAATGCAGATGATTCGGTATCACGAATATGCCCGGTGCCATTACAGCGTGGGCAGGCAACGTGGCTACCCTCGGATAAAGCAGGGCGCAAACGTTGGCGTGACATTTCCATCAGGCCAAATTTAGAAATCTTGCCCATCTGAACCCGAGCACGATCATGACGCAATGCATCGCGCAGGCGATTTTCAACATCCTTTTGACTCTTGCTCGACTCCATATCAATGAAGTCAATCACAATCAGGCCACCAAGGTCACGTAAGCGAGCTTGGCGTGCAATCTCATCGGCTGCCTCAAGGTTGGTACGGGTAGCGGTCTCTTCAATATCGGATCCGCGGGTAGCGCGTGCGGAGTTGACGTCGACCGAAACCAGGGCTTCGGTATGGTCAATCACAATCGCACCGCCAGAAGGCAGTGGAACGGTACGCGAGTATGCCGTCTCAATTTGGTGCTCAATCTGGAAACGCGAAAAGAGCGGAACGTCGTCTTGATAGCGTTTGACGCGTGGCAAGTTATCCGGCATGACGACCGACATAAAGGCTTGTGCCTGCTCAAAAATGTCGTCGGTGTCGATTAGGATTTCGCCAATATCGGGCTGGAAGTAGTCCCGAATCGCACGAATAACTAGGCTGGACTCTAAATAAATCAAGAGTGGTGCTGAATTGCCTTGGGCTGCTTCATCAATTGCCTTCCACAGCTGCATCAGGTAACTTAAGTCCCACTGCAATTCGACGGCATCGCGTCCAATACCGGCAGTGCGAGCAATGATGCTCATGCCGTCAGGTATTTCAAGCTGAGCCATGGCCTCGCGTAATTCCTGACGATCTTCACCCTCAATGCGGCGCGATACGCCACCGCCGCGGGGGTTATTTGGCATTAATACTAAGTAGCGACCAGCCAGGGAGACAAACGAGGTGAGTGCAGCGCCTTTTTGGCCGCGCTCTTCTTTTTCTACCTGAACAATGATTTCTTGGCCTTCGCGTAAGGCCTCTTTAATGGTGGCATTGCGAACATCCACACCGTCTTTAAAGTAGGTTCTGGCTACTTCTTTAAATGGCAGGAAGCCGTGGCGCTCTTCACCGTAATTGACAAAACAGGCTTCGAGCGAAGGCTCAATGCGCGTAATAACGCCTTTGTAAATATTGCCTTTGCGTTGTTCGCGACCGGCAGCTTCAATATCAATATCGATTAATTTTTGACCATCAACGATGGCGACTCTCAACTCTTCCTGTTGAGTTGCATTAAATAACATGCGTTTCATAACACTCTCCTATGGGGGAGGATGTCGTTGCGCGGTGCGGTAGGGGACAGATTGGCGCCGTCATGGGGATGTATTCCCAAGTGGCTTTACGAGTGTGGAGCAAGCTTTTGCCTAGCGCTGAGCTGGGCTTTAACCGATCTAAAGGGTATGAAGGTCGGTGCCACACTGGACACTCGCCGCAGCGACCTCCTTAAGGCCATCAATGCAGGCGCGTGCCTGAAAACTGTCTTCTAATCGCGGGTCGCGGCAAACGGCACACCAACCCTGCGCCTCATTAAAACGGGAGAGGGGCAACCCCGGGAGTCTTTTTAAGGGCGACTCCAAGCTCCACGATGAATTTCTGCATCGGGCCAATTAATTGGCTAGTGCCTTGATTATACGGTAGAAGTAGTTTGACAATAAGGGTATTCTTAGTTTCTTTGCTATTTTGGCGAAGAAATCCCCCCTTTATGAAATCCGACCCTACTCATAGCCCAAGCCCTAGCCCAAGCGCGCCAAAAGCCGCTGCACAAGTCCTATTTCAGACAATTGGGCCGGAAGAGGCTGGGCAGCGCCTGGATAATTACCTCCTGAAATGGGCCAAAGGGGTTCCCAAGAGCCACCTTTATCGCATCATTCGCTCGGGCGAGGTTCGGGTCAACAAAAAACGCGCAGAGCCGACTACCCGCCTGATGGAGGGGGACCTCATTCGCATTCCGCCAGTGCGCTTGGCTGCTCCTGATCGTGGACCGGCTGAAAATGCCTTCAAAGACCAATCGCGCGCGCAGTTGTATTCCGCCAAAATGCCGATTTTGTTCGAAGATGAAGCGTTGCTCATTGTGGATAAGCCATCCGGTCTGGCAGTCCATGGTGGCTCTGGCATTTCCCTGGGCGTGATTGAGACCTTACGCATGACGCGACCCGAGTTGCACTTCCTGGAGCTCGTGCACCGGCTCGATCGAGATACCTCGGGTGTGCTGATGCTAGCGAAAAAGCGTAGCGCTCTCGTTGAGTTGCATCGGCAGATTCGAGAGGGTCTGACTGATAAACGTTATTACTTAGTCACGCATGGCCAGATCGCACTCGCAACTCCAACGGTGCAATTGAAGTTCCCCCTGCATAAATACCTGTTAGCCAATGGCGAACGTCGAGTGAAAGTGGATCCACAGGGATTGCCTAGTCATACCTCCCTACGCGTTACCGAAGTCTACGAGCGGGGTGAGGATCGAGTAAGCATGGCAGAGGCCCAATTAAAAACAGGCCGCACCCACCAAATTCGAGTGCACTTGCAAAAAATAGGGCATCCGATTTTGGGGGACGATAAATACGGCATTGATGATGAGGATCGCCGGTTAAAGCCCAAACGCCTTTTATTGCATGCCCATCTTGCCGGATTTATTCATCCGCGTAGTGGAGAAAAGATGCGGATTGAGTCGCCCTTGCCGCCGGACTTCACCGCTTTTCTGAAGGGCTTTCACCCCATTAAGCCAGAAACGGTATAGTGGTTTCTCACTATTCAGCAAGGTCCTTAGCAATGCCGCAAGTCCATTCACCCCTCTACGCAAGCCACGGCAAAGACCAGGAGCGACGCTATGAGCTGATTGTGTGGGACTGGGATGGCACCGTTATCGATTCCACTCCGACGATCGTGTTTTGCATTCAGCAGGCTTGCCGCGATCTTGGCTTTCCGGAGCCAGATGACTCTTTGGCAAGTTCGGTGATCGGATTGGGCATTCAGGATTCATTGCGTAGGGCTGTGCCATGGATTGAGCCGGTGCATTTCCCCAAATTAGTGGATCGTTTTCGCCACCATTATTTAGCGCGTGATCATGATCTGCATTTATTTGGCGGCATTCGTGAGCTGCTAGAGGAACTTCGTGCTGCCGGTTTTCGCCTGGGCGTAGCAACTGGTAAATCGCGTGTTGGTTTGGATCGTTCATTGACTCACCATGGTCTTGGTCATCTGTTTGACGAAACGCGCACTGCAGACGAATCCTTTTCAAAGCCACATCCCGGCATGTTGCTTGAACTCTCTGATGTGCTGCAAGTGCCAGTACGTCGAATGTTGATGGTGGGGGATACCACCCATGATTTACAAATGGCGATCAACGCTGGAGTGGACGGGGTTGCGGTAACCTATGGCGCCCATCCACTCGATACCTTGCAAACCACCGATTCGCTGGGCTATGTGCACAGCGTACCGGAGCTGAGTAACTGGCTTAAACAGAATACCTACATTGATTTAGCTGCTGCAAAACCCGCTTAAGGATTAGACATGGAACAAGAAAAAAATTGGGAGCGTCAAGCGCTGGAGCACCTACTTTTAGAGAATCTAAAAGAGACTCGCAAGGCCCGGCGTTGGAAAACCGTATTGCGCGTTCTGTCCCTCATCCTGATTGTGGGTTTCATTTTGCAAGTATTGGATCTACGTCCTTTTGGCGATAGCTTTGGTACCGAGCGCCATACGGCGATGGTTAGTATCGAAGGTGAGATTAGCTCGAGTGCCATCGCCAATGCCTTGGATGTTGGATCGGCCCTACAAGCTGCCTTTGAGAACGACAACAGCGTGGGTGTAATTTTGCGCATTAACAGTCCAGGTGGATCGCCAGTGCAATCGGGGATTATTAATGATGAGATTCGGCGCCTGCGCGCGCTGTATCCGAACAAGCCCCTGCATGTGGTGGTGGAAGACATCTGCGCCTCCGGTGGTTATTACATTGCGGTTGCGGGCGATCAAATTCTGGTCGACAAAGCCAGCATTGTGGGTTCGATTGGGGTAGTGATGGATAGCTTTGGCTTTACTGGATTAATGGACAAGCTCGGTATCTCGCGCCGCATGATTACAGCGGGCTCAAATAAGGGCATGCTCGATCCCTTTAGCAAGGAAGATCCAAAGCAAGTTGAAATGGTGCAAACCATGCTCAATGAAATTCACCAGCAATTTATTACGGTGGTGAAAGCAGGGCGCGGCGATCGCTTGAAAGAAACCCCCGATTTATTTTCTGGTCGCGTATGGAATGGCGAGCAAGCCGTAAAAATGGGGCTGGCCGATGGTTTTGGTACGGTCGATACCGTGGCGCGCGATGTCTTTAAGGCGCCTAATATTCTTGACTACACCATGAAAGAAAATTTTGCCGAACGGGTTGCGAAACGCTTTGGTGCTGAGGTAGGTTCGGCCGCTGGCAAAGCATTGGTGCGGTCGGGCGATATCAAATAAGCTTTAGTGCGCCAGCAGTAAAAACACGCAGGGCCGATTTTGCAAGGCGGCACAAGCTGCCTCGCTGGAAAATATTTTCTTCCAGTCTGCAAGTGCCATGCTTCTAATCTCTTCGGTCGGTAGACTTAAATCAAGCGCAAGGCATAGATGCGTTTGGGGCGCGAGGGCTTGTAAGCAACTCGCCATCATGGCTGCGTTGCGATAAGGTGTTTCAATCCAGAGTTGGGTTTGCTGCAACTTACGTGATTCAGACTCCAATTGCTTAAGGCGTGCAGTGCGTTCGCCGCCATCCTGAGGCAGGTAACCCTGAAACGCGAAACGCTGCCCATTTAGTCCGCTCGCCATTAAAGCCAATAGTAGGGAGCTGGGGCCAACCAGTGGTTTTACGCAAGCACCTAGGCGGTGCGCCGCCCACACCAACTCTGCTCCAGGATCGGCAACTCCAGGCACGCCCGCCTCAGACATTAGGCCGATATCAATGCCCCGCAGCAGTGGCTCAAGGAGCGTTTCTGGTTTGATCTTATCGCCGTACTTGGCATTACGCGCAGCGCCGCGCCATTCAGTCATCTGCATTTCTTGTATGGAGCACACTAAAGGTGCGAGGCTATCCATTGACTTTAATAGGGCGCGTGCTGTTTTCGCGTCTTCGACAATCCAATGCGTGAGTTGCGATGCGCAGCGCATCGTTTCGATTGGCATGATGTGGGGAAGCTGTGCGGAGCGATCATCATCGCCTAACGTATTGGGCACTAAATAGAGAGTTCCTAGCTTCGATGCAGTCTTCATTGCAGATCATTTCGTGAGGGGGGAATTTCAAAACCGGCATCCCGCAGCAGTCCACTCAACGCAATCAAGGGTAGACCAATGAGCGCAGTAGGATCATCTGAGCGAATCGATTCCAGTAAGGCAATGCCCATGCCTTCGCATTTGGCGCTTCCGGCACAGTCATAGGGCTGCTCGAACTTTAAATAATCGATCAGAGTGGCATCGGGCAAGTCCCGAAACCGAACCTCAGTGGCGACATTTATTGCAGCAGAATAGTCTGCGTGCATTACGCAGACGGCGGTATGAAAGTGGACAGTCTGGCCACGCATGCGTTGCAACTGCAAAAGCGCCTTGTCAAAGTTGCCTGGCTTGCCAATCGCTTCACCGTGGAGATCAGCCGCCTGATCCGAGCCGATAACCCAAGCATTGGGATGGATCTTTGCGATAGCTGCTGCTTTTGCAATGGCCAGACGCAGTGCCATAGCGGCAACCCCTTCATTTGGAAGGGGGTGTTCATCCACCTCGGGCGAAATGGCTTCAAAAGGCAAACCCAAGCGCGCCAAAAGATCGCGACGGTAAATGGAGCTCGATGCCAAAATGAGCGGCTGTGTTTGTAAGTTACCCATGCAGCAAGCGTACCTTCATTTAGACTAAGACCATGAATCGTAATCCCGTTTTGCCTTCCCTGACCCTGCCCACCGAGCCTAAGGCCTTGCGCTCTATTGATCTAATGGTCTCGCAAACCTACACTGGGCATGGATTTCTCGCGCTGGATGCATTGCCGCGGGTCGCTTTAGAGGCTGCCACACGCTCCCCAGACGATGGATTTGACTGGGCGGTGGAGACCTTTTTTGATGGGATCGTAGGCGGTGAGCCCCGACTCAAAATGAATTTAAACCTGAAGGGCCAGATGCACCTCATCTGCCAGCGGTGCATGCAACCCTGCCTGGTTGAGGTAGAAGAGTCGCCGCAGTTCGTGTTTTTGGCAAATGAGGCGCTGGCAGACGCCTTTCCCATGGAGGATGATGCGCTCGAGCCCCTGGTAATGGATTCGCAGTTTGATCTGTTAGGGACGATCGAAGATGAGATTTTGCTCTCCCTACCATTGATTCCAAAGCACCCTGAGGGCGCATGTGAGCCGGCTGCCCTAAGGTCTGGGGCAGATGATTCTATGAATCAGGACGAAACTACAAAAAAACCAGATAATCCCTTTAACATATTGAAAAATATGAAGAAAAAAGAGTAGATCGAAGCGCCAGATCGACCCTTTAACTGGTTTAATTCCACTCAGGAAGCCTGGTTTTGGGCTGTTTCTATGTTAGAATCTCGCATTGCTTAGGAGTTCAACATGGCCGTCCAACAAAATAAAAAATCCCCTTCCAAGCGTGGCATGCACCGTGCGCACGACTTTTTAACTGCACCCGCTACTGCTGTTGAGGCAACTACTGGTGAGGCGCACCTGCGTCACCATATTTCCCCAAACGGCTACTACCGTGGTCGCAAAGTAGTTAAAACCAAGAACGATTAATTCCTCAAATCACCTGATCGAAGCGGCTCTAATTTAATTAAGCCGCTTTTTTCTTAAAACCGATTTGCTGCAATGACCGAACCCAAGAGTGTGACTCTCGCAGTCGATGCCATGGGCGGAGACTACGGTATCTCGATCACTGTTCCTGCGAGTTGTGCTTTTTTAGCTAGCCATGCGGATGCCAAGATCACCCTAGTAGGAAATATCGAAGCGATTGAACTTGCCTTGAGCGAGCTCAGCGATGTTCCGCGTGATCGAATTCAACTTGTTGCAGCCTCCGAAGAGGTCTTGATGGACGATCCCATCGAAGTCGCCTTGCGTCGCAAAAAAGATTCATCGATGCGGGTTGCAATTGAGCAAGTCAAGGATCAAAAAGCCGATGCCATTATTTCTTCTGGCAACACTGGCGCCTTGATGGCCATCTCGCGATATATCCTCAAAACCCTCGATGGCATTGATCGTCCAGCGATTGCAACAGGCATGCCCAATGAACTCGGTGGAGCTACCACCGTTTTGGATCTGGGTGCTAACGCCGACTGTGAGCCCCTGCACTTGATGCAATTTGCACAGATGGCGGACGTCATGGTGCGCGTCGTTGAAGGGAAGCCAAGCCCCACGATCGGCTTACTCAACATTGGTGAGGAAGTGATTAAAGGCAATGAAGTTGTCAAGCTCACAGGTGAGTTATTGCGTGCTAGCAATCTCAACTTTTATGGCAATGTTGAAGGCAACGACATTTTTAAGGGCACAACGGACATTGTGGTGTGCGATGGTTTTGTGGGTAATGTGGTGTTGAAGGCCAGTGAGGGATTGGCAAAGATGATGAGCGGCTTGATTCGTCAGGAATTCAATCGGTCGTGGTTAACGAAAATAATGGCGATGTGCGCCATGCTGCCACTGCTGCGTGTGCGTAAGCGGGTGGACCACCGGCGTTACAACGGAGCGGTTTTATTGGGTCTGCGGGGATGTGTGATTAAAAGCCACGGCTCTGCGGATAGTTTCAGTTTTGGCTTTGCACTGGAGCGGGCATATGAAGCAGCAAAAGGCAATATGGTGGAACGCATTGCCGACGCATTTGCAATGAGGGCGCCAACATGACAATCCATTCCCGTATTGCCGGCACTGGCAGCTATTTGCCGGCGCTGCGCCTGAGCAATGATGATCTAGTAGCACGCCTGGCAAAGTCAGGCCTTGAGACCAGTGATGAGTGGATTAAGACGCGCAGCGGTATTGAGGCGCGCCACTTTGCAAGCGATAGCGAGCTCACTAGCGACCTTGGTATGAAAGCAGCTCAAGCCGCAATGGCAAGCGCCAATTGCACGGCTGCCGATATCGATCTGATTATTTTGGCCACATCCACGCCAGACCATTTGGGCGGCTTTCCGAGTACAGCATGCGTGATTCAAGATAAGTTGGGCGCCCACCATGGCTGCGCCGCTTTTGATGTGCAAGCCGTATGCGCTGGCTTCATGTATGCCATGACGGTTGCCGATGCCATGATTCGAACAGGAAACTATCGCAAGGTCTTGGTGATTGGCGCAGAAGTGTTTTCCCGCATTTTGGATTTTCAAGACCGCACCACCTGTGTCTTGTTTGGTGATGGCGCAGGCGCAGTTGTTTTGGAGGCCAGCAGTGAGCCAGGTATCTTGGCTAGTGCCTTGCATGCCGACGGCAGCCAGCGCGATATTTTGTGCGTACCTGGCCGAGCTGTCAGTGGCGGCATTACAGGATCGCCGTTTATGACCATGGATGGTCAGGCTGTATTTAAGCTTGCCGTCAAAGTACTAGAACAAGTTGCGCATGAAGTACTCGATCGTGCAAATCTAAAACCCGAACAAATTGATTGGCTCGTGCCACACCAAGCCAATATTCGCATCATGGAGGGCACGGCCCGCAAGATGGGTATGTCGATGGACAAAGTGATCGTGACGGTTTCAGAGCACGGCAATACATCGGCCGCATCAATTCCACTCGCGCTTGATACGGGTGTGCGATCCGGGCAAATTCAGCGCGGTCAGCACCTTTTACTTGAAGGTGTGGGCGGCGGTTTTGCTTGGGGCGCGGTCGTCCTAAAATATTAATTCAGCGATTCTTTGGAATTTTTCATATGACATTTGCATTTGTTTTTCCGGGTCAAGGCTCCCAGTCAGTAGGAATGCTCAACACCATTGCGGATCGCCCTGAAGTGCGCGCTACCATTCAAGAAGCGTCCGACGCCTTGGGTGAGGACATTGGTAAGTTAATTGCTGAAGGACCTGCCGAAGCCTTATCGCTCACTACCAATACACAACCCGTGATGCTCACGGCCGGAGTCGCCTTTTATCGCGCTTGGTTGGCTGCCGGCGGACCCAAGCCCGCAGTGATGGCTGGGCATAGCTTAGGTGAGTACTCTGCCTTAGTGGCATCCAATGCATTGGCATTCAAAGATGCGGTGCCGTTGGTGCGCTTTCGTGCAGAAGCGATGCAAAGTGCTGTCCCCGTTGGTACGGGTGGTATGGCGGCGATCTTGGGTTTGGATGATGCGACTGTAGTTGAAGTTTGCCGCGCCGCCAGTCAAGCTGCAGGCGGAGTAGTAGAGGCGGTGAATTTCAATGCTCCCGGGCAGGTGGTCATTGCCGGCGCTAATTCTGCAGTGAGCAAGGCCTGTGAGTTACTGAAAGAGGCGGGCGCGAAGCGCGCCTTACCCCTACCAGTGTCAGCGCCATTCCATTCATCGCTGTTGCAGCCAGCCTCAGAAAAACTAAAAACGTATTTTGAAAACCTGACCATCGTTACTCCAGAAATTCCAGTGATTAACAATGTGGATGTCACCATCCTCAGTACGCCGGCCGAGATTAAAGAATCGCTGGTGCGCCAGGCTGCCAAACCCGTGCGCTGGCAAGAAATTATTCATGCGATGGCAGGTCAGGGCGTTACGCAGGTATATGAATGTGGTCCCGGCAAGGTGCTGGCAGGATTAACGAAGCGCATTCATGAGGGCGTCATCGGCCTACCAATTTTTGATGCAGTGAGCTTGAATGAGGCCCTAGAGGCAGTCAAGCAACAATAAGTACAAGGAAGAAAGATGAATCTGGATCTAACAGGACAAATCGCACTGGTGACTGGTGCCTCCCGTGGTATTGGGCAAGCCATTGCGGATGCCTTGATGCAATCGGGCGCCAAGGTCATTGGTACCGCAACCACTGCAGAGGGTGCTGCTGCGATTGATGCGCGCTTAAAGGCCAATGGCGGTCGTGGAATCGCGCTGAACGTGACGGACCCAAAGGCATGCGAGGACATTATTGATTTGATTGTGAAGGACTTTGGCGGCATTCAGATTTTGGTCAACAATGCCGGCATCACGCGCGACCAGTTAGCGATGCGCATGAAGTCTGAAGAATGGACCGATGTGATCGATACCAATTTAAGTGCCGTGTTTCGTTTGTCGCAGGCCGTGTTGCGTCCAATGATGAAGGCTCGCTCCGGTCGTATTATTAACATCACGTCGATTGTTGGGCATATGGGAAATCCAGGTCAGGCGAACTATGCAGCTGCAAAGGCTGGGGTATCAGGCATGACCCGGGCTTTGGCTCGCGAGATTGGTAGTCGCAACATTACCGTCAATTGCGTTGCCCCTGGCTTTATTGATACCGATATGACCCGCGCTTTGAGCGAAGAGCAGCAAAATGCACTCAAGGCTAATATCCCATTGGCCCGTTTGGGCACCCCGGAAGATGTGGCGCAGGCGGTGGCTTTTTTAGCCTCCCCCGCAGCGGCCTACATCACCGGAAATACCCTCCACGTCAATGGTGGCCTGTACTTAGCCTAATTTTACCGATCCGGAAAGACGCAGTTCTGCCACTGTTTGTGCCAAACTGCTAAAATCCTGTAATCATTTTTTACAACCCCTGGGGGACTTAATGGATAACATCGAACAACGCGTTAAGAAGATCGTCGCTGAACAATTAGGCGTAGCTGAAGGAGACATCAAGAATGAGTCATCCTTCGTTAATGACTTAGGCGCTGACTCACTTGACACAGTTGAATTGGTTATGGCTTTGGAAGATGAGTTTGGTATTGAAATTCCAGACGAAGAAGCTGAAAAAATTACGACCGTTCAACTCGCAATCGATTTTGCTAAATCAAAAGCCCAGGGTTAATTCCTGAGCTAGGCCCAAGGCTGTGTCCGCAATGAAAAACCAGCGCCGTGTGGTTGTCACCGGCCTGGGGATTATTTCCCCAGTAGGCAATTCAGTTGATACTGCATGGGCTACCGTGATGAGTGGCAAAAGCGGTATTGCCACCATTACTAAGTTTGACCACACTCCGCTCAGCGTTCATTTTGCCGGCGAAGTAAAAGACTTCAATGTGGAAGAGTACGTCTCGGCCAAAGAAGCGCGCCACATGGATACCTTTATCCATTACGGTATCGCGGCTGGCACACAGGCGATTCGAGACAGCGGTATTGAAATCACCGAAGAAAATGCGGAGCGTATTGGTGTTCTAGTGGGTTCTGGCATTGGCGGTCTGCCAATGATCGAAGACACTGGTGCCGAATTGCTTGCGCGCGGCCCACGCCGAATCTCCCCCTTCTTTGTGCCCGGCTCGATCATTAATATGATTTCGGGGCATTTGAGTATTTTGTTTAATCTCAAAGGCCCGAACGTAGCTGCGGTGACTGCTTGCACAACCGGTTTGCACAGCATTGGCCTCGCTGCACGCTTAATCCAATATGGCGATGCCGACATGATGGTTGCTGGCGGTGCAGAGTCGACTATTTCGGCATTGGGCGTTGGTGGCTTTGCTGCTGCTAGAGCCTTATCGACCCGCAACGATGATCCGGCCACCGCTTCCCGTCCTTGGGATAAAGACCGCGATGGTTTTGTATTGGGTGAGGGCGCTGGCGTTGTCGTACTCGAAGAGTATGAGCATGCGCGTGCGCGTGGCGCCACCATTTACTGTGAATTGCTCGGTTTTGGCATGAGTGGAGATGCGTATCACATGACCGCCCCGAATATGGATGGACCGAAGCGCTGCATGCAAAATGCGATGCGCGATGCGGGCCTCAATGCAGATCAAATCCAGTACGTGAATGCGCATGGCACCTCAACGCCACTGGGCGATAAGAATGAGACTGAGGCAATTAAAGCAGCTTTGGGTGATCACGCCAAAAAGGTTGTGGTCAATTCAACCAAGTCCATGACGGGTCATTTATTAGGTGGCGCTGGCGGCCTTGAATCCGTCTTCACCATTTTGGCTCTGCACCACCAGAAATCACCGCCGACGATTAATATTTTTAACCAAGATCCAGAGTGCGACTTGGATTACTGCGCAAATACAGCGCGCGACGTCAAAATCGACCATGCCATCAAAAACAACTTTGGCTTTGGGGGTACTAACGGTACCTTGATTTTTGGTAAGTTGACCTAATATCTAGTCATCTATCCTTTTTAAGGCCCGCAGGGCTGCACACAATATGAAAAAGACTTTTTTAGCGGTATTGACTGCCCTTAGCTTGGGCCAGCTTGTGTTTATGCCTGCCTCTGTGGCGCAGTCGGCAAGGGTAGTGGCACCGGATTTTGCCGATTTAGTCGAAAAGGCTAGTCCTGCCGTGGTCAATATTCGAACAACCGAGCAGCGGGCTGCCGCACAACAGGCGCAAGGCGCACTTCCTCCTGGTATTCCGGAAGAGCAGGCAGAGTTCTTTCGACGCTTCTTTGGCGTACCGCCGCCGGGCACTCCTAAGTCGGGTCCATCTCAACCAGGTCAGCCTCGTGAGGCTGAGCGCGGTGTTGGTTCTGGCTTCATCATTGATTCCAATGGCTTAATTTTGACCAATGCCCACGTAGTCGAAGGCGCCGATAAGATTTATGTCACTCTGACAGACAAGCGGGAATTTACAGCCAAGCTACTGGGCGCAGACAAGCGTACCGATGTTGCCGTGCTCAAGATTGAGGCCACAGGTTTACCGAAACTTCCATTGGGCGACTCCTCTAAGTTGCGGGTTGGTGAGTGGGTGTTGGCGATTGGCTCTCCCTTTGGCCTTGAGAACACCGTGACCGCTGGAATTGTGTCGGCTAAAAGCCGCGATACCGGCGACTACTTGCCCTTTATCCAAACCGATGTGGCCGTTAACCCAGGTAATTCGGGCGGCCCTCTAATTAATACTGCTGGGCAGGTCATTGGCATTAATTCGCAAATCTTTAGTCGCTCGGGCGGCTATATGGGAATTTCATTTGCCATTCCGATTGATGAGGCGATGCGCGTAGCTGATCAATTGCGCTCGACAGGTAAGTTGGTGCGCGGCCGGATTGGTGTTGCTTTAGGCGACTTAAGTAAAGAGATGGCCGAGACCTTGGGTCTTGGACGGCCACGCGGTGCGTACGTACGCAATGTTGAACCCAATGGCCCGGCAGCGACCGGCGGAATTGAAGCAGGCGATGTGATTTTGGCATTTGGTGGGCGCGACATCAGTAAATCAAGCGACCTCCCACGCATCGTTGGCGAAACCAAGCCAGGCACAAAGGCAACCGTTCAGGTTTGGCGTAAAGGCTCGGCGCGCGATCTTTCTGTAGTAGTGGCTGATGCGGAAGCCAGCACAAAAACCGCTGCGGCAAAAAAGCCAGATAGCCCAGCATCCGCAGCAACCAGCAATAACCCCTTTGGACTGGGTGTAACCGAATTGTCTGACGCCAAAAAACGGGAGTTAAACGTCAAGTCAGGGGTTGAGATTGCAAGCCTAGGGGAAGGGGCTGCTGCCCGGTCCGGAATTCGGGTTGGGGATGTGATTGTCAGGCTTGGCGATAGCGATGTGACGAGCGTAAAGCAGTTTGAGGGGCTAACTAAAGGTTTGGATGCTAATCGGGCGGTTGCCCTGTTTGTTCGCCGCGCAGATAGCACCTTAATTGTCCCGCTGAGGCCCAAAGCCCCCTAATTTGAGGTCAATCCCCAAAAAAAGCCTAAAACCAATGGGTTTTAGGCTCAGCCAGTACAATTAATCCAAGACAACTTATTGCAGCGCATCATCCTGTGCGCTGCGACAAGGTGTTTTTGCCAATCTAGATAAAACACCATGGATTTAATCCGCAACTTTTCTATCATCGCCCATATTGACCATGGTAAATCGACCCTTGCGGATCGAATTATTCAGCTCTGTGGCGGCTTATCCGATCGCGAGATGGAAGCCCAGGTCCTGGACTCAATGGACATTGAGCGGGAGCGCGGAATCACCATTAAAGCCCAAACCGCAGCCCTCAGTTACAAAGCCAAGGATGGCAAAACCTATAACCTGAATCTGATTGATACCCCAGGACACGTTGACTTTTCCTATGAGGTGAGTCGCTCACTTTCGGCATGTGAGGGCGCATTGCTGGTCGTCGATGCCAGTCAAGGCGTTGAAGCGCAAACCGTCGCCAATTGCTACACCGCCATCGAATTGGGTGTGGAGGTTGTTCCCGTTTTGAACAAAATTGATTTGCCACAGGCTGATCCAGATCGCGCCAAACAAGAGATTGAAGATGTGATTGGCATTGATGCGACCGATGCATTGACCTGCTCTGCCAAAACCGGTCTTGGTGTTGCAGATGTGCTGGAAGAAATGATCCGCCGCGTGCCTCCGCCCAAGGGCAGTGTTACCGAACCCTTGCAGGCCTTGATCATTGATTCCTGGTTTGATAACTACGTTGGTGTCGTCATGCTAGTACGCGTTGTCAACGGCGTTCTCAAGCCCAAAGACAAGATTACATTGATGGCCAATGGCTCAACCCATTTGGTTGAGCATGTGGGCGTCTTTAGTCCGAAGTCAGTTGATCGCCCTGAATTAAGCGCAGGTCAGGTGGGTTTTATTATTGCCGGCATCAAGGAGTTGAAGGCCGCCAAGGTTGGCGACACCGTAACGCATGCAACAGGGCAGCAGGGTCGTACCCCCGCAAGTGCACCCTTGCCTGGATTTAAAGAAGTGAAGTCCCAAGTGTTCGCGGGCCTTTATCCCGTCGAGGCAAATGAATACGATCAGCTGCGCGAGTCGCTTGAAAAGCTCAAGCTAAATGATGCATCGCTGCTCTATGAGCCTGAGGTATCGCAAGCCTTGGGGTTTGGATTCCGCTGCGGATTTTTAGGTTTGCTGCACATGGAAATTGTGCAAGAGCGCTTAGAGCGCCAATACGATATGAACTTGATTACCACTGCACCTACGGTGGTCTATCAAGTGCAGCAACGGGATGGCACCCTATTGGTGGTGGATAACCCATCGAAGATGCCAGACCCTTCGAAGATCGAGGCCATCCTAGAGCCGATCGTGACGGTTAATTTATACATGCCACAAGAGTATGTTGGATCGGTCATTACCCTCTGTACCGGCAAGCGCGGAGTGCAAACCAATATGAACTACTTGGGTAGGCAGGTGCAATTGACCTATGAAATTCCGATGGCAGAAATCGTGCTCGATTTCTTTGACCGTTTGAAGTCAGTCTCGCGCGGTTATGCGTCAATGGACTACGAGTTTAAAGAGTACCGCATAGCCGATGTCGTCAAAGTTGATATTTTGATTAACAGTGAAAAGGTCGATGCCTTATCCGTGATCGTGCACCGCAGTAATAGCCAATCGCGTGGCCGTGAGGTAGTTTCCAAGATGCGCGGCATTATTCCGCGGCAAATGTTTGATGTAGCGATTCAGGCGGCAATCGGCAGCGGCATTGTCGCGCGCGAAAACGTCAAAGCCTTGCGTAAAAACGTATTGGCTAAATGCTACGGTGGCGATATATCGCGTAAGCGCAAGTTACTTGAAAAGCAAAAAGAAGGTAAGAAGCGCATGAAGCAAGTCGGCAACGTTGAAATTCCGCAGGAAGCCTTCTTAGCCATTTTGCAGGTAGACGATAAATGAACTTCGCTCTCATATTATTCATCCTGGTGGTGGTTACTGGCGTCGCTTGGGTTGCAGACAAGCTCCTATTTGCGCCACAACGCAAAGCAGCAGGCATTACCCGTATGCCGCTGTGGCTTGAATATTCAGCCAGTTTTTTCCCAGTCATTTGCGCCGTATTTTTTCTACGCTCATTTTTGATCGAGCCATTTAAGATTCCATCGGGATCAATGATCCCAACGCTGCAAATCGGCGATTTTATTTTGGTGAACAAATACACTTACGGTATTCGTTTGCCGGTGATCAACAAAAAGATCGTCGACTTGGGGGACCCCAAGCGTGGTGACGTGGTTGTATTTCGCTATCCGCTGGATCAGTCAGTCGACTACATCAAGCGCGTGGTTGCGATTCCTGGCGATACGATTACCTACCAAGATAAGCGCATTACGGTAAATGGCCAGCCTTTGGAATATACCGGTGGAGAGAACTATTTAGATCAAGAGAGCATGCGCTACGCCAAGCTCTATACCGAAACCTTTCCGGCTGATTTGGGCGGTAACCGCCATGGCATTTTGAATGATCCTGATCGCCCGTCTGGCATGTTTATGCCGGAGCGCTTTCCCGGGATTGAGAACTGCCAATTCTTACCCAACAGTATGACCTGTAAGGTACCGGCTGGGCATTACTTCACCATGGGCGATAACCGCGATAACAGTGCTGATTCCCGATTTTGGGGTTTTGTGCCCGATCAAAATATTGTGGGCCGGGCTTTCTTCGTGTGGCTCAATCTGGGCTCTCTGAGTCGTATTGGTGGATTTCAATAAGCATGAATGCGCGCGCTGCTATTGACCTAGAGCCGCTTCAAGAGCGCCTGGGTTATGTGTTTAAAAAGCCAGAGCTGTTGCAGCAAGCCTTAACGCATCGTAGCCATAGTAAGAAAAACAATGAGCGCCTGGAGTTTTTAGGCGACTCTATTTTAAATTGCGTAGTAGCCGAATTGCTGTACGAGCGTTACGCTGATTTGGACGAGGGCGATTTATCCCGCGTACGCGCTAATTTAGTAAAGCAGCAGGCTTTGTATGAGATAGCCCAGCTTCTATCCTTATCGGATTACTTGCGCTTGGGTGAGGGCGAACTCAAAAGTGGTGGCTTTCGGCGCCCATCGATTTTGGCTGACACATTAGAAGCGGTTGCCGGAGCGGTTTTCCTCGATGGCGGCTTTGATGCAGCTAAGTCCAGTTTACGAAAACTCTATTCGGTGATTTTGGCGCAAGTCGATCCCAAGACCTTAGGTAAAGACGATAAGACCTTACTGCAAGAGTACTTGCAAGGTTTTCAGATGCCCTTGCCTGGCTATACCGTTACTGCGACAACAGGCGCGGCGCACAATCAGCAGTTTGAGGTCGAGTGCGTGATCCAAAGCCTAAAAATTAAGGTAAAGGGATTTGGGGCATCGCGCCGGGCTGCTGAACAAGGCGCTGCCAAGTTAGCCTTGCTAGCCATTACCAAGGCCTTGCCACAAGAGACGCGCAAGCCGAAAAAGACCCGCTCTGCCAAGAAAAAAGCAGCAAAGTCGGATGTCGCAGATGAACAACTGAATTTAAAGCTAAAGGCATAAGCGTGGAAACAGGTACGCCGTTTCGGTGTGGAACGATTGCCATTGTAGGCAGGCCCAATATGGGCAAATCAACCCTACTCAATGCCTTGGTTGGCCAAAAGATCAGCATCACATCCCGCAAAGCACAGACAACCCGTCATCGTATTTTGGGGATTCAGACGCGCGAACACGCGCAGTTTATTTTTAGCGATACGCCTGGATTTCAGACGCGCAAAATGAATACCCTGAATCAGGCTTTAAATCGCTCAGTAACCAGCGCCCTGCAGGATGTCGATGTCGCCTGTTTTATTGTCGAAGCTGGCTATTTTGGTGAGGACGATGCCAAGGTGTTGCGTCTTTTGCCCAAAGGCCTTCCCGTCATCCTGGTTCTGAATAAATTGGATTTGTTTGCCAGCCGCTTTGAGTTGCCGGCTGATCGCGATGTCGCTTTATTGGATTTCATGAAAAAAATGGGTCAGGCTTGGAGCGAGATTGGCGGAAGACCCGATCAATCCGAGCAGCACTTTGCAGAAATCATTCCGATGAGCGGTAAGAATCCAACGGATGTGCAGCGTTTACTTGATGTTCTTGAAGAATACTTGCCAGAGGGTGAGGCACGCTACGATGCGGACACCCTGACCGATCGCAGTGAACGTTTTCTCGCCGCTGAAATTCTGCGCGAGAAGGTCTTTCGCTTTACCGGTGAAGAATTGCCCTATGCAAGCTCGGTAGTGATTGATCAGTTCAAGATGGATGGCACTATGCGACGGATTGCGGCGACCATTTTGGTGGACCGCGATAATCACAAGGCCATGATCATCGGCGATAAGGGTGAGCGCCTGAAAAAGATTTCTACTGAAGCACGTCTGGATATGGAAAAGCTGTTTGATGGCAAAGTCTTTCTAGAGACTTGGGTCAAAGTCAAACGGGGCTGGGCAGATGATCGCGCCGAATTGCGGGCGCAAGGCTTGGAATAAATGGCATCCATTCGCGTAGCCGATGAGCCTGCTTTTGTTTTGCACAGCATTCCATATAAAGAAACCAGCCTGATACTGGATGTATTTACTCGGCAGTATGGGCGGATGGCCCTCATTGCCAAGGGTGCCAAGCGGCCTCATTCCGTATTAAGACCCGTTTTGCAGCGCTTTCAGCCGCTCCTGGTTTCATGGAGCGGCAAGTCTGAGCTGCGCACCTTAACTAAGTCCGAGTGGGTGGGCGGCACTCCTGCGCTGGTGGGTGATGCACTTCTCTGCGGCTTTTATCTTAATGAGTTACTAGTCAAATTTTTGGCGCGTGAAGATGAATACGAGACCCTTTACGACCATTACATGGCTACTATTTCAGCCTTATCGGAGATGGATACCGGTAGCAGTCGTCTGGAGCAGATCCTAAGGCCTTTTGAATTGGCTTTGTTGCAGGAGACGGGCTATGCCGCCGCCCTGGATTATTGCGTTGAAAGCAATGCATCTCCCATCGAGGCTGAGAAATACGTGTATCAGCCAGAGCGGGGCATTCGCCCATGGCAAGCGGATGATCCTGGGCATTGGCCTATCTTAAGTGGCCGTGCCTTACTGGAAATGGCTGCCGGTAACTTTTCCGAGACCGACACCCTCCTGGAAAGCAAGCAGCTGATGCGCTTTTTACTTGGCCTGCATTTACAAGATCAAGTTTTGACAACCCGTCAAATCCTCATTGATCTCAAGAAAATCTAGTACCCTATACCCATGAATACCCTTGAGCTCGGCATCAACATTGATCACGTCGCAACCCTGCGCAATGCTCGAGGTACTACCTATCCGGATCCAATTCGAGCTGCGCGCCTAGCAGAAGAAGCAGGCGCAGACTTGATTACATTACATTTGCGTGAGGATCGACGTCACATTAAGGATGCCGATTTATTCGCGCTGCGTCCCTTGATTACAACGCGTATGAATCTGGAGTGCGCTGTTACCTCCGAGATGATTGCGATTGCATGCCAAATCAAGCCGCATGATGTTTGCCTCGTGCCCGAAAAGCGCGAAGAGGTCACTACCGAGGGAGGCCTCGATGTTGTCGGTCATTTTGAGGCGGTCAAACAGGCTACTGCCCAGCTCGTCGATGCGGGCATTCAGGTATCACTCTTTATCGATCCGGAAGAGAAGCAAATACTGGCCGCGAGCAAAGCGGGCGCTACCGTGATTGAATTGCATACGGGGCGCTATGCTGACTTAGTTGGTGATGGGCAAGTGCAAGAATTAGAACGTATTCGAAGAGCTGCGCAATACGGAACACAGCTCGGCTTACGCGTTAATGCCGGCCATGGCCTGAATGAAAGTAACGTTACTCCAATTGCCATGATTGCCGAGTTATCTGAGCTCAACATTGGACACGCGATTGTCGCCGAGGCGCTCTTTAAAGGTTGGCAAAAAGCCATCCGGGATATGAAGGCCTTAATGTCGGATGCTCGCAGTAGCCTTTCTTCGACCTAGGTTAGTACTATGATCATTGGTATCGGTACGGATATTTTGCAAATGGAGCGTTTGATCGCTGCATATGAACGAACGCAAGGCCGCTTGGCTGAGCGCATTTTAGGCAAAGAAGAATTGGTAGTGTTTCATCAGCGTTTAGCGCGCAATCAAAAGCGGGGCATGGCTTATTTGGCTACGCGCTTTGCTGCCAAAGAAGCATTTTCAAAAGCGATTGGTTTAGGTATGCGCATGCCGATGACCTGGCGCTCACTGCAAACCTTAAATGAATCCAGCGGTAAGCCAGTTACCTACTATTCCGGGGCTCTCGCTGACTTTATGCTCGAGCGCAACTGGCATGCTGAAGTGACTGTCAGTGATGAGCAAGATATGGCCATTGCGTTTGTGGTGGTGAGCCACGGTACGCCGATCGTTACTACGCATGATCCTAGTAATTACATTGGCTAGTGAATAGAGATAATTTTGTTGGTATCAATTTAGAAATCACGTTAGTCCCCTCCCTAATACCTAAAGGAAATCAACGGTGGCATCCACTCATCAACCTGGCCCCATTACCTTAGATGTCGTTGGCTTAGAACTCACTCCAGAGGACCGCCGCCGTATTGAGCATCCCTCTACCGGGGGAGTCATTTTGTTTGGCAGAAACTTTAGCAGTCGCAAGCAGCTTACTGCGCTGACGCGCAGCATTAAAGCGATACGACCAGATGTGTTGATATCGATTGATCATGAGGGCGGTCGCGTGCAGCGCTGTAAGGCGGATGGATTTACGCATTTACCTGCCATGCGCAAATTAGGCGAACTGTGGATGCAAGCCCCCAAGAAAAGCAAGACCACCTATGCCTCGGAGCCTGCGATTACCGCAATGGCTGCAACAACTGCCTGTGGTTATATTCTGGCAGCAGAGCTACGTGCCTGCGGCGTCGACTTTAGTTTTACCCCGGTACTCGATCTTGATTTTGGTCGCAGTGGAGTGATTGGCGATCGTTCATTTAGTTCGGACCCACAGATTGTGTACGCGCTTGCCAAGGCCCTGAACTCTGGACTGCAACTGGCTGGAATGGCTAACTGCGGTAAGCATTTTCCGGGACACGGCTGGGCAGAAGCAGATTCGCACGTGGCGATTCCAGTGGACGAGCGCTCCCTGAATGCCATTCTGCAATGCGATGCAAAGCCCTATGAGTGGCTTGACTTAAGCCTGGCTGCGGTGATGCCGGCCCATGTGATTTACCCCAAAGTAGATAGTCTTCCTGCTGGATTTTCTAAGATTTGGTTGCAAACCATCTTGCGCCAACAACTGGCGTTTGAGGGTGTGATCTTCAGTGATGATTTATCGATGGAGGGTGCCAGCGTTGCTGGTGACGTCGTTAAGGGTGCAGAGTTAGCCTTATCAGCAGGCTGCGATGCAGTATTGATTTGCAATCGCCCCGACTTAGCCGATCGCTTGCTTTCTGAGCTGCGAGTGTCTAATGCGAAAAAAGCAGAGTCGGCGCAGCGTCAAACGAAGTTAATGCCATCTGCTTCATTTATGAGTTGGGCTGAACTGCAGGCCCACGCCGAATACCAGCATGCCCAAGCCTTGCTGAAAAGGCATGGCTTAATTTAGTCATAAAAAAGCCGGGACTGTTTAGATCCCGGCTTTTAGTAAAACCTATTACAGCTTAGTTCGCGCGACTGCGGTACTCGCCAGTGCGGGTATCAATCTCAATCTTGTCGCCGGTATTGCAAAAGAGGGGAACTTGCAATTCGTAGCCGGTAGCGAGCTTCGCAGTCTTTAATACTTTGCCGGAGCTGGTATCGCCTTTGACTGCAGGCTCGGTGTAAATAATTTCACGAACCAAAGAAGTTGGCATTGAGACAGAAAGCGCCTTGCCTTCGTAGAACACCACCTCAACCGGCATTGCCTCTTCCAGGTAGTTCAGGGCGTCGCCCATAAACTCAGCTTCAACTTCATATTGGTTGTAATCGCCATCCATAAAGCAATACATTGGGTCGGCAAAATAAGAGTAGGTACATTCTTTTTTGTCCAAAATGACGATATCAAATTTGTCGTCGGCTTTGTAAACACCCTCGTTTGGGGCGCCAGTTAAAAGATTCTTAAACTTCATTTTGACGACCGATGAGTTACGGCCGGAGCGGCTATATTCTGCTTTGAGTACAACCATGGCATCGGCGCCAATCATCACTACGTTGCCTACGCGGAGTTCTTGTGCTGTTTTCATCTGTGGTGTTCCTGGAGGCAGAACTAAATTCTGCAGTATTTAATAAAGGTGACATTGTAACCGCCTCAGCCGGACTTGCTCTAGGGGGAGTTAGGTCACAAAATGCAACATTCTGGCTGCAAGCCCCCCGTCTTGATTGGCTTCCAGCACCGTTTCACGCCATCTTCGGGCATGGGCCTGCCACTCTGCGCGCTGATTCCACCAACGAGACGGCATCTGCCAATCCATGGCCAGTCGGCAGGATTCTTGGGTCGATGGGCTGGCTTTTTCAAGGTACAGATCCAAAAAGGCCTGCAATTTAACCGTATGGGCCATATCGTCTTGCGGGTAAATATGCCAAATAAATGGCTTTTCAGCGAGTTGCGCTCGGATAAAGGAATCTTCGCCCCGGACAATATTGAAATCGCATTGCGATAGGAGCCAGTCGTAGTCATCTTGCGGCACAAACGGTAGAGAGATCAGCCGAATGGATGGGGGCAGGTCTAATGGCCTTCCAATGCTATGGCCCATCATTTCAGCATGACCAAAGGTGAGGAGTACATCAATCTTCGCCTGTGTATTGCCAAGATCCTCAAGCCATTGCCGCAGTGGCGCTCCTGGATAACAAAAGAGGCTGATGCGCTCTGCGTCAGGGCGGAGCAGCTCCCAGCTTGGGGCTAGGCTAGCAGGTATAGTGGCGCTAGTCTGACTGCCTTGCGCTGGAATAGGGTCGAGCGATAGTCCGCCCGTATTCGGTCCGAACCCGGGAAAGAAAAAATACTTCAATAAGCCGCTGGATTGCGGAGACGCTTTAGCGTGGTAATCACCAATCCAGGGCTCTGCGCTGAGGTACTCTAAATTGAGAATGATGGGTTTTTTAGTGGCAACCAATAAACCAGTTTGATATCGCTCTGGCAGGTGGCAGCCAAAGGCCTCAATCACCACATCGGGTGCATCCAGCGGGTGACGTGCATTTTCAAAACTGGCCTCCCACGGCAGAATCTGGACCTGTGGCGTACGCGGGGCGTCGGATGCGAGTAAATTAAGGGTCGGTAGATCATCGCAAAACAGGTGGACCTGTTGCTGGTGGCGCGTGGCTAAGCTGCGGGCAAGGCGCCAACAGACGCCGGCATCACCGTAGTTATCAACGATTTGGCAGAATATATCCCAACGCATGCGTAATTCGCTTTTTGAAACCCTCAAGCAAGACATTAAACGGCTTCCCGGATTGCCGGGGGTATATCGCTTTTTTGACGAAGCAGATCAGATACTGTACGTGGGTAAGGCCCGCGACCTAAAAAAGCGAGTATCCAGCTATTTTCAACGAACTGCATTATCGCCGCGCATTGAGCGCATGGTGGGCCGAATTGCGCGCTACGAAACCACGGTGACGCGGACGGAGTCCGAGGCGTTGATTTTGGAGAACAACCTCATCAAGGAATTAGCGCCCCCCTTCAATATTTTGTTTCGTGACGATAAGTCTTACCCCTATGTGATGCTGACAGGGCATCAATTCCCGCGCTTGTCGTCCTACCGCGGCAAAGTGGATCGGCGTAACCGTTATTTTGGACCTTTCCCGAATTCATCGGCGGTGCGCAACAGTGTCCAGATTTTGCAAAAAGTATTTCGCTTACGTACTTGTGAAGATACGGTTTTTAAAAATCGCACACGACCCTGCCTCTTGCACCAAATTCACCGTTGCAGTGCCCCATGCGTTGGCATGCTGACTGCCGGACAATATGCCAGTGATGTGAATCAAGCAACCCGATTTTTAGAAGGGGATCACGGCCAAGTTCTATCGGAACTCGAGCGTGAAATGCTGCTCCATAGCGATGCATTGGATTTTGAGATGGCTGCAGTGATTCGGGATCGGATTGCTGATCTCTCCAGCGTGCTGCAGCAGCAATCGATGGATACCGTTGCCGATGGCGAGGGCGACGTTGATATTTTGGCGGCAGCTGAACTGGAAGGCATGATTTGCGTCAATCTGGCAATGGTGCGCGGTGGCCGGCATTTAGGCGATCGCACCTACTTTCCTAAAAATCTGCGTTCGGCAGCGGGCGAGCTACCCAGCTCCGTTGAAATTTTAGAAGCATTTATTCAGCAGCATTATTTAGATGGCGAAGCGAGTGACACTAAGTTAATGCCCAGCGTCATTGTTTTGAGCCATGCCATTTCCTCTGGCGAAGAGCAATCGCTGTTGCAAGACAGCTTAAATGCGCAAGCAGGAAAAAAGATTACTTTTTTGCACCAGCCTCAAGGCCAACGCCGCCACTGGCTTGGTATGGCAGAAGGCAATGCCAAGATAGCCTTGGCTAAGCGCTTAGTGGAGACCGGTGGCCAACTGGCTAAGGCGCGTGCCTTGCTGGATGTCCTTGGTTTAGATGTAGAGGGTGTGGAGCAATTGCGCGTCGAGTGTTTTGATATTAGCCATACCTCCGGCGAAGCAACCCAAGCCTCGTGCGTGGTGTACGCAAAAAATGAAATGCAATCGAGCGAGTACCGTCGCTTCAATATCAACGACATTACACCGGGTGATGATTACGCAGCCATGCGGCAGGTATTGCAGCGCCGATATGCCAGTTACCAAGAAATTCCGCCAGACAAAATGCCGCAACTCATTCTCATCGATGGTGGCAAAGGCCAAGTAGAAATGGCTCGCCAAGTCTTTGCTGAGTTGGGCATGGATCTGGGATTGATTGTGGGCGTTGCCAAAGGAGAGGCTCGGAAGGTTGGCCTTGAATCCCTGATCTTTGCCGACGGCCGCCCATCACTCGATCTGGGGCGGGAGAGTGCGGCACTGATGCTGATTGCGCAAATACGGGATGAGGCACACCGTTTCGCCATTACCGGAATGCGGGCAAAGCGGGCAAAGGCACGGACCGTCTCGCGCCTCGAAGAGATTGAAGGCATCGGCGCAAAACGACGGCAGGCCTTGCTGGCTCGTTTTGGAGGGCTGCGTGGCGTCTCCAATGCCAGCATGGAAGAGCTGGCTACGGTAGACGGTATTTCCTTGACCTTGGCGGAGCAGATTTACCAGCAATTACATTAAGGAATGCCGCTGCCTTCGGTTATCCTAGCGCCATGCCGTTTAATCTTCCCATCGCCTTAACGTGGCTGCGCGTCGCAGCGATACCGCTCTTGGTCACGATTTTTTATCTGCCTGCGAGCTGGCTCAGCATGCCGGAAAAAAATGCATTGGCTACCGCCCTTTTTATCTTTGCTGCGGTGACCGATTGGCTCGACGGTTATTTAGCCCGCCGCATGAAACAAGAATCGGCTTTTGGACAATTTTTAGATCCCGTCGCCGATAAATTGATCGTAGCTGCTGCCTTGCTTGTGCTGTTAAATATGGACCGCGTTCAAGTGTGGGTGGCCCTGGTCATTATTGGTCGCGAAATTACCATCTCTGCACTCCGGGAGTGGATGGCGCAAGTGGGTGCCAGTAAAAGTGTGGCAGTGCATATGGTGGGTAAATTGAAAACCACCGCGCAGCTGGTAGCAATTCCTTTTCTGTTATTTGACGGAACACTGTTTGGTTGGTTGAGCGCTGCATTAATCGGCACATGGCTAATCTGGGTAGCGGCGTTTTTAACCCTATGGTCCATGTTCTATTATTTGCAAAAAGCGCTGCCCCAATTGCTGGGTAAGTCGGAGTAGGGGCTTGATTACATAAGACTCCGGGGTCTTAAATTTACGAATGGGCATTAAATACGGCGCAGAGCTCAATAGTTTGCTAAACTGTTGCCCTGTTACGCGGGAATAGCTCAGCTGGTAGAGCGATACCTTGCCAAGGTATAGGTCGGGAGTTCGAACCTCCTTTCCCGCTCCAAGTTCGATGGGAAGCCCTGAAAAGCTTCCCATTTTGTTTCAAAGTATGTGGCGCGTTGGCCGAGTGGTTAGGCAGGAGCCTGCAAAGCTTCGTACGGGGGTTCGATTCCCTCACGCGCCTCCAAATACATTTCTGCGCCCCCCATCGTTTGAGTTACCATCAATAGTCCTATAATTTATAAGGGCATTGAAAAACGCCTTTTGAGGGGACAAGTGTATGGCTCAAAAAATACTTTCCAGCGCCTATTTATCTGCAACTTTGCTTGCGGCTATTGTTTTTGCCGTCCCTACCGCGTTTGCTCAAGGAGCATCTTCCAGTAAGCAAGAGACTGCAATTGATCTTGAAAAAGTAAAGCCGCCACCTCGGGACATCAAAGATATTTTGAAGGTCTTACAGCAAAGCAAGCCTAATGTCACAGAGGTTGATAAAGCCAAGGCGATCGTTGCCACACCAGTTCCCATTACTGAAGATAAAGAAGTACTGAATACCTTCTATTACAAACGCGCGAAGGCCTATCAAGATCTGGGGAAGATGGCTGAAGCCATTGCTGACACAACGTTAACCGTAGAAAAGTATCCATCCAAAGAGCCTCGCCTGCATTTAGAGGACCTTATTCAGTTAGGCGTCTATGAAGGCCTAGGAGGCAAAAACACGAATGCTATTAAGGCATATGAGCGCGCTAAAGCATTTCAAATTAGTAATCTACCCAGATCTGGTGGGATTCAAATTAGCATTGGGCGACTGCTAACAACCGCATATGCAAATGCCGGAAATTTTGAGGCCGCAAAAAATGCCCTCGACAACACAGAAGCCACTCTATTTAATTTGAGAAGGGTTAATGCCTATACAACTTACGGCTCTGCCTGGGAATCGGGTTATGAAAGTGCACGCGGTATTTACTTTAGTTCCCAAGGGAAGTGGATCGAAAGTGAAAGGGCGTTTAGAAAGGCAATTCATTTATTGGAGCAGGGTTACGAGAAAGTTAAAAACTCAGCATCAAAAGTAGATGCATTGGGCGATGGTCCTAGGGTGGCTGCGGACTCCACTAATAATCCCCGAGTTTATGTTACGCAAATTATCAGCAGAGAGCAAAATCTTGCTTTTGTATTGTTGCAACAGCGTCGCCTCATGGATGCAGAATACTATGCACGTAAGGCCTTGCAATTGTCTCTCGATAGTTTTGGCAGTGGCTCGACTGATGTAGGAAGGTCACTCAATATGTTGGCAAGAATTGTGAATGAGCAGGGTAGACATGCTGAGGCAGTGTTACTTGCAGAAGCAGCCAAAAAATCCGCAACCGATGGTGGCGCACCTAACGATTCTCTTGTGATGGCGCAAGCGCGGCGCGCGCTAGGCACTGCATTGGTTGCAGACGCAAAATATGCTACAGCCAATACGGCATTTGAAGAGATGCAAGCAGGTATTCAAGGTGACCCTGAGCTAGCGAAAACTTTCTTAGCTGGAGATCTTGATTGGGTTTTGGCGATGCTTAAAACGAATAAAGCAGATCAAGCTGAGTTAATGGCAAATCAAATGCTATCCCGACTGGAAAAGTCAGCTGATAAAAACTCTCCCCGCTTGGCAATGGTCAGGGCCTTTGAGGCATCCGCAATGCAAGCTCAGGGTAAGTGGCAGGAAGCAGGTAGCGCCTATAAGCAATCTATTCCCATATTGATAGATCAGGCTCGTAATGATGCTGAAAACGATACGAGTAGCGTAAAGCAACAGCAACGCATGACGTATTTGTTGGAGAGTTATTTGGCTGTGTTGGCTAAGACGGCGCAGTCTGAGCCGACGCAAGCTGGAGCTGCAGCAGCGGAGTCTTTCGCCATTGCTGATCTAGCAAGGGGAAGCGGGGTTCAGCGTGCTTTAACGGCTAGTGCTGCCCGTGCCAATATTAAAGATCCTCAATTGGCTAGTCTAGCGCGCAACGAGCAAGATTTACAGCGCCGCATCAATACACTCTCGGAGTTGTTGACGGGACTATTGTCCGCATCACCCGATCAGCAGTTGCCTGCAGTTCAAGCGAAGATTCGAAGCGATATCGTTGCGTTTAAAGCCGAGCGAGAGAAGATTAAAAAAGAAATTGAAAAGAAATTTCCCGACTATGCTGAGTTAGTCGAGCCAAAGCCAGCAAGTGTTGAGCGTACCCAAAAGTTGTTACGCAGCGACGAAGTATTGGTGTCTTGGTATTTTGGCGATCAGGTTGGTTATGTTTGGTCAATTAGCAAACAGGGCCCCGCTCAATTTATTCAGATTCCGATTGGCCGTGCCCAAATGGCAAAGCAGGTAACTCAACTTAGAAAATCACTTGATCCGGGTGTATCGACCATTGATGAAATACCGCCCTTTGACATTGCGGCCGCGCATCAGTTGTACCAGCAAATTTTAGAGCCCGTTGCCGCAAGCCTTCAAGGCAAAAAGGTGTTGTTGGTTGTGCCTCATGCTGAGTTAGGCCAGCTACCACTGTCCGTCTTGGTGACTAAGGCTTCAGCACAACCCGCTAAAGCTGGAGTTCCATTTGCCGGATATAAATCGATTCCATGGCTAGCCCGTGATATTGCAATTGGTCAAATTCCATCGGTCACCGCACTCACGGCTCTCAGAAATTTGCCTGAGGGCGATGCCAATCGGAAAAGCTTTGTCGGTTTTGGTGATCCGTATTTCAGTGCCGCGCAGCAAAAGTCAGCGGATAAGGCAATGAAACCCACTCAGCTAGCAACGCGGGGCGTTCCTTTGAAGTTAAGAAACGCCCCAAAAACAGCAGGCGTCAGTTCTGCGGAGTTGGCCCTATTGCCCAGGTTGCCGGATACGAGTGATGAGATTCAGGATATTGCGAGGGCCGTTGGCGCTACATCAGGGGATATCTATCTGCATAAACAGGCGAGCGTTAAACAGGTAATGGGTATGGATCTATCTGATCGAAAAGTGGTGATGTTTTCTACCCACGGCCTCGTTCCTGGTGAGCTAAACGGTTTAACGCAACCAGCACTAGCGCTATCTTCGCCAGAAGTCACAGGCGATGCGGATGATGGGCTATTGACCATGGATATGGTTTTAACTCTAAAGTTAAATGCGGATTGGGTTGTTCTGTCTGCATGCAATACTGCTTCGGGTGAGGGTGCTGGCTCTGAGGCGGTATCCGGTTTGGGCAGGGCGTTTTTCTTTGCCGGAGCAAAGGCGCTGCTCGTCTCAAATTGGCCGGTTGATTCCGCTGCCTCGCGCGGCTTGATGACCGATCTATTTAAGCGGCAGCAAAGTGACAAAACTTTGGCTAAATCAGAAGCGCTGAGGCAGGCTATGCTGGGTCAAATAGACCAAGGCGGCATGGGCGAAGGTAAGGCAATGAAATACAGCTATGCGCATCCACTGTTTTGGGCTCCGTTTGTCGTGGTGGGCGACTAATTGATTATGATTTCAAATATCTAGGGGAACGATATGAAAGCAATTAAGTATGTATTTTTTGTGGGGCTTGCAGCAGCGATGTGCGCGCCCTTGTCAGCCGCTCCGTTAATCAGTGCAAAAGAAGCTGCTTTACCGCCTGCGGCAGGAGCCTTAGCAACGCGCGGTATTTCCCGTGGTCCAGCCGTAAAGTTGATTTCACCAGAGGCAGATACGCCCGTGCAATCGCCATTTGATTTTAAGGTGAGCTTAGAGGCGCGCGGCGGTGAAAAAATTGACCCCAATTCGGTCAAAGTTGTTTATATGAAATCCCCCTTTGTCGATCTTACGCCCCGCTTGAAATCATCCATTACCGCTTCTGGCATTCAATTCAGCAAGGCAGAGGTGCCCCCTGGAACCCACACCATTCGCATTACCGCCAAAGACACAGAGGGACGTGAGACGAATAGCGTGGTTACTATTGTGGTGACGAAGTAATGCAGTGCCCTTATTGCCTCTCAGAAGTTCAAGCGGAGGCGTCGGTGTGTAAGACCTGCACGCGAGATCTGTATCTCTTTAAGCCGATGATGGCAAAAGTATCCGACTTGGAAATGCGTTTGTCCGAGATCCCCGATCACCTTGCCTATGAAGATCGGATTCGAGAGCTAGAGCAGCTGCTCGACCAGCAGTCAGCGCAGTCAGAGAAACGCAGCCTTGCCTGGTTATTGCTAGACATTGCTGGCTTTATCGTCTTGCCCTTGATTTTATTGTTAGTAGCGCATGCCGTAATCACCATTGTCTATGACACGAATATTGTTTACCTAAGACTCATTTCGATTGTCTTGCCATTGCCGTTCGGATACTTTTTATTTAGTTCGCGTAAGCGTTCGGTGCTGGCTTGGTTTATAGGTGTGGCCATTCTTGCACTAGCTTCAGTCATTGGCATGAGCTGGATCACCAGCATAGTCGACCGCACGCCGATACTGCCTCAGAATGCGTTTGAATGGCGTGAAGTAGTTGAGTATGCAGCGAGTATTTCGTTTAGCTTTCTGACGGGTATGCTGTTCGGTGGTATCGCGTTCACTAAAAAAATGCAGCGCCGTCGCGCCAAAGTTGCCCCTGCCATCTTGGATTCGCTCGTGAAGGGTTTTGCCGAAGGAAAGTTATCACCCCAATCTGTCGAAATCATTATGAAGAGGCTGCATAACTTTGGAAGTACTGCAGTTGCACTCGTTACTACAGGCATATCGATCTATACCGGTTTTAAGGGCTTTTTAGGCGATTGATTGATTCGCCCACAATACTTACAATGTTACTGTTCAATCACAACCGGATGTGCCCATGACCTCTCTAAAGCTAAATACCTGCCTAGCGCCGATGCTTTGCACAGCACTTTTGCTGAGCGGTTGTGCCTCTTCAGGCGACTCTCCAACCGGTACGCCAGACGAGGTCAATCAAATTCAGGCTCAGCTCTTGGGTGATATGCCACTTCCTGCTGGAGCGCGCATCATGGGTACTGACTCTTTAATTATTGGCCGTGGTGATAATTGGGTTGGTCGCGTTGTTCTCAATGGCTTGCAAAGCCCGACCGATATTTATGCTTTTTTCCAGGCGGAGTATCCCAAGTCAGGATGGACTACCGTTACAGCCGTTAAATCGAAGACTAGTATTTTGGTGTTCACCAAAGGCGAGCGAACCTCGACGGTTGAGATTAATGAAGGCTCTTTAACAGGACCTAAATCGATCATCACCATTACGGCTTCGCCTAAAAATGCCAATGTCATTGCGCCAACTAAGCGCTAAGGGGTAAGGCTTTGTATTAAAGGCCGTTTGCCCGAATCAGGCCAACGGCTTGGCCTTCAATCGCGAAATTGGGCTGCCTTGCATCTACAGTGATGTTTTTAAAGTCGGGATTCTCAGCCTGCAATTCAATCACAAGCCCATTGCTGCCTTTTTTCTGCAGCCAGCGTTTAACCGTGACTTCATCATCAATGCGGGCCACCACAATATCCCCGTTGCGCACCTCGGTTGTTTTGTGTACGGCCAAATAATCGCCATCCAAAATACCGGCGTCGCGCATGCTCATACCTTTTACTTTCAGCAAGTAATCCGCCCCTTTGCTAAATAAGCTAGGGTCAATCGGCACATACTTTTCAATGTGCTCCACTGCCATGATGGGCGAGCCCGCTGCAACGCGTCCAATCAATGGCAGCGTGAGTTGCTGAAGCGCCCCCGACGGTAGGGACATTTGCTGCGATCGGCCGAATTGAAAAGGGTGGCTGTGCTGCTGCGCTATGCGGATGCCGCGCGAGGTGCCTGGTGTGAGTTCGATATAGCCTTTGCGAGCTAGGGCGCGCAAATGTTCTTCCGCCGCATTGGCCGATGCGAAGCCAAGGCAAGTGGCGATTTCAGCGCGGGTGGGCGGTAAACCGCTTTCCTGTATCGCGGAAGTGATCAAGGCCAGGATTTCTGCCTGGCGGGGTGTTAATTTGGGTAAATCGAGCAATTCAGCTGTGTTTATGTCCATGCTGTGATTGTATACAGTATTTTTGTTATTTCAAGAGGTTTTGTTAAATGGATAATGGGCTCATGAAATCCCCCAATCAGCATGTTTTGGTTATTGGCATGGGTGGCACGATTGCCGGTCTTGCCCAGAATCCAAAAAATCCATCCGCCTACCGTGCGGGCCAAGTAGCCCTTGAAGCCCTTATTGTGACCCTGCAGTCCAGCAATCGAGTCGCGCAGGGCGAAATCCGGACACAGCAGCTTGCCAGCATCGATAGCCGGGACTTGAGTGATGCTCTACTAACCCAGCTAGGCCTTGCAGTGCGGGCAGCACTGGATAATCCCCTGGTTCTTGGGGTGGTGGTCACCCACGGTACCGACACCATTGAAGAGACCGGACTGTTTCTGGATGCTGTTTGCAGTAAGCAGGCCGAGCGCCTAGGTAAGCGGGTTGTTTTGACCGGGGCAATGCTGCCGTCAAACCACCCGCAAGCGGATGGCCCACTCAATCTGCAAGCCGCCCTGCATTGGGCTCAAATGGATCTTCAAACTTGCCCAGCCGGTGTCTTTGGCATCTTTGCTGGCCGGGTCTGCTTGGCTCGCGACCTGGCTAAGCGCCATACCAGCGATCTCAACGCACCGCTGCGCGATGCACTTAGCAGCCCGATTCATTTGATCAACCCTTCGTGGTTAGCGCGTATTCGGCGCATACAGATAGATTCGGGCCCGGATATGCCGATTCCAGCGGAGGACGCTTGGCCTTGGGTTGAAATCCTGACTAGCCATGCTGGCGCCAGACCAGAAACAGTGTTGCATTGGCAAAACCAAGCAATTCAGGGGCTGGTGATTGCGGGAACCGGCATGGGCGGTGTGCATGCCGCTTGGCTTAAGCCTCTGCATACCCTGGCGGAGAAGGGGGTGGCGATTGCCAAAGCCTCTCGCGTGGGCGCAGGGCATGTTCACCTTCATTTGCCAGAAACGGATCCCGCGGGCTGGGTGGCCGCAGGCAGCCTAACCGCCCCCAAAGCCAGAATTGCCTTGCAATTGGCCTTATATGCCGCCGCAGAAGCCAAGCTGGGCGGTAAATCCATGACTTGGCAGGATTTTTTTGCTAGAATCGCAGTCTTGCCTGAATAAAGCAAGAGTACGTAATTCCTGTTTTTACAATTTGTTTTCACCCTTGCTGCACTGGTTTCCAAATCAACACCATCTGATTTGGATGACGCCCAGGTAGCTTTACCCTTAAGGAGTGTTAGATGCGTCATTATGAAATCGTTTTTATCGTCCATCCGGACCAAAGCGAGCAAGTGCCCGCGATGATTGATCGTTACAAAGCCGTATTGGCTACCAGTGGCGGAAAAGTCCATCGCATTGAAGATTGGGGTCGTCGTCAGATGGCTTACATGATCGACAAGTTGGCCAAAGCCCACTACGTTTGCATGAATATCGAGTGTGACCAGAAGACTCTGGAAGAGCTTGAGCATGCGTTCAAATTTAACGATGCTGTTTTGCGTCACCTCATCATCAAGATGAAGAAGGCCGAGTCTGAGCCATCGATCATGATGAAAGAAGTGCAGCGCGAAGAAGCCCGCAAGCAAGCTCAAACCGACGCACCTGTTGCAACGGCCTAAGCATTTTTGAAGAGAGACTCGGAGGCGATAGAGCGTAAACCAGTGGCGGAATGGCGTTGAATCAATTCACCCTAACTGCTGCCTTGGTATCCAAAGACGCAATTCGATTTACCCCAGCCGGTTTACCCGTTGTTTATTGCCAGCTTGATTATGTTGGCGAAGTGATGGAAGTAGAGCGGCCCAGGAAAATCCAAATGAGCGTGGAAGCCATTGCAATTGGCCCTGTACACCAGGTGCTGGCGCAAATGGACTTAGGAGCCCAGGCAGTATTTACCGGATTCATGGCCCCCAAAACGATACGCAATCAGCGCTTGGTCTTTCATATAAACCACATTCAATTACAAAGTTAAAAGAGGAAATCATCATGGCGTTTGGAAAGAAACCCGATTTCAAAAAGAAGCCCGCGCAAAACCCATTGTTTAAGCGTAAGCGTTATTGCCGTTTCACCGTTGGCGGAGTTGAGCAGATTGACTACAAAGACGTGGATACATTAAAAGACTTCATTGGCGAGAATGCCAAGATCACGCCAGCGCGTTTGACTGGCACGAAAGCGAAATTTCAGCGTCAGCTGGATACCGCGATCAAGCGTGCGCGCTATTTGGCTTTATTGCCATTCTCCGATCAACACAAGAAATAATTAGGAGCCCTCAATGCAAATTATCCTTTTAGAAAAAGTTATTAATCTGGGCAACCTCGGCGATGTTGTTCGCGTTAAAGACGGTTACGCTCGCAACTTCTTAATTCCACAACGTAAAGCCCGTCGCGCTACTGAAGCAGCAATTGCTGACTTTGCTACACGCCGTGCTGAGCTCGAGAAAGTGGCTGCTGAAAAATTAGCTGCTGCCCAAGCAATTGGTCAAAAGTTGGCTGGTTTGGTATTGGAAATCGGTCAAAAGGCCGGTGTTGATGGCCGTTTGTTTGGTTCTGTAACCAACCACGACATCGCGGATGCCATGAAAGCCAAAGGCTTTGTGATTGAGAAAGCGTCTGTACGCATGCCAACCGGCCCACTGAAAATGGTTGGCGATCATCCCGTTGCAGTCGCAGTGCACACCGATGTCGTCGTCGATATCAACATTCGTGTTGTTGGTGAGCAGGCCTAAGTTTTAATCGAGTCGCCTCATGGCTGATCAACGTCCCCGTTCCGTTACGCTAAATCCTGGCATGGCGGGATCTGGGGATGCAGCCGTGCAGGCCCTCAAAGTTCCTCCCCATTCAGTAGAGGCCGAGCAATCCCTACTTGGCGGATTACTACTGGATAACACCGCCTGGGATCGCCTAGGCGCAGCGCTATCGGACAAAGACTTTTACCGTCCTGAGCACGCCTTAATTTACAAAGTTATTCAGCGCCTGGTTGGTGATAACCACCCAGCCGATGTCATTACCGTTCATGAAGCCATTAAATCCGAGCAGGGTGGCGATCTAGTTGGCATTGATTACCTGAACTCATTGGCACAAAGCACCCCTAGCGCCGCCAATATCAAAGGCTATGCCGAGATTGTGCGCGACCGCAGCATTCTGCGCCGCTTAATTGAAGTTTCAGACAACATTGTTAACTCTGCTTTTGTCCCTGAGGGTCGTTCTGTGCGAACGCTGCTCGATGAGGCGGAGTCCCGTATTTTGCAAATCGGTGAAGAGGGCAATCGCAAAGCCGATTATTTGGAAATCGAACCCTTGCTGCGCGAAGTCGTTGCGCGCATTGATGAGCTCTACAACCGCCAAGGCGGTAGTGATATCACCGGTATCGCAACCGGCTTTATTGATCTTGATAAGCAAACGAGTGGCTTGCAAAAGGGTGATTTAGTCATTGTGGCTGGAAGACCCTCGATGGGTAAGGCTCAGCCCCTGGATGCAAAAATTAAGACCCCAGATGGCTGGAAGTCCATGGGCGAGCTGCGCTTTGGTGACAAACTTGCATCGATTGATGGTTTGAGTTCATTTGTGACTGGCGTATATCCGCAAGGTCAAAAACAAATTTACCAAGTGACGTTTTCAGATGGTCGTCAAGCGGAATGCTGTGACGAACATCTGTGGCGCGTGATGTACCGCGATTGGGCAGAACCTCGCGTCATTAGCACGGCACGTTTAATTGAAATGCTTGCTTGCGTACGTTATCGCAATCGCCTATGGATTGAGCCAGTGTCGGGTGACTTTGGCCACTCGGAAGAGTTACCGATTCATCCTTGGGTGCTAGGCGCCTTTTTGGGTGACGGTACTTTAGCCTTGTCTCATAGCAGCGTTATGTTCTCGACGAAATCCCCTGAGCTAGTTGAGCGTATCAATGCGCTTGCAGGTTACGAGATGGAACTCGTTCATGCGAATGCGTACGACTGGCGCCTCGTTTCAAAAGAGCGGATTGCAGTGAATGGCGAGCGAGTTGCCGTCAAGACCAATTACTTCAGATCGGCCCTCAATGACCTTGGTGTTTTAGGCTCTCGAAGTTTTGATAAGAGTATTCCTGCCGTGTATTTGGAGGCTAATAAATCAGCGCGCCTTGCTTTATTTCAGGGCCTAATGGATACCGATGGCTGGATCGAGAAGTGGGGCTCCATTCGTTTCTGTACTGTAAGCAAGCAATTGGCTGATGATGTCACCGCATTGGCTCGATCCTTGGGTGGGTTTTGTTCGATTGCAACTAAACAAAGTAAGTACACCTACAAAGGTGAACAAAAGCAGGGTCGCTTGGCATACGTTTTAAATATGAGCTTTGCAGCAGGCTTTGAAGCTTTTACATTGCCTGAGAAAAAAGTGCGACTGAGAAGCAGTTGGGATCGGCAACGCAGGCTTACGTTTCAATCGATTAAGCCATCCCGAGTTGCACAAGCGCAATGCATATCGGTGAGTCACCCCTCTCGAACCTATGTCACCAATGAGTACGTTGTGACACACAATACGGCCTTTGCATTAAACATCGCTGAGAACGTGGCGCTTGCTGAAGGGCTACCAGTCGTCGTGTTCTCGATGGAGATGTCGGGCTCCCAATTGGCATCGCGTTTATTGGGTTCGGTCGGACGCGTTGATCAATCCAGAATGCGTACCGGCAAACTCAATGACGATGAGTGGCCACGCGTAACGGATGCGATTGCACGCCTCAGTAATACCCAAATTTTGATTGACGAGACGGGATCACTATCCAGTTTAGAGTTACGTGCACGAGCACGGCGCATTGCCCGTAATTTTGGCGGCACACTGGGTTTGGTGGTGATTGATTACTTGCAGCTCATGAGTGGTAGCGGCGGATCCAGCTCTGAAAACCGCGCTACCGAAATCTCCGAGATCTCGCGCTCATTGAAGTCGCTTGCGAAAGAGTTGCAGTGCCCGGTAGTTGCATTGTCACAGTTAAACCGCGGCCTGGAGCAGCGCCCCAATAAGCGCCCGATCATGTCCGACCTGCGTGAATCCGGCGCGATCGAGCAAGATGCCGATTTAATTATGTTCATCTACCGTGATGAGGTCTATCACGCTGATACCACTACCGACAAAGGCATTGCCGAGATCATTATCGGTAAGCAGCGTAATGGCCCAATTGGAACGATTCGGCTGAGCTGGCAAGGTCCATATACGAAGTTTGATAACTTAGCGATGGGTTCCCCGGGCTTTTCTTCTGGTGGTTACGAGCCGTTTTAATTTAGCCTTTTATTACTTAAAAGATTATGTCCACCATTGATTTAGTCAAAATCCAAGATCTCATTATTCATACAGCGACGGATGTAGGTATCAAAGTGCTGGGCGCCATTGCGCTGTGGGTTATTGGGCGCTGGTTAATCGGCATTGTCCAGCGTATGGTTCGAGGCGGTCTCGAGCGCCAGCATATTGATCCAACGGTAGTGCGCTACGTTGGCTCGATTGTCAGTGTGACCTTAAACATCTTATTGGTAGTTGGTATTTTGGGTTACTTCGGAATCCAGACCACGACCTTTGCGGCTTTATTTGCTACCGCAGGTATTGCGATTGGCGCTGCTTGGGCAGGACTTTTGTCCAATTTTGCGGCGGGCGTTTTTTTGATTGTGCTTAGACCGTTTAAAGTGGGCGACTTTGTTGTTGCTGGCGGTGTGAATGGCACTGTAAAAGAAATCGGCCTTTTTTCATCGACCATTAGTACGCCGGATAACGTATCAACCATGGTTGGTAATAGCAAAATATTAGGCGATACGATCCAAAACTTTAGTAACACTTCCTATCGTAGGGTGGACTTGAAGTGCCTACTGCCCAATACGGCAAATCATGATGCTGCTATTGCTTTATTGAAGCAACGCATTGGTGCTTTGCCAAATGTCCTAGCTACTCCTGCGGTCGAAGTGAGCATCTTGGAGGTGACTCCAGCCGGACCCGTCTTAGCGGTTCGTCCATACTGCAGCAATGAACACTACTGGCAAGTGTATTTTGATACCAATGCTGTTCTGAATAACGTGCTCGTTTCGAACTTGGCTTGAGCTAATTCATTACGGTTTTGTGTTGGCAATTCTGCGCGCTTCGGTATAGCGGGCTGCCCAATAGGGGCTCGTCATTTGATCTAAGCGTACCGTGCCTCCTTTGCTTGGGGCATGCACGAAACGACCCTGCCCTACATAGATTCCAGCATGGGAATAGCGCTCTCCAGTTGTATTGAAAAACACCAAATCACCGGGGGCGGGAGCATCATTCTGAATGCTTTGGCCAGCACGGCTCATTTCTTGAACTGTGCGTGGTAGCTTAAGACCCGCAGCGTTGTTGTAGACATAGACAATCAGGCCGCTGCAATCAAAACCGCCTGCAGGAGTGTTGCCGCCAAAGCGGTAGGGCACTCCGACTAGGCCAACAGCAGCAATCGAAATTCCTTCTGTGCCTACGCTGGTATCTTCTTTGAATTTGGTAATCTTGCTTGGAGGCGTTGGTTTGCGGGCAGGAGT
This sequence comes from Polynucleobacter difficilis, assembly GCF_003065365.1. NCBI lineage: Bacteria > Pseudomonadati > Pseudomonadota > Betaproteobacteria > Burkholderiales > Burkholderiaceae > Polynucleobacter > Polynucleobacter difficilis. The sequence continues at coordinate 1,399,944 of NZ_CP023276.1, read as the reverse complement.
GCTGCACCCTGCGAGGATAAGGCTAGACAGAAGTAGCGCAAGGCTGCCAAGATAGGCGCGTCTTGATGCAGTATCAACGCCCCTATGTTGGCCAATGCTAGAGGGCTTCTGCCGCATGGTCTGCTAAACGCGAGCGCTCACCACGGGCTAAGGTGATATGCCCGCCATGACGCCAGCCTTTGAAGCGGTCGACTACGTAGGTAAGACCAGAGGAGCCTTCTGTCAGATAGGGAGTGTCAATCTGCGCAATATTGCCCAGGCAAATAATTTTGGTTCCAGGACCCGCACGCGTCACCAAGGTTTTCATTTGCTTGGGGGTTAAGTTCTGCGCCTCATCGATGATGACAAACTTACTAACAAAGGTTCTACCGCGCATGAAGTTCATGCTCTTGACTTTAATGCGGGAGCGAATTAATTCCTGCGTAGCGGCACGACCCCATTCACCAGCGCCGTCTTCATTGCGCTGGAGCACCTCTAGGTTGTCATCAAATGCGCCCATCCACGGCTGCATTTTCTCTTCTTCGGTGCCGGGTAAAAAGCCAATATCTTCTCCCACCGGTACGGTCGCACGCGTAATAATAATTTCGTTGTAGCGCTTGCTATCGAGCACCTGCTCAAGACCTGCCGCCAATGCCAAGAGGGTTTTGCCGGTACCTGCTTGGCCCAATAAGGTCACAAAATCAACCTCTGGGTTCATCAGTAGATTCATAGCAAAGTTCTGCTCACGATTGCGGGCGGTAACGCTCCAGACATTATTTTTTTGATGTGAAAAATCGCGAAGGGTTTGCAATAGTGCAGACTTTCCATTCACTTCGCGTACTTGCGCATAAAAAGGAGTAGAGCCATCGGGATTTTCTTGATAAACAAATTGGTTCACCAGCATGCTGGGCACAAGCGGACCGGATACCCGGTAGAACATCGTGCCACTTTTGGTGTCAGCCCAGCTCTCCATCGATTTACCATGCTTGGGCCAAAAATCAGCAGGCAATGTCATAACCCCGGAGTACATTAAATCGCGGTCTTCTAAGACCTGGTCATTAAAGTAATCTTCGGCAGGCAGACCTAACGCTCTGGCCTTGATGCGCATATTGATGTCTTTTGATACCAACACCACTTCCTTGTCCGCATGCTTTTGTTGTAGCTCGCTGACCACCGCCAAGATGAGGTTGTCCCCTTTGCCCTCAGGCAGTCCTTCGGGAAGGGTGGCAGTAGTGAGGTGGGTTTGAAAATACAACTTTCCAGAAACATCCTGGTGGCCCAGCTTATCCAAAGGGATGCCGTCATCTAAGGTGCCACTGGTTCCAGCAATCAATTGATCCAATGAGCGGCTCACAGTACGCGCATTGCGCGCAACTTCACTCATACCCTTTTTGTGGTTGTCGAGCTCTTCTAAGGTCGTCATCGGCAAATACAGATCATGCTCCGCAAAGCGGAAGAGGGATGCTGGATCGTGCATTAATACATTGGTATCTAGGACAAAGAGTGAGGGTGGGCCGGTGCGGGTAATGCGTTTTGCCTTGGGCTCAAGTAATGCTTTTTTATCGCCTTGCCGAGTACGGTGATCGGCTTTGATGCGCTCGAGCGCTACTTCTGCCGCAGATAAATCTGCCGGCGCTTCTTCGGTCCACTCGGCGGACTCGCTCGGAACGGCGGTAATTTCATTGATTAGACTGTCGACCTCAACTACCTTCATGGGTGCGGGCCGTTTCTTTAAGTCCGGCGTATCCTTGCGGTCCAATTTAACCTGATCAGCAATTTGGGTTGGGCTTGGGGGCAAAGGCATTCAGACTCTCCTAATTAAAAAACCGCCATGCGGGATTCGGCGGTTTAGATCGGCACAACGGGTGTAAAAGCGGTGAAGGGCGTTCATCGTGCTTGCCATAATCAGGTCAAGCAGGGGAGTGACACGGATCGAGAATCTGTCTCGTCGCCAACGCTGCATATACTTCACTTTACCGTAAATTTGGATCAAAGCAAGTGCCTTTGACGAAAAAAAAAGCCCCAGATTGGGGCTTTTTATCAGGGCAATTCCCTAGATGGAATTAAGGCATATTTATTACAAAGCTTGGGCTGCCTTCAAGACCTCATCCACGTGGCCCGTTACCTTAATACCGCGCCATTCTTTGGCCAGTTTGCCGTTGGCATCAAATAAGAAAGTGCTGCGCTCAACGCCGCGAACCTGTTTGCCATACATGTTCTTCATTTTCATGACGCCGAACAATTGGCAGAGTACTTCTTCCGTATCGGCAACGAGCTCAAATGGAAGCTCTAACTTTTGCCGGAAATTATCATGGGATTTGAGGGTGTCGCGCGAGACGCCAATCACCAAAGTATTGGCCTTAGTAAATGCCTCAATGCGATCACGAAACTCGCCGGACTCCGCAGTACAGCCTGGCGTCATGTCCTTAGGATAAAAGTACAGCACCAACTTCTTGCCTTTGGCAGCCAATGGTGAAAAAGTCAGCTGGGACGTTGCCGGCACTTCGCACGGTGGAATGGGTTGGCCGATAACAATTGACATGGATTTTCCTTTTATTAAATCAGTTTGCAGGCTGAATCATCAGCTCGCCGCTGCGATTGGGTATTTCACCCCAAGTCAACGGCAATACCGCTATTTTATCGAGTTGTTTGGTGGCCGCCCAAGATCGGTGTAGTTCACCCATCGTAACGAGGTCATGACCTTGATCTAGCCAGCCAGCCAGTAGGCATTCAAAGGCAGGCAGGAGTTTTTGCCCCTCTAACTCGGCATGTAGGGTAAAAACTTGGTCATTGGGATTGCTTTGGGTTAGAGACAGGATCTTGCGGACTGCACCCAGCGCATCCATGCCGTCCACGCCGATTAACTCATCGAAGGTGGGCAAAGTGGTAGGGTATTGAACGTGCTTGCTTTTCCCATGGTCAAACGCAATACGGTAGGGAACTAGATTTGGCAGAGCTCTACCATCGGAAGAGTACTGAATACCCCAGGCATCGAGCTGCTCTAAAGCGGCCTCATTCATTTGCCAGCCAGCAGCGCCATAGGTAATTGGTGCATGACCAAATACGTCCATAAAGCGGTCCATGCTCTTTTGCATCTGCGCCTTTGTCCAAGCACTATCGCGTTGGCGAACGCCGTCTTGCCAGTCAACGTGATCCCATGTATGAATACCCGTCTCATGTCCGGCACGATCAATCGCTTGCATTTCGCTTGCAGCTTCGCGTCCTATATCCGGCCCAGGTAACAATACGCCATAGAGAAGGGTCTTGATGCCGTAATGCTCCACCACGGACGTCCTACTCACTTTTTTCAGAAAGCCAGGCCGAAAGACCCGCTTTAAAGCCCAGCCAGTATGGTCTGGCCCCATGCTAAACAAAAAGGTAGCTTTGATACCAAGGCGATCAAAGGTACGGCCTAAATTGGGCGTCCCTTCGCGCGTTCCTCTTAAGGTATCGACATCGACCTTCAGGGCAATTTTGGCCATGCCCTTTTACTCTTGGTCCATTAAGTGGCGCGCTTTTTCAACGTCGTGGCGATATGCCTCAAAAATATTCTTTAAGGCATCACCCATGGTGGTGGAGGGCTTCCAGCCCAGCTCACTCATGGTGTTATCAATCGCGGGCACGCGGTTTTGCACGTCTTGGTAGCCCACGCCGTAGTAAGCACCCGAGGTCGTTTCGACAATTTTGACCTGATCTGCAGTCTTGGCGTATTCCGGAATGCTACGGGCAATTGCCAGCATTTGATTGGCAAGATCGCGTACAGAATGGTTGTTGGCTGGGTTGCCGATGTTATAGATTTTGCCATTGGCGATGTCGCCTTCATTGGCAATGATGCGCATGAGTGCATCAATCCCATCATCGATGTAAGTAAAGGCGCGTTTTTGCTCGCCGCCATCAACTAAGTTAATCGGTTCGCCGCGCACAATGTGCCCCAAGAACTGGGTTACTACGCGGGAAGAGCCTTCTTTGGGTGTGTAGATGCTATCCAGTCCAGGGCCGATCCAGTTAAACGGTCTAAACAAGGTAAAGCGCAAGCCTTCCATGCCGTAACCCCAAATCACCCGATCCATTAATTGCTTGGAGCAGGCATAAATCCAGCGTGGTTTATTGATTGGGCCGTAGACCATATTGGACTGGGCTGGATCAAACTCAGCGTCTTCGCACATGCCATAGACTTCTGAGGTCGACGGAAAGACTAAATGCTTTTTATATTTAACCGCCGAGCGAACGATCGGTAAATTGGCTTCGAAGTCGAGCTCAAACACACGCAAAGGCTGCTGTACGTAGGTGGCTGGTGTCGCGATCGCTACGAGCGGCAGGATCACATCGCATTTACGAATATGGTACTCAACCCACTCGCGATTAATCGTAATGTCGCCCTCAAAGAAATGCATGCGGGGATGCGAGACTAAATCACCCAGGCGATCGTTTTGCATGTCCATGCCATAGACATGCCAGTCGGTGGTTTCTAAAATGCGTTTCGAGAGGTGGTGACCAATAAATCCATTCACACCCAAAATCAGAACTTTTTTCATAATGCGACCCAGTTACCCGTGTTTTAAATACATGCCAACTAATTTGCACTTGCCGGTTGCCATGCCATGATTTCAATGGCCTGGTGATTCCCGCAAATGCCGAATACTCGATTATCAACTACCTGGATGCCGGGTCGGCCAAGATCTAGGGAGCTTGGAAGCGCCGGATTGAGCTTGGACTTGGCGATAACCATCCGGGCACCTTGCCAATCGGTAAACGCGCCGGGATAGGGTGGGGCTACCGCGCGGATTAGGTTATGCACCTGTAGTGCGTCCTGAGACCATTGAATGCGGCCATCCTCGGGTTTGCGCCCGCCAAAATAGCTCCCGTTGGCGAGTAGGTTCGGGGTTCTTGGAACGCGGCCTTGCAAAAGCTCTGGCAGGGCGGCCTGCATCACCTCAATTGCAGCATTGCTCACCTTGGCAAACACAGCAGTAGCATCTTCATCGGGGCCGATGGGCACTGCCACTTGACCAACAATATCGCCGGCATCGGGTTTGGCTTCCATGATGTGCAAGCTTGCACCCGTTTCCGTTTCTCCATGCAGAATCGCCCAGTTTACGGGCGCGCGACCACGGTATTTGGGCAGTAAGGAGCCGTGCATATTGAGTGCGGCGATACGGGCGGTCGCAAGAATGTCTGAGGAAATTAGATGGCGGTAGTAAAACGAAAAAATATAATCCGGCGCGATCTTTTGAAACTGCGGCAGTAACTTGAAGAGATCGCTTGCTTCGGGTTGGATATACGGTATACCGCGCTCTTGGCATAGGGCAGCAACACTGCCAAACCAAATATTTTCATGCGGGTCATCGGCATGGGTTACTACTAACTCAATCTGAACGCCGGCATCTAAAAGAGCCGTGATGCAACCAACACCCACATCATGGTACGCAAATACAAGCGCCCGAATTGGTGCCTTGGCTGTATTCAACGACTACGGCCGTTCTAAAACAGTTTGAATCACATAGCGCGGACGTTCACGCACTTGCTGATAGATGCGGCCAATGTATTCGCCTAACAGACCGAGACCAAAGAGCATCACGCCAATCAAGAAGAAGGTCAAGGCAAACAGGGTAAACACACCTTCAACCTCCGAACCCAGAACAAAGCGACGCACCAAGAGAAGGGCGAAGAGAGTGCCCGATCCGAGTGCGAGCAGCATGCCAAAAATAGAAAAGAGTTGTAGGGGCATTACCGAAAACCCAGTGACCAAGTCAAAGTTCAGGCGGATCAGTTGGTACAGGCTGTACTTGGATTCACCAGCAAAGCGCTCCTCGTGTTTCACCTCAATTTCCGTTGGGTTTGCTGCAAAGGTATAGGCGAGTGCTGGAATGAAGGTATTGCTTTCATTGCATTGGCGCACTAGATTCACAATGCGGCGACTGTAACCACGCAGCATGCAGCCTTGATCGGTCATGGTGATGCGCGTAATGCGCTGCCGTAAATGATTCATGGCACGCGATGCTGTTTTACGAAACCAGCTGTCTTGTCGGTTGGCGCGAATTGTGCCCACGTAATCGTGGCCCTTGATTAATTCCGCTGCAAGTAAAGCGATTTCCTCGGGTGGATTTTGCAAGTCCGCATCGAGCGTAATAATGGATTCGCCGCGGGCGTATTCAAAACCAGCCATGATGGCCATGTGCTGGCCAAAATTATTCTGAAATAAAACAACCCGAGTGGTGTCTGGCCGCAAATCAAATTGGGCTGCCAACATCCCTGCAGAGCGATCCTTGCTGCCATCGTTCACAAAAATAATTTCGTAGCGCAGATTCAATTTCGCTTGCAATTGATCCATTGCGGGATACAGACGATCAAACAGGGCTTGGAGTCCCTCTTCCTCGTTGTAAACCGGAATAACGATACTCAGTTGGGGTGCTGGCTGTGTGGGGTTTGCAGTCATACCGCAATTTTGCCTGATGTCGACCCAGGGGTCGAATTTAAGTCAATAGCAGCAATTGAGCCAGCCTAGATCGGCTCGCCCAAGCTAGCTTTTGCGGTACTGTGTCAAAAGACCCAGCAATGCATTCACAATGCGCTCCACATCCGCGTTACTCATCCCTGGAAAGAGTGGCAAGGTCAGAATGGATTTGCCGATGCGTGCTGCAATCGGTGTATCGCTGGGCCGGTAGCCCTTTTGCTGGTAAAGACTAAAGCCAGGAATGGCTGGGTAGTGAACGCCGGTACCAATGCCCTGTTCTTTTAAATCGCCCATGATGTGGGCGCGGTCGACGGTGAGTTGCTCAAGGGGCAATACAACCTGAAACATATGCCAGTTGGTTTTGCAATCGCCATCCGATTGAACCGGAAGCCCCAGGTCCAGGCCCTGCAAATTGGCCGCTTTCAGGCCGGAGTGAAGGGCCGTAAAGTAGTGCGCTGCTAATGCGGTCCGTTTTCCCTGAAACTGGCCGATGTGTTTGAGTTGATGCAAACCAATGACCGCGTTCACATCCGTTAAGTTATCTTTTCCGCCTAGCGTGTCGACATCCATGCCGTCCATGCCGGTGCGAGTGACTCCTTGTAGCCGTAACTTTTCTGCAAGACGCGCTTCATCCGCATTATTTAAAACTAAACAACCGCCTTCAACAGTCGACAGATTTTTATTCGCCTGAAAACTAAAGCTCACCAGATCACCAATGCTGCCAATGCGTTGCCCTTTCCACTCGGAGCCAAAAGCTTGGGCTGCATCTTCAATCACCCGCAATCCATTCTCTTTCGCGAGAGCATACAGCTCGTCCATATTGACGGGGAGTCCAGCCAAATAGACGGGCATGATGGCGCGGGTTTTGGCAGTAATTGCTGCGGGCACTTTATCAAGGTCGATATTGCGAGTGCGGGGATCAATGTCAACAAAGACAGGCGTAGCGCCAACCGAGAGAATCACGTTGGCTGTCGCAACCCAGGAGATTGGCGTAGTAATCACTTCTTCACCCGGACCGATGCCTGCCACTTGCAGGGCAATTTTCATGGTGGCGGTACCGTTGGCAAAACAGCGCACTGGCCGATTGCCAAAGTAGGCACTGAGCGCCGCTTCAAATTCCGCTAACTTAGGACCTGAAGTGACCCAACCAGATCGTAATACCTCAGCAACGGCCGCAATGGTCGCCTCATCAAAGCTGGGGCGTGTAAATGGAATAAACGGCAATGGAGTGGAGTCTGACATGAGGGGTCTTTGCCTATCGATTGGTCGCGCGTGATGGGGTGGGATTTGCCGGATCGCTTGGGTGTTTGACGATCATGCGCCGTGAATCCCGGTCCACAATTTCCATGGGTAGACCTAGGCGTTCAAGTTCAGCGTATTGGGATGGCACCATGAGTGCATAGGCATTGGGCTGGGCTTTCCAGCGCTCAATAAAATCATTTAGGGTGGGCGCCCAGCGCTCAGGTTCTTGATCTACACCGAACTGCAGTTCATCCGGGAACTCCACCATGATCATGGTACGGCCTAAGTAAAAGGGCAGGGTGTGATCCAAAATCCGGACCGAATAGATTGGCGCATCTGCTGGGATCACATTACGCACCCGGCTGGCTAAATCAACCCCCGATACGGCACGGCCCAGTGTTTCGTGGCCGGTGCCCGCAACCATGCTGGTGAGATAAAAGCCAATCGCTAAGCTAGCAATGCTGGTGATGCCATTACGCCTTGCTTGCCACGCTGCCACGCTGCTAAAGAAAATCAAGACGACTAAAGCAACAGCAATCCATTGGGTGTATTCCGCATAGGCCGTAATCTCGTCGGGCTGCGCTTGCACCCCAACAAAAGACAAAAAGAAGAAGCCAACAAAACCTACAAGGGCAAAGCATATGGTTTGCAGGATCCACGTTATTGGCAAGGTATTGGTCTGGCCTAACTGGCGATCCAAATAGCGACCTACCAACATGGCTAGGGCTGGAAAAATCGGAATGATGTAGCCCGGTAATTTAGAGCGCGACACACTAAAAAAAGCAAAGATGATGACGAACCAGCAAACGAGCATCCAGCCTGCAGAAAAATGCCCTTGCCGTGATTTCCATGCTTGCGCGACCGCACCCGGCAATTGAAATAAAAAAGGTAAAAATCCAGCTACCAATAGCGGGACAAAAAAGTAAATGGGTCCGGGGCGACGGTGCGTGTTTTGGGTAAATCGCTCGAAATGCTCATGGATAAAGAAGAACTCAAAAAATTCGGGATGTCGTATCGACATCAGGATGAACCAGGGCGCAGTAATAGCGAAAAAAAGTAATAAGCCACTGACGATGTGAAGTCGCTTCCAAATCCGCCAATCCCAAGCGCTCAATGAATACGCAATCAATACTAGGGTGGGCAGTGCGGCTCCAATTAAGCCTTTGGATAGCGTTGCAAGTGCCATGAATGTCCAGCAGAGCAACATCCAGCCACGGGTACTGGCGGTTGTTTTGCTGTGCTGAGCCAGGAGCAGTGCACACAAGGCGGAGGCTAAAAATGCGGATAATGCCATGTCCAGAGAGTTGATGTGACCACTGATAATCCACATAGGGCTAGCGGCCAAGGCTACTGCTGCAATCCAGCCAGCGCGTGGGCCATCAAGCCGAGTGCTGGTGTAGCCAACAAAAAGAATGGTAAAAAAGCCAGTTAGGGCTCCCCACAGGCGCGCCTGCCATTCACCTACCCCAAACCAATCAAATGCAATGACGGTGGCCCAGAGCTGTAGTGGCGGTTTAAAAAAATACTTGTAGTCGTGATAGCGCGGAGTGACCCAGTCGCCGCTTACCAGCATTTCACGGGCAATCTCGGCATACCGGCCCTCGTCGGATGGGATGAGGTGGCGGTAATCGAGGCTGCCAAACCACAAGAGGGCATAGAGCGCCCCCATGATCAAAATCCCAACCGGAGTTAATAAAGCGGGTGTTTTATTGATTGGTCCGAACATGGTTATTGTGGGTCCAGTAATAAGGCGGCCATCGCCTGGCGACCCTCACCCACTAAAATGTTGTACGTTCGGCAGGCGGCCTGGGTGTCCATAATTTCAAAGCCAATTTTGGCATTTATGAGGGCTCTCAACAAATCAGGGCGCGGAAAGCGCTGGAGGGCCCCGCTACCAAAAATCACCAGTTCTGGCTTGAGATCGGCTATTTGGGCAAAGTGACTGGGGTCAAGGGCGGCAAAGGAAGATGCTCCCCATTGGCTAATTTCGCCGCTCGGCCCAACTAAGACCGCATGGCGGTAGGGCACCCGGTTGACCTCTATGTAGTCCTTGCCGTAGCCGGTTATCGTATTGATGCCAAGGGGGGTATCAGAATGGAGTTTCACGTGTGCGCTCTGTCATAATTGAGTAAATTATAACTAGTCGCTTTTTTGCCTAGTTTTCAAGTACTTAACCCTTACCAATTTATCAGCATTTACAAAAACCACCGTGAAACCGATCCTGAAGTCTGAAAAGCTAAATCACGTTTGTTATGACATTCGTGGACCCGTCCTTGAGCTTGCTCAGCGCATGGAGGAAGAGGGTCACAAAATCATCAAATTAAACATCGGTAATGTGGGTGTGTTTGGATTTGATCCCCCTGAAGAAATTCAGCTCGACATGATTCGAAATTTAAGTAATGCCTCTGCTTATTCCGATTCCAAAGGCATTTTCGCGGCCCGCAAAGCAATCATGCAGTACTGCCAAGAAAAAGGGATTCAAGGCGTCACCCTAGATGACATTTACACCGGCAACGGCGTCTCGGAATTAATCGTACTGGCAATGAATGCATTGCTGAACAATGGCGATGAAGTCTTAGTTCCCGCACCAGACTATCCCTTGTGGACAGCTGCTGTTAGTTTATCCGGCGGCACCCCCATCCATTATTTGTGCGACGAATCGAAAGAATGGGCCCCAGACTTAGCCGACTTGCGCTCCAAAATTACCCCGCGCACCAAAGCGATTGTGATGATTAATCCAAACAATCCAACGGGGGCAATTTATTCCAAAGCAGTACTGACCGAGCTCACACAAATCGCGCGCGAGCATGGACTTATTTTGTTTGCTGACGAGATCTACGACAAGATGCTGTACGACGAGGAAAAGCACGTATCGCTCGCCTCGCTTTCCAGCGATGTCGTCATCATTACCTTTAATGGCCTGTCTAAGAATTACCGTTCCTGCGGCTACCGCTCGGGCTGGATGGTGGTTTCGGGGGATAAGTCGCGTATTAAGGATTACATCGAGGGATTAAATATGTTGTCCTCGATGCGCCTGTGCGCCAACGTTCCTGGACAATACGCCATTCAAACGGCGCTCGGCGGCTATCAAAGCATTGATGATCTGGTTGCCAAAGGAGGGCGTCTGGCTCGGCAACGTGACCTTGCTTGGGAATTGATTACCGCTATTCCTGGTGTGAGTTGCGTGAAGCCAAAATCGGCGCTGTACCTCTTTCCTAAATTAGACCCAGAGATGTACCCGATTGAGAACGATCAAGAATTCATTGCTGACTTGCTGCGCGAAGAGAAGGTATTAATGGTTCAGGGATCGGGGTTTAACTGGGTTAAGCCAGATCACTTCCGCGTTGTTTTCTTACCCCACGAAGATGTGCTTAAAGATGCCATTGGTCGCTTTGCGCGTTTTCTGGAGCGTTATCGTCAAAAGCATGGCAAGACAGCCACTGCATCACTCGCTACAAAGGCATCATGAAGCCGATTCAAGTTGGTCTATTAGGTATTGGAACTGTTGGTGGAGGCGTTTTCACGGTCCTCGAACGCAATCAAGATGAGATTCTGCGCCGTGCTGGCCGCGGCATTCGCATTCACACCGTCGCCGATCTCAATGTGGAGCGTGCCAAGGAACTAGTGGGTGATCGCGCACAAGTCGTTAGCGATGCCCGTGCAGTCATTGCAAACCCCGAGATCGATATCGTGGTTGAGCTGATTGGCGGTTATGGCATTGCCAAGGATTTGGTACTTGAGGCGATCGCTGCAGGTAAGCATGTTGTTACAGCCAATAAGGCCTTGATTGCCGTGCACGGCAATGAAATCTTCAAAGCAGCGCATGTGAAGGGCGTGATGGTGGCGTTTGAGGCTGCGGTTGCAGGCGGCATTCCGATTATTAAGGCCTTGCGTGAGGGCTTAACTGCCAATCGAATCGAATGGATTGCCGGCATCATTAATGGCACGACTAATTTCATTTTGTCGGAGATGCGCGACAAGGGCTCTGATTTTGCAACGGTGCTAAAGGAAGCCCAGCGCTTGGGTTATGCCGAAGCCGATCCGACGTTTGATATTGAAGGCATTGATGCTGCGCATAAAGTCAGCATCATGAGCGCGATTGCATTTGGTATTCCGATGCAATTTGATAAGGCATATGTAGAAGGCATCACAAACTTAGCAGCAACCGACATTAAGTACGCGGAACAACTCGGTTATCGCATTAAGTTGCTCGGCATCACCAAGAAAACAAGTACAGGAATTGAGCTGCGAGTTCATCCAACCTTGATACCAAGCAAGCGCTTGATTGCCAATGTGGAAGGTGCCATGAATGCGGTTCAAGTGTTCGGTGATGCGGTTGGTACTACGCTTTACTACGGCAAAGGTGCTGGCTCGGAGCCAACTGCGTCTGCTGTGATCGCTGACTTGGTGGATGTCACCCGTTTAATGACGGCCGATCCCGAAAATCGAGTACCTCATTTGGCATTCCAGCCCGATGCCGTGCGCGACACCGTCGTTTTGCCCATCGGCGAAATTACCACCAGTTACTACTTACGCTTGCGCGTTGCGGATCAAGCCGGGGTATTGGCGGACATTACGAAAATACTGGCATCCCATGGCGTTTCGATCGACGCACTCTTGCAAAAAGAGGCGAATGAGGGCGAGAGTCAAACTGACCTTGTCATGCTGACGCACGAAACCAAGGAAAAGAACATGTTGGCTGCGATTGCCGATATGCAAGGCCTAAAAACCGTCGTTGGCGAGATCGTTAAAATTCGCCTCGAAAATTTATCCTAAATCACCATGCGTTATCAGTCGACCCGCGGCAATAGCCCAGAGCAATCCTTTCTCGAAATTCTGTTGGGAGGACTTGCTCCTGATGGTGGGCTTTATTTGCCGGTGCAATACCCGAAAGTGACGCCAGCGCAATTGGATTCGTGGCGAGGCCTTTCTTACGCTGATTTGGCGTTTGAAGTATTGAGCTTGTATTGCCCTGATATTCCAGAGGGTGATTTGCGCGCATTGGTGCGTAAAACCTATACTGCCGCTGTTTATAGCAATGGCCGCCCCGAAGACAAAGCGAGCGACATTACGCCGCTTCACTGGCTGGGCGAAGAGAGCGGTACGCGCATTGGGCTGTTGAGTTTATCGAATGGCCCTACCTTGGCATTCAAAGACATGGCCATGCAGTTGCTGGGTAATTTATTTGAATATGCGTTGCAACGTGCGGGTCAGCATCTCAATATCTTGGGTGCTACCTCGGGTGATACGGGTAGCGCCGCTGAATATGCCATGCGCGGTAAAGCAGGGGTTCGTGTATTTATGCTTTCCCCCAAAGGGAAGATGAGCGCCTTTCAGTCGGCGCAAATGTATTCCCTACAAGATCCGAATATTTTTAATCTCGCCGTAGATGGCGTCTTTGATGATTGCCAAGACATCGTCAAAGCAGTCAGTAATGATTTGGCATACAAAGCCAAACACCAGATTGGTACAGTTAACTCGATTAATTGGGGGCGCGTCCTTGCGCAGGTGGTGTATTACTTTCAAGGTTATTTGCTGGCAACCCAATCCAGTTCTGAAAAAGTATCCTTCACTGTTCCCTCGGGCAACTTCGGCAATGTTTGTGCGGGGCACATTGCCCGCATGATGGGTTTGCCGATCGAGCGCTTGGTGGTTGCCACCAATGAAAACGATGTGCTCGATGAATTCTTTCGAACAGGAATATACCGCGCGCGCAAGTCTGCTGAAACCTTGCATACCTCGAGTCCGTCGATGGACATTTCGAAGGCTAGTAACTTTGAGCGCTTTGTTTTTGATTTGCTCGCGCAAGACGGCAAGCGTACAGCTGCCCTCTTTAAGCAAGTTGAAGAGACGGGCGGTTTTGATTTATCGAAGGATCCTGCATATGCGACGATGCGGCAGTTTGGTTTTACCTCGGGCCGAAGCACCCATACTGATCGCTTGAAGACCATTCGGGATATCGATGGCAAGTATGGTGTGATGATTGATACCCACACGGCAGACGGCGTGAAAGTAGCGCGTGAGTATTTGCAGAAGGATATTCCAATGCTGGTGCTGGAGACCGCCTTACCGATTAAGTTCGAAGAAACAATTCAAGAGGCGCTTGGCCGCCCCGCCGATTGCCCGCCAGCATTTAAAGACATCAAAACATTGCCACAGCGGGTGGAATCCATTCCAGCAGACGTTGGCGTGGTGAAGCAATTTATTACTCAGCACGTTTCTTAAGTCTGCCATGACAAAGCCACCGATGTTGACTGCACAGCAGGCCTTGGACCATTTGCTTTCGCATGCACAGCCTGTTGCTGAAATTGAACGCGTTCCAATGCAGGCTACATTAGGTCGTGTACTTGCTGAAAATGTGAATAGCCTAGTTGATGTGCCGCCGCTGGATAACACCTCAATGGATGGTTATGCAGTCCGCACTGCGGATACCCAAAATCCTGGAAGCGTCTTAAAAATTGCGCAGCGTATTCCGGCGGGTTCCGTTGGTACAGAACTCCAAGCAGGAACTGCTGCTCGTATTTTTACGGGCGCACCCGTTCCTCTGGGTGCAGATGCGGTAGTCATGCAAGAGGATTGCGCTACTCCTGAGGGTTCGGCTGATCAAGTACAAGTCAATATTGCGCCTAGCTTTGGCCAGTGGATTCGTCGTCGGGGCGAAGATTTAACAGCCGGTAAAACAGCGCTCACTGCGGGCACTTTCTTGCGTCCACAGGAGCTGGGTGTTGCTGCCTCTGCCGGCTTAACCCACCTCAACGTGAAACGCAGAGTCAAGGTTGCAGCGTTCTTCACCGGGGATGAGTTATCGCTTCCGGGCGAGCCATTAAAGCCGGGCGGTATCTACAACTCGAATCGCGATACCTTACTGGCCTGTATTAAAGCCTTGGGCTGTGATGCCACGGATTTAGGTATCGTGCCAGATCGGCTTGATGCGACGCGCGCTGCTCTGCGTCAAGCAAGTCAAGATCACGATTTGATCATTACCTCTGGCGGGGTATCGGTTGGCGAAGAAGACCACATCAAGCCGGCTGTAACTGCTGAAGGAAGATTGGATCTTTGGCAGATTGCGATTAAGCCCGGTAAGCCTTTAGCATTTGGTGCGGTTCGTAAATCGGAGCAAGCAAACGATGGCGAGGCTTGGTTCATCGGCTTGCCTGGCAACCCCGTTTCGAGCTTTGTAACATTCCTCTTATTCGTAAGACCATTTATTTTGAAGTTGCAGGGCCGCGCGGCAAAACAAACGCAATCGTATTTGATGCGTGCAGACTTTGATTGGCTAAAAGCTGATCGCCGCAATGAGTTTTTGCGCGTCAAACTCAATAACAATGGCGGCCTGGATTTATTCCCCAATCAAAGCTCCGGTGTACTCACCAGCGCCTCTTGGGGTGATGGCCTAGTAGATTGCCCGCCAAACCAGCCAATCAAAGCCGGTGATTTAGTAAAGTACATCCCATTTGATGCACTTCTCAACTAATCGGATTACGATTTAGCTATGAAATTACAACTGCGCTACTTTGCTTCGATACGGGAAAGCCTCGGCTTAGAGCAGGAGTCAATCGAATTGCCTGTGTCTGTGCGTACGATGGATGATTTGCGTGTCCATCTGCGATTACGCGGCGGTATTTGGTCTGAGGTCTTGGGTGAGGGCAAAGTATTGCGCTGCGCTCTCAATCACCAGATGGTTAATGCGTCGACCGAATTGGTGGACGGTGCTGAAGTGGCTTTCTTTCCGCCGGTGACGGGAGGTTAGATGGCCATTCGCATTCAGCAGGCGGACTTTGATCTCACTACCGAGATTGCCAACCTGCGCCAGGGCGATTTACAGGTGGGTGCGATTACCTCGTTTGTAGGGACAGTGCGGGATATGAACGAGGGCAGTACAGTGAAGGCCATGACCCTCGAGCACTATCCGGGCATGACGGAAAAAGCGCTAGAAGACATTGTCAATCAAGCAAAAGCGCGTTGGGATATTCGGGATGCGCTCGTGATTCACCGCATTGGACCCTTGATGCCAGCAGACCAAATTGTCTTAGTAGCGGTGACCAGTGCGCACCGCGGCGAGTCTTTTTTGGCCTGCGAGTTCATCATGGACTACCTCAAAACCGCAGCGCCATTCTGGAAGAAAGAAGATACCCCTGAAGGCGGGCGCTGGGTCGATGCCCGCGTTACCGATGATGCAGCTGCTATGCGCTGGAATCAAAAAAAGCCCGCTTCTTAGCTCGGGGCAAGCTTTTTAGTTTCATTTCTGCTTTGGATGCTTCCGATCGGTCAGGGTGTTCCTGGGTGGCCAGCAGGGTGACAGGGAGCCTAGAGCGGGTATAGCGTGCCCCCGTACCCGCATTGTGTGCGTTCAGGCGATGCTCAAGCCGATTGGTAATGCCGGCATACAAACTGCCATCAGCGCACTCTAAGAGATAAACAAGCCAGGTCAAATTGGATTTTTCCATTCAGAAACGCTTGAAATTGGGGATA
Source organism: Polynucleobacter difficilis (assembly GCF_003065365.1). Classification (NCBI taxonomy): domain Bacteria; kingdom Pseudomonadati; phylum Pseudomonadota; class Betaproteobacteria; order Burkholderiales; family Burkholderiaceae; genus Polynucleobacter; species Polynucleobacter difficilis. Next base: position 1,383,797 of record NZ_CP023276.1, on the reverse strand, counting down.
TTGCCCTAATATTCTAATGAAGAAAGCCATAACGAACACCTAATGCAGTTCGGCTTGGCGCAATCCCATTCAATAGGACGCAAAATGAGAATCGATAAATTAACGACTAAATTTCAAGAGGCCTTGAGCGATGCCCAAAGCTTGGCCGTTGGTAAAGACAACCAGTACATTGAGCCAGCCCATTTATTGCTGGCGATGCTCAAGCAGCAAGACAGCGGCGTACGCAGTCTATTGACGCGTGCGGGAGTCAATGTAGCGAGCCTCGAAAAAGGTGCGGAGAAGATGATTTCTGCTCTGCCAGAAGTGCAGGGTAGCGGCGAAGTTCAAGTTGGCCGCGATCTGGCCAATTGGCTGAATTTAACTGAAAAAGAGGCCAATAAACGGGGCGATCAATTTATCGCGGGCGAACTGTTTTTACTCGTCGTGGCAGACGATAAAGGGGAGCTCGGTAAGCTGGCGAGAGAATGTGGTCTCACCCGCAAAGCACTCGAGGCGGCGATTGATTTGGTGCGGGGCGGGGAGTCCGTCAATAGTGCCGATGCAGAAGGACAGCGAGAGGCTCTGAAAAAATACACCCTTGATTTGACCGAGCGTGCCCGTATGGGCAAGCTGGATCCGGTGATTGGTCGCGATGATGAAATTCGCCGCACCATTCAGATTTTGCAGCGGCGTGGCAAAAACAACCCGGTATTGATTGGCGAGCCTGGTGTCGGTAAGACGGCGATTGTCGAAGGTTTAGCGCAGCGCATTGTTAATGGTGAGGTACCAGAGACCCTCAAGAACAAGCGCGTACTGGTATTGGATATGGCCTTATTGTTGGCTGGGGCAAAGTACCGCGGTGAATTTGAGGAGCGCCTGAAATCGGTTTTGAGTGACGTTGCTAAAGACGAAGGCCAAACGATTGTCTTTATCGATGAAATCCACACCATGGTTGGTGCTGGTAAGGGCGAAGGTGCCATGGATGCCGGCAATATGCTCAAGCCCGCCTTAGCGCGCGGTGAATTGCATTGCATTGGCGCGACCACCTTAGAGGAATATCGCAAGTACATTGAAAAAGATGCCGCTTTGGAGCGCCGCTTTCAGAAGGTCATGGTGGATGAGCCCAGTGTTGAGGCCACCATCGCGATCTTGCGTGGTCTACAGGAGCGTTATGAGCTCCACCATGGCATTGAGATTACCGACCCAGCGATTGTGGCAGCTGCTGAGTTATCGCATCGCTACATTACGGATCGATTCTTGCCAGACAAGGCGATTGACCTAATTGATGAGGCGGGTGCTCGCATCAAGATGGAGCTTGACTCCAAACCAGAGGTCATGGATAAGCTCGATCGCCGATTGATTCAGCTCAAGATCGAGCGGGAGGCTGTCAAAAAGGAGAAAGACGATGCTTCTAAAAAGCGCTTGCAATTAATCGAAGATGAAATCAAGCGCCTGGGCGCGGAGTACGCTGATCTCGAAGAAATTTGGAAGACGGAGAAGGGCGCTGCCTTGGGTGCCGCTCAGCTCAAAGAAGAGATCGAAAAAGTGAAGGCCGAAATCGTGAAGTTGCAACGCGACGGCAAACTCGAGCAGGTTGCTGAGTTGCAGTACGGTAAATTGCCTGAGTTGGAACAAAAACTCAAATCGGCAGCTGCTGCTGAAGCAAAGGATAGTAAAGCCGGCGTAACTAAAAACAAATTACTCCGTACCCAAGTGGGCGCAGAAGAAATTGCCGAGGTCGTTTCACGCGCAACGGGTATTCCGGTATCCAAAATGATGCAGGGTGAACGCGATAAGCTCCTCAAGATGGAAGACCACTTGCATCAGCGTGTGGTCGGCCAAGAGGAAGCCATTCGGGCGGTATCCGATGCAATCCGCCGCTCACGTGCCGGGCTTTCCGAAGAAAACAAGCCCTATGGCTCATTTATGTTCCTAGGCCCTACGGGCGTTGGTAAGACGGAATTATGCAAAGCCCTAGCCGCATTCTTGTTTGATAGCGATGATCGATTAATTCGCATCGATATGAGTGAGTTTATGGAAAAGCACAGCGTTGCCCGTTTGATCGGCGCGCCCCCAGGCTATGTAGGTTACGAAGAGGGTGGCTACCTTACCGAGCAGGTGCGCCGCAAACCGTATAGTGTGATTCTGTTTGACGAGATCGAAAAAGCCCATCCAGACGTATTTAACGTTCTGCTGCAAGTACTGGATGATGGCCGCTTAACCGATGGCCAAGGACGTACAGTCGATTTTAAAAATACGGTGATTGTGATGACCAGTAATATTGGTTCACACCTGATTCAGTCGATGACGGATAAAAATCAAGCCGAGATTAAGGAGGCGGTGTTTGGTGAACTCAAGACCCACTTCCGTCCGGAGTTTTTAAACCGCGTTGATGAGATTGTGGTGTTCCATGGCCTCGATAAAGCGAATATTGCATCGATTGCCTCGATCCTGCTGAAAAACCTTGCCACGCGTTTAGCGAAGGTGGATATGCAGCTGGAAGTAAGCGATGCTGCACTGAACAAAATTGCCGAAGTGGGCTTTGATCCGGTATTTGGGGCAAGACCGCTCAAGCGGGCGATACAGCACTACATCGAAAATCCCGTTTCTAAGATGATTTTGGAAGGGAAATTTGGCCCCAATGATGTTGTGCCGGTAGACATTAATAAGGAAGGCGATTTCAGCTTTACCCGCTTAGTGCATTAAAGCCATGCCGGCAGGGCTCTGGAGCGAGTAAACTCGGGTCATGACTGTGACGCATGCCAGTGCGCGCGCCAGTGATGTCCGAGTGATTAGTTTATTAAGCTTGGCACACGGCAGTTCGCATTTCTTTCACCTGATTTTGCCGCCACTCTTTCCGTGGCTAAAGGCAGAGTTCGCGCTCAGCTACGCAGAGCTCGGTCTCCTCATGTCGGTTTTCTTTGTAGTCTCTTGCATTGTGCAGGCAGCTTCCGGATTTTTAGTTGACCGCATTGGGGCTCGGCCAGTCCTCTTCGTTGGCGTTGGTCTATTAGCCCTATCCGCAATCGTGCTCTCGCAAAGTAATGGTTACGCCCTGTTAATGCTAGGTGCGGTGATTGCGGGCTGCGGCAATGGCGTCTTTCATCCGGTGGATTACACCCTCATTAATCACAAGGTATCGGTTCCGCGTTTGCCCTATGCCTATTCAGCGCACGGCGTTACAGGTTATCTAGGCTGGGCAGTAGCCCCGGTCTTTATGGCTGGAATAGCCGCGCTTGCGGATTGGCGCATTGCACTGCTGTGCGCAGCGGTCTTAGAGGCCCTTATCCTATTAATACTTTGGTTTAATCGCAACGACTTAATCGACGATGCGCAGCATCGCCGCGCCAGTGCCATCAAGGCTGCAGAAGAGGCGAACCCTGGGCGCGCACCACAAAGTGCATTTGCCTTTTTAAAGTTAACTTCGGTTTGGTTGTGTTGGCTCTTCTTTTTCTTCAGCATGATTGCCATGGCAGGTATCCAATCTTTTGCGCCGAGTGCACTTAATCAGCTCTACGCTATACCTGTTACTACCGGTAATTTTTCAATTACCTTGATGGCCTTAGGAAGTGCGGCAGGCATGATTGTTGGTGGCATCATGGCAGCCAAACTCAAAATGCCCGAGCGCATTGTCGGTACTTGCTTATTTGCTTGTGCTGTCATTGGCCTCTTGATTGGAGCGGAGTTTGTGACCGCTGCATTGGTGCCCGGACTCTTTTTTATGATCGGCTGCGGCCTTGGCATTGCAGCGCCATCGCGCGACATGATGATTCGTTCAGCAACCCCGCAAGGTGTATCGGGCAGTGTGTATGGCATTGTTTACTCCGGTATTGATCTTGGTGCGGCAGTGGGGCCTTTGTTGTTCGGCATATTGCTCGATGCTGGAAAACCCAATTCACTCTTCCTTGGCGTTGCCTTTTTGCAGTTGCTATTAATTCTGACCGCAGTCAAAGTGGTAGCCTCCAATGCCAATGCGGCGATGCCAAAAATCCAGTAGTTACTCGCTTTTCACAATACGAAAAGCTGTTTTCATAGGCAAAATCAGTCCCTATTGATCACGTTCCCTAGGCTTTCAAGCGGTGGCAGATCATTTCACATTGCAATAAATATAATTTAAGTAATTGAATTTAATCAATATTATTTATTTATTCTGTCATTTAATTGGTATTGTCTGGGCTGTAAATCTCCCTATACTCTTATATAAGACATAAGACTTAGTCACGGCTTTTAGTTCAAGTGACCTAGTCCAGTTCAACGATTTTTTTGGTCAATTGTTTTATATCTAAGGAGAGCAATATGGACAAGCGCAAAGAAGAAGCAGCAAAGATTCAGAAAGACTGGGATACCAATCCACGCTGGCAAGGCATCAAGCGTGGCTATACCGCAGAGGACGTAGTGCGTTTACGTGGTTCGCTGCGCATTGAGTATTCCTTAGCGAAGGCTGGCGCAGAGAAGTTGTGGAATCAAGTGAATAATGAAGCCTACGTCAATTGCTTGGGCGCTCTGACTGGTGGGCAAGCAATGCAACAGGTCAAAGCAGGCATCAAGGCGATTTACTTATCGGGCTGGCAAGTGGCCGCCGATGGTAATTCCTATGCGGCGATGTATCCCGATCAATCCTTGTATCCAGTTGACTCGGTTCCAAAGATGGTGGAGCGCATCAATAATTCGTTTGAGCGCGCGGACCAAATCCAGTGGGCAAAAGGTGTTAACCCTGGCGATAAGGATTACATTGACTACTACGCACCCATTGTTGCTGATGCGGAAGCCGGCTTTGGCGGTGTGTTGAATGCCTACGAACTCAGTAAAGCATTAATTAAGCAGGGCGCTGCTGGCGTTCACTTTGAGGATCAATTGTCGTCCGTAAAAAAATGCGGTCACTTGGGTGGTAAGGTTCTCTTACCTACAACCGAGTCAGTACAAAAGCTCATATCTGCACGCTTAGCAGCCGACGTCATGGGCGTACCGACGATTATTTTGGCGCGTACCGATGCTGAGGCGGCGGACTTGTTGACGTCCGACTACGATGAAAACGACAAGCCATTCTTGACGGGTGAACGTACACCAGAAGGATTCTATAAAACGCGCAAGGGCCTCGATCAAGCGATCTCACGCGGCCTAGCGTACGCTGCTTACGCTGACATGGTGTGGTGTGAGACGGGCACGCCAGACTTGGATTTTGCGCGTAAGTTTGCGGAAGCGATTCGTGCCAAGTTCCCCGGCAAGATGTTGGCATACAACTGCTCGCCATCGTTCAATTGGAAGAAAAACCTCGACGATGCAACCATTGCTAAATTCCAACGTGAGTTGGGTGCCATGGGTTACAAGTATCAATTTATTACATTAGCTGGTATTCACTCGATGTGGTACAACATGTTCGATTTGGCGCAAGACTACTCCAAGCGCGGCATGACGGCTTATGTCGAGAAGGTTCAAGAGCCTGAGTTTGCAGCACGCGATCGCGGTTACACCTTTGTATCGCATCAGCAAGAAGTGGGTACGGGTTACTTTGATGACATCACTACCGTGATTCAAGGTGGTAAGTCATCTGTAACCGCATTGACCGGCTCAACCGAAGAAGAGCAGTTCCACTAAGCATTCGTAACACACCAGTAGCAGCAGTATCGCAGCGCCAAGATTGCCTCAGAAGGGTGACTTTGGCGCTGTTTTCGTTTACATTGGCGCCATGGTCAATTGTGTTTTATGTTCGGAAGAAGGTGGCACGCTAATTTGGCGTGGCGATGATTGCCGCGTCGTCTTGGTGGATGACCCAGATTTGCCCGGTTTTTGCCGTGTGATCTGGAATCGGCATGTCGCCGAGATGACCCAACTCAGCTACGGCGAGCGTGACCTATTAATGCACTTGGTGTTTGCGGTTGAAGGTGCAGTGCGCGCAGTCATGCGCCCAAACAAAATTAATCTAGCAGCGCTCGGCAATCAAGTGCCCCACATCCACTGGCATGTGATTCCACGATTTGAGGATGATGCGTTTTTTCCAGGATCGGCTTGGTCTAATCGCCTGCGAGATACACCAGATGCTATTTTGAAAATTCGCCGTCAGCAGGCATTAGAGTTACCCCAGGCTATTCGCGCCGCGATTGCAACGCTGTCCTAAATTAGTTGCTTTAAAGCCAGCAGGTATTTTTCAGGGCTCAGTTGCCCACCATCCCGTTGGGATTCCCATAAGACCTGACCCAGGCACTCCATGATGCGGTGCTGTGCTTCGTGCTCAGAATCGAGTCGCTGCGCAAGAACACTGGCGACGTGCCGAATACCGGGCGGCTGATCGATCGAGATCTGTTCGCTAATCGATAGGTGCATCGACAGGTGTAGGAAGGGATTCGTTTCACCGCGCTCAGGCGTGTAATCTTGGCTTAATGCGGCTTCGCTATCGCCGAGCAAGGCATGGTACTCCGGGTGCTGTTCCATCCACTGGCCGGCCAGCGTTTCAAGCGGCGTCAAAATGGTGTTGGCTTGCTTCTTTTGCCACGTATCGCAAAAGAAACGCCGGACTTCCTCTCGGCTTGGATTAAATAGCGCCACGAATTTGTCCTTTTCCTGTTTTTTGACGGTAGCCGCACAGCGGCTCGACAATGCATTGGGCGCATTCAGGTGATCGTGCCTTACACACATAACGTCCATGCAAGATAAGCCAGTGATGCGCATCCAGTAAGTATTCTTTTGGAACGCGTTTAAGTAGCTGCTGCTCGACTTTCAGCACATCTTTTCCAGGGGCGAGGCCGGTACGATTTGATACCCTGAAAATATGGGTGTCTACCGCCATGGTAGGCTCTCCAAACGCGGTATTCAAAATAACATTGGCTGTTTTACGACCTACTCCGGGCAGGGCTTCGAGTGCTTCGCGGGTGCGAGGAACTTCACCGCCATGCCGCTCCAGTAAAAGGCGGCAGGTTTCTTGTAAATGCTTACCTTTTGTACGAAAGAGGCCGATGTGCTCGATGAAGGGCCGAACACCCTCTTCGCCTAAAGCCAGTAAGGCGGCAGGTGTGTTGGCTATCTTGAATAACTGACGCGTTCCTTTATTGACCGATATGTCGGTCGCCTGCGCCGAAAGCAAGACCGCAACCAGCAATTCAAAGGGTGAGCTGTACTCAAGCTCCGTCTCTGGATTGGGATTGTTTGCTTTCAGTTGGGCAAAAAAAGCGCTGCGCTGTTCGAGATTCATTTTGTATTGTTTTTGTCTGCAGCTAACTTGGCGCGTTCAATCGCTGCTGCAATGATTGCCCGTTTACGCTCGTTCTCTTGCGCCTGCTCTAGGGATTGGCTTGCATCGCCAACGGTCTCGTTAAGGGCCTTTAACTTGGCCTCGGCTTTTTTAGATAAGCGTAGATTGTTATCGCGTTCCTCACGCTCTAGGCGATCTTCACGCCCGTGGTAGCGTGTCCGGGATAGAGCAGCCTGCTCAGCTGTCCATGCATCCCAGCCAGTACGACTTTCGGTCACTGAAACCATACTGATGCAATCAACCGGGCAGGGCGGCACGCAGAGATCACAGCCCGTACACCACTCCGTCAGCACCACGTGCATCTGCTTTGATGCGCCCACAATGGCATCTACCGGGCAGGCCTGGATGCAGAGAGTGCAACCAATACAGGTTTTGGGATCAATCAGAGCAACTGGCCGTGGCCGCTCAATTCCACACTCGGGTTCCAGCTGAAGCTGGGGTGGAAGTTGCCGTCCAGATTCCAACAAAATAGAGCTTAGCCGCTTTATTCCTTCTGCGCCTCCGGGAGGGCAGCGGTTGGGAAGGACATCCTCATCGGCCATTGCCGCTGCGTAGGATCGGCAGTCGGGGTAACCGCACTTCGTACATTGGGTTTGAGGCAGTACGCCATCGAGTTGATTGCAGAGTTCAACTGGATTCATGCGGTGTTTGTTAGCAATCAGTCAGAATTGCGAACTTAGTCACTCGCGAGCGCTGCTTTGGCTACCTTCTTTTTGGATGCCTTGGAAGTTTGCTCGTGCTCACGGATAAAGTCTTTAATGCGAGGGTAAACCTTTTCACGCCAGCGACGACCGGAAAAAATACCGTAGTGACCGGCTCCAACGACTTCGTAATGGTCCTTGCGTACGCTAGGAATGCCTTTACACAATTTATGTGCCGCGCGGGTTTGGCCGCTACCAGAAATGTCATCAAGCTCACCCTCGATAGTCAGCAGCGCCACATCGGTAATGTCATGGGGCTTGACTAATTTGCCAGAAACTTTCCAAGTACCGCTAGGAAGGGCATGTTCTTGAAACACGGTTTTGATGGTGTCTAAGTAGTATTTCGCATCCATATCCAAAACCGCGTTGTACTCGTCGTAAAAACGAATGTGCGCTTTTGCATCCAGCTCATCGCCGCGCACCAGGTTTTGGAAAAAATCCCAATGCGACTGCATGTGGTTTTGGGGGTTCATGGCAATAAAGCCGGTGTGCTGTAAAAAGCCAGGATAAACACGGCGCCCAGCTCCAGCATGAGGCTGAGGCACTTCATAAATCACGTGGCTTTCGAACCACTCGTATGACTTTTTATCAGCCAAGGAGTTAACAGCAGTTGGTGATTTGCGGGCATCAATTGGACCGCCCATCATGATCATGGAGGCAGGAGTTTCTTCGCCATTCGACGCCATCAGGGAGACGGCACCCAAGGTGGGGACTGTAGGCTGGCAAACAGAGATCACGTGCAGATTTTTTGGTCCGATGGTGCGGATAAATTCTTGAATGTAGTGAACGTAGTCATCAAGCCCGAATTCACCTTTGTCTGCAGGCACGGTGCGTGCATCAAGCCAATCGGTGATGTAGACCTTGTGGTCTTGTAATAGGGTGCGTACGGTATCGCGTAATAAAGTGGAGTGGTGACCTGATAAAGGAGCAACCACCAATACCACTGGATCTTCTTTCAGTTTCTTAATGACTTCGAGGTCATCGGAGTAGCGCTTAAACCGAATTAAATTGCAGAATGGTTTTTCGAGCGTGGTGATTTCGTGAATCGCAACGTCGCGTCCATGTGCCTTGACAGCACGAATTCCAAATTCGGGTTTTTTGTACTCTTTGCCGAGTCGGTGGAGTAATTCGTAACTTGCAGCGAGGCGCTCCGCCCCAGGCATTTTTGATAATGGATTGGATGCGTTGATGAACGTCTCAGATGCTGTTTGCGCCCATGAGCTTAATGGCTGCAGCAAGGCTTTTTGGAACTCGTACAGTTGATATAGCATGACGCCTCCTAGAAAACCAGTGTAACCGCCTTTACGCTAAGACGCGGGCAATTGCCTTGGCCACGCGATCAATATTCTTGGTATTCAGGGCTGCAACGCAAATACGACCCGTGGACAGGGCGAAAATGCTGTCCTCCTTTTGCAGGCGGGCCACTTGTTCTGCAGTAAGTCCTGAATAGGAGAACATGCCACGTTGCGACTCGATAAAACCAAAATCTTGTTTTGCACCGTTGGCGGCCAAGCGGACAACCAGTTCATGGCGCATCGTTTTAATGCGATCACGCATGTGTGCGAGCTCGTCTTCCCACTGCTGACGTAGGCTAGGGTTATTGAGTACCGCAGCCACAATTGCGCCACCATGGGTTGGTGGGTTGGAGTAGTTCGTGCGAATCACACGCTTGAGCTGCGAGAGTACGCGTGCGGACTCATCTCGGTTTTGGGTCACGATGGACAGAGCGCCTACACGCTCACCATAGAGGGAGAATGATTTTGAAAAGGAGCTGGACACAAAAAAGGACATGCCTGATTCTGCAAATAGCCGCGCAGCAAGTCCGTCCTCTTCAATGCCTTGAGCAAAACCTTGGTAGGCCATATCTAAAAATGGAATGAGGTCGCGTTCACGGCAGATCTCAATCACCTTGAGCCATTGTTCTTTGTTGAGGTCGGCGCCGGTGGGGTTGTGGCAGCAGACATGCAATACAACTAAGGTGCGCTTTGGGAATGACTCGAGAGACTTAACCATTCCTGCAAAATCGACTCCGCGTGTTTTGCTATCAAAGTAGGTGTACTCGAGTACTTCGTAACCGGCGGCCTCAAAAACGCCGCGGTGGTTTTCCCAGCTAGGGTTGCTAATAGCGGCTGGTACGTTTGGCTCAATTCGTCTTACAAAGTCGCCGCCAACGCGTAAAGCACCCGTACCACCGAGGCACTCTGCAGTAACAACGCGACCGTCTTTAATTAATGGCGAGTCTTCGCCGAAGAGGAGTTTTTGGACGCCCATGTTGTAGGGGCTTGGGCCTTCAATCGGGATGTAGCTCCGGGGTGATTGTTTGGCAACAATTTCTTTTTCCGCCTCAATCACTGCCTTCAGCAAAGGCACCTTGCCGTCATCGGTGTAGTAAACGCCAACACCTAAATTCACCTTCTCTGGATTTTGGTCGGCCACATAAGCCTCGGTCAGGCCAAAAATGGGGTCTTTGGGGGCAAGTTGTACTGAGGAAAACAGGTTCATGGGTTAGTGGGCGTTTGTAAGTGGTTGAAAAGAAGGCTAGATCGTAAAGAAAAGGTGATTTTTAGAGGAATGGCTGACTATCTTTAGATAAAAACGGCAAAATCAACGTTTATGTGAAATTCTCTGTGAAATTGTTTGCAGATGAAATGATAGCCGAGATGCCTCCAAAGTCCCCGAAACCAAGCCCTAAACCCATCGCTGCGAGCCTAGAGGCAGAGCTGCCGCTCAGCAGCGCGCCAGAAGGGCTGGATCCGGCTAAGTTTGTGCGTTTTCCGGACTCGCCATTTGAGTTGTATCAGCCCTTTCCTCCAGCGGGGGATCAGCCCCAGGCCATTGATCTGTTGGTCGCCGGAATTGAGAATGGCCTGTCCTTTCAAACCCTATTGGGCGTGACGGGGTCGGGTAAAACCTTCACCATGGCCAATGTGATTGCCCGCATGGGTCGGCCTGCCATCGTCTTTGCCCCGAACAAGACCTTGGCCGCACAACTCTATAGCGAATTCAGGGAGTTTTTTCCACGTAATGCGGTTGAATACTTCGTGAGCTATTACGACTATTACCAGCCCGAAGCCTACGTGCCGCATCGTGATCTTTTTATTGAAAAGGATTCGGCCATCAATGAGCACATTGAACAGATGCGCTTGTCTGCCACCAAGAGTTTGTTGGAGCGACGTGATGTCGTGATTGTGGCGTCGGTCTCGGCGATTTACGGTATCGGCAATCCAGGCGATTACCACAGCATGGTCATGACTCTGCGGCCTGGCGACAAAATGAGCCAGCGCGAGATTGTGACGCGCTTAATTGCGATGCAATATGACCGCAATGAAATGGATTTTCAGCGGGGTGTGTTTCGTGTGCGCGGTGACACCATCGATATTTTTCCTGCCGAACACAATGAGCTCGCAGTTCGGATTGAGTTATTCGACGATGTGATTGAAAGCCTGCAATTTTTTGACCCCCTCACGGGCCGCATCAAACAAAAAATACCGCGCTTTACGGTTTACCCCAGCTCGCATTACGTCACGCCTCGGGAAACTGTGCTGAACGCCATTGAGACCATCAAAACCGAATTGCGCGATCGCTTGGCGGAGTTTGTGAAAGATGGCAAGCTGGTAGAGGCACAGCGTTTAGAGCAGCGTACGCGCTTTGATCTGGAGATGCTCAATGAGTTGGGCTTTTGCAAAGGCATTGAAAATTACTCGCGCCATTTGTCGGGCGCCAAACCAGGCGAGTCGCCGCCCACCTTAGTTGACTATCTACCCCAAGATGCCTTGATGTTCTTGGACGAGAGTCACGTCATGATTGGTCAGTTAAACGCCATGTACAACGGCGATCGGTCACGCAAACAAACGCTAGTAGACTTTGGTTTTCGTTTGCCATCGGCGCTTGATAACCGGCCGCTAAAGTTTCCAGAGTTTGAAACCAAAATGCGCCAAGCGGTTTTTGTGTCGGCTACGCCAGCTGACTATGAGGCCAGCAAAACGGGGCAGGTGGTTGAGCAAGTAGCTAGGCCAACGGGTCTCGTGGATCCGCAGATTGAGGTGTTGCCAGCAAGCTCGCAAGTGGATGACTTGCTCAATCAAATTCATGAGCGTGTGAAAGTGGGGGAGCGCGTCTTAGTCACGGTACTAACCAAACGGATGGCCGAGCAACTCACGGACTTTTTATCTGACAACGGCGTCAAGGTGCGCTACGTGCACTCCGATATTGATACGGTGGAGCGCGTCGAAATTATTCGGGACTTGCGGCTGGGCGCATTTGATGTTCTCGTTGGAATTAATTTACTGCGAGAGGGTTTGGATATTCCGGAGGTATCGCTGGTGGCGATTTTGGATGCGGACAAAGAGGGCTTTTTGCGCTCGGAACGCAGTCTGATTCAAACCATCGGTAGGGCGGCGCGCAACATGAACGGCAAGGCAATCTTGTATGCCGATCGCATTACGGATTCGATGCGCCGCGCGATGGATGAGACTGAGCGACGTCGCACTAAGCAAATTGCCTTTAACAAGGAGCATGGCATTGAGCCGCGTGGTGTCAGTAAGCGCATCAAAGACATCATTGATGGTGTTTACGACGTTAAAGAGAAGCGTTCCGAGTTTGTGGCTGCAGAAGAGCAGGCCCACTATGCCGGGCTAAGTGAGCGGGCGCTCTCGGCAGAAATCAAGCGCCTAGAGAAGCAAATGAACGCCGAAGCCAAGAATCTCGAGTTTGAAAAGGCGGCCGCAACCCGTGATCGCCTCAGCAAGGTCAAAGAAATGGCCTTTGGAGCCCTGTCCCAAGACACCCTATAGCCAAAATGGGTAGTACCCGAGCAAATTAGTCGGGTATCTGTTATTCTTGACGATAACGGTTGGGTATTACCCGCCCGACTGTGCGCTGTCCATAACAATCCATTACCAAGGTGCCATATGAGACTTACAACAAAAGGTCGTTTTGCAGTAACCGCCATGATTGATTTGGCGCTACGGGAGGCCCATGGCCCCGTAACCCTAGCTGGCATTAGCCAAAGGCAACACATTTCACTCTCTTACCTTGAGCAACTGTTCGGTAAGTTACGCCGCTTTAACATCGTTGAGAGTACACGCGGCCCTGGCGGCGGCTATACCTTGGCGCGCAAGCCCGAAGAGGTTAGTGTGGCCGACATTATTGTTGCTGTGGACGAGCCTTTGGACGCAACCCAATGTGGTGGAAAAGGCAATTGCCATGGCGATGATGAGGAACATGGTCGCTGCATGACGCATGATTTGTGGGCCAACCTCAATACCCGCATGGTGGAATACCTTGCGTCCGTGTCGCTCCGTGATTTAGTCGCGCAACAAGCAGACCGCGGTCAGGTTGTGCACGATCTGCGTGAGCGCAAAGTCAAGGTAGAGCCAATCAAGGTTATGAAAGTAGCGCCTGCGCCGCTCGCAAAAAAAGAATCCAGCATTGCTGCTAAGCCCTTACTCGTCAATTCCGTCTTTAACCTTGCTCGGCAAAGTTAAGTTTTAATACTGCATCGTTTACTACTGAAGATTTATTTATGAACGCACCTGAAACCAAAGCCATCCAGCCCGTATCGCTGTTTAGCCCCAAGCATTTTCCAGTCTATATGGACTACTCTGCCACCACGCCGATTGATCCACGCGTGGTCGACAAGATGATTCCGTATCTGCGCGAGCAGTTCGGCAATGCGGCATCACGCAGCCATGCCTTTGGCTGGGCTGCAGAAGAGGCTGTTGAGGAGGCGCGCAATGAGGTGGCGAAGTTGGTGCATGCCGATCCCCGCGAGATTGTGTGGACCAGTGGCGCAACCGAGAGTATTAATTTGGCAGTAAAGGGCGCAGCGCACTTCTATCAAGAGAAGGGCAAGCACCTCATCACCATTAAAACCGAGCACAAGGCAACCCTGGATACCTGCCGCGAACTCGAGCGGGAAGGGTTTGAAGTAACCTACCTGGACGTATTGCCCAACGGCTTGATTGATTTTGATGTGCTGCAGGCAGCCATTCGTCCTGATACGATTTTGGTTTCGGTGATGTACGTCAATAATGAGATTGGTGTGATCCAGGATATTCCTCGGATTGGCGAGCTCACACGCTCGAAGGGCATCATCCTACACGTGGATGCAGCGCAAGCGACCGGCAAGATTGAAATTGACCTCGAAAAAATCAAAGTGGATTTAATGAGCTTCTCTGCCCACAAATCCTATGGCCCTAAAGGCATTGGCGCGTTGTTTGTGCGTCGTAAGCCCCGCATTCGGATTGAAGCGCAAATTCATGGTGGCGGTCATGAGCGCGGCATGCGCTCTGGAACATTGCCAGTGCATCAAATTGTCGGCATGGGTGAAGCGTTTAAATTTGCCCGCCTAGACATGATTGAAGAAAACAAACGCATTCGTGCGTTACGCGATCGCCTCTTAAGTGGCCTGCAGGGTATCGAAGAGGTCTATGTCAATGGCGATATGGATCAGCGCGTGGCACACAACCTCAACATTAGTTTTAATTACGTTGAAGGTGAATCGATGTTGATGGCCTTGAAAGACATCGCGATTTCATCGGGATCAGCATGTACTTCTGCATCCTTGGAGCCATCCTATGTATTGCGTGCCCTAGGCCGCAATGATGAACTGGCACACAGCTCCATTCGCTTTACCATTGGCCGCTTTACCACCGAAGAAGAGGTTGACTTTACGGTGCAACTGGTTAAAGAAAAGATCGCCAAGCTCCGCGAACTGTCGCCTTTATGGGAGATGTTCAAAGACGGCATTGATTTGAGTACGATTCAGTGGGCTGCCCACTAAACAGATTAAGACAGTAGGAGAAAGAACCATGGCATATAGCGATAAAGTAATTGATCATTATGAGAACCCCCGTAATGTGGGCTCGTTTGCAAAAACCGATGACAACGTCGGCACCGGTATGGTGGGTGCGCCAGCCTGCGGCGATGTCATGAAATTGCAAATTCGGGTGAATGAGCAGGGCATCATTGAAGATGCGAAGTTCAAAACCTACGGATGTGGATCGGCGATTGCATCTTCGTCGCTCGTGACCGAGTGGGTTAAAGGTAAAACCTTGGATCAGGCTTTGGAGATTAAAAACTCTTTAATCGCAGAAGAATTGGCCTTGCCACCGGTGAAAATTCATTGCTCCATCTTGGCCGAAGACGCCATCAAGGCGGCTGTTCAGGATTACAAAGAAAAGCACCCCGGCAATTAAGTTGATCTGCACTTAGGAATCCCTTATGGCAATTACACTCACTCAAAAAGCAGCTGCACACGTCAACCGCAATCTTCAGAAGCGTGGCAAAGGGTGCGGCTTGCGTCTGGGCGTTCGAACAACGGGCTGCTCTGGCTTAGCCTATGAGTTGGAGTATGTGGACAACGTCGCTCCAGAAGATCAGATGTTTGAATCCAATGGGGTAAAGATTTTTGTGGATCCGAAAAGCTTGGCATACCTTGATGGCACCGAACTCGACTTTGTGCGAGAGGGCCTCAATGAGGGTTTTAAGTTTCAAAATCCAAACATGAAGGACGAGTGTGGTTGTGGCGAATCATTCCGCGTCTGAGGATTACTTTCAATTTTTTGGTTTAAGTCCGCAATTCAGTTTGGATCTAGCGCAGCTGGATCAGGCCTACCTCGCAATCCAAAAGGAAGTTCATCCTGATCGCCATACCCAAGGTAGCGACAGTGAGCAGCGGATTGCAATGCAAATGGCTACCTTGGCCAATACTGCACACCAAACCTTAAAGCACCCGATTCAGCGCGGCTTGTACCTATGCAAACTGCATGGCGTTGAGGCTAACTTAGAAACGAATACGGCCATGCCAACGGCATTTCTATTACAGCAAATGGCCTGGCGCGATAGTCTGGAGGAGAGCGCAGATGATTTTGCTGCACTCGATGCATTGGCGACTGAAGTCGACTCGGCATATCAGGCTGCGTTGGTTGAATTAGCCGAAGCAATGGATCGAACGCATAATTACCAGCGGGCAGCCGAATTGCTTCGCGGCCTTTTGTTTATCGATAAATTTGCTACTGAATTAGATGACGCCATTGCGGCACTTGCTTGAGTTAAAGATCAATGGCTTTATTACAAATTTCTGAACCCGGTATGTCGCTTGCGCCGCACCAGCGGCGCATTGCTATTGGTATCGATCTCGGTACTACCAACTCCTTGGTTGCGGTGGTGCGCGATGCTTTGCCAAAGGTCTTGGCGGATGAGCAAGGGCGCGAATTACTTCCATCGGTTGTGCGCTATTTACCAAATGGTCGAACCGAAGCTGGATTTGAGGCGCTTGAGAGCGTAGTCAGTGATCCCAAGAATACGATTGTGTCAGTCAAGCGCTTTATGGGTCGCGGCCTCGGTGATGTAGATCATTTGGAAAATGCCCCATACGACTTTGTGGACCAACCCGGTATGCTGAAGCTGCGTACGGTAGCCGGTGATAAGAGTCCCATCGAAGTGTCCGCGGAAATCTTAGCGCGCCTACGGCAGTTAGCTGAAGATTCGGTGAATGATGACATCGTGGGTGCTGTGATTACGGTTCCAGCCTACTTTGACGATGCCCAGCGACAGGCCACAAAAGATGCCGCCAAATTAGCGGGGGTCGAGGTCCTGCGCCTGCTCAATGAACCAACTGCAGCAGCCATTGCCTATGGACTCGATAACGCATCTGAAGGCCTTTATGCAGTTTATGACTTAGGCGGCGGTACCTTTGATATCTCCATTTTGCGGATGAGTAAGGGTGTATTCGAAGTTTTATCTACTGGCGGTGATTCGGCATTGGGCGGCGATGACTTTGACCATCGCCTGTACTGCTGGGTGATCGAACAAGCCAAGCTAGCCCCTATTTCGATTCAAGACCACCGCGCTTTGCTGATGGCCTGCAAAACAGCCAAAGAACAACTAAGCCATAATCCGTTGGCTCGGGTACACCAGACGCTGAGTGACGGTACGGTTGTTAATGTGGGTGTCAGCCAGGCGCAATTTTTTGAAATGACCCAAAACTTGGTCGCCAAAACATTGGCGGCGGTACGTAAGGCATTGCGTGATTCCGGACTCAAGGCAGAAGAAATAAAGGGCGTCGTTATGGTGGGCGGCGCAACGCGCATGCCACATGTACAGCGCGCGGTGGGTGAGCTTTTTGGTACAGCCCCATTAAATAATCTGAATCCCGATCAAGTCGTTGCCATGGGCGCTGCAATGCAAGCTGACTTGCTGGCCGGCAACCAAGGCAAGAATGAAGAATGGTTGTTGCTCGATGTGATTCCGCTCTCCCTTGGTATTGAGACCATGGGCGGCTTAGTAGAAAAGATTATTCCGCGTAATACGCCGATACCCGTTGCTCGGGCACAAGAATTTACGACCTTCAAAGATGGCCAAACCGCCTTGGCCTTGCATGTAGTTCAAGGTGAGCGTGAAACCTCGGCGGATTGCCGCTCACTCGGCCAGTTTGAGCTTCGCGGTATACCGCCCATGGTGGCTGGAGCAGCGCGCATTCGTGTGACCTTTCAGGTGGACGCCGATGGCTTGTTATCGGTGCGGGCAACCGAGCAGGGCTCGGGCGTTGAGGCTTCGATCGATATCAAGCCATCCTATGGTTTAAGCGATGCAGACATTACACGGATGCTCCAAGATGGCTTTGCATCTGCCCAAGTTGATTTAAAAGCGAGAGCCCTGCGTGAAGAACAGGTATCGGCTCAGCGCTTACTGGATGCAGTGCAGGCTGCGGTAACTAGCGATGGATATTTATTAAGCGATGCTGAGCGTACTGCGGTGGATCATGCCATGGCAACATTGCAAGGCATTTTGTCCTCAGAAGAAGATAGCGATGTGTTGCGACGCGCTGTTGATCATGCCGCCAAAGCAACCGATGATTTTGCGCAAAAGCGCATGAATGCGAGTATTCAAAAGGCCTTAACGGGCAAAAGCGTTTCCGAAATTTAATTAAACGATTGAGATCAAGCAATGACCCAAATTGTGATTTTGCCGCACACTGAATATTGCCCTGAGGGTGCAGTGCTCGAGGTTTCTCCTGGTACTAGCATTTGCGAGGCCTTGCTGGAAAACGATATACCCATTGAGCATGCGTGCGACATGGTATGTGCCTGCACTACCTGCCACGTGATCGTACGTGAAGGCTTTAACAGCTTGAATGAACCGGATGAAAACGAGGAAGATTTACTGGATCGGGCATGGGGACTCAATCCTTTATCGCGCCTGTCGTGCCAGGCCATTATTGCGAAAGATGACCTCGTAGTTGAGATACCAAAATACTCGATCAACCACGCCAAAGAAAATCATTAATTGCGCTTGAAATAAGCCCCCAGTGCTTTATGAAAGCACGCTTAAGAATTGGGCTTTAATAGCCGCAGTAATGCTTTGCCTTCCATGCCGCTTACGCTCGAGCAAGCCCACTTTTCTATAAATAGTTTTTCCTGGCAAAGTATGAATACGCAGGCGCTGATCATGCTTCCAATCCACGTTGGCCAGTTGCGGAATGATTGAATGGCCAAGGCCTTGTCTAACCAGCTCAATAATTGCTTCAACGGAGTTGATTTCCATGCCTTCGTTAATGGCGAGTTTATTCACTTTGATGGTTTGATCCACCAAATGACCGGTCCATGTTTTTCGCTCAAACCGAATAAAGGGTAAGTTCTTTGGTATGGTTTCATCGCTTGCCGTTGATCGACTGCGTTTTTGTCCTGTTTGCGGCAGGATGAGAACCATGGGTTCTTTGTATAGCTCAGTCCACATGGCGCTTTGGGGTAGCGCAAACGGCGACTCCGTGACAATGGCTGCGTCCAGCTTGCCATCCAGGACTTGATCGAGGAAGTCACTCGATAATCCAGCAATCAATTTAATCTCAAGCTCCGGATAGTTGCGCTTTAATTCATCCAAGGCCTTTCCAAAATGCCCCATCAGGGTTGAGACTAAGGCACCCAGAACAATTGTCCCGCTCAATTCATTTTTGAGGCCGCTTCCCAAAGACTCATATCGCGCAATGATGTCCTGAATCGGCTCAATTAAGCCTCTGCCGTGGTTATTTAATACCAAAGAGCGTTTATTCCGATCGAATAAGGCAATGCCTATTTCTGCCTCCAAGTGTTGTAATTGTTGGCCAGCCGCTGCCGCGGTAAGCCCGATTTCTCGGGCAGCGGCAGCAACGCTACCGTGGCGACTAATCGCAATGAAGTTTTTAAGTACACGAATGCTGGACATGGCTTCATTATAGTAAAGAATTTCTTTATCTCGATAAAAAAACAATTCGATTTATTATTTACTATACCCCGATATAATTTTGCCATGTCTACCGTAAACCTCAAAGTCAAAGTATGGCGCGGAGCCGAGCAAGGCGAGTTTGTTGAGTACCTTGTGCCGCGTAATTCCAATCAAACTGTTTTGGATGTGGTGACCTACATTCAGCGTAAGCTAGATCCAACCCTGAGCTATCGGTTTGCTTGTCGAGTCGGGATGTGTGGTTCATGCGCAATGACGGTCAATGGAGTGGCGCGCTGGACCTGCCGTACCCACGTTGCAAAGATTGTGGAGGGCGATTCCCTC
This sequence comes from Polynucleobacter difficilis, assembly GCF_003065365.1. Lineage (NCBI taxonomy): Bacteria > Pseudomonadati > Pseudomonadota > Betaproteobacteria > Burkholderiales > Burkholderiaceae > Polynucleobacter > Polynucleobacter difficilis. Next base: position 1,364,324 of record NZ_CP023276.1, on the reverse strand, counting down.
GAGATTGCACCACTGAATAACTTACCTGTCATTAAAGACCTCGCAACGGATATGCGTGAGTTTTTTAATAAATGGAAAGGGGCAGTTGGGTTTTTCAAGGGCGAGCAAACGCGCCACGATGATTTTGCCATCGTAAAGCCCGATTCAGAGGAGCGCCAACTAGCCAATGCCGGTATTGAGTGCATTGGCTGCGCTGTCTGTTATGCATCATGCGATGTGGTAGCCAGTCGCTCTGATTATTTAGGGCCAGCTGCGCTCAATCGCGCTTGGACCCTGACCAACGATGTGCGGGATACACAGCAATTGGATCGACTGCGTGCAGTAGCGGGTGATGCGGGTTGCCATACCTGCCACACCCATGGCAGCTGTACAGAGCGCTGCCCTAAGCAGCTAGAGCCGACTGCTGGCATTTCGGGCTTGAAAAAGCTAGTGGCTAGGGCTGCTGTGCGCGGTACGAAATGGGGTAAGTTGTGAGTTTGGCGATTAGCAATACCGCACTCCTACAAGCGAGACTCTGGTATGCCCAGCGCATCAGCGCCATGGTACTCGGTTTGTGTGTAGCGATTCATTTATTTATTATGTTTTACGCCATCCGCGGCGGCCTTACTGCGGGCGAGATCTTAGGCCGCACTCAAGGTAATTGGCTATTTGCTATTTTTTATGAAGTATTTGTGTTGGCTTGCTTTGTACATGCGCCGATTGGTTTGGCCAATATTTTGCGTGAGAACTTCCCGCGCTCTAGTGGTTTGATCGTATTGCCCTGGGTTTTGGCTGTCCTGATATTGGTATTGGGAACCGCTGCCGTGATTGGTGTCTTTACGGGTGGAGTGGGACGATGAGTAGCAGACCAAGGCTGGATCACCGCGCCAAATCACACCTGTCCTACTTTATCTATATGGCGCACCGGATTTCAGGTCTTTTGCTCGCCTGTTTTTTGCCTATTCACTTCTTTTTGTTGTCCCAATCCCTGTTTGGGGCCGATGAGCTCGATCGCTACTTGAAGCTGACTGATTTTTGGGTAGTGAAATTCGGTGAGTGGGGCTTGGTGACCCTATTAACGGTTCACTTAGTGGGCGGCGTCCGCCTTCTGATGATTGAGTTTGGCGCGTGGCGTGGATTACGTAAGGGTTGGATTCAGGCGGCCATCGTGATCTCGATTATCTCCGGCCTATTATTTTTAGCATTAGCAGATTAATTGGGGGCAGTATGCAGTTACAGATGAATATGGTTGAGGATGCTTGTAAAGAGCTCTACATCCGCGCATTAAAAAAATTACCAGACGATGTGAAGCAGGGCATCGATCGTTTGAATCAATCCGAAACAGATCAGCGCGCTCAGGTTGTCTTGCAAACCATGGTCACCAATATCGCCGTAGCGGAGCGGGAAGATAATTTACTCTGCCAGGATACGGGTTTACCGATCTACAACGTCAAGATTGGCCGTAATGTCGAGTTTGATGGCATGGCATTAAAAGCTGCCATTCGTAAAGGGTGCGAGCGCGCCACTACGGAATATCCACTCCGCTCTTCAGTAGTACATCCGATCACCCGTAAAAATAACCATACATCCTGCGGCATTGATATGCCAGCAATACATCTTGATTTCAGCTCTGACAATGAGGTGGTTGAGATTGAAATGATTCCAAAGGGCAGTGGCTCAGAGAACAACTCCTATCTTAAGATGGCCATCCCTGCAGAGGGCATTTTGGGAGTGAAGGCATTTGTGATTGAGAGTGTTGTTGCATCAGGAGGGAAGACCTGCCCGCCCACCATCGTTGGAGTTGGTGTTGGTGGAACGTCGGATCAGTGTGTGGCCATGGCTAAACGCGCTGCTACCCGCCCAATCGGCAGTGCCTGCGTCGATGCGGAGGGCGCAAAACTGGAGCAAGAACTCAGTGCAGCCGTCAATCGCCTTGGTATTGGCCCGCAGGGCTTGGGTGGTGACGGCACTGCGTTTGCAGTCCACGTCGAATTGGCTGCAACCCACATTACGATGAACCCAGTAGCGGTCAATATGCAATGCCATTCGGCAAGACGTGCGCGTGCCACCTTCACGCCCAGCGGTGTTGAGTACGGATTCTAGGAAGAGCAATGGCACATTACTATTTACCCACCCCTGTCAGCGAATCTGACATCCGTCGCTTAAAAATCAACGATACGGTAACACTGCAGAATACCCTCTTTGGCATTCGGGACGCCACTCAGATTCACATGTTTGATCATGATCGCAAGACCAAGTTTGACCTAACTGGCCATGCCGTCATTCATACTGCGCCCAATGTTCGCAAGGTGCCAATCAGCCCTGAATTTCCAGCGGGGTATGAGCCTATTTGCATTGGTACAACTACGTCCGATCGCATGGAGCGCTTCACCCAGCCCCTAATGGCGCAGAATGGTGTTCGCATGATTGTAGGTAAAGGAGGTATGCGCGAAGGCTCCTCCAAGGCATTTGCCGAACTCGGCGGTGTTTACTTAGCGATTATTGGGGGTACCGCTGCCTTAGAAACGACTTGGATTGAAAAAATCGAAGACGTCGATATGGATGATCTCAATCCAGAGTCACTCTGGCGATTTAAGATTCGTGACTTTGGCCCGCTCTTGGTGGCGATGGATAGCCACGGCGGCAGCATCTATCAAGAAGTCAAAGGTGACGTAGCGCGTAATAAGATTGATGTACTCAAAAGCTTAGGAATCGAATCATGAATGCGCCCCTCAATATCAAGACCTTAGAAACGGATATCTTAATTTTGGGTTCCGGCGGGGCAGGTCTTTTTGCGGCCCTCCATGCGCATCAAACCAACCCCAATTTACACATTACGATTGCGGTTAAAGGTCTTTTAGGTAAATGCGGTTGTACTCGTATGGTGCAAGGTGGATATAACGTAGCCTTGGCTGAAGGTGATTCGGTGGAGCGTCATTTTATGGATACCATCGAAGGCGGTAAGTGGTTATGTGATCAAGACTTGGCCTGGACTCTAGCGAGTATTTCGGTAGAGCGCATTCGAGAACTCGAGAATGAGCTAGGATGCTTTTTTGATCGCAACCCCGATGGCACGATTCATCAAAAAGCCTTCGCAGGCCAGACCTTTGATCGCACTGTGCATAAGGGTGACTTAACTGGCATTGAAATTATCAACCGATTGGCCGAGCAGGTATGGGCACGTGGTATTCATCGTCTTGAGGAATTCCGTGCCGTGGAGTTAATTCGCAGCGAGGATGGTAAATCACTAGCAGGCGTTCTCATGCTGGATATGCAAACGGGTCAATTTACCTTGGTTCGCGCCAAGGCGGTTTTACTGGCTACCGGTGGTGGGCCCACCATGTACAAATACCATACCCCATCGGGTGATAAGAGTTGCGATGGCTTGGCGATGGCGCTCCGAGCAGGCTTGGTACTACGGGATATGGAGATGGTGCAGTTTCATCCCACTGGACTGTTGGCAGGACCTGACACCCGCATGACCGGCACCGTTCTTGAGGAAGGTTTGCGTGGGGCGGGCGGATATTTGCTGAACGGTAACAAAGAGCGCTTCATGGGTAACTATGATTCGCGCAATGAGCGCGCAACCCGCGATATCGTTTCACGTTCAATTAATTCCGAGATACGGGCTGGGCGAGCAACGCCCAATGGTGGTGTCTATATTCAGATGAGCCACCTTGGCCCAGAAACTGTCCGGAAATTGTTTAAGGGGATGGTTGAGCGCTGTGCAGATAGCGGATTTAATTTAGCCGAAGACATGGTTGAGGTTGTTCCAACCGCCCATTACATGATGGGAGGCCTGGTGTTTAAGCCAGATTGCAGCACCGATTTGCCTGGCCTATTTGCGGCTGGCGAGGATACTGGGGGAGTGCATGGTGCTAACCGCCTAGGCGGTAATGGCGTCGCCAATTCCACTGTATTTGGCGGAATTGCCGGCGATGTTATGGCTAAGTGGGTGGTCAATCAGCCATTGGCCAAGTGCAATATGGCGGAAGTAGCCGCAAGCATCAAAGCACATGAAGCGCCGCTGGAGCGTGCGCCCGGTGATATTGAGCAAATACGCGATGCGCTAGCGGAAGTGATGTGGAATGACGTTGGAATTTCGCGTAGCAAAGAAAGCCTGTATCAGGCCCGTACAAAACTAGACGAATTGGATCGCTCCCTAAACCAGATGGGTGTGGGTGACTTGCAGCGCGCATACAACCTGACATGGCAAGACTGGATGAATTTACGCAATCTGATCTTGGTAAGTAAATCCGTTACTGAGGCTGCGATTGTCCGGGAAAATTCACGCGGTGCGCATTACCGTGAAGACTTCCCTGAGCCTGGTGATCTCGATACCTCTTACTTTACTGCGGTGAAGCTACTCAATGAGGAGTTAATGATTGAAAATAGGCCTGTTATCTTTAATCGCGTAAAGCCAGGCGAGACCATTTTGGTTGCAGAGCCAGCTTAATTCTCTTGCAAGAAACCGGTGGCCATTTATTTTTGAGATCCTACAGCCCATTCCAGTAACGCTTGCGGTGCTTATTACCTTTTGCGCCTATTTTATTTTTGGCGTGTCTGGTTTTGGGTCCTCAATTGTTGCCGTCCCTCTATTGGTTCAGTTGTATCCCTTGACTACCGTTGTTCCGATGATGGTGTTGATGGATATTTGCGCCTCACTTTATTTAGGGCGAAAAGTATCCGGTGACGCAAATAAAAAAGAGCTGGTTTGGTTATTCCCATTCACCTTAATTGGCATGGCTATTGGAATCGCCTTATTAATGAATTCTCCCAGTGAGCCATTGCTCTTAACCTTAGGTCTTTTTGCGGCGGCCAATGGTTTGCGCATTCTATTTCAGAAAAGTTCAACAGAGCACATAGCGATACATAAATGGTGGGCTCTTCCATTTGGAACGGCCGGGGGGATTTTCACTGCCTTATTTGCGACCGGCGGACCAATATATGTCTCTTACTTGGGTATGCGCATTTCCGATCCGAAGGTGGTGCGGGCAACCATGGCATTTGCTATCTTTATGCTGACAATACTGCGCCTTATTTTTATGGTGGCAGTGGGCTTGATATTGAGTTTAGATGTCTTTATCTTGGCTGCTGTTTTAGCTACGCCACTTTTTATCGGAATCGCAGCAGGCACTAAATTCCACACGAAGTTAAGTCAAACCGCAATGAAGCGTTCGGTGGGCCTTATCCTCATATTCTCAGGGACGATGTTGTTACTCCGTCAAGTTACCGATTGGTTCCAGTAATACGCAAAAAAAAAGCCACGAACGTATTCGTGGCTTTAAGTGGGGTCAATAATTTATAGCATTAGCGTGCTTGAATTTTGCGACCTTTAATGACCTTATCCCAGTTAACGGACTCTGCTTGAATTTGCTCGGTAAATTGTTTTGGAGTATTAACAACGGCAGTGAGGCCATTGATTTCCAAACTTTTTTGCATTGCTTCCGATTTAACTGCCTTAACAGTGGCATCATAAATTTTATCTAAGATGATTTTGGGTGTTTTTGCAGGGGCAACCAAACCAAACCAACCTGTGCTTTCAAACCCTGTGATTCCGCCCTCTGCAATCGTTGGTACGTTTGGCAGTTGTGGCACACGCTTCGCACTGGTAACGCCAATCGGCTTGATTTGGCCGGCTTTAGCAAAGCCAGTGGCGGCAGTAAGGTTGCCGACCATAAAGTCAATTTGACCTGCAACCAAATCATTCAGAGCAGCAGACTCGCCCTTGTATGGAATATGGGTAGCTGGTATGCCGGCGGCATAGGTTAGATTTTCGCCCGCCATATGTACCTGGCTGCCAATTCCTGCGGAGCCAAAATTAAGATCTTTAGTTTTAGCGAAGGCAATAAATTCAGCCAGATTATTTGCGGGAATTTTTTTGCTAACAGAAAGAAGCATAGGGCCGCTAGCTACATTGGTAATGACGGCAAAGTCATTCGAATAACTAAAAGGCAAATTTTTATATAGATAAGGATTGACTGTTAGCATGCTGCCCGAAGCAAGCATGATGGTATAGCCATCCGCTGGCGATTGGGCAACAAATTCAGCGGCAATGTTTCCGCCAGCGCCACCTTTATTCTCGACAATCACATTTTGGCCGAGGTCTTTAGTTAACTGTTGTGCAAGTAGGCGCCCCAGAATATCGGTCGTACCTCCAGCCGCAAAGGGAATGATGAGCTTAATGGGTTTTGTTGGCCAGCTTTGGGCATGTGCTACTGAGCCAAATCCAATAATGAACATCAAGCCAAATAACTGTATTGCTTTTCTTCTAATGGAATTCATTTTCTTCATAACCATGAACCTCTCCTGTTGTTAAAAGCCATTAAACATCTTCGTGTTTTTGATGGGCACTGCGTTTTGAATACTTTCTTTACTTCATCGTTAAACAATACAAGTAAAACAAAAAATATACTAGGGTATTGCAAGACATCTGAATCATCTATATGATGTAGATATGTCATCTATTTTCATCTCTGAGTTCATTACAAGTCAAGCCCTAGAAACCCTGCGTTCTAAGCATGAGGTGACTTATGCTCCGGATAGCTATAAGCAGCGTTCTGAGTTAATTTCTGCACTGCACAATAGTGATGCCTTGATTGTGCGTAATTTGACGCAAGTCAATCAGGAGCTGCTACAGGGTGCCCCTAATTTAAAGGTAGTTGGTCGCCTTGGAGTGGGGCTGGAGAATATTGAGTTACCTGCCTGTGCAGCGCGAAACATTAAAGTGATACCGGCTACTGGCGCGAATGCAGAGTCGGTTGCGGAATACGTGATTGGTACGGCGCTAGCCTTAACCCGCGGCTTTTTGCCTGCTACAACCCAAACCTTGGAAGGCAGTTGGCCACGCCCACATTTTTCTAGTTGCCATGAATTCACGGGCAAGACATTGGGTATTGTTGGGTTTGGCAGCATTGGCCGCATTACGGCACAAAAGGCCCTGGCATTTGGTTTGAAATGCGTTGCTTATGATCCGATGATTAAGAATACCTCTGTTGACTTAGGCAATGCTTCCGTTGCGATGTTGCCATTGGACTCATTGCTTGCATGCAGCGACGCAGTCACCCTGCACTTACCCCTTTTGCCAGAAACGCGCGGCTTATTTTCTGCGGAAATCTTAGACAAAATGAAGCATGGCGCTTGTTTAATCAATACTGCTCGTGGTGGCATTGTGAATGAAAAAGCGCTGGCTGAGCGCTTACGTTCTGGTCGTCTGGGTGGTGCAGCCTTGGACGTTTTTGAAAAAGAGCCTGCAACTGATCTATCCCATTTCGCGGGACTTACTAATCTAATTGCTACTCCACATATTGCGGGCGTAACAAGCGAAAGCAATGATCGGGTAAGTCAGATGATTGCAGATGAAATCATTCGGTTTTTAGGGGGAAGTAAATGAAGATGACATTCGAGCAGGTTGTCGATTTGGCGTCGTCTGGATTGCGTGCCAGCGGGATTGACCGCAAGGCGGCAATGGAAACAGCTCAATTTTTGGCCTTAGCCGAGGCGGATGGCCTTGCATCCCATGGCCTAGCTCGGGTAGGTCAGTATGCAAGCCATGCTAAAAATGGGCGAATCGAGTTAAGTGCAAAGCCAAGAGCGACTAAATACAAAACAGCGGCAGCGTTGGTGGATGCATGCGATGGACTTGCCTTTCCTGCGCTTAAGCTGGCAACCGATCTATCGGTTAATTTGGCCTCAAAAAATGGCATAGGACTTGTAGCGGTGACGAATAGCCATCATTTTGGTGTTGCCGGTCATTACACCGAAGCAGCTGCCCGTGCCGGGTATATTTCCTTACTTTTTGGAAATACTCCTGCTGCCATGCCGATGGCAGGGGGCAGCAAAGCCATCTTTGGTACCAATCCTCTCGCTGCGGCTTTTCCGGTGGCCAAGGCTAATCCCCTTGTGATTGATATGTCCTTATCTGCTGTTGCGCGCGGTAAGCTGCTGGTAGCCGCTAAAAAAGGGGAGTCCATCCCCGAGGGGTGGGCTTTAACCATCGATGGTAAGCCAACCACGAATCCAAATGAGGGGCTTAAGGGGCTGATGGTGCCAATGGGTGGCGATAAAGGAGCTCTTTTAGCGCTTATCGTCGAATTATTGGTTGTGGGCTTATCTGGTAGCCGGTTTTCGTATGAAGCGGATTCTTTTTTTGATGCGCAGGGCAATCGCCCCCGCATTGGTCAGCTTCTATTGACTATTGATCCAGGTCTTGCAGGCGGTCAAGTCTTCGCCAATCGCATGCGTGATTTTTTAAAAGTATTGGCGAGCGATGCGGGTGTTCGATTACCAGGACAGCGGCGTTTTAAGCAGCGTGAAATTGCACTGGCACAAGGCATCGATGTTGGCGATGCGGTGCTGGCAGAAATTCAATCTGGCATTAGCCGGAATTGGGCTAAGTAGTTTAATAACAAGATTTTAAAGGAGAGAGAAATGATCCACTTTGTCGTGCATGAGCCAGGTGATGGCGTTGGAGTAGTGGTCGTTGAAGGCGTTAAAGCTGGAGCCGACTTAACTGGATGGGTAATGGATGGCGACATCACATTGAATATGAAATCAGAGAGTGATATTCCAATTGGTCACAAAATCTCTTTAAATGATTTCAAACCAGGTGACACCGTGATGAAGTACGGCGTTGATATTGGCAAGGTTGTTGCGCCTATTAAAAAAGGCGAACACCTCCACGTTCAAAACGTGAAGACCAAGCGCTGGTAATCCAAAACGATATAGACCTATTCATTAAGAAAGATACAAGATGACTAATTTGAAAGATGCAACATTTATGGGCTATCGCCGTGAGAACGGCCGCGTGGGTATTCGTAACCACGTGATTATTTTGCCTTTGGACGACTTATCGAATGCCGCTTGTGAGGCTGTTGCTCATAATATTAAAGGGGCGATGGCAATTCCTCACCCCTATGGCCGCTTGCAGTTTGGAGCGGACTTGGATCTCCATTTCCGGACCCTGATTGGTACTGGCTGCAATCCAAACGTAGCTGGGGTTGTGGTAATTGGTATTGAGCCACAATGGACCGGTAGGGTAGTAGATGGCATTAAAGCTTCTGGCAAGCCCGTAGAGGGATTTTGGATTGAAGGCAATGGCGATACCGCAACGATTGCAGCGGCAAGTAAGGCGGCCTACAAGATGGTGAAGCGCGCTTCAACCCTGCAACGTACTCCTGCAAAATTGTCCGAGCTTTGGGTTTCTACAAAATGCGGTGAATCCGATACAACATCGGGTTGCGGCGCCAATCCAACGGTAGGTAATGCTTTTGATAAGTTGTATGACATTGGTTCAACCCTCGTTTTTGGCGAAACCACAGAATTGACCGGTGGCGAGCATTTGGTTGAGGCGCGTTGCCGTACGCCTGAAGTGAAAGCGAAATTCCGTAAGATGTTTGATCGCTATCAAGACGTGATCGAGCGTCACAAGACGAGCGACTTATCGGATTCTCAGCCTACCAAAGGAAACATTGCGGGTGGCTTAACCACCATCGAAGAAAAAGCCTTGGGCAACATTCAGAAAATCGGTAAAAAATGCATCGTTGACAGCATTTTAGACAAGGGTGAAGAGCCAACCATGAGCGGTTTGCATTTTATGGACTCCTCCTCTGCCGCTGCTGAAATGGTTACGCTGTGTGCTGCGGCTGGTTTTGCAGCCCACTTTTTCCCAACTGGCCAAGGTAACGTGATTGGTAATCCGATTCTGCCGGTTATCAAGCTTTGCGCAAATCCAAAAACCGTTCGCACGATGTCTGAACACATCGACGTGGATGTTTCAGGAATCTTGCGTCGCGAAGAGAATATGGATACGGCTGGCGACAAATTGTTGGATGCCTTAATGCGCACCGCCAATGGTGAGTTGACTGCTGCTGAGCTTCTCGGCCATCGTGAATTCGTATTAACCCGTTTATACGAATCTGCTTAAGCACTATCAGTATGAAGTCCCTGACCGCCTATCAAGAGGTGAAGCAAAAGATCACCGAAGATCTGGTCAGGGGCCGTTTTCCGATGGGGCAGGCATTGCCTGCCGAAAAAGATTTTGCAAAAGAGTTGGATGTATCGATTGGCACGCTTCGCAAAGCGGTCGATGAACTGGTCGCCGAAGGAATTGTTATTCGACGTCAGGGGAAGGGTACTTATGTTGCTGAGCACGACCTGAAGCGACTACTTTATTATTTTTTCCATATTGTTCGGCACGATGCTGAAAAAAAGGTATATCCCAAGGTCGAGCTAGCCAGTTTTGTTTCTGCGGTCGCCAATAAGGAAGAAGCATTTAAATTGGCTATAAAAGAAGGGTCTCCCATCTGGCGAATTACCAATCGTCTTTATCTTGACGGCGATTGCGTCATGATCGATCAAATTACCCTAGACAAAAAGCGATTTAAAAAGTTAACGCGTGACGATTTTATTTCCAGAGAAGGCAGTATTTACCAGTTATATCAAATGCAGTATGGACAAACGGTTGTGCGTACGAATGAGCGTTTACGCGCCGGCCTTGCTAACAAGCAATTTGCGGAGTGGCTTAGCCTGCCCCCCGGATCTCCTGTGCTTGTGATTCGACGAATTGCCTTGGGTATACAAGATGAGCCTCTAGAGTGGCGCGTGTCAACCTTAAATACGACTAATCACGAATACTTTAGTGAGTTGGTGGCCTAGTAGTTTGATTCCTTACAACTGTTTTTGTAGTTCTTTAGCCCAAGAGGCAATGAGCTTAACGGGGGTTTCACTTTCGCTCCAGCTAAGCTGTCTCATAAAGAAGCCACGCATTTCTTGACCAATTCCACATCCCCATACCCGAAGTGTAGGCTGCTTTTCGGTCCATTTTAGTGCCAGTTTGAGGTGATCCATTAAGTAGTCCTCATCTTCATTTGCTTGTTGGGTTGCACGATCCATCGGGCAACCATCAGATAACAAGATAATATTGTGGCTCACTTCATCCGAAGCTATATTGGACGCATTTGATTGGGGCTTGTATGACAAGCTTCGCTTAGCTGCCCAGAGCAATGCCTCGCCATCAAGACTTTCTTTATAAATGTCCGGCTTAAGCATTCCTGCGATGCTTAGCTTGGAATTTCTCCAGCTAGTTTTATAGTCTTTGAAAATCCAATGTGCCTGCTCATTTAATCGCCCTGGATTTTTCGGCTTTCCCGCAGCATGCCAGCCTTTTATGCACTTACCACCTTGCCAGCTTGCCGTGGTGTATCCCAAGACTTCGCAGGGGATATTGGCTTTGTCCAATATCTTCACCATGACATCAATCCATGCTGCCATAGTGAGGCGATTCTCCTTCATTGATCCGGAGCAATCTATTAGAAAGGTTACGGTGGAGTTTGGCTTGGGCTGTACATATTCTTTTTGATAAATTGCCAATGAGCTAGAAGACGCAACAACGCGACTTAATAATTTGCGATTCAGCAATCCCTCCTCTGATGATTCCAATCCGTTTTTAATGGGGGCCGAAAAGAGTGTGGTGTATGTTTTTATGAATCGCGACCAGGGAATAGACCAGCTATCAATTTTTTCATCAATTTCTTCTCGAAATGCGGTTAGTTGAGCTATTCGGATGGTTTCAAGCGGTTTGATTTCGGCATCAAATGCGGTATCAAAAATGCGGTATTTACTTAAAGCACGTTCGTAAATTTCGCTCTGTTGGGCTATTCCAGTTAGAAATGGGCTATTCCCTGCAATAGGATGTCTTTGCTTATCTGAGAATTCCCAAGGAATCTGAAATTGATTTTTACTGGCATTGCGCCGTTTAATCCGAATGCTCGGTACATCTTGATATTCTTTAGCGACCAAATTAGAGACAAATTGGGCCATTTCCAAGGCTGGTTTTACAAATTTAGTCTGATCGAAGCGATTTCGCTTCAGCTTATCTAGCAGTATTCCCGTGGCTTGATACAGCTCCGCTCGGGGTATTTCAATCGTATCCTGCATGAGTTGTGGGAGGGCTGCATTATTGAGTCGCGACCATGTTCCACCAAATATCGCCAGTAACAGTAGGTTGATGCTTCCTTCTGTCCCCCCTTTGGCCATGAACTCATTTAGCCAGGCGACAAAATGCTGTTGAATATTCTGCTTTGTTCCGATCATGCTAGCGGGGCATATGCTTTCAACTCGGATTTGTTCTAAGACCTCAAAGACTAGCGAGCCCATTAAGTCGGCAGGTTGAATACTCCGATGAAGTACTGGATCTGAATATGCGATACGCAATCCCAAGCCATCCAGCATGCCGCGGTGATGAGACCAGGATTCAAAAAAATGAATGGGATTTAGGTGGGGCGCCAATTGGCCAATGAACTCATCGGCGCAGTAAAAATTCCAATCCCGCATCTGGATGCGGGTATCGCCAGAGATAGAGCGTACGATTGCTCCATAACGCTCTTGAAGTAGTAAATCCTCAGATGAAAGCAGCTGCAAGGTGAACTGCTCCTACTGACCTAGGGAGGGTGTCGCCAGATTCAATTCATGATTAAAGCATCGCTGATAGTACTCGGCGATAAGAAGCCTCTCTTCTAATTCGCATTTATTTAAAAAGGTTAAACGGAAGGCAGAATCTAGGTCGCCAAAAATAGTCCAGTTTTCCGCCCATGTAATTACTGTTCTGGTTGACATCAGGGTAGATAGATCCCCTGCGGCAAATCCCTTGCGCGTGAGATTGGCTAAGGCTATCATCTGCGCCGCAATGGCGGCATGCTCAGGTGCATTTAAATGGGGAACTTTCGCTTTGACAATACGCTCTTCTGCATGAGGTTCTAAATAGTTCAGTGCAGCAACTACGTCCCAGCGATCCATCTGCCCCTGATTTAATACTTGTGTTCCATGATAGATGTTGCTCCAGTTGCCTAAGCCAATCGTATTACTCGTGCCAAAGATCCTGAAGTAGGGATGTGGCTCTATTACTCGATTTTGATCCAGCAAGGTTAGGCGGCCTTCGCGTTCGAGCATCCGTTGTATAACAAACATAACATCCGGTCTTCCTGCGTCGTACTCATCCAAGACAAGGGCAACTGGCCTTTGGAGGGCCCAAGGAACTAGGCCTAGTTGAAAGTCAGTCACTTGCTGACCGTCTTTGATTGTGATGATGTCTTTGCCCAAAAGATCCATCCGGGTAATTTGCCCATCCAGATTAATGCGCAGGCATGGCCAATTTAAGCGAGCAGCTACTTGCTCAATGTGGGTCGACTTGCCAGTGCCGTGCATGCCCTGTAACAAAACTCTTCGGTTAAAGCGAAACCCTGCTAAAAGGGCGATAGTTGTGTCGCTATCGAGTTGGTAAGTTGGGTCCAGCGCAGGGACAAGCGGGCTAGGATCTGAAAAGCGTGGCACTTCGAAATCGCATTTGAAATTGCACTCTGGAAAAGCGACTTTAACGGAGGTACCTAACGTTGGTTTTGCGTCGATTAGGTTGGCTATTTCAGGGCTGTTTTGCATGTGATTTCCAAGGTATTGCGGTCGGCGGAAGATGAAGCACGTTCAATTTAGTAGACATTATCATTCCACTTTTTAATTTTTACTGCGGGATTTCCCTATATATATTCAAATACAAGTTTATTGTAGAACAATTTGTTCCATTTATTTGAAATGATGCTAAAATTCATTCAAATGTCTTATAGATGCAAAAAAAGTTCTATTCTTAAACAGTTAATGGAGAGTTTGAATGTCTAAACCAGATCACGCTGTAACAACTGGCCCACAAAAAATGACCCCATCGGAAGCATTTGTGGAGACGATGGCCGCGAACGGCGTTACAGATACCTTCGGCATTATGGGGTCAGCCTTTATGGATGCGATGGATATTTTTGCTCCTGCTGGCATTCGCTTAATTCCCGTCGTGCATGAGCAGGGTGCTGCGCACATGGCCGACGGCTACTCTCGTGTTAGCGGTCGTCATGGCGTTGTTATTGCTCAAAATGGCCCTGGTATTAGCAATTGCGTCACCGCCATTGCTGCGGCGTACTGGGCGCACAGCCCAGTAGTCATGATTACGCCAGAGACCGGAACCATGGGCATGGGCCTTGGTGGTTTTCAGGAAGCAAATCAACTGCCGATGTTTGAGGAATTTACGAAATATCAAGGGCACGTGAACAATCCCAAGCGGATGGCAGAGTACACCGGTCGTTGCTTTGATCGCGCTATGTCGGAAATGGGACCAACCCAATTAAATATTCCACGGGATTATTTTTACGGGGAAATTGAGGTTGAGATTCCTCAGCCGAATCGACTGGATCGCGGCCCAGGCGGCGAGAACAGTCTCAATGAAGCAGCCGAGCTATTAGCGAAAGCAAAATTTCCAGTGATTATTTCTGGTGGCGGCGTTGTGATGGGCGATGCGGTCGAAGAGTGTAAGGCATTGGCTGAGCGGCTCGGTGCGCCGGTAGTGAATAGCTACCTCCATAATGACTCGTTCCCAGCAAGTCATCCTCTATGGTGCGGGCCACTGGGATACCAAGGCTCAAAAGCCGCTATGAAGTTAATGGCGCAGGCCGATGTGGTGATTGCCCTGGGCTCCCGCTTGGGACCCTTTGGCACATTGCCACAACATGGCATGGACTATTGGCCAAAAAATGCCAAGATCATCCAGATTGATGCCGATAACAAAATGCTGGGATTGGTGAAGAAGATTTCTGTTGGCATCTGCGGTGACGCCAAGGCAGCTGCAATTGCGTTATCACAGCGCCTAGCAAACAAAACCTTGGTTTGCGATGCGACAAAAGCAGAGCGCGCCAAAACCATCGCTGCAGAGAAAGCGGCCTGGGAAAAGGAGCTGGATGAATGGACGCATGAGCGCGATGCATTTAGCCTTGACATGATTGAGGAGCAGAAAAAGGAGCGTACTCCTAATGGAGGAAATTATCTCAGCCCAAGACAGGTATTGCGGGAGCTCGAAAAGGCTATGCCAGCCGATGTAATGGTATCGACCGATATTGGAAACATTAATTCGGTTGCCAACAGTTACTTGCGTTTTGAAAAGCCCCGTAGCTTTTTTGCCCCAATGAGTTTTGGTAATTGCGGTTACGCTCTGCCCACAATCATTGGTGCGAAGGTTGCTGCTCCGGACCGTCCAGCAATTGCCTATGCAGGCGATGGCGCATGGGCAATGAGTATGGTTGAGATCATGACTGCGGTTCGTCATAACATCCCAGTCACAGCGGTGGTATTCCATAATCGCCAGTGGGGCGCTGAAAAGAAAAATCAGGTTGATTTTTACAATCGCCGGTTTGTTGCTGGAGAATTAGAGAGCACTAGTTTTGCAGGCATTGCGCAATCCATGGGAGCCGAGGGCATTGTGGTTGACCAGCTCGATCAAGTGGGCCCAGCGCTTAAAAAAGCAATTGATATGCAAATGAACGAAGGAAAAACCTGCGTGCTCGAGATTATGTGTACTCGGGAATTGGGCGACCCATTCCGTCGTGACGCATTATCAAAGCCAGTTCGCTTCCTCGAGAAATACAAAGACTACGTCTAAGTGTTTTGCTCCCCAGCGGACCCGATCCGCTAGGGAGTTTAAAAAATCGAGTGGTATGCCGATAAGTCCGGTCGCAATGCGCTGCCGGACTTATTTTTTGAGACGGTGCCAATCGTAATAAAGCAAATTGGAAAGTCATCTGGCGGCAGTTTAAAAAGCTGCCTGAGGCGTTGGCTTGTAATTGCTTTGCCGCTGGATAGGCCCGATCCAAAGCCAAGCGCATGGGCCGATAAAAGAATGTTCTGAATTGCACAGCCTAAGGAGACCATCTTCTCCTGCTCACTCACACCATCCGAAGTAATGCCAAGTTTGGCAACAGCAAGAAGCAGTAGAGGGCCACGAAGGGCCTTATCGTGCGCTTCCTGCAGTTCAATATGGCTGGCCTGCAGATCTCGTTCTAGTAGGCATGCTTTAAAGACCGATCCCAATCGAGACCGGCTTGATTCACTGACTTCAATAAAATGCCACGGTGTATTACGGCCGTGGTCTGGGGCAGCCTTTGCAGATTCGAGTATGCGTTTTTTTTGATCTGCAGTAGGGCCGGGCTCAATTAAGCGTTTTGGCGAAACATGAACCCGTCCATGAATTAAGACATCCGCATAGTCCTCTAGCAGCATCGACTAAATACTGCCTAGGAAATCCGTTGGTAGTACAAATTTTGCGGATGATTTGCATCTGCAAAGAAGAGAAATCGCTCTGCCATTAAGCCGCAAACATGAATTGCAAATGCCATAAAAATCCAGCCAGCCTGACCCTGGCTGATTGCGAATACAAGGGTAATCAGCGGCAGAATGTAGGCGGCGATGAGTGTAATGCGTCGCAAATTGCGGATCACCAAATCGCTTTGATGATGAAAAAACTCTTTGGTATTAAAGCTCCCGCCAGTCATTCCCATGGATGTTTGGCGAACATTGCTTGCTTTGAGTCCAGTAGCGGAATTAATGGTTGAAATGGGGCGAAGATTTCGATTGCGTTTCCAAATCCAGAGCTTGATGACCATCGCCGCTGTTAACAAAATAAAGCCAACTTGGCTTAAGGCGAGGACGGATATTGTTTCGGATCCAAACCAAATCAGGAGCAGGGTGGATAGCAGCATCCAGCCCGATGCCAGGCCAAGAATAATGAAATTAATGATGGTAGAGAAGTGGGCCCACTCCTGAATAAAACGAATGCATTGGTAGATTTTGGCGGTACAGACCCATAAGGCGAACGATGCAGCAATGAGGGCGCCCCAAATCCAAGAACTACTCTGCCCAAGGAATGCATAGAGGAGGGCAAGGCAAGTAATGCCGATGAAAATTGGCAGAATAATGACTTCGCGCGATAGCCAAGAGGTGCGCCACATCAATACAGCGCGCCAGGCTCTTTCAGGATGGCCTAAGTGAAACATGGATGAAATTAATCCAATGATGAGCAGAACCAATGAAATCGGCAATGCGAACATGGCCAAGAAGTCATCCGGCAGGCCGCCATTACCAATGCTCATTAGGCCTATAAAAACCAGCAAGCCTTGGGCCATGCCTGCCAAGGTAGTGAAGAAAATGAGAGAAAAACTAGGATGCATTATTTTCTGCCTTTACTGCATTAATGATTTCGGTGATCGAGCGTGGTAAATAGTGATTTGCTGGCTGTGTTTCCCACTCCGGCATAAGCTTGTAGCCCGAGCGCTTTTCAATTGCTTGGCTTGCTTCTGATTCAGGATCATGGACATCACCAAAAATACGAGCACTCGTGGGGCAGGCGAGAACGCATGCAGGTTTTCTTTCGCTTTCTGGCAAGGTTTCGCTATAGATCCGATCTACGCATAAGGTACATTTGGTCATCACTTGGCGTTCTTCATCGAGTTCACGCGCGCCATAAGGACAGGCCCAAGCGCAATACTTGCAACCGATGCATTTATCGTAATCAACGAGCACGATGCCATCTTCAGCACGTTTATAGCTGGCACCGGTGGGGCATACCGGTACGCAAGGAGGGTCCTCGCAGTGCAGGCATGATTTTGGAAAATGTACGGTTTCCATTTTGGGGAAGGTGCCAGATTCATAGGTTTGAACCCGGTTGAAAAAAGCACCATTTGGATTTGCGCTGTAAGCATTGAGGTCGGTCAGCGGACCAGCCGATCCCGAGGTATTCCATTCTTTGCAAGATGTGACGCAGGCATGGCAACCCACGCATACATTCAGGTCGATGACCAAAGCCAGTTGCTTGGTCTTTGGGACTGACTTTACAGAAGTGCTGTTATTTTGTGACATAGAAGTTCTATAGAAAAAGTTATTTAGTAATCATTCCGGGCACCCGATGAGCCTTTACTTGCGGCCATGTTTCTTCGGGTTCATTTTCATCTGCAGCGGCTAATTTGACACGTACGTCGTACCAGCCGGCTTGGCCGGTGATTGGATCGGAGTTGCTGACTGAAAAGCCACCAAGCGATAGTTCTTCAGAAATCAGGTGATTTAGCAAAAATCCTTTTTTAGACTCATCCGAACTCGGATCGAGGCTCCAAGCAGACTCTGCCTTACCAATGGCATTCCATGTCCAAACAGTGCCTGGATCTACGGCTTCGGAGTGGCGGGCCATACACTTGACCTTGCCCCATTGCGATTCAATCCACATCCAAGCGCCATCATTAATGCCATGCTCTAGCGCCGTTTTGGTGTTGACGTACAGATAGTTATGGCTATGAATTTGTCTCAGCCAAGCGTTTTGTGAATCCCAAGAGTGATACATCGCCATCGGACGCTGAGTGATTGCGTTCAAGCTGTATTTTTCTAGATCCGTAACCTCATCTTCGAGGGGTGGATACCAAAACGGCAATGGATCAAAGTACTTGAGGATGCGGGATTTGAGATGCTCGGGAGGGGCAGATCCTGGTCTTTGTCCTTTTGCTGCCAAGCGAAATTTTTGCAAAATATCGGAATAAATTGCAATCATGATTGGATCATTTTTTTGACGCAGCGCATTTGCCTTACTAAAGTCGAGATAGCCACGATTCCAATTGCGCATGTATTGATGCTCTACAGGCATTTTGTAATGAAAGACGCAATTGTTTTCAGCGTAACGCTTCCATTGATCTGGGTTTGGCTCACCGCGTAAACTCTTTTCGCCATCCTTGCCGCGCCATCCTGCCAAAAATCCAATGCCTGAGTTGGGGGCGGTTTCAAAGCGCGTAATAAAATCTGGGTAGTCTTTAAATTTGCGGCCGCCATCTTCGGTAGTAAATGCGGGGAACTTTAAGCGTGAGGCCAATTCAATTAACACTTCCTGAAAGGGCTTGCATTCACCTGTAGTCGGCAAGACTGGAATGCGCACGGAATCAACTGGACCGTCGTATTCCGAAATCGGTCGATCCAATAAGCTCATTGCATCGTGGCGCTCTAAATAAGTTGTATCAGGCAGAACGAGGTCGGCAAAATCAACCATTTCCGATTGAAAGGCATCGCACACCACCAGGAATGGGATCTTAAATTCACCGTTGGCATTTTTAGAATTTAAGAGCTCGCGCACTTCCATGGTGTTCATGGTCGAGTTCCATGACATATTAGCCATAAAGATCATCAGCGTATCAATGGGGTAGGGGTCGCCCTTGACCGCATTGGTAATCACGTTATGCATTAAGCCGTGGGCTGCTAATGGGTGCTCCCAGGTATAGGCTTTATCGATGCGCAGGGCATTGCCCTTGGCATCGAGAGCTAAGTCTTCTGGCTGAGTGGGCCATCCCAGCGGGGCTTTTCCAAGCGGCGTATTGGGTTTGATGTCGTTTTCAGAAGAGGGCGGCTTTACATTTGGCGGCACCTGCCGTGGATAAGGTGCTTTGTGCCTAAAGCCACCTGGCCTATCAATCGTGCCAATCAATGACATCAACACAGCCAAGCCACGCGTTGTTTGAAAGCCATTGGAGTGGGCTGCCAATCCGCGCATGGCATGAAAGGCGACTGGCCTTGCGGTAACCGTCTGATGGGACTCGCCCCAGGCGTCAGTCCATTGCACCGGCATTTCAAATGCTTGCTCAAATGCAGCTTGACCAATTTCAGTTGCTAATTTTTTAATTCGATCAGCCGGAATGCTGGTAATGGAGGACGCCCATTCTGGCGTTGTGTCGTGCACTTGCTTACGCAGCAATTCAAATGCGGGCGCTACTTTTTTACCTTGGTGTGGGCCTGGGCCCATGATGAACTCGCCACAGAGCGTTGGCGATACGCCTTTTTCAAAGCAGGGTTTTGCGCTCTGGGTATTGGCATCCCATACGTATTTATTGTGCGGTAAATCGGCATTAATCGGATCAGAGTCGGGGTCAAATAAGAATAGACCCTCCTCGGGTCCTGCATCCAGACAGACCAGCTGACCAGAATTGCTATAGCGCTTTAAGAAGTCCGCATCGTATTGTTCAGTGCGAATGAGTTCGTGCATGAGGGCCATGAACAGGGCGCCGTCTGTGCCCGGTTTAATCGGAATCCATTCATCGGCAATGGCAGAGTAACCGGTGCGTACCGGGTTGATGGATATAAAACGACCGCCTGCTCTTTTAAATTTCGAGAGCGCAATCTTCATTGGATTACTGTGGTGATCCTCAGCAGTGCCAATCATGATGAACAGCTTTGCGTGATCCAGATCGGGTCCACCAAATTCCCAAAAACTGCCGCCAATGGTGTAAATCATTCCGGCAGCCATATTGACGGAACAAAATCCGCCGTGCGCTGCATAATTCGGCGTGCCAAATTGGCGGGCAAATAGACCGGTTAAGGCTTGCATCTGATCACGTCCGGTAAATAGAGCAAATTTCTTTGGATCGGTTTCGCGGATCTTTTTTAATCGATCGGTAAGCAATTCAAATGCTTGCTCCCAACTAATTTCATCAAACTCACCAGAGCCTCGGTCGCTTCCTTTCTTGCGTAGAAGGGGTTTTGTGATGCGCGCCGGAGACTTCTGCTTCATGATGCCAGCAGATCCTTTTGCGCAGATAACGCCTTGGTTCAGCGGGTGCTCAGGGTTGCCATCAATGTAGACCAGTTCGCCATCGCGCAGATGCGCTCGAATACCACAGCGGCAGGCACACATATAGCACGTTGTTTTTTTGATTTCAGTTGCAGCTGCTTGCTTGTGAATCGGATCGTGGATCGGATCTTTTGAAAAAATCTTAAACATGGCTTTGTGGTCTCTTAAAAGGAGATTTGGTTTAGGCTAGGCGTAGTGCCAATGCGGTGGATGCTACTCTGGAAAAAACCGAGTCGGAGCGCGAGGTTAGGATGATTGGCACGCTAGTACCTAAGATAGCTCCGGCGCACTCAGCACCTGCCATATAGATAAGCGACTTGTACAGAATATTGCCAGCCTGAAGATCGGGGGCGAGCAATAGATCAGGATCGCCCGAGACCATGGAGTCGATCCCCTTTGTTTTTGCAGAGGTCGCTGAAATGGCGTTATCAAAACCGAAGGGTCCTTCAATCAATGCGCCCGGAAAAAAAGCGTCATCACGCTGTAAATCGACTAATGTCTTTGCATCCACAGTTGCCTGCATGCTTGGATTAACAACCTCAGTTGCTGCGATGATGGCTACTTTGGCCTTAATGATTCCAATTTTGGCGAGTGCATCTAAGCTATTGAGCAAGATATGTTTTTTATGCTCAACCGTGGGTGCAATATTAACAACGCAGTCGCTAATCCCAATCAGCTTATGGTAACTGCTGAGTTCAAACAAAAAGAGGTGACTCGTTCTTCGCTCCGTTCTCAGGCCTTCCTTGCTGACAACCGGACCCATTAAGTCCTCGGTGTGTAGGGAGCCTTTCATTAGCGCAGCAAGCGCACCAGCTTTAGCCATTGCCACTGCAATCTGCGCTGCCTCAACGGGGTTGTTCGGCGTATCAATGATTTGTATTCCGTTGATATCAGCCCCCATCTTCTTTGCTAATAGGGCGATTTGCTCCTGGGGTCCAATTAAGATGGGAGCGCAAAGAGACTGCTCCCGCAATTGCGTTACCGTTTCGAGGGCGGGCTCGCTGAGTGGAAAGACTACGCCAAGCGGCTTCCTGCCTTTTGACTCTTGGATGAGGGCCTCTAAGAGAGGGTATTTTGAACTCATGTTTTGATCATTGGCTCAGCTAAGGGTGTTTGATATCCGCTCTGCGGCAGCACGAAGCTGAGGGATGTACTCCATTGCTTGATTGAGCGGCAGCCGGGCTGTGGCAGCATGGATGGCAATTGCCGCAACGGCATCGCCATGCTTATCTCGCACTGGTACTGCAACGCAGGAAACTCCCAGAACATATTCTTCATTGTCGACGGCATAGTCGGTACTAATAATTCGGTCTAGTTCGGATTCCAGCAAATCGCGATCGACAATGGTTCGATGTGTAAATTGCTCTAGCGGTAAGTTATCGAGTAGTTTTGCGCGTTCATCTAGGGGTTTAAAGGCAAGCAGGAGCTTTCCGCTTGCGCTGCAATGCGGCGGTAGCACTGTTCCCGGTGGGAGGTGTAGGCGTAAGGCCCAGTTTGCTTCTACCCGATCCAAATAAAAAAGTTCGCCGCGGCGAAGTACAGCCAGATTACAGGTTTCTTTTAGGTCTGACACCAGTTTTCGTAATATTGAATGGCGTACGCTGGAAACACTGTCATGGCATAAGGTCTCAAGTGCAAGGCTCGCAAGGCGCTCTCCAGGGCTGTAAGCCTTTCCTCCAGGCTCGCGCATAACAAGACCGGCTTCTTCAAAAATAGCCAAAGTGCGATGCAACGAAGCCTTCGGCATTCCTGTAATTTGCATGAGCTGGGCCAGAGAGGCTGGCTGACGAAGTGCTGCCAAGGCCTCTAGAATGACAACTCCCTTGAGCATTGAGGAGTTTTCGTTCGAAGGATCCTTTTTTGAGGTATCCAGAATTTCAATCGTTTCTAGCTCGAACATAGGATTAATCTCATAAAATTACATATTTCGTTCATTTTAATAGAACATAATCTATTTATAGCATAAATAAGTTAGTGTTTTTACTTATACGAAACAACTTGTTCAGGTAAGCTGAATAGAGTATGGTTACTGATGGAGACTTACAAGAATAACTTCTATGGGAGTTTATATGAATAAAAAAATGATTATGTCCTTGGTGTCTGGGGTTGCTATTTGCCTCTCTAGCGCCTTAATGATTGGCGCAGTTCAAGCTCAATCGTGGCCCACTAAGCCAATCAAATTTATCGTGCCTTATCCTCCTGGAGGTGGTACTGACGTTATTGCCCGAATAGTTCAGGAGCCGCTGGCTAAAGAGCTAGGTCAACAAGTCATTATTGATAATCGTGGCGGTGCTGGTGGCTCAATTGGATCTGCTTTAGCTGCGCAATCCCCATCCGATGGATACACGGTTTTGTTCACGCTTTCATCGCATACTATTAATCCATCTTTTTACCCACGATTACCTTTTGATACGGAGAGGGATTTTTCTCCAGTAGTAACCATTGCATCTTTGCCACAAATTTTGGTAGCAAACCCGAATTTTCCTGCCAAGAATGTAAAAGAAGTAATTGAGATGGCCAAGGCAAAACCTGGCTCGATTTCTTATGCGTCGGTTGGCAATGGTTCACCAGGCCACCTTGCTGGGGCCATGATGGCAACAGATGCCGGTGTTGACATGGTGCATATCCCTTACCGTGGCGGTGGCCCAGCTATTACGGATGTCATAGCAGGACAAGTTCCATTGCTTTGGGTTTCGATACCGGCTGCAGCTCAGTTTGTAAAATCTGGAAAAGTAAAAGCCTTGGCAGTTTCAACCGTTAAGCGGTCTGCAGTTTTTCCTGATGTGCCCACCATGGCTGAATCAGGCTTTAAGGATTTTGAAGTTGACTCTTGGTATGCCATGTTCGTTCCAGCAAGCACTCCAAAGCCAATCGTTGAGCGCTTAAATAAAGCAGCCTTAAAAGTGCTTGCGCAGCCTGAAGTAAAAGAAAAGTTACTCAGTCAAGGTGCGGAAGCAGTGGGTGATTCGCCATCCCAGTTGGGTGCTGTAGTGAAAAAAGAGATTGCCAAGTGGAAGCAGGTTGTAAAAGCGGCCAATATTAAGGTCGATTGAGCGTGTTAGTGATCATTTTTAAACTTACAGTAAAGAGCATATGTCAGAAGTAGAAAGTATCATCCAGCGCGCCCATATTGCGCAAAAAGAGTTTGAGTTATACACGCAAGAGCAGGTTGATTTAGTTGTCTCCTCAGTTGCGTGGGCTATTTTGGAGCCCAGCAGAAATGAGGAGTTGGCTAAATTAGCCGTCCGCGATACGGGCCTGGGTGATGCTGCTGATAAGTTTAAAAAGAATTTTCGTAAAACATTAGGCTTAGTACGAGATTTACAAAAGGCCAAAACGGTTGGAGTTGTTTCTCACGATTCCGCAACTGGAATTACAGAGTATGCAAGGCCGGTAGGGGTTGTGGCTGCTATTACGCCCTCAACCAATCCCGGCGCTACGCCAATCAATAAAATTTTGAATGCTCTGAAATGCCGTAATGCAGTGGTTATTGCCCCATCCCCGAAAGGGCAATCAACGTGTTTTCGTTTATTAGAATTTGTTCATGCGCAGTTGGATTTAGTGAAGGCGCCAAGGGATTTGGTACAGATGCTGCCAGACCCGATTACAAAAGATGCTACACACGAGCTGATGCGGTTGGCTGATTTAGTTGTGGCTACAGGCTCGCAAGCCAATATACGTTCCGCTTACACGTGTGGAACGCCAGCATTTGGAGTGGGCGCCGGTAATGTGTTGGTGATCATAGATGAGCATGCCAATTTGGATGCCGCAGCTCATAAAATTAATCAATCAAAGACATTTGATAATGCGACCAGTTGCTCCAGTGAGAATGGAGCCGTTTTGCTTGATGCGATCTATGACTCTGCGATTGAAGCCTTAGAGCGCGCTGGCGGCGTACTGTTAGATGCCGCTGATAAGCAACGCCTTCATGATGTGATGTTTAGTAACAGGAAACTAACTTCAGCCTTAACAGCCCAATCACCAGCAGTGATTGCAGAGCGGGCAAAGTTACAGCACCCCAAAGCCAGCGGCGCGCGTTTTTTTATGGTTGAAGAAGCCGGCTATGGTTCAACTGCTCCATTTTCAGGCGAAAAATTAAGTCCTATTTTGACAGTCTGGCGCGCTGCAAACTTTCAGGCTGCCAAAGAATTGGTTACTAATGTTTATTCTTATCAAGGCGCAGGACATTCGGTTGGCTTGCATACGGCAAGCAGCGGCTCGATCATGGAGGAGAGGGCGGCTGATTTGGCCCGTGATTTACCGGTTGCGCGTGTAATTGTGAACCAGGCACATGCCATTGCTACTGGAGGCAGCTTTGAAAATGGTCTTCCTTTCTCTTTGTCGATGGGCTGTGGTACCTGGGGAAAAAATAATTTCTCCGATAACATGAACTATCGCCACTACCTCAACACCACTCGTGTAGTACGGCCGATTGCTGAAAAAGTGCCGGATGTTGAGACTTTGCTAGCGAATTATTTCAGTCGATACCCTAAATAGTCAGATCAACTTAGCGGCAATTTACTCTCCTTAATATGGCAGAAATTCTGAACTCAGCTAGCGCTAGCATTGCCCAAGTCTTAACGAAGTGGGCCAAGCGGCAGCCGGACCACGTCTTGCTGTTTGCTCCGGAGACCGATCAGAAATTATCGTATGGGCAGATGGCTATAGAGGCCGAGCATTTTATGGGCTGGTTGAATGACCGCCAAATTAGTGCCGCTGGTCATGTGGGCATCTTTATGCATAATGGACGACAGACCACAACGGTATTTATTGCCACGATGGTTTGTGGGAGGGTGGTTACCCCGTTGAACCTCTTGGCGCCGGTAGATCAACTGGCTTGGGTTTTAGACCATAGCGATATCGAGATACTGTTTTATGCGCCAGAGAACAAGCCGAGCTTATTTGCAGCCTTGAAAAAAACCCAACGCACCTTTGCGTTAGTAGAATTGGACCCAGACGCCGAATATGGACCTTTTCTTAAATCAGTGCGATCGCCCTTGCCACAAATTGATCCCAATAATGCCGCTTTATTAATGTATACCTCGGGCACTACTGGCACGCCAAAGGGGGTTTTATTAACGCATCGGAATTTATTGCACGCAGCCAAGTCGATTAGTGAATGGCATCAGCTAACTCCGGCAGATATTGTCTTGAGCTCGCTGCCCATTTACCATATCAACGGTCAAGTTATTTCAACCATAACACCATTCTTTTCTGGTGGATCGATTGTTGCCCCCCATCATTTTTCAGTATCGACGTGGTGGAAGATGGTAGTTCAATATCGTTGCACGTGGATCAATATGGTTCCCACCATCATTGCTTATTTAATTAATGCCGCAAAAAGTGGCGCCAGTAAACCCGATATCGCTCAGCTTAAACACATTCGTTTCGGGCGCTCAGCATCTGCTCCTTTGCCACCAGAGCACCATCGTGAGTTTGAGGCCTTATTTGGAATGCCTGTGATCGAGGCAATGGGGATGACGGAAACCTGCTCGATTGTGTTTTGCAATCCACACGACGAGCGCAGGCGTTTTGGCAGTCCTGGACTGCCCTGTGGAGTTACAGCAAAGATTGTGGACGATTCTGGAGGCGTGGTGTCTGATCTCGTTTCAGGGGAAATTTGCCTCAAGGGTGAGAATGTATTGCATGCCTATTACAAGGGTGAGGCCGAAACTAAGAAAGCCTTTGATGCAGAAGGTTGGATGAGGACGGGCGATCTAGGAATGCGGGATGCTGATGGGTTTTACTTCATTACCGGTAGATTGAAAGAATTGATTATTAAGGGCGGTGAAAATATTGCCCCTCGTGAAATCGATGAAGTTGTTTTGAAGCATCCAGCCGTATTAGATGCCGCTTCTGTCGGAATACCAGATGCCAACTACGGCCAAGAGATTATGGTCTGCATCATTTTAAAGGAGGGGCAATCTTGCTCCGAGGCGGAAATGCGCCAATTTTGTATTGATAATCTAGGTAAATTTAGAACGCCTAAAACTATTCTCTTCATGAAAGACTTGCCTAGGGGGCCCTCTGGTAAAGTCCAGCGCCTTAAGTTGTTAGATCTGGCGTAGGCTCAAAAATCAGAATTACTTGCTCTTCGTTTTGCCATATCCGAGTATTTTGTGCATCAATATCGATGAGAAGATGCCAAGTAGGATCGCCCATTCAAGGGCAATAGTTACCGTGCCAGCTGCTGTAACAAGCATCGGAATCCAGGCGCCTTTGCCCAATTCGAACTCGTGGCGAATTTGTTTTAGATCAATCAATTTCCATGCTACTAGTAGCAGTAAGGATGCGATTACAACATAGGGAATATGTTTTGCTAGGGGTGATACAAATGCCAAGATGACGATTAAGAAAAATGCTGCGCTGATGGCCGATAGCGGTGTTTTTGCTCCGGCAGCTAAATTGACGCCCGTACGATTAAATGATCCGCTTGAAGGATAGGCTGAAAAAAAAGAGCCGGCAACATTAGCTAAGCCTTGCCCAATAAATTCTTGGTTTGCATTAAATGAATCTTTTGTTTTTAAAGCGATCGCACGCGCAATTGCCATGGCCTCTGTTGAGGCAAGCAAGGTCATGATTAGCATAGCGCCAAATAATTGCTGTACGGTGGCCGGATTCAGGTCTGGAAAAGAGAGCGGGGGAAAGGCTCCTGGTATGTTGCTGACGCGCTTAAACTGGCTTAGGGTTGGGAAGACTAGCTCAATGAGGATTGCGGCGACAGCACCGACAATCACCGCAATGAGCATTGCTGGTACGTATTTGTTCAGCGAGCCCCACAAGCGAACCACTCCTAATGTGATCAGCACAAGCGCAATAGATTGCCATTGAACATTGCCGCTCAGCAGGTGGCTGCTTACTGCTTGGATGGTGTGGATGACATCTGTGCCTCGAGGAATATCCATTCCAAGGAGAGTGCCGGCCTGGCTGTTAATGATTAGTACAGCAGCTCCAGCAGTAAAACCTACAATCACTGAATGCGGCACTTTTTCTACCCACTTTCCAATACCGCTAAAACCTAAAATCAATTGAATTATTCCCACTAGAAAACTCAGTGTTAATACAAGCATTACATATTGAGGAGATTCAGGTATGGCCAGTGGAGCAATCAGGGCCATAGTAGTTAGGGAGATGGCATTCGCTGGTCCAGTGACCATCAGGCGACTTGATCCAAAAAGAGCGGCAATCAAGCAAGGCACCATGGCGGCATAAAGGCCGTAATGCGGCGGCATTCCAGCGAGCAATGCAAATGCAATTCCTTGGGGAAGTACAACAATGGCGCCGGTCAAGCCGGCTAGTAAATCAGCGCGTATCGTTCCAGTATTACGATACTCAGGTAGCCATTTTAAAAAGGGTAACTGTCTCATGGTGGGTGGCAGGTATTTTTATAGTTGTACTACCAAGGAAGTCAGTTTACTCAATATCTTCCCGCATTTATGAGTGTTTAGCAATCCTCCCTAATATGAGGTCTGAGGCTCTTTCAGCGAGCATGACTGCTGGCCAGTTGGTATTGCCTGAAGGTAAAGTAGGCATTGCCGAGCAGTCTACAACCCGGAGTCCAGTGACACCCCTGACCTTTAGATTTGAATCCAAGACGGCGAGTGGATTGTTATCAGCCCCCATTTGGCATGTACCGGTCGGATGAAAGATGGTAGCACCACTATTGCGACAGAATTCCAGTATGTCTGCATCATTCTGAGGGTTGTGCGGTTTAATTTCTCTCTCAATTAAGGATTTGAGGGGTTCTGTTTGTGCAATTTTTCGTGCAAATTGAACGGCTGCAATACTGGTTGCGCGATCATGTTCGGTAGCAAGGTAGTTGGCAAACATTTTGGGCGGCACGAGTGGATCGTTGGATTGAATACGAACATGGCCCCGAGATTCTGGTCTAAGTTGGCACACTGACATTGTAAAGCCAGGGAAGGGATGTACATTGCCGCCCGCCATATCAGCCGATAAAGTAGCCAAATGAAATTGAATATCTGGCGTAGTGGATGAATTCATTACTTTAGTAAATAGGCCGCCTTGATTAATTCCAATCGAAAGCGGGCCGCCGCGGAATAAAAGCCAATCCAAACCCATCATCATCCTTCCTAGGAGTGAAGAGAGTTGGACGTTGGTGGAGATGGGTTTATTTAGTTCATAAATCAAACGGTACTGTAAATGGTCCTGTAAATTCTCACCAACCCCAGGCAAATCGTGGATGAGGGGTATATTGAATTCATTGAGGAGTTTTGCAGGCCCAATCCCTGACAATTGCAGAATTTGCGGCGATTGAAGGGCGCCTGCGCTAAGAATGATTTCTTTATTTGCTCGAACAATCTGCGTTTCACCATCACGAGTTAATTCAATAGCCACGGCACGACGATCCTCAAATATAACGCGCATCACCTGACTGTCAGTGAGAATAGTCAGATTAGGACGCGATTTGGCAGGCTTTAAGTAAGCTACGGCAGTGCTGCAACGTAATCCCTTATCGGTAGTCAGTTGGTAGTATCCAACCCCCTCTTGGGTTAGATTATTGAAGTCATCGGTTTCTGGAACACCTAGGTGAGTTGCACTTTTAATAAATGCTTCAACCAGCGGATGTTTTTTGGGAATAGATGAGGCTTTAAGAGGGCCTGTTTGAGAGTGTAGCGGGCCACCTAATCGATCATTTCCCTCTGATTTTTTAAAGTAGGGTAGAACATCATCCCAGCCCCAGCCTTTATTACCTAGAGCTTTCCAGCCGTCGTAGTCTTCTTTTTGCCCACGTATGAAAATTAATCCATTAATCGAGCTAGACCCCCCCAGACATTTTCCGCGCGGCCAATAGATCTTGCGCTGATTCATACCTGGATCAGGCTCAGTTTCGAACTTCCAATTTAACTTTGGGTCCCACATGGTTTTGCCATAACCAATCGGCAAATGAATCCACGGCGATCTATCCTTAGGGCCTGCTTCGATTAAACACACTGAGTTTTGTGGATCCTCAGAGAGTCGATTGGCAAGTACGCACCCGGAGGATCCCGCGCCTACAATGATGTAGTCAACCGAATTAATTGACATATGCGTTAAAGCTTAAAAATACAATTTTCAGCATTGAGAAAATAGCCATTTTTTAAAAAGTTGATTATGCAATGCATCTCATAATCAACCTAGCACCGATATTAATCAATTGACCGATGGCAGCCACGTCGCCAACTGAGGGAAGACTAGCAGTAGGATGACCGCAATGATTTGTAGCACCATAAATTGAGACATGCCAGCATAAATATCCGTTATCTTCCAAGAGGGAGCAACTCCTTTAAGGAAATAAGCAGATAGAGCAACTGGCGGCGAGAGCCAAGCCGTCTGGAGTGTTACTGCCACTAAGGTGCTAAACCAAATTAAATCAATACCTGCTGCTTTAATAATGGGTAAGAAGATGGGTACAACGATTAAGACAATCGGAACCCACTCCAGCGGCCATCCCAATAAGAAAATCAAGAACAAGATTAAGATCAACATCACCATGGGTGGCAGGGGTAGGGAGGTCAGAAAGCTAGCAATTAAGTCCGCACTACCGAGCCTTGAAAATACCGACCCAAATAGGTTTGAAGTGGTCACTAATAGCAGAATCATGCTTGAGACACGCAAGGTTTGCATGACACAGTTTTTGATTTTGACTAAAGTCATGCGCCCAGACATAGTAGTCAACAAGAAGGTAGCCACGCAACCAACTGCCCCTGCGTCGGTTGGAGTTGCTATGCCTGCCAGAATTACGCCTAAGGTGGCAAATAGAACTACGATCACTGGCGCAATACCAATCACTAAATCAATTAAGACTGGCTTAAGTGACTTTGCGCGCATTTCAACTGGCAGTGCTGGCCCCAAAGCCGGATTGATCCAGCAGCGAATCATGCACCAAGAGGCAAAGAGAAAAGCTAAAAGCAGGCCCGGTAAGACTGCAGCGGCAAATAAATCCGTTGCAGGTATCCCAACGACCGGCCCCATGACGATCAACATCACGGAGGGCGGTATCAGGATGCCCAATGTGCCGCCAGCGGTAATTGCTCCTGCGGACATGCGCACGTCATAACCACTTTTAATCATGGATGGCGCAGCCATTACGCCTAGTAAGACAACCGATGAGCCTACGATGCCTGTTGCGGCAGCAAAAATCGTGGCGGTAACAATGACTGCGAGATAGAGTGAGCCCCGAATACCGGCAAACAATTGCTGAATCGCACCAAACAAGCGCTCCATAATCCCGGACTGCTCTAGTAAAAATCCCATAAAAAGAAAGAAGGGGATTGATGCTAAGACGCTATCTTGCATAACGGACAGCGTTTGCAAGATCGCAAGATCAAATACAACGGGACCTAAGGCAATAAAACCCATGATGATGCTGAGCGCTCCGAGCGTGAACGCAATTGGAAAGCCAATAAAGATGGCGCAGAGTAAAACGCCTAAACCAACAATACCTAAAATTTGATGATCCATCTTATGCCCCTTCGCTTGTAGTATCTAAGGGCCATTCGTTTGATCGAATCGCAACTAGGCATTTGCTTACTTCGGAAAGTCCTTGAATAAAAAGCAGAAAACCGGTTAGCGGTAATGTCAGCTTAAAAGGCCAGGTAATTGCCATCCAAGGACTTGAGACAAAGCGCTCGTTGCTGGTGAGGGCTTTATAAAAATATTCCCATCCCACGATTGTAAAAATCAACACAAAAGGGTAGAAGAGGATTAGGTAACAAGCAAGATCAACTAGGGCTTGCTTTTTTGGTGACCAATTGTCATAAAACATATCGGTACGAATATGGCCCTTATGTTTCAGGGTATAGCTCGAGCCCAGCATAAAAAAGGCGCCGTAAAGCATAAATGTCATGTCATACGCCCAGATAGTTGGGGCGCCAAATGCATAACGCGCCACCACTTCATAAGCCAGACTAAGAATCATGGGAATCAGCATCCAACCCACAATGTTGCCTGCGATTGAAGTAATGCGATCCAGTTTTCTAGAAAATGCGATTAAATCTTGATTTGTATTTAACACCGTTAATTCCATTTAAAAAAAGGGGTGGGAATACCCACCCCTTTATGTATAGCTAAAACTTTAAATTACTTCTTCTTACTGTTTACTACAGTTGCACCGATGTTGTAGTAAAGACCATTAATTTGGGTCCAGTAAGGGACAACAATGCCTGCAAATTTACGCTGGGATTCAAGAACTTCTTTGAAGAAGGGGTTTTTCTCGGATTCGCGCGTATAAACTACGGCTGTTGCTTTTTGGAATGCAGTGAAGAACTCTTTTGGAGTGTCATGAACAGTTACGCCATGATCCTTCTTGAGTTTTTCTAAGGCAACTGCGTTGCGGTATACGTTAAATGTATATGTTTCTGCAATGGTTGCAGAAACTGCAGTTTCAACAATCACCTTAAGATCGGCAGGCAATTTATCCCAGAAGGTTTTGTTAATTAAAAGTTCTGCGACGTCAGTTGACTGATGTAAGCCTTGGAGGTAGTAATGCTTAAACACATTTTGGAAACCCAAAATCATATCGTCAGCTGGCCCAATCCACTCTGCGGCATCAATTACGCCACGCTGTGCTGCAGGAACAATTTCAGAGCCTGGCATCGCGACAGTAGTTAAACCCATTTCCTTAAAAATCTCCGCCGTTAATCCTGGGGGGGAGCGGTACTTCATTGGCTTCATATCCGCAATCGAATTAATAGGCTTTTTGAACCAACCAAATGGATCAGGACCCATAGGCTGAATCATGAATGGCTTGATATTGGTTTTGAGGACCTCAGTAAAAAGACGCTCATAGAGTTGGTCGCCGCCACCGTTTTTAAGCCAGGCCATGTGCGAGACCTGGTCCAAACCAACGCCTGAACCAGATGCTGGGTTGGAGAAAAGAGCTGCTGCAGAGTTTTTACCTGACCAGTAATGAGTCCAAGCAAAACCGCCGTCAACTACACCTTTATCAACCGCATCTAAAATTCCAAAAGCACCAACAACAGCGCCATCGGGCAATACTTCGACTTTAAGGCGGCCATTTGACATCTTGTCAACGCGCTCTCCAAAGTTTTTCATGAGTTCAAAATAAATACTGGCAGAAGGCACGCCGGTCTGCAGCTTCATTTTGATTGGCGCTGACTGTGCAAACGTCATTCCGCATAGAGCGGCCGATAGAGCGGTAACTGCAGCCACCCGTTTTACAAATTGAATCATCATTTCAAACTCCTTATTTGAGTTAGTTACAAACTACTTTGTGTGTCTTTACAAACAATACATCATTCAACTTAGCGGAACAAGATGTTTTATATTAGTAAAAACGATAGGGCGGGAGGCCGTATAATTAATTTTGTTCCACTCAAAAGAACAATAAATCGAATTTATTAGTAAATTTTGGAATGCCCTTGCGATTACCGCAATAGTCCTGGTTTTTTGATCACCTTCAGTGGCCTTTCGGCCTCAAGAGCGGCGCAAAATGACTGATTATTTTTAGATTTCTAACTAAGGTTTATCTGGTAATGATCAAACAATCTAAGTTGCGCTAATTGAATTCGATCGATTGGCTCCCGGTAGGCATTTTATTTTTTTCGGCGATCTTGGGCGGGTTAATTCGACGCCTGAGTGGTTTTGGCGGCGCCCTCATTATGTCGCCGTTATTGATGTGGGTATTCGCGGTTCCATTTTTTATACCGATTGTGATGAGCACTGAGCTTTTGGGCGGAGTTTGGTTATCTCGGCAATGGAAAGTTTCGGTGCAGGATAAGCCTAGGATCTATCGGATGTGGCTGATTGCTGCTTTGGCCTTGCCATTGGGTATTTTTTTGAGTCAGTTTGTGACCATCTCTACACTCAAAGTCATTAGCAGCACCATTATTATTTTGTTTTCTGTTTACTTGCTTGCTCGCCCCCACTTTACATTTGAGTTGAGCAAAACGGGCGATATCACTGCCTCATCGCTAGCCGGCTTCCTCTTGGGTTCTTGCGGTATTGGCGGCCCGCCTGTTGCACTCTACTTTAACTCTAGCAGTATGCAATTTGAGCGCGCAAGAGGGCTACTATCGCAATTTGTTTCAGGGATTTGTTTTTTTGCGATTATTACAGCCAGCATGATGGGTGGCGGTTTGGGCTGGATCCAATGGCTTTTATTAGCAATTCCTGCATATTTCCTAGGAATGTATTTGGCTACGCGTTTACTTCGCTGGCACGACTTATCTGCAAGAGCAATTAAAACGATTTGCCTCTATATACTAATAGTGAATGCACTATTTAACTTATTCATCATGGCAATCTAGTCTGGCTGCGAGGCAGAATGCCACCCTTTTCCAATTCTCGCGTTTATCATTAGGCATATTTATCAAACACGTTGCCTACTGTAAATTCCATAGATAATCATGGCCACCTACAACACCGAAACCGTTCTCTCGATTCACCATTGGAACGATACCCTCTTTAGTTTTACGACTACCCGCAATCAAGGCCTGCGCTTTCGCAATGGCCACTTCTTAATGATTGGCCTGGAAGTCGATGGTAGGCCTTTAGCACGGGCTTATAGC